>NZ_NGNS01000004.1 GCF_002165625.1 Neiella marina
TTCATAGAGAAACGCCCTAGGCCGTCAAGGCCTAGGGCGGTGAAAATATCCAAGACCCGTTATCCGGTAAACCGCAATGCCGCTCCTCTTAAGTGAACAGCATTGCCTGCATGCAGGGGCTTTTTTATTCACCGCAGTTACTTATCTGCTGGCGTTTTAGAATCACCAGAATCGTCAGTCGTCTCAGGTTTAACAGTTTGTTGGTCTGCAGCCTTTTGCTTCTCACAAAAGTCAGCATCTTTACTATCGCCGACCACGTGCTCCATCTTTAATTTACGAACACCGCGAACAGTAATGAACGGGCCGGACACTGCATATGCCATGAAGATAGCAAACAGCACCAAGGCCGGATTAGTCGCGATAATGACGTAGACCAACACCACTAGCAAAATGGCAAGGAATGACACTCGACCTTTCCAGTCAACATCCTTAAACGAGTGATAGCGGAAGTTGCTGACCATCAACGCACCAGCGGCCATGGTGATCAAAGCCACGATAAAGCCTATACTGTGGCCATCCAGTTCATGTTCAGCCCCCAGCCAAACACCGCCGGCAATAATGCCCGCTGCAGCAGGACTTGCTAAGCCTTGGAAATAGCGCTTGTCAGCTTTGCCAACCATGGTATTGAAACGAGCTAGTCGCAATGCCGCACCGGCGACGAAGATAAAGGCCGCCAACCAGCCAATTTTGCCGAGCTCATTAAGGCCCCAGTTATAAGCAATCAACGCTGGCGCCACACCAAAAGACAACATATCAGCCATGCTGTCATACTCGGCGCCAAATGCACTTTGAGTATTGGTCAAACGCGCCACTCGGCCATCAAGTCCATCAAAGATCATGGCGATAAAAATAGCCACTGATGCCAATTTGAAATCGCCATTCATGGAGGCCACAACAGCGTAAAAGCCGGCAAACAAGCCGCCAGTGGTCAACAGATTGGGAAGTAAATAAATGCCCTTTGGTTTATGGGCATCGTTCTCATGATGTTCTGTCATTGAAACCAGCAATCCAGATAACAAGGATAAAATGTGTCGCACAGGGTAGCACAAGGCTTTTGCCGACGAAATTGACAAAGGCCGTGGTCTGGTCGATCCGACGGCCTTTTTTCAACGCTGTGATTAGCTTAGTGTTAACTCTTGGTTGTCACAATCGATCATAATGTTGGAACCTTGTGAGTACTGACCTCGCAAGATCGCTTGCGACAGTGGGTTTTCCAACTGTTGCTGGATTGCCCGCTTCAGCGGTCGCGCTCCATACACTGGATCAAAGCCTGCTTCGGCGAGTTTATCCAGCGCAGCATCAGACACGGTTAAGTTTAACTCACGTTCTGCCAAGCGCTTACGCAGCCGCTCGATTTGAATAGCGGTGATTCGACGCAATTGCTCTTGTTCCAAGGGGTGGAACACCACTAATTCGTCGACCCGGTTAATAAATTCAGGGCGGAAGTGATGACTCACCACATCCATAACCTGCGCTTTCATCTCATCATAACTGGCCTTGCCGGCTGTTTCCTGAATACGATCGGAGCCGAGGTTCGAGGTCATGATCACCACGGTATTGCGAAAATCGACAGTTCGACCCTGGCCATCAGTCAGGCGGCCATCATCTAACACCTGCAACAAGATATTGAAAACATCAGGGTGAGCTTTCTCCACTTCATCAAGCAACACCACTGAATAGGGTCTGCGCCGCACCGCTTCAGTTAGATAACCTCCCTCTTCGTATCCGACATAGCCCGGAGGCGCACCAACCAATCGCGCCACCGAGTGCTTTTCCATAAACTCGGACATATCAATCCGAACCATGGCATCTTCGGTATCGAACATAAACGAGGCGAGCGCTTTGCAGAGTTCGGTTTTACCCACCCCTGTCGGCCCTAAGAACAAAAACGAACCAATCGGCTGATCTGGATCGGCAAGTCCAGATCGCGAGCGACGAATCGCATTTGCAACAGCATCTACCGCTTCACCTTGGCCAACCACACGCTTGTGGAGCTGCTCTTCCATCCGTAGCAGTTTGTCGCGTTCACCTTCAAGCATCCGCGCCACCGGAATGCCCGTTGCCCGCGACAGTACCTCGGCTATTTCTTCCTCGCCGACTTTGTTACGCAGTAAGGTCATTTCGTGCATTTCTGCCTGCGCGGCTAAATCGAGTTGCCGTTCGAGCTCGGGGATACGGCCATACTGAAGCTCTGACATTCGATTAAGATCGCTCGCTCGAGTGGCAAATTCCAAGTCTTGCCGTGCTTGTTCCAGCTCTGCTTTAATATGCTGGGTGCCAGACAATGCCGCTTTTTCAGACTGCCAAACTTCTTCCAGTTCTTGATATTTAGCATCGAGCTTCACCAACTCTTGTTCCAGCAATGCCAGACGTTTCTTGCTGGCCTCATCGCTTTCTTTTGCAACTGCCTGCTGTTCAATTTTCAGTTGGATAATTCGCCGTTCGAGCTTATCCATATCCTCTGGCTTAGAGTCAATTTGCAAACGGATGGAAGATGCTGCTTCATCAATCAAATCGATGGCTTTATCGGGCAATTGCCGATCAGAAATGTAGCGGTAAGACAAACTGGCTGCAGCAACAATAGCCGGATCGGTAATATCAACTGCGTGATGCAACTCGTAACGCTCTTTCAATCCCCGCAAAATAGCAATGGTATCTTCAACTGAGGGCTCTTCCACCAGCACTTTTTGGAATCGGCGTTCCAGCGCAGCATCTTTTTCCACATACTGTCGATACTCATCCAAGGTGGTTGCACCAACACAGTGGAGCTCACCACGCGCCAATGCTGGCTTAAGCATATTGCCGGCATCCATGGCACCTTCGGCTTTGCCGGCACCAACCATGGTATGGAGCTCATCAATGAACAAAATCACCTGACCTTCTTCTTTGGCGAGTTCATTCAGCACTGCCTTCAGGCGTTCTTCAAACTCTCCTCGATATTTGGCACCGGCCAGTAACGACCCCATATCCAGTGACAGTACCCGCTTGTTCTTCAAACCTTCGGGAACTTCACCATTGACGATGCGTTGTGCTAACCCCTCAACAATAGCGGTTTTACCAACCCCCGGTTCACCAATCAGCACTGGGTTGTTTTTAGTTCGACGTTGCAACACTTGGATCGTGCGGCGGATTTCATCATCACGGCCAATCACAGGATCCAACCGGCCAGCTTCTGCCCGCTCAGTTAAATCGATGGTGTATTTTTCCAGTGCCTGACGCTGATCTTCAGCATTGGGATCATCAACTTTTTGACCACCACGAACTTTTTCAATGGCTTGCTCAATGGCTTCTGGTGTTGCGCCAAGTTTGCGCAGCATGTCGCCGAATGCCCCTTTATCTTGAGCCGCGGCCAACACAAATACTTCGCTGGAAATAAACTTGTCTTTGCGCTTTTGCGCCAACTTGTCAGTCATGTTGAGCAAGTTGATTAAGCTATGGTTTAACTGAACATCGCCGCCAGTGCCTTCAACTCGGGCAACCCGGTCAAGTTGTTCAGCCAATTGCGAACGCAATGCCGAAACATTCACTCCGGCCAATTGCAATAATGGTCGAACCGATCCTTGCTCTTGATTGAGCAACGCTAAAAATAGATGAGTCGCTTCGATGTATTGATGATCTCTGCCCAGCGCCATCGATTGCGCATCAGACAAAGCAACTTGAAATTTACTGGTAAACCGATCCAGACGCATAACAACCTCCCGTCTCATCGTTCAATATTTAGTCTGATGATTAAATGGGGCTGGTTGTTTTCGGTTTCAAGCGTTGGCTTTAATCCAAATCGCAGAAGCCATGCGCCCGGTCACACCTTTGCACGCTTTATCATCGACATGACTAGCTCGGCGATAGGAAAAGAAAAGCTCGGGATGAAGATAGGTACAGCGACGATCGGCGCTGATATTGCTAACATCAAGCTGCAGCAACCGCATCATTGCCAACAGCTGCAAATCAGCCAACCACTTGCCACTCACTGACGGTTGAAATGCATCAGCGTTTTGTGGTGATTGAGCAATGAAAACATCGCGAACTTCGGCGCCAACCTGGAATTGTTTTGGCCCAATACATGGCCCCAGCCAAACTCTTAAACGATCTGCTGGCGTCACCATCGCTTTAACGGTTTGCTCTAAAATGCCATTGGCAAGACCACGCCACCCAGCATGAGCAGCAGCGACTTCAGAGCCATCGTTGGCACAAATCAACACGGGTAAACAGTCCGCTGTCATGATGGTACAAGCTTGACCAGGCTCGCGACTAATCGCTGCATCAGCATTGGGCGTCATGCGCGGTGGTCTATTCAGATGAAAAACTTGTGTGCCATGGACCTGATTGAGCCAGTGAATGTCCTGACAGCCCGGCATGCGCTGCTGCAGACGTTGTCGATTAGTCGCAACAGCCTGAGAGTCATCGTCAACATGGAGTCCAACATTCATCGAGTCATATGGCGTTTGACTGACGCCACCATGTCGATAGGTTTGAACAACAGCTACCTGTTCAGGTAGCTGCCAGTCATCCAAAGTGCACTCAGATATCGCTAGGATTGAGCTTGGCATCGGCACGCAATACCTCGGTTAAGTGCTGCATGTCATCTGGAATGGGGGCTTTCCATTCCATTTGCTCACCACTGATTGGATGCTCCAGAATCAACCGAGCAGCATGCAAGGCTTGGCGTTTAAAGCCGCGCAAGGTTTCAATCATGGTTTCGCTGGCACCTTTTGGTAGCCGATTGCGACCACCATAAAGCACATCACCAACCAATGGATGATGTAAATGTGACATGTGAACTCGAATTTGGTGAGTCCGGCCAGTCTCTAAGCGCAAACGCAACCGCGTATGATTATTGAATTTCTCAGCAATTCGGTAGTGCGTAATCGCTTCTTTCCCCAATGGATGAACAGCCATTGCTGTGCGACGACTTGGATGGCGATCAATCGGTTCTTCAATGGTGCCACCAGCAGTCATCAAGCCAATTGCGATCGCTTCGTACTCGCGAGTAATATCGCGCGCTTGCAAGCGGGCAACCAAATGAGTCTGAGCGGGAATAGTTTTCGCGACCACCATTAACCCTGTGGTGTCCTTATCGAGCCGATGGACAATGCCTGCCCGAGGAACTTCAACCAGTTCAGGACAATGATGCAGCAACGCATTCAACAGAGTACCCTGTTGATTCCCCGCCCCGGGGTGGACCACTAAGCCAGCAGGCTTATTGACCACTAAGATATCGTCATCTTCGTGGATGATATTGAGCTCGATCGCCTCGGCTTGATGCTGTACCTCATCTTCAAGCTGAGCGTGTAACACTATGTCCTCGCCACCGCTGACTTTTTCTCTTGCTTTGGTTGCCACCTTGCCATTGACTTCAATGCGCCCTTCATCAAGCCAAGCTTTGATTCGGGTTCTTGAATAATCAGGGAATAGTTCAGCCAGCGCTTGGTCGAGTCGCTGGCCAAATTGTTCAGTGGAAATTTGTGCGGTAAGGGTAAATTCCTGCGCCATAATCTCAATCTGTCTAACAACGCATTCACAACGCGCTGTTGATTAGTTTAGAATGCCGTGCATTGTAACTGGAACTGGGCTGAAACTCAGCCTTAACCATCATTGAATTTACTGGGAAGTGTTCATGCTGTTATCCCGTCTAACCGGATTAGGTGTTTTAGGATTAGCTTTGGTACTCGGTGCCTGCTCATCGACACCAGAAAAAGAAAAAATCGCAGAGAAACCTGCTGCAGAGCTTTATCAAGAAGCTAAGACCCGAATGAACTCCGGTAACTACCGTAGCGCTATTGCCCATTTCGAAGCTTTGTTATCACGCTACCCGTTTGGTGCTCATGCCGATCAGGTGCAACTTGATTTGATTAGCGCCTATTATTCAGTGGCAGATAACCCAGCAGCATTGGCCGCCATTGACCGTTTTATCCGCTTGAATCCAACTCACAAAGATATTGATTACGCGCTGTACATGCGCGGCTTGGTCAATGAAGATGAAGACCGCAACTTCTTCCAAGAGCTGTTCCGCATTGATCGCTCGGACCGCGATCCACACAATATTCGCGAAGCATTCCAAGACTACGAACGACTATTGCGTGATTACCCGGGCAGCAAATATGCACCGGATGCGTCTAAGCGGATGATTGCTTTGAAAAACCGTCTGGCCCGTTTCGAAGTAATGGTAGCCGAGTATTACTATGAGCGAGATGCTTATGTTGCAGCGCTAGGTCGTGGTAAATACGTCCTCGAATACATGCCTGACACCCCATCGGTTGAGCGAGCACTTGAAATCATGGCTCGCAGTTATAAGCAGTTAGGAATGGAAGATGCGCGGCAGGATACGCTACGGGTACTGCAACTGAACTACCCGGAAAATCGCATGGTTAATTAACCAATAGCTCACGCCAATAAAAAACGGAATCAATTGATTCCGTTTTTTGTGTCTGGGTTTTGGCAATAACTAGATCGCGTCGTTGTTTTCTTCGCCAGTACGGATCCGAATCGCCCGCTCAACGTTTTGGACGAATATCTTACCGTCACCTATTTTGCCAGTGTGAGCGGCATTGACGATGGTCTCCAGGCAACGCTCAACATCTTCATCGGCGATGACAATTTCCAGCTTCACTTTCGGCAGGAAATCGACCATGTACTCAGCACCGCGGTACATCTCGGTGTGGCCTTTTTGACGACCAAATCCCTTTACTTCAGTCACCGTCAGTCCGCTAATTCCTACTTCAGACAGTGCTTCACGAACATCGTCCAATTTGAACGGTTTAATAATGGCTACAACTTTTTTCATTTTCAGTTCCTTTACCAGTTTGCACGGCCAAAACCTGAGCAAATGGGGTTTCGTCGGTCTTTTGCAAATCCACGCGGAGTAATTCTAGGTCCAACTGCAGACTGTCGCCTTTTATATTCATTCATGTCAATGAGGCGAATCACACGGCGAACAACTTGTTCATCGTAGCCAGCGGCAACTATTTCTGCCAGCGAGGCATCCTGCTCTACGTAACGTTCGATCATATCATCCAAGTCTGCATAATCCGGTAGGCTATCGGAATCGACTTGATCAGGCGCTAATTCGGCTGACGGCGGACGCGTGATAACCCGCTCAGGGATCACACGACCTAGGGTGTTGCGGTAACGTGCCAAATCAAACACCATGGTTTTTGGCACGTCTTTGAGTACCGCGAATCCACCACACATATCGCCATACAAGGTGGCATAACCAACGGCCATTTCACTCTTGTTGCCTGTCGTTAAAACAATACGACGACGTTTATTCGACAGCGCCATTAGCACCACGCCACGACTGCGAGCCTGCAAGTTCTCTTCTGTAGTATCGACCTGAGTGTCTTTGAACATGGGTTCAAGCTGTTGCATAAATGCGTCGAACATTGGTTCAATAGAAACCGCATCATATTCAACGCCCATAAGCTCGGCTTGCTCGGCAGCGTCGGCAATGCTCATTTCTGAGGTATAGCGAAACGGCATCATCACCGCTTGAACTTTATCTGCGCCCAACGCATCAGCGGCAATGGCTAAGGTCAGCGCTGAGTCAATTCCGCCAGACAATCCAAGTACTGCACCGGCAAAACCATTGCGCGTGACATAGTCGCGCACAGCTAACGTTAAGCCTTTATAGACTTCCGCTAATAACTCCAATTCATCAGCACTCGGTTGCGCAGCAATTAACTCAGAGCCATCGAAATGGACAAATGATAGTGCCGTTTCAAAAGCAGGCGCTCGATAAATTTCTTTGCCTTGAGCATTAATGGCAACAGACTGGCCATCAAAAATTAGCTCATCCTGGCCACAACTGTGATTGACGTAGACGATACCAGTGCGAAGTTCGGCGGCTTGACGCTCTAACACCCCATGTCGCATTGGCGTTTTCTTAGTGTGATAAGGCGATGCATTAGCAATTAGTAATAGCTCGGCCCCTGCTGCCACTGTGGCTTTAGCAGGCTGCTGGTGCCACACATCTTCGCAGATGAGCAGCCCCAGTTTGTGGCCGCTGACCTCAATCACGCAAGTATCAGTGCCCGGCTGAAAATAGCGTTTTTCATCAAACACGCCGTAATTTGGCAGCTGTTGCTTGTGGTAACGAGCTTGTTCCTCGCCCTGACTCAGCCAAACAAGGCTGTTGTAGCAGAGTTGGCCAGACTTAGTTGGTAGCCCCACTAAGGCATCAATGGCCGGCATTTGGCTTTTGATCTTTGCCAAAACTGAGTCAATTCGCTGATACAAATCATCACGCAACAGCAGGTCTTCTGGCGGGTAGCCGGTTAGGGTCAACTCCGGAAACAGGATGATATCGGCCCCCTGTTCGGCTGCTTCATGCATTGCCGCCAATACTTTTTGGCCATTGCCCTCAATATCGCCCACCCAGCAGTGGATTTGCCCCATCGCAATGTTTAACACGGTTACCTCTTTGCTCCTGTCCAACAGCGTATTGCTAAGTGTTGGCAATGATAAAGTAAGCAGCCGATAAAAGGTACGGCTGATATCAATATGCTTGGTAATTCCACCCAACGACAGAGATAACTGTTATTGCCAGCGATAGACTATAGAACCAGATCGAATATTTTCGTTAGCAACCAAACACCAAAGGCAAAAACTGGTAATCTGGCATGACATCAACGAAGAAGTAATAAGTAGGTTAGTGATGTCAAAGTTGATAGATGGCTCAAGAAGTCGCTCGACAAAATTGAATGCTGGATTCACGCTGGTTGAACTCATGGTCACAGTGGCAGTCGTCGTCATCCTTATTACGATCGGCATTCCTGGGTTTAACGCGCTAATACAGCGCTACACCTCCGAAAGTTCCATCGATATGCTTCACAAGGACATGCATTTTGCTCGTGCCGAAGCAGTTTCGCTGGGCAAAAGAGTGACTGTTTGCCATTTGTCTTCGACCAATGAATGTGATGGTAACTGGCTTGATGGTATTAGTGTATTTGTCGATGA
The DNA here is from genome assembly GCF_002165625.1 of Neiella marina. Classification (GTDB taxonomy): domain Bacteria; phylum Pseudomonadota; class Gammaproteobacteria; order Enterobacterales; family Neiellaceae; genus Neiella; species Neiella marina. Next base: position 8,953 of record NZ_NGNS01000004.1, read on the forward strand.
CGGCGACAACGTCGGCGAATTGGACGGTGGCGAATTGGTATTAGCCCAAAGCGCCCCACTTGGCTCGGAAAACTCCTTCAAGGACTCTACCCGCGACCGCGTAACCTTTACTCCCGATGGCTTATCGGCAGGCTTTGCCGCAACATTCGTGTTTTGCCCTTCTTCCGGCGACAATAAATATGCCCGCGGTATTATTCTGTCGAATATTGGCCGGGCACGAGCTACCATCGATGCCAACGAAGATGGTTACCACGAAGACTCAAACGGAAACATCCTGACCTGTAACGAATAATGGCGAGCGCTAGCGAACTGAACGCTGATCAAGCGACTGAGCCTTTGAACTAGTAAATGGCTTATAGAGCTCGACGCATTCGTGAACCTTTTTAAAGTCCCGAGCACCTTCAGCAGTTTCTACCACTTTACTTCGTGCCAGCTTAGCTCGCGCTTGACCATGGTTGCCTTTGGTATCAAGTCTCACCATCGCAATCATTTCGGAGCCATCGCTCATCGTTAGCCAGCATTTGTATTCATAAGTCCGCTCAGCCTTCACTCCGGCTGACACAACCAATAACACGCTAAGCACTAGCAGATTTTTAATCATGGCCAACACCCCTTCACATCAGTTGCATCCGAGTTGCTTGAACGAGTTCCCAAGTGATCAATTTTCAAAGAGCCACAGTCGGAATCGCGAGATGCTTGCTTATTGATAGCAGTAGCAGTCAAAGTAAACGTATTGGCATTGCCACTGGCAGAAACTTTGTAATTGGCATTTGCGCCACTAGAAAGTGGGAAGTCAACCGGATCTGAGGCATAGCCTAGGGCTGTCATGCTGCTAGTGTAAGTATGAAAATCAAGGTAGTACTGCTCTTGCCTTGCAGCCGCTTCCAACAAGATGGCAGCCGCTTCTGAGCGTGTCCCTTCGGCAACATATCGCTGGTATGCGGGATAAGCCACTGTCGTCAGAATAGCGATAATTGCTACTGCAACCATCATTTCTATCAAACTAAAACCCAATTGCCGATTCATTGCACTTCCTTGTTGTAAAAGTAAATTCGCTGAGGAGCTAGTTGCAGCGGTGTTTCAATTAAATCTGGGTTATCAATTGTGCCATCGCTGTCTGTTTGACACTCATCAGCAATACACATTTCTTGCTCACCAGAATCGGTTTTAGTGATGACTTCGCAGCCACCGCAAATGAGACTGACGTTATTTTCGCCAGCAAACAACTGCGGCGTATCTGGCACATTAGTACCTGTATCAATATGATCCCATTCAAATTCGTTGTAACCATACTGCAGGTCTACCCCGTAGATACGACCCTGGCCAACGGGGATACATTGTTGAATTTGAATCGCGGAGGTTGCCGGCGTATAGGTTGTATAGTAAACGGTACCTTCAATAACAATCGGACTTGATAACGACTTTTCACCAAGACCGCTGTATTTATGATACCAGCCGCGCTTTTGTCCGTAGGACAGCAGTTCAGTCTGCCGTTCAGAGTCAGTGTTGTTCTGATTAATAGCTTGGCCGGTAGCGTCGTACAAATCGGTCAGTTGAATCACTCCGCCCCGCTCGGAAATTTCCGAATCCGTTAAGCTAGCCGTCTGAACATTGCGATCTTGCAGCATGAAAAACATATCATTGGTCGTCACATCAAGGGGGTGAGACCGATTGCCTGTGCCCAACATGACAGCGTCAAACGGAACAGTTTGGTTGGTAACCACAGTCGAAATGGCGCCTTTGTCGTCAGTGGTCACCGTCTCTGTTTTGATGTTCACAACGGTTTGGGCAACAGCAGGTTCATAGAAAAAACGCCTATCTTGCTCAGTAGCGACATCTCCCAGCGACGCAAATTTATGAACTGTCCAAGTCGACTTGTCATCTGTTGGCATATCAATTCGGAAGATGTTTGCACCAGTATCACTCACATATAAACGGTCGACCAAGCCATCTTGATCTGAGTCCAATGCTGCGACCTTGCCGGGCATACTATCTTTAAAGCCCGAATATGTGGCTGACGTGGTGCTCCAAATCAAGGCCCCTGTCGCCGCATTAACAAGATAAACACCTCGACCAACTGAGTCGTCGCTCCCAACTTGATGGGCATCTTTATTGGTATCGTAACCGCCAGCAATGATCATCACCGGAGTACCTTTGCCGATACCATTCACATAGGTGACGACCGGTTCCGACCATGTCTGCCCCAACAGTTCAAAGCCATTGCTATTGTTGTCGATTCGCCACATCAATGATGGAGAATCGGGGTTTGTAATATCCATGGCATAGTAGGTTTTGCCGCCCCGACGAACACCAAAGTACAACCAGACTTTGTCGCCATAGCTAAAGGCCACCGGCGAACCGTCAATACCATAGTAATTTCTGGCACCAGTATAGTGTCTTAATTCTTTTTGCAGTGACCAGTATTCATTTGGCAAATATGCCCAGGATTCCTCGACGGTTCCTCCATTATCTTTGAACATGTGAAGCACCCCGGCATTGGTACCAACGACAAGACGAACATCTTGGCTTGCTTCATTGCCGCCATAATTTAATGCCAGCGGCCTGGAGTGCAAGATGTCAGCAACTAGCTGAGACCGTTTGTCAGTGGTACTGCCATCACCGTCTTCATCATCAACATCAACTCCCTGAATCCACTTGATATAATCGGCTACTTCAGCCTGTTCAACCCCCAAGCTCGCTGCTACTGAGTTATTGTTAGCGAAGGTTTCAATCAGCGCCAACTGAGTTCCTGAATCGGCATAGAACTTTCGTTCAGCGACGCGCTTCTGGAGGTGTTCGAGCACCCCACCTTTGGTGACATCATCACCATCTTCGGCTGACGACCAATAACTGTGCGCAGTGTCGACGATATTGCCGTCAAACTCGCTCATCGCAGCGTTGCCATTGACGTCTTCAATACGCTCATCGTCGACGACTTTGTATTTTTTTAAGTTGCCCCACCAGTGAAGCTTACTTTCGGCACTAGTGGGCAAGAACATGGCGTAGTAAACCGAGTCCAAATTTTGAGTTCGATCAAAATTGTTAGTTGCCACCGCGGGCGAGGTATAAGTCGCTTGATTGGTTAAGGTCTGATAAACGATGTCCAGTAAAGCAGATTCCAATCCTGTGCTCATATCAGTGGCATTATAGTAACCGCCAACAGCGGCCTCGGTTAACATTTCAACCGCATCAGGATCCGAGGTAATGTCGCCCATGCCAATAATATAAGTGTTGAGTGTTTGTTTACCTGGGTAGTTCTCTTCATCGGACAGAATGTCATTTTTGTATAGTGCTTGAGTCAACGGCGGCAAATAAGTTTCGACACCATTGCCCATGACGTAAGGCGAGGTGATACCGAAATCATCTTTAATTGAAGTGTTAGCTGCACTATCGACCGTTGGGGCGCCATCGGTCACTAAAATGACCGTCATTTGATTCACACATTTGTCAAATGGAGAGGCATAAATGCCATCAATTTCGGCACTGCTGTCCCTTGGAGGTGAGTTTGGTGAGTAGTCGTACGTGTTTTGTTCGCGACCATTGATGACAGGCTTGCCATCATCATCACCAAACATCACACTCAGGCCTGCAATGTAGCGATAGGCCTCATACATGGTTTCACAAAGCGGTGTATTGGTGTTGGCTTGAAGCGAATTGACCACTGGACTAAATTCGGTTTCGGCATCGTATTCGTCGACTTTCAGAACCAGTCGGCCACCATCTCGAGCATATTCATCAAATGCGTTGATGTTAAACACCATGAGTCCGAAGTCGACTGCATTGACCGATGACACCACGTTGTTTACTGCGTCTTTGGCCCACTGTAAGCGTGATTTCGACTCCACTGATGGAACGTCTGGATCGCAATCGGAGGTACCTGCTTTCAGAACGCAACCTCCGTGATACCAGCGTAAGTAGTTATCGGTATAAAGGGTTACGGTAGAAGCAGAATTAAACAAATCAGGGCTGCCGGTCGGCGTCACGCCATCAACGCCAGATTGATAAGGATATGTTTGATCATCAACCGGGTAACCATTAGTGGTAGCCCCCGACCAACCTTTATCGATGTCCTGCCAATTATCAGCATTCCAAGTATTGGCAAGGGTGATATCGTCTTGGCAGTCAATCAGCTCCAGGTTTGAACCGTCGTTATCCGGCATTTCTTGCCAAGTATCTTTATTCTTGCCGGTCCGTTCGTACTCCAGTAACCGTCCAACGTAATAGCCGACCGTGTTCAATGAAGCTACGGCGGCGGCACAAGCATTGATATGCTCGCGGAAACGACGCGTTTCCGATGGCGAGTCAGGAACAGGTGCAGAAGTCTCGTCGATTCCTTCTGCGGTGTAATAGATGTAGCGGTCATTAAAGGAATTTAGCCCCTGCACCGAGCCGTACTCTTTGTCGGGATCGTAGCCTGAGGTACCTTCCTCAATAATCCCCATACTGCCTGAATTATCGAAAATAATGAGTACCTTGGGACGGATCCCCCAATCAATTCGGGCAGCATAATCATAGAGTTCAATGTCATCCGACAAAGCAACAAACACGCTTAAAGAACTGAGTCCGGCAACTACAACTTGCTTGATAAGTTTATTCATGGTCGGCCTCTTATCGGGTCATCGGATGGATTATTCCGGTGGCAACATCATTCTGCCCAGCTCCCGAGCGGGAGTAACTCAAAGACGAGTCAATTTCAAAACGCCGACAAACCAAATTGAGGTTTTGACTGTTAGCATTTTCTCCCCGCTGGCAAGCTCCTGGAACTTCAACGATCAGCTCAATGTCATTTGCAACGTCAGGAAAATCGGCCGCCGTTCGCGATAGCGGATAACTACCGTCATCGTCGAGAAACGGGCTAGCTCCGCCGCCACGAGCAGCATCGACGATGGCATCAATTGCACCGGAGACTTCCCCCTCAGAGACCAAACGATCAGCATAAGCCCCTGATATCTTTGTCTCAAAGCTGGTGTTTCTTATCAGCATCACTGACGTTAGGGTAATAATGACCAGCAAAATCAAGGTAGTGAACAGTGCCAGACCTGATTGGTGAGCAACATTCATGGTTAACCTCCGTTGGCAATCTGATGATTGCGAATAGCGACCGTAGCACTTAGCACCTTTCGCCTGATGCCATCATTCGCAGACGTCACCGTACGGCTGCCATAATTGTAAGTTGCAGCCCCATGCTGAGTTAACGCAGGGTCCGCTTCGATAGCCCTTACCAGCATGGCCACCTGCACTGACAGCACTCTGGCAAAATCAACATTGTCCCATTCATCATCAGTGATCTGAGCTGCTGTGGCGTAGCGATCGACAGCGCCATCACCGTCATCATCAAGACCGTAAAGAAAATGTAAGTCCTCTACACCTTCGGCGATTTCTTCTTTGATCATCACTTCTGAACCAGATGTTACCGCCAAGGTTTCGCGCACCAACACAGGAAAGTCGTTGATGCCATAGCGATTCACATTAGCGACATAATAGACTCGGTGCTGATACTCAAAGTACTCGGCATTCGTTGGTTCTGCTGCTACCAATCCTGTTGCACCATTGAAGATAACGGCCGTATTTGAGTTTGCTGCCATATAGACATTGCCGTTGGTGACGATGGCATTGGACTCATCTTCCTGCCCTATCAAACGTTTAATTTGAATGACATCAGTGCCAGCTCGACCATCATCGATGCACCCCATGGCGTTGGCACCGGTTAGGTTTGCCCCCCATAGCATTCTAAACGTGGCATTAATGCCAACCGTCGGAAATGTCGCATTGTTGACTCCGCCACCAGTGCATTCGCTTGATACCGCACCAGCTTCAAGGGTCAAATTGGAACCTAGCACTAAATTCTGACCAGAGAGTTGCCCCATAAAGCCAGCGTGAGTGACATCTTTGCCTAGCAGTGCAATTGCAACGCGGCCGTTGTCTAAAATTTCTGAAAAAGATTGGGTGTTGGAAAGTTGGGTTAACGAGGTTATCAAAACGCTTAGCGCTGCGATGACCAACAGCAGGCCAAGTACCAGCGCAATCATCAACTCGACAAGAGTAAAGCCTAGTTGTTTACAGCTCACTCTAATCATTAGTTAGCCCCCACAAAAGTGGTGAAAACAAACATACGTCGCTCTTTCGCGCTAATGTCGCTGCCACAACCAGCTATCGGTGAAACAGGCGTCGCACCGAGGCGAACACCCTTCCAAACCAAAACAATTTGAATCAAGCCAGCGGTGTGGCTAACGCATCCTTCGGCATTAATCAAAGCGCCGGTATCGCGATCACCTCTGACCTCAGAGCCGCCTTTAATAGCCTGATCAAATTGATACAAATCCCAGCTAACCATTTGCTCTGGAGTACAACTATCGAGCCCCAAACAATCTGAAAAGGTAGTAACCGTTGAGCCAGTGTATGTTCCCTGGTAACTGTCGAGGTCGGCGGTGCGGTTGGACACCATTCGTTCAGCCAGATCTCGAGCGATCAATACTGCTTGAGTACGTTGGAAGGCTTCGAGATTGCCCCTTTTGGCTGTTCCTTGTAGAGCGAGCGCACCCAATACACCAATGCCCAAAACGACAACAGCAACAAGAATTTCAATCAGAGTAACGCCTGATTGAAGTGAGGAGCGAGTACGCGACCTACGTGCAACGGTCGCCTGACGAATTTGTGTGTAAAACAAAACAGCCACCTAGACGGTGGCTGCATTGGAGAACTTTGTCGCAGAAGCTGCTACTGCAACTCGGCGGGAACGGCGAACACTATGTTCTCTTCACGTCCCGGATGTTCTTGTACTTGCGTGCCACCGCACTGAGTTAATTTATCAACGACTTGTTGCACCAAAATCTCAGGGGCAGAAGCGCCAGCAGTGACGCTGACCACATCACAAGTTTCAAGCCAAGCGGCATCGATATCATCGGCGGTATCAATCAAATACGCCCGGGTACCAATCTTTTCGGCCAGCTCTCGTAAGCGGTTTGAGTTAGAGCTATTTTTGGCTCCGACTACCAACATCACATCAGATTTTGCTGCTAATTCCCGCACCGCATCTTGGCGGTTCTGGGTGGCATAGCAAATGTCATCTTTGCGAGGTCCAACGATCTTTGGGAACTCTTGGCGCAACGCATCAATCACGTCTGCTGTGTCATCCACAGACAAAGTCGTTTGAGTAACGTAGCACAGATTTTCGCGATCTTTTACTGGCAATGTTTTGACATCCGCCGGAGATTCGACCAAGTAAATCCCTCCAGAATCAGAGTCATATTGCCCCATGGTACCTTCAACTTCGGGATGTCCCGCATGACCGATCAACACGCACTCAGTACCTCGGCGGCTCGCTCGGGTTACTTCCATATGGACTTTGGTGACCAACGGGCAAGTAGCATCGAACACCTTTAAGCCACGCGCCTTAGCATTGTCACGAACCGCTTTGGAAACCCCATGAGCGGAGAAAATGACGATGCAGTCATCTGGTACTTCATCCAACTCATCGACAAAAATGGCGCCTCGATCACGTAAGCCATCAACCACGTAACGGTTGTGTACCACCTCATGACGAACATAAATAGGTGGCTCAAACAGTTCCAGTGCACGCTCAACAATGCTAATCGCACGGTCAACTCCAGCACAAAAGCCGCGAGGATTTGCCAGTAAAATGTCCATTATTGCGATTCTCCAACTGTTAGAATTTCAACTTCAAAGATCACCGTTTGGCCTGCTAGTGGATGATTAAAATCAACAGTCACAGAGTCGCCTTCCACAGCACGGACAATACCCGGGATTTCAGTGCCATCGGGCTGGCTAAAAGCGACAATAGCGCCTACTTCGGCGACAATATCACCACCAAATTTGACTCGGTCTAAGTGATGAATATTGTCAGGATTGGGCTGACCAAAAGCTTGTTCTGGCGGCAATTCGAATTTCTTCTCGTCACCGGCTTTCAAACCGAGCAAACATTGCTCAAAGCTGTCGGTCAAATTACCATCGCCGACAACAAAACGGGCTGGCTTGTTATTGACCTTGGTACTATCGGCAACCGAGCCATCTACCAACTTAATGGCAAAGTGCATGGTTACTTCGGCGCCACTGCAAATCTGTTGCGTCATGTTACTTTCCTGCTTTCGCGGTATCGCTGTTTTGTTCAGGCTTGTTGATAAAAGCATCCCAAATCAATAAGCCAGCACCGACGCAAATTGCAGAATCTGCGACGTTAAATGCCGGCCAGTGATAATTACCAACGTAAAAATCAAGAAAGTCGATGACAAAACCATGGTACAAACGGTCAATGACATTACCTAAAGCGCCGCCAAGCACTAAGGCGAAGGCAATGTTTTGCAAGCGCTGGGAGGCATCATTCTTACGCAACCAATACAGCAACATGACGCTGACGGCGAAAGCGATGATAGTGAAAAACCACCGTTGCCAACCACCGGCATCGCTTAAGAAGCTAAACGCTGCACCATAATTTCGTACGTAAGTCAGGTTGAAGAACGATGTCACCGCGACCCGTTCATACAACTCAAAAGCGCCAATCACCCAAAGCTTGGTTGCTTGATCGAGGACAAAGGTCAGTACCGCAACCCAAATCCACTTCAAGCCAGAGGTTTCATTGCTGTTGAACACCTTAAGCATAAGAGCGAACCTCACCTACGCCATCGACGTTGGTCACGCAGCGGCCGCAAAGAGTCTCATGACCGGCGTGGCTACCAACATCTTCGCGGTGATGCCAACAGCGCTCACACTTCTGGCCAGCGGCTTTACCAACCAACACCTTCAGTTCATCAATGTCAGTAGCAACAGCATCTGTCGCGTCAGCCAACGGTAACAAACTGGCTTCCGATGTCAGCATCACAAACCGCAGCTCGTCAGCCAATTTAGCTAGCACCGCTGCAATCTTGCCATCTGCGTAAAGCGCAACCTTGGCCTCCAAAGTACCACCGATTTGCTTGTCGCGACGGGCGGCTTCCAATAGCTTATTCACTTCGGTACGTACTGCTAACACTTGCTGCCAGTCATCCGTTGACAACGGCGCGTCCGCAGGCAATTCAGTCAAGCCCTGGTACCACTCACCGGTAAACACGTACTTGCTACGTTCACCCGGTAATGCCTGCCAAATCTCTTGTGCGGTAAAACTCATCACTGGCGCCATCCAACGCACCAACGCCTCTGCGATATGGTACAAGGCAGTCTGACAAGAACGACGAGCAAGACCTGTATCTTTCGCGGTGTACTGACGGTCTTTGATGATGTCGAGGTAGAAGCTACCCATATCAATGGAGCAGAACAACATCAACGCTTGGTTTACCTGATGCAGGTTGTATTGGTCGTAAGCTTCAACGATTGTGTTCTGGGTTTGCAGGGCACGGGCAACGGCCCACTGATCTAATGCCACCATTTCATTAAATGGCACTGCATCAGTTTCAGGGTTGAAGCCATTGAGGTTAGCCAGCAAGAAACGGGCAGTATTACGAATACGGCGATACGCATCAGCGCTGCGTTTGAAGATTTCATCCGAAACCGTCATTTCTTGGGTATAGTCGGTTGAGGCAACCCAAAGGCGCAAGATATCGGCGCCTAATTTGCCAATGACTTGCTGCGGTGCAATCACGTTGCCCAGCGACTTGGACATTTTGCGACCATCTTTATCCACAGTGAAGCCGTGCGTCAGTGCAGCTTTGTATGGGGCATGGCCTTTGATGGCAATGGATGTCAGCAATGATGACTGGAACCAACCACGGTGCTGGTCCGAGCCTTCCAAATACAAATCAATCGGATTGGCGCCGAACGTTTCTTCACGGGCATCAACCACACACGAGTGAGTTACACCAGAGTCAAACCAAACATCCAAGGTGTCTTGTACCTTGGTGTACTGCTTACATTCATCTTCAGACAACAGCTCTTTGAGCTCTAAATCAAACCAAGCTTGAATGCCTTCTTTTTCAACGCGCTTAGCGACTTCCTCAAGTAACTCAAGCGCTTTGGGATGCGGCTCGCCGGTTTCTTTATCGACGATCAGAGCAATCGGCACGCCCCAGGTACGCTGACGCGAAATACACCAATCTGGACGGCCATCGATCATGCTTTGAATTCGAGTTTCGCCCCATTCTGGCAACCACTCGGTTTTCTTAATTTCTTCTAATGCAGCATCTCGCAAGCCAGCCTGTTCCATGCTGACAAACCATTGCGGAGTGGCGCGGAAAATAATCGGCGTCTTGTGGCGCCAGCAATGCGGATAGCTGTGCTGATAGTTGACGTGACACAACAGGGTGTGATTTTCCTTCATCGCTTCGATGATGATGCCGTTGGCATTTTTCACATGTTGGCCACCAACCAGCGGCGTGTCTTCTTTGAAAACACCGTGATCCATCACTGGGTTGGCCACTTCAAGGCCATATTGTTGACCAACAATGAAGTCGTCTTGACCATGGCCCGGGGCAGTGTGAACACAACCAGTACCCGAGTCAGTGGTAACGTGCATGCCCAGAATCACTGGCACTTGCATATCGTATAGCGGGTGCTTGAGCGCAGTATGCTCGATATCAACACCGCGGCAAGTGGCGATGACGTGATAATCCGTCACGCCATAACGATCCACCGCATCAAGCATCAGATCCTTGGCCAATAACAAACGACGAGGGCCCTGCTCGGTGGCACATTGAACAATGACGTAGTCTAGCTCTGGGTGAACCGCTACTGCGCGGTTAGCAGGCAAGGTCCATGGCGTAGTGGTCCAGATAACCACAGACACTGGGCCCTCACCAACATGCTCTGCTGGGTGCTCACATTTAGCCAGTAATGCTTCTGCATCAACCACTTCAAAAGCAACGTCAATCGCCGGTGATGTTTTGTCTTGGTATTCCACTTCTGCCTCAGCTAACGCTGAGCCACAGTCGGTACACCAATGCACTGGTTTGAACCCTTTGTGCAGGTGACCATTTTCAACAATTTTACCGAGGGCGCGGATCTGATTCGCCTCAAAATCATAATTCATGGTCAGGTATGGCTTATCCCACTCACCAAAAACGCCTAAGCGTTTAAAGTCTTCGCGCTGACCATCCACTTGCTTAGCCGCATACTCTCGACACTTCACTCGGAATTCAGCCGCCGTCAACTTTTTACCCGGCTTGCCGAATTTCTTCTCAACTTGCAATTCAATCGGCAAACCATGGCAATCCCAGCCTGGGACATAAGGGGCATCGAAACCACTCAACGTCTTCGACTTGATAATCACATCTTTAAGGATTTTGTTAACCGCATGGCCCAAGTGAATGTTGCCATTGGCATATGGAGGACCATCATGAAGAATGAACGATGGGCGGCCTTGACGGGCTTGGCGAATTTCGCCATACAAGTCGTCAGCTAACCAGTCTTTGAGCATGGCTGGTTCGCGCTGGGCCAGATTGCCGCGCATCGGAAATTCAGTTTCGGGCAGGTTAAGGGTGTCTTTATATTGGCTCATGAATGGCAGATCCTGATGATCATGTCGTATTAATTTAATTGCTGTACACGCGGCGACTCTTGTTCAAGTCGGCGCCGTGCCACTACTTTATCTTGTGCTAACTGGTCTTTAAGTGCATCAACCGAGGCGAATGACTGCTCTTCGCGAAGTTTTGCTACCAGATCGACTTTAATGCGTTGACCGTAAAGGTCACCATTAAAATCAAATAAATGTACTTCCAATTGAGGTCGAGTTCCCTTCACCGTCGGACGCCGACCAATGTTCGCCATACCACTAACGAGTCGACCATTGGCCAGTTCAGCTTCAACGGCATAAACGCCTTGAACAGGGATCACTTGCCGTTTCATCAATACATTTGCAGTCGGAAAGCCGATGGTACGGCCCAACGCATCACCATGGACAACGCGACCGGTTAGTGCGTAGCGATGCCCCAACAGTGCCTCGGCATCATCCAAATGGTCATTTGCTAGTGCGGCTCGGATTTGAGTACTGCTTACACGCTGCTCGTTGAGCACAAAACTTTGGGTATTGTTTACCTCAAAGCCATGTTGTTTGCCAGCAGTAACTAAGTCGGAGTAATGGCCTTGGCGACCTTTTCCGAAACAAAAGTCATCGCCAACCACTAAGAAACGGATGGCTAATTTTTCGACCAATAGATTGTCAATGAATTGAGTGGCCGACATTGCTGCAAATCGCGGATTGAATTGCACACACAACAGCCGATCAATACCGATTTCAGCCAATAGCCGAACCTTGTCGCGCAATAGGCTCAATCGAGCCGGCGCTTTGTCACCGGCAAACACTTCTTGTGGCTGTGGCTCAAACACCATGACCATAGAGGGAACACCAAACGCTTTGGCTTTTGCAACTAACTGACGCAACACGGCTTGATGCCCTTGGTGAACACCATCAAAGTTGCCGATCGTCAGCACACATTGGCGGTGCCGCAGTCGCAAATTGTGAATACCGCGAATTAGTTCCATTTGGGCCGTCTGGCTATTAAAAGCGCGGAGTATAACAGAGCCGAATAGCATAGGCTAACGCCGCGATTTAGTGCCATCACATCATTCACCGCAGCAGCTAAAAAAGCTCGCCGCCTGCCTTTAATAAAAACTGTCCTAACCTTTTGTCGTCGCATCAAGACAGCGTCAATACGCGCTGCCCTGAGCGGCTGAACGAAGGAGTTCTCGATGAAGTTTAAAAACAACCAAAAAGGTTGGCTGTTAGCCACCTACCGCTTTACGTTAGCCAGAGCCTACTGGCAACAAGTTCATGGCAAACAAGCTTAGCTAATGCGCCAAGTGATCATTGGCCATTAGAACCTGTTAATTAACGCAGCAAGTGGCGAGGTCGAACACCAAATAACAACAACAAACACAGGTAGCAGACGCCAGCCAGCACTATTAGTCCTGCGACCCAAGCGGCACTAACCACAAAACCAAATTGCAACCAGCGTTCAAATTCGGGACTCAGCCAAGCAATAGCGCCAGCCATAATCGCTGCGCTAAGCAACATTTTCATCAGCAAACCAAGCGTTTCTGAGCTCAGCTGAAACACTGCCAAACGATGCAAGCCCCAGTAGAGTAAACCAGCATTGAGCACCGCCGATAGCGACGTCGCAGCAGCTAAACCAATGTAACCGATCCAACTGGCCAAGATCAGGTTAAACACCATATTGGCGGCCATGGCATAAATGCCGAATTTAACCGGCGTTTTAGTATCTTGCCGCGCAAAGTACCCCGGTGCCAACACCTTGATGTACATAAAGAAGAGTAAGCCTGACGCATAGGCCAACAGACTCAAACTAGCAGCATGAACATCATCAGCACCAAAAGCTCCGCGCATAAACAACAACATCAGGATCGGCTGAGCTAACACCATTAAGCCCAGCGCAGCAGGAATACCGAGCAGACTGACGGCGCGCACCCCCCAGTCCATGGTGTGACCAAAAGACTCAGAATCTTTGGTCGCCGCTTTGCCGCTGAGGCTTGGCAAGATCACCGTCGCAATGGCAATACCAAACAACCCCAGAGGAAATTCCAACAAACGATCCGAGTAATACAACCAACTAATTGACCCCGTCTTCAAAAAGCTGGCAATAAATGTATCAAACAACAAATTGAGCTGGCTGACGGATACGCCAAACAACGCTGGGATCATCAAGGTGCGAATTTTCACCACTCCTGGATGATGCCAGCCCCACTTAGGTTTGATTAAGAAGCCCGCTCGCTTTAAAAATGGCAGTTGAAACAAAAACTGAATCACACCACCAATAAATACCCCCCATGCCAAACCAATAGCGGGCTCGTCTAGTTGAGGACTGAGCCACAGTGCACAACTAATAATGGCGACATTTAAGAACACTGGCGTAAATGCAGCGACGGCAAAGCGACCATAGGTATTAAGAATCGAGCCAGACAGCGCGGTCAGGGCAATAAAGAACAAGTATGGAAAGGTAATTTTTAGCATAAAAGCGGCAGTAACATACTTATCCGCCTCAGGACCGTCATTCAACCACTCAAGAAACCAACCGGTACCAAAAATGGCCGCTAGCACTGGTGAACCAACGACACCAATAATAGTGGCAATCATCACCAAGGTGCCCAAAGTACCGGATACACGAGCAATCAGTTGCTTCACATCATCTAAACTTCCCTGCTCTTTTGTTTCTGCTAATACAGGTACAAAGGCTTGAGCAAAAGCACCTTCGGCAAAAAGTCGCCGAAGAAAATTGGGAATTTTATTGGCGAAGAAGAAAACGTCGGCAGCAGCCCCCGCTCCCATCAGGTTGGCAATAACTACATCGCGCACCAAGCCTAATACGCGGGAAATCAATGTCATGGCGCTGACAATTGCGCCCGACTTAACCAATTGCTTGCTCAAGCTTTAATCCTTTGTGTGCCATCCATAGAGAATTGGCGAGATATCGATGATAAATACTCAGGTAAATGTGCCTAAAGTGGCTGGCATTCCGCGAAACGTGCTGCTAGAATCCGCGACCATCTTACTAGCCCGACCCGTTTTCGCCAATGGTGAGCGGAAAAGGCAATGGAAGACCACGAAACTCATTGACTTTGGATTAAGATCGGTGCAGAATGCGCCGCCCTTAAGAAATCCATTTAACAGACGAATTGGGAGTCCGACCTTGGCTAACATCAAGTCAGCGAAAAAGCGTGCGATCCAATCAGAGAAGCGTCGCAAGCATAACGCCAGCCGTCGCTCCATGATGCGTACTTACCTGAAGAAGGTATACGCAGCGATTGACGCAGGTAATAAAGAAGCAGCAGCTGCTGAGTACAACAACGCAGTTACTATCTTGGATCGTTTCGCCACTAAAGGCCTGATCCACAAAAACAAAGCCGCGCGCCATAAGTCGCGTCTGAATGCTCAGATTAAAGCGCTTTAAGTTTTTGCTTAAGATATAAAAAAACCGGCCTAGGCCGGTTTTTTTATATCTTAAATTTGCTGCTCAACGACCTTCCGCTAGGCTCAACCTATCTGACTCAAGTGGAGGGATTAATCCTCAACCGTCTTTTGTCCACAGCACTCACAAATTAAGTGGCGCTCAAAATCATCCATCTCAGCCAAAAATGGTCCAACAGCCCATCCTTTGATTAACCCGGCGATAAACTCCTTGGTGGACTGCTTCTCATCGCCAGCAAAAGCACTTTCCTTGCGAACCAACACCACAACATGGCTAGTCTCTTGGTTACATGGCTGGCAGTGCCTTTTTTCTTTGCTCGTCATAAACATCCTGTCTTCTCCTGAGGTTACTTAGGCCATTATGACTGACAATACAATTGATGCAAAGTCGCCATCATCGCTTCAACTTCTTTACTCGCCAACGAGTAATACACCGTTTGTGCTTCCTTTCGAGTTGCCACATAGCCTTCTTTACGCAACAACGCCAAATGCTGCGACAACGCGGATTGGCTGAGCCCCACTCGTTCAGTCAAAGCGGTAACACTAAGCTCTCCGCCATGTAAGTGGCACAGAATAAACAAGCGATTTTCATTGGATAACGCTTTCAGCAGCGGGATAGCCCGCCCTGCGTTTTGTTTCATTTGCGCTAAATCCATATCAATCTTTACTACCTTTCTTTGTCGGACTCGGAACTGACACCGTGATGTTGTCTAAACTGCGCTGTTTGAAAACATTACGAATAGCAATCGTTTTACATTATTCTCTAAGTACACTTTATTCCGAAGAAAATTCAAGATTTCGTGACAAATAAATTGATCATCAAGACAGCCAACTTCGCTTTAGAGGCGGTTTAACTTGCCGATGCAGGTTTTGTTAAGTTGATGACCTTGATACCAATATCTAACGATTAGAAAAAATTTTGAACCGTTTAAACCTTTCTTTAATTTATTGCGACTAATGCAATAACTACCAACCAATATCCGAAAGGACGCTTGCTGAATGAACCAAGGAACAGTCACCGCGTTGTCATCGAGGCAGCCGGTCACCTCAAGCAGCGATGACGATCTGGAAAGAGCACTCATTGCCGCAGCCAAGAATGGCAACAAAGCAGCTTATCAGCAGCTTTATGGCCAGTATGTTGGCCAGGTGTATGCGCTTGCGCTGCGCTTAAGTGGTGATCAAAGCCATGCCGAAGATGCAACCCAGGAAACATTCATTCAGGTTTGGCAATCATTGACCAGCTTCTCGGGTGAAGCCAAATTCTCGACTTGGCTTCATCGGGTCACCGCCAATGTCACGGTGTCACATATGCGCAAGCAAAAAAACTGGCTGCAACGGACCTTTGGTCTTGAGTCAGCCAATGAAGCGGACTTAGTAGCGCCAGCGCAATCGGAAGATAACCCGTTGGAGCAATACATTCAGCGATTACCAGAGCGTGCCCGACTGGTATTCGTACTACATGCCGTCGAAGGCTATCGCCACGAAGAAGTGGCTCAAATGACACATATGGCGGTTGGGTCCAGCAAAGCTCAGTACCACCGAGCGAAACAGTTATTGAGGGAGTGGATGAGTCATGAATCAGCATGAATTTGAACAGCAACTGCAACGACAAGTCGACGCCTTGCCAAAAGATACACAACCATCGCGCGATTTGTGGCGCGGCATTGAGCATGCGTTAAACGATAATCAAGCAGAGCGCATATCACCAAATCATCAACCTCGCTGGTTAGCCACAGCAGCATCAGTATGCCTATTAGCGGTATTGAGTTGGTTTGGTGGTAATCACTACATCGATCAGCGTGCCCAAGAACTGGCGCTAGCGCAGAGTCAGCAACTGATCTCGGCGATGAGTGACAACCATCAGCTGCAAAAAGACAGCTTACTGGTCGCACTCAAGGGTAAACCGGCATTCACCGATAACTGGCAGCAACAGCTCGATGAGCTCGAAGATGCAGCCCAAGCCATCAAGGATGCTCTCGAGCATGACCCAACAAACCCAACACTGTTGAAAATGCTGCAAGGCGTCTATCAACAACAAATACAACTGATCGAGCGGGTCCACGCCCCGAAGCTCATCCAAATTTAATCAAACAACGAATGATTACGGCCTAGCCCTTAGCTAGCGCGGTGTTTAAGCAGGAGCACATTATGAACAGAAGCATTGTATCAGCGGCCATTGTCAGCCTAGGTTTGTGGGCTGGTTCACTGGCAAACGCCGGAGAAAGCATTAACCAAACATTGGCAGCGAATCCCGGCGAGCGAGTCGATGTCACCCACGTCAATGGCAAAGTCACCATCAAAGGCTGGGACAACGATGAGGTCAAAGTCACCGGAGAACTATCTGACAATGCCGAAGAATTCATCTTCGAACGCCGAGGCAGCACTATTGAAATCACAGTCAAGGAAAAAGACGGTAACTGGAACAACAGCAAAGGCGACCGTTTGACTATTCACCTGCCACAAAAAACTAGCGTCAGTTATGAATCGACCAATGGTGACCTGACTTTGGATTTGCTCGAAGGTGATTTGAATTCGGAAACGATTAACGGTGATATCGATTTGTCACGAGTCACGGGCAAGGTTCGTGTCGAAGTTATTAATGGTGACGTGGATAGCAAAGACATCACCGGCAACCTGAAGCTCAACACAGTCAACGGCGACGTCACGGTTGCAAATTTGCGCGGCGACAGTATTGGTTTAGAGACCGTCAACGGTGATATCGATATTGAAGGCGATGTCGGCTCATTTCGCGCCACAACAGTCAACGGTGACATTCAGCTTTCCGGCAATACGGTCAATGAGCTAGAGCTGAGTTCTGTTAATGGTGACATTGATGCGACCATTAAGCTTGCCGACTCAGGGCGAATTAAGGCTTCTTCGGTCGGCGGTGACATTAAGTTTCGCTTCCTTGAACAGCCACAAGCCAAATTTACCATCGACGGTCATCAAGGCGACATCGTCAACAACTTATCTGACGACAAAATCAAAGAGCAACAATACACAGGGTTTCAGTCTTTGAGTTTCTCCCTGGGCGATGCTAGCGGTGCGGTTAAAATCTCCACCATCAAAGGAGAAGTAGTGTTAACGAAATAACATCGGCCCAGTTCGGTCAACCTTGGATCAGCGAGTTGGTTGCTATCAGCCAACTCGCTTTTTTGTTGTATTAGTCGCTGTCATGTTGCGCTAACAAGAGTGTCATAAAACAATCAACTGGATGTCACCTGAACGTAAACTGCTAACCCTAAGTTGGCGCCAAACCATACAGAGGGTTTGCCCATGCAAGGGACGACACAACACTACCGCGCAATCTGGCTTTCTGACATTCACCTCGGCTACCGCGATTGCAAAGCTGAATTCCTACTCGACTTTCTAGCGAAAACAACATGCGACAACTTATTCTTGGTGGGCGATGTTGTTGACCTGTGGGCAATGAAACGACAGCTTTTCTGGCCGTCATCGCATCAACAAGTGCTGGATGCCTTGCTGGAAAAATCTCGTCAAGGCTGCAACGTCATCTACGTTCCGGGCAATCATGATGAATCAATGCGAAGCTACCATGGCAGTGTCTTTCAAGGCGTAGAGTGTCATCGAGAGTATACTTACGAATCGCTTGCCTACGGCAAATTACTAATGCTCCATGGCGATGAATTTGATGGTGCAGTCAAGTGTGGTCGGCTACATCATTGGGTTGGCGACAAGGGCTATGATTTGCTGTTGTTTATCAATCGCTGGGTCAATCGAGGGCGCGCTTGGTTTGGCTTCTCATACTGGTCAGCGGCAGCCTATCTGAAGAAGAAAGTGAAGAAAGCCGAAGCGGCTATCAAGCGATTCGAGGATGCAGCTATTCGCGAAGCCAAACGTCGCGGTGTTGATGGCGTTGTTTGTGGCCATATTCACTCTGCCAATATGCGTTATGAGGATGGCACCTTATACCTCAACGACGGCGACTGGGTTGAAAGCTGCACCGCTGCAGTAGAACATGTTTCGGGCGAAATCGAATTGCTTCATTGGAGTAACACTCAGAAGCAAATCGACCAGTTGCGCCCAGAACTGACCGTTGTCACGGGCCGAGCAGCGTAGCTGCTGCTTGGCAACTCGCAAGCTGCGATGGTTGCCTCTTTTGCCTCAATCGGCAGCCAACCGCCCCTTCGGTGACGCTCAAGTCCATCCCTGGAGCGCTCTACACCCGACATCCATGTCGGCTGAAGCACCTCAGTCGCAGTTGGCTACCTCACTATCGTTCGCCGCAGCAGGGCAACTCACCTACGGTTAAGGACTAGTTGGGAATTGGAGCTGTGCTCTTCTGGCTAGGAGAAATGTCCGTAACTCCCGTAACGCCTGAGCAGGTTATTGTTTGCTGACGAAGACCTTCCGCAGCAGGGATGCTGCGGTAGAGGCTATAAGGACATATTCACGCCGTGTCTGAGTGAGGAAACGATAACTTGCTCTTCAACGCCAAGATCTGAGAAGCCAACACTCAAGCGGTTAGCGTCCCTACTCAAATCGCAGCGCTTCGATTGGATCGAGATTGGCCGCTTTATACGCCGGATAAAAGCCAAAGCCAACGCCGATGAGCGCCGTGCCCACCACGCTAATCAGCATAATTACCGGTGACAGCGCCATGCTCCAGCCCATGCCGTACTGCATCAACATCACCGCCAACAACGAGATGGTCACCCCAAGCAACGCGCCGATCACGCACAACACCACACTCTCAATTAGAAATTGACTCAGTATCGCTCGCGGCTTAGCACCTACGGCCATTCGCAAGCCAATTTCTCGTGTTCGCTCTGTCACACTCACCAGCATAATATTCATCACGCCAATACCACCAACCAATAGCGACACTCCGGCAACACCAGCCAACAGCGAAGAGAACACGCGGTTTGCTTCCGCCCTAGTGGATAACATGGCGGATAAATTCATGATCGAGAACGCGGTTTGGCCGGCGGCGATGCGATGGCGTTGATTCAGCAGACGCTCAATTTCCTCAGTGACAAATGCCATATTGTCTTCTTGGTCAACGGCAACCACTAAACGGCTTACCCGATTGATGTCTTTTCCTGATTTTCCGACCACGCGACGATTGGCAGTGGTCAGCGGCATAATGACAATATCGTCCTGATCAAAACCACGCATGTCTTGGCCCTTTGCTGCCAGCAAGCCAATAATCCTTAAAGGAATTTTATTAACCCGCACGGTTTCACCGACAGCAAATGTTGGATCACCAAATAACTGAGTCGCGACAGAGTGACCGATTAAAACCACTTTGGCGCCACTACGCACTTCACTCTCGGTATAAGCTCGCCCATCGGCAATTTGCCAGTTGCTAGCAGTCAGCAAATCAACATTGGCGCCTTGAATACCGGTATTCCAGTTTTGGTTGCCATAGACAATCTGAGCTTGGCCGCGGTTATATGCGCCAACGGCAACAACTTCTGGCAGTTCATTTTTTATCGCATCGGCATCAGATATGTATAAACGGTTCACATTACCCGCCGCGCCAGTTGCACCTACGCTTCGTATTGCTTCAGCGCGGACCATGAGAATATTGGTGCCCAAGCTTTTGATCTGCTCTTCCACTTGCCGTTGGGCACCTTCCCCCAAAGCAAACATAATGATCACCGCACTGATGCCGATGATGATGCCTAAGGTGGTTAGGATCGAACGCATTAGATTTCGTCGCAGCGAAATGAGCGCAGTCGCCAACTGATTCATTAGCTTCCCTCCGCTCGCGGCACATGAGTTTGACGCATTGTCGGCGTATCTTGCAGCAGACAGCCATCACGGACCATGACAATTCTGTCAGCCTGCTCCGCTACTTCCATTTCGTGGGTCACCAACACCACCGTGTGGCCAGCTTGATTCAGTTGACGAAACAGCGCCATGATTTCCGCGCTAGTGTGGGTATCCAAAGCGCCAGTTGGTTCATCGGCCAATAGAATATCGGGGCGATTGATTAGCGCCCGAGCAATTGCGACGCGCTGTTGCTGGCCACCCGATAACTGGCTTGGGTGATTATCCAAACGATCACCAAGACCAACTGACTGCAGGCATTTGGTAGCGCGTTCGTCAGCATCAGCAACCGCAGAATCATGATACATCAACGGCATTTTTACGTTGTCCAGTGCCGATGTACGAGCCAACAAATTGAATTGCTGAAAAACGAAACCAATATGATCACGGCGTATATCGGCCAACTCAGCTTTAGACATTCCTATGGTCGATTGTCCAAGTATTTTTAGCTGCCCCTGCTCCGGGGTCATCAAACAGCCAATCAAGTTCATTAAGGTGGACTTGCCAGAACCCGATGGACCAATAATGGCAACCATTTCCCCGGGCATAACTGTTAAATCAATACCTTTTAACACCCGGAATCGCTCACCGGCCATGGGAAAACTATGGCTCAGTTGCTGACACTCGATAGTTGCAGTGATTGGTTGCTGAGTCGTTAGCGGTCGATTCATTGGTTGGCGGCCCTTATTTGGGTAACCACTTGCTCACCGGTCAAATCAGGCTTTAACACAGCGGTGTGCGATTCATCGCTGATTCCGAGTTGCACCTGAACTTTTTCTAGCTCGCCTCCCCTGACCAACAACAAATGACCCAAGCGTAATTTACCTGAACGGAGTTGTGCTCTCATTTCCAGCTGCTCTGGTGTCAGGATTTCCGCTAGTACCTGCTCCATCCGTTGGCGTTGTTGCTCAGCAGCACTGCGGCCAAAGGACGAACCGGGTTTAGGCAGTTTTTCTCGTAGCGCTTGGCGTTGCTGCTGAGAAAGCCCAAGTTGCTGAAGTTGCCCCATCGGTCCCCGAGATTTGGACTGACTCTGTTGGCCAAAACGATCTGCAGCTCGCAGTGCCGCGTTAGGTACTCGCTGGACGTCACGCAAGCTATCAATTGCAATTTCCAAATTAGCGGTCATTCCCGGTAGCAATAAGCCAGTTCGATTGACGGCATTAATCACCACGGTATAGCTGACAACACCAGAATCCGATTGCGGCGCTTTGCGGATTTGCCGAACCTCACCGCGAAAACTACGTTCAGGAAAGGCATCGACGGTGAATGTCACCCGTTGATTAAGCGCGACTTGGCCAATATCCGATTCATCAATGTAGGCTTCAATCTCCATTTCAGATAGATCTTTAGCAAGGGTAAACAGCTCAGGAGTGTTGTAACTTGAGGCCACCGTTTGGCCTGCTTCAATCGTTCGATCAATGACAAAGCCATCGATGGGAGAACGGATCTCGGTCCGTTCGAGCTGGATCTTTGCTTGCTCGAGACTGGCTTGATTGCTCGCTTTGGTGGCGCGCAGAATACTCAGTTGCGCATTTGCTTGCTGCCACGCCAAATCACTAACATCAACTTCGGTTTGGTAACTATCGAGCTCGTCCTCAGAGATATGGTTTGCTGCCACTAACCCTTCGACTCGCGCGAGGTTTCGCTTACTTTGCTCGAAGTTAACCTTGGCTTGCTTTATGACAATTTGTTGCAGCTCAATATCGGCAACTGTCTTGTCTAGCTGAGCTTGAGCTTGCGCCACTTGAGCGGCGAAAGTGCGAGGATCGATGAGAGCTAAAAGCTGTCCCGCTTTGACCGAATCATTAAAGTCGACATGAACCTCGGTTACTTGACCTGACAACTGAGCGCCGACAACAACATCATCAACGGCTGCCAGTGTACCAGTGGCACTGACCCTGTTCTCGATGTTGCCATGGCCAATCTGTTCTGCCTTGTAGGCAGCATTAGTAGCAGAACCAGTAGCGGAACCTCTTGTGCCAACCAAGGCAATAGAGATAATCATCAAGACACTGACTACGACAGCGCCGATCCAAATATTTTTACTCATAACCATCAATCACCATGCAACCTAATTGCATGGTAGAACGGCCTATCGCCGCTATAAATCGCTTTTACAGTTCTTTACTCTAGATGTAAAAAAACGGTTAACTGAGTGAATCGCAAGCTTTAGCCCCCTTCAACTTTGAGGACTGTTATCAGCCAGTAAGATCTGCGCCTGGGGCGTCGGCCAATACGGCCAGATTTACCGCCACCATCAAATTCAAGTGCGAGATCAAATTCTACGGCCTTGTATTAGCTATAATTCGCCTGTGCTCAACAACTACCTATAGGAGAATTTGATGATTGTGTTGAATACCCACCCGGCCAAGGCTGCAATTTAGAGAACCACCAACACCTCTCTGTTTGCCTGCTTTTGCCCGGTGCTGTCTAAACCGGGGCTAACTAATTGTGCCCTTATCTTTCTCTGTGAAGACACAGAGTCGATCTGTTTACACAGGCAACACAATGAATTCATCAATTTTGCGCAACCAATTAGGTTGGCAACCATTTTTTCAGCAACAATTGGCGCTGGAAGAATATCAAGACACCATTTTTGCTCGTATCGTCGCTCATCACCGCAGTGAATATCTGTTGTTATCCGAGTCCTTTCCGGCAGTGAAGCCCATTCATCACCTACCAATCAGCAATCAGCTACCAGAGCTTACTGTCGGTGACTGGGTGTTACTCGATCGTCAGCTTGGTTTTGTTCGTCGTCTCGAGCGAAAATCACTGTTTCGCCGCAAAGCCGCCGGCCCCAAGATAAAAACACAATTGATTGCCGCCAACATCGATACTGTTTTTATCATGAGCTCGGTTAACCATGATTTTAACCTCAGCCGTATCGAACGGTACTTAGCGCTGGCTCATGAGGCGCAAGTAGAGCCGGTAGTGGTACTCACCAAACAGGACTTGTCTGATAACTCAGAACAAAAGCGTTATCAGGTTCAACAACTGGACTCTATGCTTGCTGTCGAGAGCATTAACGCCCTCGATTCTATTAGCTGCGAATGCTTGAATTACTGGAATCGACCGGGACAAACACTTGCACTATTAGGTTCGTCAGGGGTAGGAAAGTCGACGCTAGCGAACACCCTTATGGGTCAGTCGGCACAACTAACTGGGGCCATTCGCCAAGACGATAGCAAAGGCCGCCACACAACCACTGCCAGAACCATGCACTTGCTGCCATCAGGCGCAGTGTTGGTGGATACTCCTGGCATGCGAGAGTTGCAGTTAACAGACTGCGAGCAAGGTGTAATGCAGGCTTTTGCTGACGTCGATGCATTGGCGCAGCAATGCCGATTTAGCGATTGTCGACACAACGGCGAGCCGGGCTGTGCCATCCAACAAGCAATCGATTCCGGTGCGCTTGAACAGCGGCGGTTTGATAACTTTATCAAGTTACTTACTGAGCAAGCCAGAAACAGTGCCACATTGGCTCAACTTCGTGCTAAAGACAAAGCATTTGGCAAGATGGTAAAAACCGTCGGTGCGGTCTCAAGGCAAATCAAAAAGGGATTCTAACTAAGCGATCCGCCTTTTAGGCTAATGAAGCCACCTTGGGGTGGCTTCATTAGCAAATAAAACAATCGACCTAATCACCATGCTACTATTGCCCTTCAGCTAATCTTTGCCCCTACTAACATGTTTCGAATCGCTCGTACGCCACAGCACTTATTGTTGTGCATGATGTTTTTGATGTCATTTGGCTTTGCCACTTGGATGGTGCTGTTAAATAACTTTGTCGTCGAACGTGCCCAGTTCACTGGTGTTGAGATCGGCATCTTGCAGAGTGTTAGGGAAATTCCAGGGTTTCTCGCTTTTACCGCGATCTTCATCTTGTTGTTAATCCGCGAACAATCTTTTGCTTTATTGTCACTTGCCATCATGTTCATTGGCATCTTGCTGACCGGGTTCTTTCCAAGTGCAATGGGCTTGTATATCACCACGGTCATTATGTCGATTGGCTTTCATTACTTTGAAACCATCAACAAATCACTGACGCTGCAATGGCTTGATAAAAAAGACACTGCAGAGTTCATGGGGCAAGCTTTATCAATCAAGGCAATTGCATCGTTATCGGCTTACGGTTTGATTTGGCTAATCATGGGCCAGTTGGGAGTCGATTATGTCTGGGTTTATGCCTTGGTCGGCGGCTTAGGTATCATCGCGACTATAGCGGTTGTGGTGTACTTCAAAAACTTTGCCCAACATGCCAGCCAGCACAAAAAACTGATCTTCCGTCAACGCTATTGGCTCTACTACGCATTGGTATTTCTCAGCGGTGCTCGGCGCCAAATCTTTGTTGTATTCGCTGGCTTCATGATGGTCGAAAAGTTTGGCTATAGCGTCAGCCAAATCAGTACGCTGTTTATTGCCAACTATGTTTTTAATTTTCTATTTGCCAAAAAAATCGGCGCATTTATCGGCCGGGTTGGCGAACGCCGAGCATTGGTAATTGAATATGTGGGCTTAATCTTGGTGTTTGGCGGCTATGCTGTGGTTGACAATGCCAATATGGCTGCAGCGCTGTACATCATTGATCATCTATTTTTTGCCTTTGCCATTGCGATAAACACTTACTTCCAAAAGATCGCTGATCCGCGTGATATTGCCTCATCGGCAAGCGTCAGCTTCACCATTAACCACATAGCAGCAGTTGTCATCCCTGCTCTTTTAGGCGTGGTATGGATTTATTCACAAGCGGCAGTATTTTTGATCGGAGCAGGCTTTGCAGTGGCATCTTTATTGTTGGCCAGCTGCATTCCTGCCAAGCCAGAAGCTGGCAATGAGGTGGTGTGGGCTAGAGGCTAATTAGCCTCTAGTGTGCGCTAACCAAACTTCGCTTCTCGTTTAGCGATTCCGCGGCGTATCGAGTGAACGATTCGCATCGTTCTGCGCGGCCTACTCTTTCTGGCCAGCTTTCTTTGTAACGCTACGCAACGAGGAAAAGTCAGCCACGTTAATAGGATCATCGCCAACGCAACAACCGCTGTCAGGGCGTTTTGGCCAAACAACTCACCATAACCTCTGAAATCACTAATAAAGACAAATGACGCCAGAAACGCAACTACCATAGGTAGTCTCAAAACATTAATTAATACTTCATCCTTGAGGTTTGAATCTCGGAACATATCAACAACTCCAAAACAAAACTCACCTCAGACCACAGTCAACAGCAACAACAGTTAACAGCTCATTAACACTGCCAATACTTATAAAAAACGCTGCTAGTTAAAACATTGGTTACTGCGTTTATAGACCCAGATCAGGTCTAAAAGTTCCGTTTGCTTATCCTCAGTGCTTTGGATCACAAAAACACATAATGCAAAGGATGCTTTCAAAGCATGTTCTGGAGGATAAATTGTAGATGCCTGTTGGCTGAAAGCATGGCCAAGCTATTTATTTTTTGCGGTCCACAGCGCTGCCATAACTTGCCTCAGCTCTGACTGTCTCCTCTCCAAACTAACTTTGGCTGTGATCGCATCAAGACAAACGTACAGCTTCATAAATCTGAAATCCTGCCGCGATATTTCCGTCACACAAGCGTCATATGGTGTGCGAGGTTAGCTGATACCGAGGTTCGATTTTTATGTTTACTGTTGATCAAGTCATTCGCGATAACTACCCCGCATTAGAGCAAAAACCATGGCTTGCTAAACCGCTAAAAGGTTTGCTGCGACGATTGCTTCATGAGCGCGACATCAACGATTTTGCGGAAAAGTATCCACATTTAAATGGTCTTGATTTCGTTGAAAAGGTGCTCGACTACTTCAGTTTTAGTTACAGCATCAGTGACCGCGATAAAGCACGCATTCCTGCCACTGGTCGTGTCGTCATCATCGCCAACCACCCTATCGGTTCGCTCGATGGCTTGGCGCTACTCAAGTTAGTTGCTGAGATCCGCGGCGATGTCAAAGCAGTGGTCAATGAACTGTTGATGAACGTCAAGCCACTAACTCCGATGTTGTTACCGGTGAATAATATGACAGGTAACACCGCAAAAGAATGCCTAAAAAACATCGAAAATCACCTGCAAGGTGACGGCGCTCTAATCATATTTCCTGCTGGTGAAGTATCTCGCTTACAACCCACTGGCGTGAAGGACACCCGCTGGCGTTCAGGATTTTTGAAAATGGCAACGCAAACTCAAGCGCCAATTGTGCCCATGTTTGTCAGTGGCCGAAATTCAGCGTTGTTTTACAGTGCGTCGATGATTTACAAACCGCTATCAACGGTACTACTGGTCAAAGAAATGTTTCGTCAGCGCGATAAAAATCTGACGGTTAAGGTTGGCGAGCCCATTCCTTACGAAAGCTATTCGAGCCTGAACATGCCAAATCGCGAACGGGTGAAGTTGTTCAAACGCCACCTCTATCGAATTGCCAAAGGTCGTAAGGGTCTATTCAAGACATTTTCAGCTATTGCTCATCCAGAAAGCCGAGCTGAGTTAAAACAAGCCATCGAACAATGTGAGCGTTTGGGAGAAACCGGTGATGGTAAACAAATATATCTTTACCGATTTACCGAAAGCTCGCCCATTATGCGAGAAATTGGCCGCTTGCGAGAAGTATCGTTTCGCGCAGTAGGCGAAGGCACGGGCGAACGCAGGGACATGGATTCTTACGATGCCCATTACTTACACTTAGTACTTTGGGATCGCGAGGATCTCGAAATCGTTGGCGCCTACCGCTTGGCGGATACCCAACGGGTCATTGACGAGAAAGGTTTACCGGGGCTCTACACCAGTTCCCTATTCGATTTTGATAAACAAATGGACAAGTACTTGCCCCAAGGTGTTGAGCTGGGACGTTCATTTGTTCAACCTCGTTATTGGGGTAAACGTTCATTAGACTATCTTTGGTATGGCATTGGCGCCTTTCTGGTCAAGTATCCAGGCTATCGCTACCTATTCGGCCCCGTTAGCATCAGCAATAGCTTTCCCAAACCTGCGCGCGACTTGCTCGTGTTTTTCTACAAGCTGTACTTTTCCAGCAAAGAGCCTATTGCCCATTCTCGCCAGCCTTATGGTATCGCCGATGACACCATGCAAACTTTGAAAGCGACCTTTTCTGGGACCGACTATAAAGAAGACTTTACTCAGCTGAAGCACCTTCTGGCCAACATGGGCGTATCGGTACCAACACTTTACAAACAATATACAGAAGTTGCTGAACAAGACGGTGTCCAGTTCTTGGATTTCGGCATCGACCCTGACTTTGCTGATTGTGTCGATGGCTTGGTGCTAGTTGATATTGAAAAACTCAAAGCTAAGAAACGCGCCCGATATATGGGGGCCACGGAAAATCCACAATCAGCAGCATAGCATTTAGCCCCCTCGCACTAGTTCAATAGCGTACTTTTGACTGCCGGGTAGCACAGCTGCTAATTGTTTCTCGCTCAAGCCCCAATGCTGAGCCAACAAGGTGGCCCACCAGCGAAAGGTCATTGAGGTCGGCTTTAAATCGCGACCTTGATAGAGTTGCTCGGCCTTTAAGCCGGGCCATGTTCCTAATACTCGCCCTCCGTTGATCGCTCCCCCGGCTAACAACATGCAGCTGCCAGTACCATGGTCAGTGCCTGCTGTGCCGTTTTCTCGCACCGTACGACCAAATTCTGTCGATACCATCACCACCGTTTGCTGCCATTGACTACCAAGGCTAGCTTTTAGTGCAGCCAACCCCTGATCGAGTTCCGTTAGTTGCCGATTCAGCCGATTAGCTTGGTTGTTGTGGGTATCCCAACCACCAAGCTCGAGCATCGCGCAATCGGGGCCATTTTCCGCACTCATTAATGTGCCACATGCTTCGGTCAACTCTTTAAAGTTGGCCTTACCCGATGACGCTGTGCCGCTATCGCGCAGCAACTGTTGGGTCGCTAAACCTTCTTCAAGTTGTGCGAGCAACGATGGTGACTCTTGGTATAGGTCAAGCAGCGCCGCATAGGTATCTTGTTTAGTCTGCCTGAATCGACTCGGATACCAGGTGGTCGCTTGTTCAGAACTTCGAAACGCAATCGGAGTTGTTTGGCTAACTGCGAGCCCCTGACTCTGGTGACTATTGACTGCTCTGGCTAACCAACCACTGTCGTGGTCAATGTGACCTAACCCAGCTTCAAGAAAATCTTGGCCATCAAAATGCGAACGAGCGTCATAGCCGGAACCAACGGCAACAATCGGTAAAAATTGCTTCGCTTGATACCAGCTATATAGATTCTGTAAGGCTGGATGAAGAGCAAAATCGGCAGACAATGGCAATGCTGACGTGAGTAAATCGTTGGCAATTTTGGGACGATGTTGACGATAACTGCTATCAGTTGAGGGGACTATGGTGTGAAGCGAATCAAGCGCTCCTCTTAGCAACACCCAAATTAGCTTTTTACCTGTGTTAGGCTGATTTGGCGATGGCATTTGTGACCAAACTGGAGCTGTAGGCCAGAGCATCAGGCTCGCCCCTGATAATTTTATAAAACGTCGCCTATCCATCATCACCTCCTTTGAAACTCTGGACTCAACAACAATAGCGTCGTCGCTTGGGCACGAGATTCGGCTCTTATGACTTTGTTGTAAGTTCGCTCTGATGCCGAGTCCGCCAGAGCCGTTTGCATTAGTTCATCAGCATTTCGTCGATAACGCCCAGCGGCTAAGGTCGCCCAATCAATCCGCGTCATCAGCGCTTTTGCTCCGAGCCAATCTGCTTCGGTGTCTGGATAGCCAGCTGGCGAGCCTGCTTTGTGAGGTTGTTGCCCTAACTGCTTAAGAGCGCTGGCCAATCGCTTTGTTGCGATGGTTGGCGGCTGTAGCAATCGTAGCGATGAAAACACAAACTCATGAGGCGTCTTGAACTTTTGCCTTGCTGGCTTCCAACTCTCAGCGCTATCAATCAACGCCAGCATCACTTGCTTGATCGCTCCACCGCTTTGCAGCCAAGCTTCTTCCATCTCCCGAACTAAAATTTCAGAGGGCTCATCAGCGATAAAGTGACGCGCCAACTTGACACATAAGTGATGACGAGTTGCTGGGTGCCTAGCCAATGTCGTCAGCATCGCTTCACCCTGGCTTTGGCCCGTCTGTCGATACGTTGCACCCAGCAGTTGCCGTTGTCCCGGCTCATGCCCTTTGTCGCGAAAACGAAAGCCCGCGCTGTTTTCCTTCACCGGATTAGCAACGCTCCAACCTGTGATAGCTTTGGCCAGCTCAATCACGTCAGTTTGGCTGTAGCCACCGTCAACGCCCAAGGTATGGAGTTCAAGAATTTCTCGGGCGAGGTTTTCATTCATTCCCTTGCCACGCCTACCCAACTTAGAATTGGGGCCGAATGATCGCTCATTATTTAAGTAAATCAGCATTGCTGGATGTTTGATTACAGCAAGTAACAGCGCTTCGAATGTCCCCAGCAAATTAGGAGCAATCGCATCTCGCTCCAGTGCTGGAGCCAACACCCACATCAAGTCATTTTGTGCAGTAACAGAAAAATGGTTGGCGAAGAACGCCAGAAGTCGCCATTGAATGGTGTGCTCAGCATGAATAAGCGAATTAAATTGATGCTCTAGAAATGCCAAATGCTGCTGCCGCGGATAGCGTTTTTTGTCGCTATCGAGCTGCTGTGCATCATCTTTGAGGCGCCTTTTTTCCATCCGGTTTTTAGCGATGGTGGCCATCATATTTGTGGTCGAGGGCAACTGTTTATCAAACATTGGGGCCATTAACCCCTGCTTCAGCCAAATTTTGGCCTGCTCGGGCGCCAAGTCATCGCCAGCTCTTAAGCCATAGCCAAAACGGTTGGCAGCAATGATAGCCATATTGGTTTGGTCGTAGGTTCGCATTGTGGTCGTTACCAAAAACGTTACTTCGGATCGCTAAGGTGACCTGAGGATATAAAAAAGCCGACCATATTGAGCGGCTTTAGCGCCCATCTTTACCAAAGTTTACGTAAATCAGGGTGAACTGAAGAAGCTCGAGACTAACAACTTGATAACAAACACTGTTGATTCAACGATCGCTGATTGACTCTGCCCCAACCTAGAGCGGCACACCAAACTGGCGCAGCGCAACACACCATCTTTGTGCGCCCAGATGTAAGGTCGATTAAAAACTCTAATCTAACCATTAAATCCGCGTAGAAAGCGCCATCCAGCGGCTTGGAATGATAATTGCTGCAAGCCCGACGAGAACACAATAAAGGCGCGCCAACAGCGCTGTTGAAGTACTTACAAACTCTGAAAAGTGACCTGCCAAACAACGCCGTTCAGGCTTTTTGCAGGCAATCCATTACAGTCAAATTACTTGAGATGTTTTACATGTCATTAAAAAATCTGAAATACACTGCGCTATTTGCAGCCATTAGTAGTGCTATCAGTACTCCGATCCAAGCCGAAGATGACGCCGAAGCCTTTAAAGGGTTGGAACGAATATCGGTAACAGCGACTCGCCGAGTCAACACGGTGCAAGACATCCCAGTGAACATTACTGCGCTCGGTGGCGATGTGCTTGAAGAAAACCGAATCACCGATTTGGTTGATATTTCCAAGTGGGTGCCTGGTATGACAGTTGTCGACCAAGGTGGTCGAGCACCATCACCCATTATTGTTCGCGGTTTAAATACGGGGAGCCTTGGCCCGACAGGCGAGAACAGTGGCGGAGGAACTGTCGGTACTTATATCGGTGAAGTACCTGTTTACGTCGACCTCCACATGTACGACATGGACCGAGTCGAAGTATTGATCGGGCCACAAGGTACTTTGTATGGCGCGGGTACATTGGCTGGCGCTATTCGTTATTTGCCTAATAAACCTTCATTTGATGGCGTTGAAGTGATTGCCAGCGGCGGCCTCTCACAAACCAGTGAAAGTGACGATCCAAACTATGAAGCCAGCACTATTGTTAATCTGCCAATAAGTGACACTCTCGCTTTACGTGCTTCTGTCGGCTACGACAAAACGGCGGGCTTTATTGATTACAATTACTTAGTCCGCGAGGCTGGGGTATCTAACCCGCAACCGGATTTTGATGATCCAGCCGATGTGGCAGCTAATCTTCGCTCAAAAGAAGATGCGAACGGTAATGAAACCTTGTTCGGGCGCGTCGGTTTGCGTTGGGCCCCCGCCGAAAACCTCGACGTTAATTTCACTTATTACTACCAAAAGGATGAACCCGAAGGGCGAACATTGGTTCACCGCGAATCATTTGGCACTGGCAAGTACGAAAGTGGCTACCGATTTGAAGAGCCCAATGAAATGAAAAATCAGGTATTCAGCTTGGAAGTGGAAGCCGACCTCGATTTTGCCAACTTAGTTGTCGCTTTAGGAAAAACTGACTATGAGGAAATTGGACAGCGCGACCAAACCGATTTGTTGCTGAACTTTGAGTACGGCTACGAAGGTTTCCCTTCTTTTGCAGCATTCACTCGAGAAGTCGCCGATGAGGACACTTTTACCGGAGAAGTTCGCTTAGTGTCACTGGCCGATAGCAAATTACAGTGGATTATTGGAGCCTTTTACAACAAATTTGAAGTCGATTCGACATCAGAAGAGTTCACTCCCGGCATTCCTGAGTTCTGGGACATCGATCGCCCAGACAACTTAGAGTACATGTCCTTCCTAGATGAAACCATTAAAGAAAAAGCTATTTTTGGCGAGCTGAGCTACGAAGTCACCGAAGACCTCACCGTCACATTAGGGGCTCGGGTTTATGACTACGAAGATGACGTCAAGCAAGGATTTGCCCTACCTCTGCTCGATGGCGAGCCTATTGATATAATCTTTAACACTTCAGAAGGTTCGGCAGATGATGACGGTTCTTTGTTCAAGTTTAATGCCGCATACCAAGCAACTGATGACATTCTGACTTACTTTACCGTGAGTGAAGGCTATCGAATTGGCGGTGGTAACGCGGTGGCACCTTGCGATGAAGATTTAGAATTACAGCAAAACGTCTGTGCGTTACCCAATGAGCTATTCTATGATCCTGACGAAACTCTCAACTTTGAGCTTGGTACTCACAGTACATTGCTGGATAACACTCTCGAGTTCAATGCCGCAATCTACCTAATAAAATGGGATAAACCGCAAGTCCCAACCATTACCACAAACGGCAGCGTCAACATCACCACCAATGGTCCAAAGGCAGAGAGTAAAGGTGTAGAGTTATCGAGCCGCTATTTGTTGACCGAGGATTGGATGTTATTCGGCACTTATGCATACACAAACGCTGAGTTGACTGAAGATTCACTAAAACCTCAGCAAGATCCCGATGATGGTAATGGCCCTGTTGGCGGAGAGCATGCATATGATGGCGATCGACTGCCAGGCTCACCGGAACATCAAGCTTCATTTGGCAGTACCTATACAACTGAGTTGAACGGTATGCCATTGGAGTTTGGCTACAACATGCAATATACCGGAGATATCTATACCAAGCTGGGTAACCATGACAATGGTGAAACTCTGGGTGGTTATACCCTTCATAACCTGTCAGCCAGTATGAGTTATGACAACTGGGACTTCACCTTGTTTGCCGATAACTTTACCGATAAGTATGCAGTCACCTCGGTGCGAACCGACTTTAGTAACGTTCGTGAGGTAAATGGCTTCGATCTGCGCCGCTATGGTAAGTACATCAATACCCCTAGAACAATTGGATTGCGAGTGAAATACAACTTTGCCAACTGATCGCCGGGGCACATAAGCCAATGATCACAGGGGGCTATCATGCCCCCTGTTGATATGCCAAAATCATTCTTTACCCTTCGTCGTCTGGATACCCAGTGAGTTCTATCCCATCGATTGAACAGCTCCACAAAGCTGCCCAACAAGCACTCAATCAACAAAATTTTAAAGCGGCCCACCAGTTTTGCTTGCAAGTATTGCAGCAACAGCCAGAGCATGCCGATAGTTACTTTTTGCTCGCCATGATCGCCGCTTCAATGCA
Organism: Neiella marina; assembly: GCF_002165625.1. GTDB lineage: Bacteria > Pseudomonadota > Gammaproteobacteria > Enterobacterales > Neiellaceae > Neiella > Neiella marina. The sequence continues at coordinate 42,588 of NZ_NGNS01000004.1, forward strand.
GCAATTAACGAAAGCGTTAGAGCTAGTTGAGCGAGCACTGGCACTGGCTCCGAAAACGGCAGAATATCAAGCTCAACATGCGCGCATACTGGCACAATTGAACCGTCCTTCTGAGGCCAGCCAGAGTGCCGAGTTGGCTCGCCAATGGGTGTCAGATAATGACGCATTAACTTTAGATACGATCGGAGTAGTGTTCAGTAGAGTCGGTCAACACCAGGCCGCCGCGAAGTTGTTTCGTCGCGTCTGTGCACTGCGCCCTAAGCAACCTAGCTACTGGTTTAATCTCGCAGCCTCGGCGCGCTTTAATGGCGACTTTGATGAGGCTAGGCAGGCCTACGAGCGAGTAATTAGCTTGAACCCTAACCACTACCCAGCTCATTCATCCCTGACGGATTTAGGTGACATCAGCGACAATCACAATCACATCGAACGTTTGACCAAAACGAAAACGAATTGTCGCTCGGTCGATGGTCACGTTCATTTAGGACACGCCTTGCTTAAAGAGCATGAGGCGCTCGGTCAATACGACCAAGCATTCGCGGCTCTGTCGGAAGCAAATGAGCGCAAGAAATATCAACTCAACTACCAGAGTAGCGACGACCAAGCGTTGTTCGACACCATGATTGAGGCATTTGAACAGCGAATCAGTAACGACTTAAATGGCGACTCAAATGATGAAGCTATTTTCATCACCGGAATGCCTCGTTCAGGCACAACATTGGTTGATCGCATCATCTCAAATCATTCCAAAGTCACCACCGCCGGAGAGCTGCAGAACTTTGGTGTAGAGCTGAAACGCGCCTGCGCGACTCAGTCAAATAAGGTGCTTGATCGGCAAACGATCATCAAAGCTTGCCAACTCGACTTAGCTGCTATCGGCAAACGATATATCGACAGCACCAGACCACAAACGGGTCATACAGCGCACTTCACTGACAAGATGCCGCTGAACTTCTTCTATTTGGGATTCATCGCTGAAGCACTACCGAACGCCAAGTTAATCTGGTTAGACAGAAATCCAATGGATACCTGTGTCAGCAACTTTCGGCAGTTATTTGCCTTGAACTTTAGCTATTACAACTATTCCTATGATCTGCTCGATACTGGCCGTTACTACCTGCAATTTCGTCGTCTGATGGACTTCTGGCAGCAGCGGCTCGGAGATCGACTGCTACGAGTGAAATATGAGTCTTTGGTGGCAAGCCCGGATGCTCAGATCCGCCGAATTCTGAACCATTGCGGGTTGGATTTTGAACCACAATGTGTCAACTTTCATTTGAATCAAGCGCCCGTATCGACCGCCAGTGCCGTGCAGGTCCGGCAACCGATTAATAGCCACTCGATAGGTCGCTGGCGACGCTATGACCAGCAAACACAACAGTTACAGCAACTGTTGCAACAGGGTGGGTTAACCATCGAGTAATAGTCGCGTCACCAACACTGGTTAAACAGCAAATGGATACTTAATTGGATCGTGGTGCTGATAACCAACGACTTCAAAATCATCCATAGTCACCCAAGTTTCCAAATCTTTCAGCGACTTAATATCAGGGTTGATATTCAATTGTGGCGATGGGAATGGCTCTCGCTTGAGCTGAACATCACGCATCATGGGTAACTGATCTTCGTAGATGTGGGCGTTGACAATTTTATGGTAAGCCTTGCCTGCTTTGTTGCCGGTGATTTGCGCCATCAACGCCAAAAAGGTGAAGACCTGAATTTGATTAAAGTTGAGACCCAATGGCACATCGCAAGAGCGCTGATAACTGGTCAGATACAAGGTATCTCCGAGCAGCGAAAAGGTATGAGTATGCATACACGGACGCAAGCAGCCTAAGTCAAACTCGCCGGGGTTGTAGAAGGTCAAGATCTCACCGCGGTCATCTTTTTTATTGGACAGGTTATCAACGATTTTCGCTAGCTGATCGAAACCAGAGCCATCGGGCTTTTGCCAACTGCGCCCCTGAACGCCATAGACCCGGCCCATATCATCAGGACCTTTGCGAGCAGGATTATTGAGCCAAGCCTGATTATCATTGGCATTGGCATCCCAAGTTTTGGTGCCTAATTGACGAAAATCTGCGGCATTATCAAAGCCTCTAATGTACCCCAAAAACTCAGCAATCGCGGCTTTCCAAAAGCTCTTGCGAGTAGTGATTAAGGGAAACTGATTATTCGCAACATCGTATTCCAAATCGGCATTAATCAGGGTCAAGCATCGCTTGCCGGTCCGTTCATTTTCGACCCATTGGCCCTCGTCAATAATTCGCTGACAAAGCGCTAGATATTGCTTCATGCTTTTTTACCTCGACTAACTTCTGTACCGGTATTGCGATAACCGTTGATCAACAAGGCTGCGCCGCCAATGATCATCGGGACACACAGCCATTGCCCCATACTCATGCCCAATTGCAACAATCCTAAATGAGCATCGGGTTCACGGGCAAACTCAACGGCAAAGCGGAATGAGCCGTAACCGAGGAGGAACAAACCGGCGATGGTGCCCGCGGGCCTTGGCTTGCGACCAAACCACCAGAGCATCATGAATAACACTAAGCCCTCGAGCGCAAACTCGTACAATTGCGAAGGATGACGCGGCAGCCCTAAAGGATCGGTCGGAAACACCATTGCCCATGGTAAGTCGGTTTGCCGTCCCCACAGTTCGCCGTTAATAAAGTTACCAATGCGCCCTGCTCCGAGACCAATTGGCAACAACGGACAAATGAAGTCACCAACAGATAAGTAGGATTTATGATACTTGCGAGCAAAGAATGCCATGCCCGCCATCACGCCAAGTACCCCTCCATGGAATGACATACCGCCCTCCCAAATACGGAATAAGTAGATCGGATCAGCAACAAATTGCGAAAACTGATAAAACAGCACATAACCACAGCGGCCACCGAGTATCACCCCGAGAAAGCCATAAAACAGCAAGTCACTGACTTGTTGCTCCGTCCAGCCGCTATTGGGCTTACGCGCCATGCGATTGCCCAGCCACATGGCGGCAACAAAGCCAATCAGGTACATCAAGCCGTACCAACGGATCTTCAATGGTCCGAGTTCAAACAGAATGGGATCAATTTGCGGAAAGCTGATCAACGCAGTGAGCATTCGTTGTATTCCAATTGAGGTTAGCGATTTTGGGGCGCCATCATATCATGACGCCAAAACAAGAAAATGACTTGATTGTAAATGGCCATGTCGTCAGCCGTTGACTCATTGACCAGGGCGAATCAATGCACCCAAGCCGAACGAATCCATATCAACATACAACTGACGCCGAATGGTATCGGCACTGGAAAGATTCAGCGCTTTTCTGAGCATGTGCTGGCATTGATCCATACTCACTTTGCTGAGCGCCCATTTCACTCGGCCGATGTTTGCGGCATTCATACTTAACACCTTATAACCCATGGCCACCAACAGCACGGCACCAAGCGGATCACTGGCGAGTTCACCACAAATAGAGAAGTCGAGTTTGTATTGCCGACATTGTTCAGCAATTGAATTCAGAGCGTTGAGCACCGCCGGATTTAGCTCATCGTAAAGATTAGCTACGCGAGCATTATTGCGATCAACCGCCAACAGATACTGAGTTAAATCGTTACTACCTACTGACACAAAGTCAACTTGGTCAGCCACTGCACGCAATTGATAAAGCATGGCTGGCACTTCAATCATGATGCCAATCGGTGGCACGTTGAAATGTTCCTCCAACTCATCCTGCAGCTCAGAATGGGCCTTGAACAATAGCTTTTTAGCTTGCTCCAGCTCCGCGATGTTAGTCACCATTGGGAACATGATGCGCAGGTTTTGACATTTCCGATGGGCTTTAAGCATGGCCCGAATTTGCACTAAAAAGATCTCAGGATGATCCAAAGTCATCCGTAAGCCGCGCCAACCAAGAAATGGGTTTTCTTCTCGAATAGGAAAATAAGGTAGCGCTTTATCGCCTCCTACATCCAAGGTGCGCATCGTTACTGACTGGCCTGGGAAGCGTTTGAGGATATTGCAGTATGTTTGAAACTGAAACTCTTCCGATGGGAACTTATCTCGAATCATGAATGGAATTTCAGTTCGGAATAAGCCAACGCCATCGGCGCCACCGCCATAGTGCTCCGTATCAGCCGCCAGACCAGCATTAATCATGACACTTAATCGACGGCCATCGGCAGTTGCCGCGGGCAACTCACGATTTTTTTCAAATTCAGCCTGTAGTTCCGACTCTTGCCGCAACAGTCGAGCATACTCTTCGGTGACCGCTGCGGATGGAGACAAGTATAACCGACCACTGTAGCCATCTAAGATGACATCGCGACCAGCGCACTTTTTCAGCGGCAGATCGGCAATACCCAACACCGCCGGAATTCCAAGAGCTCGAGCAAGGATTGCCGCATGTGAGTTACTAGAGCCCCGTACCGAGACAATGCCCAATAATTTGTCGCGGGGGATAGAAGCCAACATCGATGCCGTCACTTCTTCTGCCACCAGCACCAAAGGCTCTTCATGCTCGGTAAGTTCGTGGGCTCGCTGTTGCAAGAAGTAGAGTAATCGTTGAGCTAAATCTCGAATATCAGTGGCGCGCTCGCGTAAATAGGCATCTTTCATTGCCGCAAACTGACTGATGTAGTCTTTAGCAACGCGAACCAACGCTGTTTCAGCATTGGCATTGGAGCGGATATGTTGCTCTACGGCACCACTAATCGAACTATCATTGAGCATGTTTTGATAGACGTCGAAAATAGCCAACACGTCGCGCTCTAGGGATTCACCCAAACGGAGACTCAAGCGTTCGATGTATTCGCGAGTTTGCAGCACCGCATTTTGCCAACGCTCCAACTCAGCATCTAAGTCATCATGTTGCCCTTCAACCACGTCTTCTAGTTCAACTGCGACTCGCTCCACCCAAGCTTGCGCCACGGCAATACCCGAAGAGCCAGCAACGCCTTGTAGCACCACCATGCTGCGTTGGTGGTTAGATGCAGCGGTGAGCTGTCCTCTTGCTTTCGCGGTTGCCAACACGCCAGCCAATTGCGCTGACAGCGTCACCAACAAGGATTCTTCTTGCTCTGAGAACTGTCGAGCATCCGCTTGCTGGATAGTCAGGACACCGAGGACTCGGCCCTGATGAATGATTGGCGTTCCCAGAAAGGCGTTGAGCTGTTCCTCTTCGACTTCAGGAATAAATTTGAATCGGGGGTGTTGGTGAGCGTTAGCGAGGTTGATCGGTTCTTCACGTTCGCCGACCAAACCAATCAGACCTTCATGGAAACCAATCACGGCATTGCCAACTGATGATTGAGCTAAGCCGTCGGTTGCCATCAGGGTAAAGTGGCCCGCTTCAACATTGGCCAAATACACCGAGCAACATTGAGTTTCTAGCGCTTGTTTGGTTTGAGTAACAAGAAACTGAAGCGCATCATCGAGCGCTTCGGATTGGTTAACACCCTGCACGATTTGGCGCAGGGTATGAAGCATATTAATTGGCATTAGATTGTGGTCGTCGGCGTCGTCGACGCTTATCCTTTGATGGACGACCATCCCTGATAGTTTGTTGAAGTGGGGCGATAAACTCTTTCATCGCGCGCCTGTATACCTCGCGTTTGAAAGAAACCACCTGACGCACAGGGTACCAATAAGTAACCCATCGCCACTCGTCAAATTCAGGATGACCGCTGGCCTCCAAATTTACTGCGTCTTCGTTACTGGTTAATTGCAATAAAAACCAGCGCTGCTTTTGTCCAATACAGACGGGATTAGAACCTTCACGAATCAAGCGTTTTGGCAGTTTGTAACGCAGCCAAGATCGGCTGACCGCGATTATTTTTACATGCTCGCGTTTGAGCCCTACTTCTTCATAGAGCTCTCGATACATCGCTTGCTCTGGGGTCTCACCCTCATTGACGCCCCCTTGCGGAAACTGCCAAGAATGTTGGCCGATCCGGCGAGCCCAAAGCACCTGCCCAGCTTGATTGGAGATGATAATCCCGACATTCGAACGGTAACCGTCGGAATCAATCACTCTCATTATCCTGAGTGAATCTTGAATGACCTGATTGTTCCACAAAGGTTAAACTGCGGCAATCCCATTATGTCGCGGTTTGAGACAGCTCTCACAACTGTTTCACGACATTGACTGTGCATAAAACCGAACAAAGAAAAAACTTATCCACACAAAATATATCGCCAGATCGATCTTGGTCGATCAGTTAGTCACACCATCGGTGGATAACTATGTGCATAACCGAGATAAACGATTGAATATGTGCTTACCATTCCACTAACAAATTCTTTTCAATCGACAAATATGCAACCTAAAATACTGTTTTAAATAAACAATAATAATCATTAAATCCTGTATGGATATTGACCAGCGGCCGCTGAAACTTAGAGCGGACAAGATCTATCCAATGACAAAGTTACTCACAGAAAGCGGTTAAAGTGCGAGCAATGTCAACTAATCCAGATCAATATAGGCACGATAAAGTTGTTTTATTGGCACAATAAACACCCGCCACTGCACTTATCCAATAGTCCTGTGGCTTGTTCTGTGAATAACTGGCAGAAAAGATGCCAAAAACCTATGCACTTTAAGATTTATCTAATTATTATCAAATAGTTAAAAACAAAATTAGCGATTGTAATTTTGCTGTGCAGATTCTATCCAAGGTGACAATAGAGTGGTAGTTGCGTACCATCGCCACATTCCTTGACGGTCAATTTGTTCGATGCCAACACCAACCTCGATTGCTCAGCTTGCCGCTTCTGCCCATGAATTGGCTGGCTTAACCTTTGCCGATCTTGCTCAGCAACTACAGCAACCTGTTCCTGCAGATTTCAGTCGTCACAAAGGTTGGGGAGGAATGCTAATTGAATTGGCTTTGGGCGCTTCTGCTGGCTCAAAACCCGAACCCGACTTCCCTCACCTAGGAGTCGAACTAAAAACCTTGCCTATATCGGCAACCGGGCAACCGCTGGAAACAACTTTTGTTTGCGTCGCCCCGATGACTGATGCCAGTCAACAAACTTGGCAAAACAGCGCCCTAAGAAAGAAGCTAGCACACGTATTGTGGGTGCCAGTGTTAGCCGAGAAGGCTTTATCACCAGCACAGCGCCAAATCGGCAGCCCGTTTCTGTGGCGACCATCGCAGGCACAAGAGCAGGCTTTGCAACAAGATTGGCAAGAACTCACTGATTTATTAGCACTGGGACAGGTTCAACAGATCAGCGCTCATCTGGGCGAATACTTGCAGCTCCGACCCAAAGCGGCCAATGGCAAAATTAGAACCCAAGCAATTGGCGAACATGGGCAAACGGTGATGGCACAACCGAAAGGTTTTTACCTGCGAACTTGTTTTACCAGTTGGATATTACGACAACAATTTGCACCAAATTAGACACAAGACAAGATCATTGTCTATTTTTAGTGCGATATAATGTTCATAAACGAGTCATAAACGCGCTATACACTTCGGCGCGGGCTTTGCATAAACATTTGCATAACCACACTACTTTGCTTGCTATTTTTCGTTCATGGAGGGCTGAGACATGGCCACAAAAAAACAATTCCTTAAATCTAAACCTGTTGTAAAGGTTACTTTTGAAGTATCAGCGGAAGCTGCACAAGGCGCATCTGAAGTGTTTGTGCTTTGCGAAGCGCTCGACTGGGAAAAGCAACCTCTTAAAAAGTTTAAAGCGGGGCACTTCAAAGCAACGCTGAACTTGCCAACTGACGCCAAAGAAGATTACGAATATCGCTATTGTCTCGTCATGGAAGATGGCTCAGAGAAGTATGACAACGATTGGGAAGCGGAAAGCTACCGACCTAATGGTAGTGGTGAAGATAACTCCGTTGTTAGCGTAGTTGCTGCGTAAACATCGAACAGCGTTCAACATCGCTATCGGAAAACGCCGTCAAACGACGGCGTTTTTGTGTGCTGATACTAAAACAACGACTCCTGTTGATTGATTTCGATAAACGCGCCATCAATCAAGTCATCAATGGTGAGTTGGAAAGCTGGCATTAATCGCTGCATAAAATAATCGACTTCTGGCAACTCTTGCGTGTATTTCGCTAATGCCTTTTCTAGCTTGTTTTTCGAACCAATGAATTCAGTATTGTTAGCTCTCAGCTCAGATAATGACTTGGCGTAGGCTGACAGCAGATCTGCGGCTTTAACGAACTGATGAAGTACTTCATCATTTTGATGAATCAAGTGGTCAAAATGAGGCTTAAGTTCGTCTGGTAGAGAGTTCATCAACATATTGCCTGCGATACTTTCCATTTCACGGCAAAGCTCAAGCATTTTAGGATCACTGTACTTAATTAAGCTGTTAACGTCTTCTGTCAGCACCTCTGGCGCATCATGATAGAGTGCCATGGTAGCCAATTTGTTTTCATCGACAGCAGGTTTGTCGGTAAAAACATGGTTGCGGAGCAAACCAAGGCAGTGGGCAAACATCGCCACTTGCAGACTGTGCTCAGCGACATTTTCAGAACGAGTAGCATTGGATTTGCTCCAACGTTGAATGTTTTGCATCCTCGACAACAGAGCAAAAAATACATTCTTATGAGGCATAGATTCGGCCTTACTATTGATTACTGCTGAATTTGTTAGACTAACTAAGGGCCGGGTTCAACTCGCCCGATAGCTCACAAATCCATCATACGACAATTTGATGAAATTGAAATGGCAACAAAATATGGGAGCGGTATGGCATTCAAAGGGTTAAAACTAGCATTATCAGCTTTGATATTAATGCTGAGCGGCTGCGCTTCATTACCGCCAACGGATCCGCCAAAGGTTAGCCTGGTCGGTATCACTCCTTTAATGAGCGATAGCGCCCCCAGCTTTATTCTGTCGGTTAGAGTGGTCAATCCCAATGATAGTCCACTGGCATTAGTTGGCGCAGCATACAGCTTGGCACTCAACGATTACGACTTGGTATCAGGTGCAACCAACGATCTGCCGAAAGTACCCGCCTATGGCGAAGCTGAGTTCAAGTTACCCGCTAAGTTGAGCTTGTTTGATAGTATTCGCTTAGCGACGTCACTGTTGAAATCGAAGCCAAAAGCAATCGATTACGAGGTCAATATTAAACTTGATGCGGGAGGACTTTGGCCTGCAATTCGGTTTTCTGAAACAGGCCAATTGGATAGTGATGACTTACTTAAGGTTAAATTGAACGATCAATCACTTTAATCAAATGGTAACCAAATTGCGTTTTCACCGGACCAAGTATTTTGAACAACTCTCCGGAAAACACCGCTTGATCAAATGGCTTGACCATATCTCCTTTGCGAAAATCACCCAGATCGCCACCATGCTTCTTTGATGGGCAAGTCGAAAACCGACGAGCCATGTCAGCAAAATCAGCCCCTTTGGCAATCTTATCGCGGATTTCGTTGGCTTTTTTCTCTGAGGAAACAAGGATGTGGTATGCGTGGGCTCGTGCTCTAGCCATGTCGCTGAACTCCGTCATTAGACAATTTCAATACAGCATACTATATCAGGATGGGATGTTCTTAACTCCTCGGTTCACCATGTTGATCGGAATAGCTAACATCGGTACCTAGTTCATTGTCGTTGCGACACACGCCCATTTCTCTCATTCCCCGCCACACAGATAACATAATCAAGCCGAGCATGGCTAAGCCGGAAACGATTGCAACCAGCAGGCCCGTTACCACGACAACATGCAACAAATGACCAGAGTCCATTTAGCTAACCTTTATCCAGTACGACGGCGAATTAACGTTTGCCCCTGTTTCTTCGACAGCATTGAAAAGGTATCAATATGGCTGATGATATAGCGCGGCACTTTTCGCTTACCGCTGAGGTACTCACTCAATTTGCTTTGAGAAACAGCTAACACCATTGCTGCGTCTTTGCTGCGAAGTTGCCAATCCTTCATCCACCTTGATAGCAACTCTTGCTTGAACTTCTCATCCATTGTCATCAACACTTCAACTTCCCGATGGGAAGTCATTAAACCAAATATAGTTCCCTATGGGAAATTTGTGTAAGAATTTATCGAATAAGGTGTGATAGGGGCCGACTAGAAAGGTATTTTGCTGCCGTCCCAATGCAGTAATGCGCCAGAATCTTCAGCACTAAGCTGCCCAGCTAAAGCAGATAAACGATCGGCTGTAGTGGCAGCAGATGCGAGCTGACTGGCAGGGACATTTTTTTGAAAAGGCTGTGATAATGTCGAGTCAGTAGTACCAGGATGAACAGCAACAACAGTTACCCCTGGGAAGCGACGGCGCCACTCAATAGACACCGTTTTAATTGCCATATTGAGCGCCGCTTTGCTCATCCGGTAACTATGCCAGCCGCCAAGATAGTTATCTTCGATAGAGCCAACCTTGGCCGACAGTACAATGATTTTACATTGGCTTTGGCGATTGAAGTGAGGCTCCAACACCTGCAATAAATTAACAGCAGCAATGCAGTTAGCGTTGATGTTGTCCAACAGTTGCGCTGGAGAAAATTGCCTGAGTGCTTTTTCTGGCATCAGGCCATTTTGATGAAGGACACCACAACAATGGAAGACGGTGTTGGGCAAACTTTGTTGCAACAAGGGGCGCAACGTCATGCCATATTCGGCAGGTGGGCAATTAAGTAACCACTGGGCACCATCGTCAGGAGTTGCTATACCGTTCGTGGATGTCTTGCTAGAGACCGCGATAACGTCATTACCGAGATTCACCTGTTTAGCGACAAGTGCCGCACCAATACCGCCACTGGCCCCGGTAACAACAACTTTCACTAGCTGGCAGCCGCCAAACACAGAACCACGGATGCCACCACAGTTAAGCGGCTGCGAGCTCTGCTGTACCACTTAATTGGACTGTCCGAGCTCAACCCAAACATTTCATGTAATCGTAAACTGACTAACAAACAGGCCAGCATGACGAAGCCCAAATGTGGTGGCAGCATGATAGTGACCCAACTGAGCAGCGAGATAAGCACGGCAAACATCTGGCCGTTACCTCGATGATTGCGTTGCATGTTGTCAATCGCTCGCCCCCACAATGACCCGGCAAGGAAATTCACAACAATTAAGCTGTAAGTCATTAGTGCAGAAATCAGCTGATCTTGGTTGCCAGAAAGTATATCGGCGGGTAAGTACAGTAAGCCCGCAAGTACGATAAATGGAATCGCACCAGCGTAGGCCAATCGTTCACTGATGAGTTGGTGCTCGTCTTTGCGCTGTTGTTGCCGCTCTTCTTTGGTTTGATAATGCCGTGTCATTGGTCGTCCTTTGTGCTTTTTACAGATTACGACCAATGATGGCAGTTAGTTCATTTTTTACCAGCCAATGAGGTAGCGGCTGCGCGTCTTGAAAATGGCTTTAAAGACCTTGGCAACGGCAATACTCAAGACAATAAGTAAGGCGCAAACACCCAAGGTGTAGAGTAAATTGCCACTGGAAGGCCAGCTCTCTGGAGTCGGATGATAGAGTCGCCACCAGGTCGTAAACCACGGATGTATAAAGTAAATTGCGAAACTAACATTGGCTAGAGTATTGAGCCAGTGCCACTCTTTATCTTCAAATCGGTGCAAGAAAATCATCAATGCAAAGCACAGCAAAACTTTCTGGTAAAGGCTGTAATCTACGCCCCCCCACTGAAAAGCCGGTTTGTGAGAATTGCCAACTTGATCAGTAAAACTAGCCTGAATAAAAGCCAAAGCCACGGCGATGAGTAGCAACCAAATCTCTTTGTTGGCGAGTTTCTCATAAAGCCAATCCTTGTGAGCCGATGCCCAACCGCCGATCAAAAATACCGGAAAGAAATAAACCAACGATTGCATCGCTTGCAAATTACCAACCGGTCGGTGGATAAAGCTGGCAACCACCAATAACGGTAGGCCAACCCAAAGCAGCATGTTTTTCTTGGTCAGCCATACTACCAACGGTGATATCAGGAACAGCACCATAACCATGGGAATATACCAATATGCTGTTAACTGCCGGCCAGTTAGAAAGTACCAAATCGCTGTCTGCCAATCTGGATGACCGCTATACAAAGATTCATGAGGCGCCGTAATTGGAGTCCAGAACAACCAAAACAGGATAGGCAGAATCGATAGGCAAAGATAAGGCAGCAAGACGAACTTGGCCTTCTTGATCATAAATTTTTTGTACTGATATCGGGGAACAAAGACATGATGAAAAAGAAAGCCCGAAATAAACACAAAGAACACTGTGCCATTCATCATTAGGCTGAACTGGAACCGATCAAATACTGATTCTCCTGGCTGCCAGCCAGCGGGAATGTAACTGTGGGCCAAAACCACAAAGATAATGGCAATGCCACGGAAATAATTGAAAGAATGGAGAAACACGGTCAAATCCTTGGCCTAACTAAAGAGTTTTTCAGTCTAGGAGACTTAGCGGCTTCTGTGCAAGCCATGAGGAGAGGAATGGTGAATAAGTCTCAACATTGATAGAAACGAGCCAGCAAAGAGCCAACAGACGGCCAGAGCCTTTGCTCTGGCCACTGAATTTAAATAATGCGGTTTTCCTGAATCAGCTTTTCACGCTTAGCCGCTTTTTCCTCGCGCGCTTTGCGCTTTTCACAAGGCTCAGGGCAGTCACACACCTTGTCCAAGCCAAGTGATGCGATACCGCCACAGCTACCGCTAATCGTTTTGCGTTGCACTAGATAGCCTATCGACATCGCGGCAACGATGAGCAGCAAAACAGCAAATGTGATTACAAATGTCAGCATAATAACTCCTACGGCAACTCCGCTTCGCTGATAAAATCAAAATATAAACTAGTGCTACTCAGCCAAATGCTTCGCCATAGCCTTAGTATACTTGGCGGCAAACCCATCGTCTGTTTTGACGATCATAAACACTGGAAGTTCAATGCTCTCAGCCCAAGCAAGTCCGGTTTGATCGCCCATTACCATGAGTGCTGTGGCGATCCCATCAGCGGTCATGCTCGACGGGTGTAGAACAGTTACCGACACCAATTTATGGTCAATTGGTTTTGCTGTTACCGGGTCAATGGTGTGCGAGAAACGTTGACCATCTTGCTCAAAGTAATTGCGATAATCGCCAGATGTTGCCATTCCAAGATCTGTGACTTCGACAATCTGCTGTACCGCTCGTTCTGAGGTCACCGGTTTTTCGATAGCAACGCGCCATGGCTGCTGATTACGATTGTGGCCCCTGACACGCAGTTCACCACCGATATCCACCATGCTATTGGCAAAACCAAGTCGAGAGACTAAGTCTGACACCTCATCGACACCGTATCCTTTCGCAATTGCGGATAAGTCAACATAGACATCATCGTTAAACTTACGAAGACCTGCCCCCGACAATTCAATCTTGTCTAAGCCAACACGAGCGCGAGCATGGGCAATATCCGCATCAGTCGGGACTTGCTCTGGTCGCCCCTCAGGACCAAACCCCCACAAGTTAACCAGCGGTCCAACAGTAACGTCTAGAGCGCCATCTGATAGCTCACCCAAGCGTATCGCCTCGTCAAGCACATAGGCGAGTTGGTTGGAGACCACAACGGCATCAGTGCTGCTCTGCTGATTAAAGCGCGACAACTCAGAATCAGGATCATAAGTTGACATACTGCGATTCAAATCAATCAGGCGCGCATCAATCTGTTGTTTCAACGAGTCAACATCGACCTCATCAGCGTCAGCTACCACCAGCTTGACCACGTAATAGGTGCCCATGGTTTGACCTTGAATCTCAACTTGTTCGAGACTCGCCGGCAATCGCCACCAGAAAAGAAAAATGGCCAGCCCGATCAGGGCCAGCCATAACAGTTTTTGCGGTTTTGTCATTGCTAGCTATTAACCACCAAAGTCGTCCAACAGAATGTTCTCGTCTTCCACACCCAAATCTTTGAGCATGTTAATGACTGCCGCATTCATCACCGGTGGACCACACATGTAGTATTCGCAGTCCTCAGGCGCTTCATGATCACGTAAGTAGTTCTCGTAAAGAACGTTGTGAATGAAGCCAGTATAACCTTCCCAGTTGTCCTCGGGTTGTGGATCAGACAGGGCAACATGCCACTGGAAGTTGTCATTCTCATCCTGCAGCATGTCAAAGTCTTCAACATAGAACATCTCGCGCTTGGAACGAGCACCGTACCAGAAGCTGATCTTGCGGTCAGAGTTCAGACGACGCAATTGGTCAAAGATATGCGAACGCATTGGCGCCATACCTGCACCACCGCCGATAAAGACCATTTCATTGCTGGTATCTTTCGCGAAGAACTCACCAAATGGACCAGAGATCGTCACCTTGTCGCCTGCTTTGAGGTTAAAGATAAATGACGACATTTGGCCAGGAGGTAAAGTCATATCATTTGGCGGCGGCGTAGCGATACGCACGTTCAACATGATAATGCCTTCTTCCTCTGGGTAGTTAGCCATTGAATAAGCACGGATAATTGGCTCATTAACGGTCGACTCCAGTTTGAACAAGCCAAAACGTTCCCAATCACCACGATACTCTTCTTCGATGTCGTAGTCCGAATACTTTACGTGATGCTCTGGCGCTTCAATCTGGATGTAACCACCGGCACGGAACGGCACTGATTCTCCATCAGGGATCTTCAGCTTCAGTTCTTTAATGAAAGTCGCCTTGTTATCGTTAGAGATAACTTCACATTCCCATTGCTTGACGCCGAAGATCTCTTCTTCCAGCTCAATTTTCATGTCACTTTTAACAGCGACCTGACAAGCCAGTCGACAGCCTTCACGGGCTTCTCGCTTGGTGATGTGATCAAGTTCGGTTGGCAGAATGTCACCGCCACCTTCTTTGATGTGAACGCGGCACTGACCACAAGAGCCACCGCCACCACAGGCAGAAGAAACAAAAATACCAGAGCCAGCTAGCGCGCCCAGCAGTTTGTCACCGGCTTGGGTTTTAATGGCTTTTTCTGGATCTTCGTTAATATCAATGGTGATCTCACCACTGCTCACGAGTTTGGACTTCGCAAACAGGATGATCAGCACCAGCGCAAGTACGATCAAGGTGAAAAATACGACACCGAGTACAATTTCTTGCATGGTTAAAAATTCCTCTCGCTAATGCTTTCTTACAGCTGAACGCCGGAGAAAGACATAAAGCCCAAGGCCATCAGGCCCACTGTGATAAAGGTAATACCCAAGCCGCGCAAGCCATCAGGCACATCGGCATACTTCATCTTCTCACGCAAACCAGCTAGGGCAACAATGGCTAACATCCAGCCAACACCGCTACCAAAACCGTAGACCACACTTTCAGCGAAGTTGTAGTCGCGCTCTACCATGAAGCTTACGCCACCAAAGATGGCACAGTTCACTGTAATCAATGGCAAGAAGATACCCAGCGCGTTGTAAAGCGGTGGGAAGTACTTATCAAGGGTCATTTCCAGAATCTGAACCAATGCGGCAATTACCCCGATATAGGTAATAAAGCCTAGGAAGCTCAAATCAACGGAAGCAGGCAGGCCTAGCCAGACCAATGCGCCTTCTCGAAGTACATTGTTGTAGATGAGGTTATTTACCGGCACCGAAATTGTCAGGACCACAATCACCGCAACACCAAGGCCAAAGGAGGTTTTGACCTTCTTCGATACCGCCAGGAAAGTACACATCCCGAGGAAGAACGCCAACGCCATATTTTCAACGAAAATAGAGCGGACGAATAAGCTAATGTAATGTTCCATTAGTCTTTAGCCTCCACTTGTTCTGGCTTGTAAGTGCGAATCGCCCAAATAATGCCACCGATAATGAAGAAAGCGCTCGGAGGTAATAACAACAAGCCGTTTGCTTGATACCAACCGCCATTGGTAATCAGCGGTAGAATTTCAACACCAAACAAGGTGCCAGAACCGAGTAGTTCGCGGAAGAAGCCAACGACCAACAGCAAGGCTGAATAGCCCAAACCATTACCGATACCATCCAAGAAGCTCATCATTGGTGGTGACTTCATGGCATAAGCTTCGGCTCGGCCCATGACAATACAGTTGGTAATGATCAAACCAACGAAAACCGACAGTTGCTTAGCAATGTCATAGGCATAGGCTTTGAGAATTTGATCGACCACGATTACCAGCGAAGCAATGATCGCCATCTGGACGATAATTCGCACGCTGTTTGGAATGTGGTTACGGATCAAAGAAACGAACAGGTTTGAGAACGCACACACAGCGGTTAATGCCAGCGACATCACAAACGCAG
This sequence comes from Neiella marina, assembly GCF_002165625.1. GTDB lineage: Bacteria > Pseudomonadota > Gammaproteobacteria > Enterobacterales > Neiellaceae > Neiella > Neiella marina. Next base: position 58,804 of record NZ_NGNS01000004.1, read on the forward strand.
TTTCCATTTTTGAGGTCACCGCCAGAGCCGAACAAATACCGAGCATTTGCAGGGCAATGGGGTTGTTGTCCAGCACAGGGCCGAACGTCACTTGCTTCATTTCTTTTGCATTAGCCATTGTTCACGCCCTCGCTACGGACCTTCGCTAAGTAAGGTCCAAACGCATCATCGCTGAGCCAGAAGTCAAAGGTATTTTGTACGCCGTTAGCGGTCAAAGTTGCACCAGCTAAGCCATCGACACCGTGGATATCACCCGGAGTAGCACCGCCTTTGACAACGCGAATCGCTAAATTCCAATCATCATCAAACAGCTTCTTACCAACCCAAAGATTCTTCCAGGACGGATTTTCAACTTCACCACCCAGACCCGGCGTTTCCAACTGGTCGTAGTAAACCAATGCTTGCACCGTATTGGTATCTGGTTTGATTGCCAGAAACGCGTACATGGTTGACCACAAACCGTAACCATGAACAGGTAAGATAATGCTGGTTACTTCACCAGCTTCATCTTTTGCCAAGTAGACATTGGCCTTCTGCGCAATACGCTTAATGCTGGCGACGTCTTGATCGGCAGAAAGCACAATGTTTTCGCCAGAGGTCTTAGCCATTTTACGTTGGTCATAAGCTGCCGCATCTTCCGAGCTCATATCGACGTAAGTGCCCGTCGCCAAGTCGACAACTTTTGCCTCGATGTATTTATCGAAGGTACCCGAGATGTCGCCAGCAGCCTTATCAAGCAAACCTGCAGCTTCAAGGATATTGCGTTGTTTATCCAACGCTTTGTTGTATTGCTGCGTTGGTTTCAGACCAACTGCAGCCACTGACACGATTAGCGAGCACACCAAGCACAAGCCAATAACAACGGTCAGCGTCTTTGAAATAGTATCGTTATTGCTAGACATTCCGTGCCAGCCTCCGCTTGATATTGGACTGAACCACAAAGTGGTCAAACAATGGCGCAAACAAGTTCGCGAACAAGATAGCCAGCATCATGCCTTCAGGGAAGGCTGGGTTGACGACACGAATCAGAATGACCATGACGCCAATCAGAATGCCATATGCCCAACGCCCAGAATCAGTAAACGATGCCGACACAGGGTCAGTGGCCATAAAGATCATACCGAAGGCGAATCCACCCAGTACCAAGTGCCAGTGCCAAGGCATGCTAAACATAGGGTTGCTGTCGCTACCAATGGCGTTAAACAGCATACTGGTCACAATGGCGCCAACCATCACGCCACCAACAATCCGCCAACTGGCAACGCCGGTGTACATAATGAGTAGACCACCGAGTAGGATCGCTAGGGTTGATACTTCACCAATAGAACCTTGCATGTGACCGAGGAACGCGTGAGTCCAAGTCAAACCAGATGCCGCTACTTCATCGATGCCACCTGCAGCCCATTGAGAAAGCGCGGTCGCACCAGAGAAGCCATCAACTGCAGTCCATACTGAATCGCCAGAGATCTGCGCAGGATAGGCAAAGAACAAGAACGCTCGTCCGGCCAACGCTGGGTTAAGGAAGTTACGGCCTGTGCCACCAAAGAACTCTTTAGCGACCACAACACCAAAACTAATACCCAAAGCGGCTTGCCACAACGGTAAGCTAGCAGGAACGATAAGAGCGAAAAGAATAGAAGTGACGAAGAAGCCTTCATTCACTTCATGGCCGCGTACCATGGCGAACAGCACTTCCCAGAAGCCGCCGACGACGAACACTGTGGCGTAAATCGGCAAGAAGAAACAAGCGCCATACCACATTTTGGTTAACACGCCAGCTTCAGCCCCCAGCTCAGCACCGAACATCTGGAACACGCCTACCTGCCAAGTATCAGGGAGCGAGTAACCAGCAGCCAATGCCGCTGCAGCTTGATCGCCGACATTAAACATGCCAAAGAACATCGCAGGGAAAACCGCCATCCATACGGTAATCATGATGCGCTTCAAATCGATGTTGTCGCGAACGTGAGTATTCTTCTTGGTCACTAGACCCGGGGTATAAAAAATGGTGAAAGCCGCTTCATACAGGGCATACCACTTTTCATACTTACCACCTTTCTCAAAAAGGTGTTCTGAGTTTTCAAAAAGGCTTTTTAAGCTCATTAACCTTCCCTCTCAATCGTGGTGAGGCAATTGCGCAAAATAGACCCGTATTCGTATTTGCCAGGGCAGACAAAAGTACACAAAGCCAAGTCTTCTTCATCAAGCTCAAGGCAGCCCAATGATTGTGCGCTTTCTAAATCACCGGCAATTAAATCCCGCAGCAACAGGGTTGGCAGAATATCGAGTGGCATGACCCTTTCATAGTTACCGATTGGAACCATGGCTCGGTCACTGCCGCCGGTGCTAGTGGTGATATCGAACAACTTCTTCGGCAACAAGTGCGCTAGGAAGCTGCGAGTTACTGAAAACTTGTCTCCGCCTGGAGCAATCCAGCCGAGGAATTCTTTCTCAGTGCCTTCGAGCAGCACGGACACTTGTAGATGATAACGACCAAGGTATGCATGGCCACCAGAAGCTTTACTACCTGACAGCACTGAACCAGAGATCACTCGAATGTGTTTGTCGTTAACATTGCCCGCGATCAGCTCTTCTGTAGAAGCACCGATTTGCGTCCGAACAATCATCGGTTGCTTGACTTCTGGGCCGCCAACAGAAACAACGCGAGACACATCAAGTTCGCCAGAGGTAAAGGACTTGCCAAATGCAATCACATCTTGGTAGTTGATTGACCAAACCGAGACGCTAGCGCTGGCTGCACGCAAGTGATGAATATGAGTACCTGTCAGGCCAGCAGGATGGGGGCCAGCAAACTCATGAGATTCAACGGCATCAATCGCAGGAATATCTGCGCCTGAGGCTTTACAGAGGTAAATCGGACCCTGCGCTAAAGCTGCCAGCACCTTCAAGCCGTTTTTGAAGTCATCTGTGCGTTCACTGATGACGATGGCCGGATCGACCGCCATTGGATTAGTATCCATGGCGTTGACGAAAATAGCCGCAGCGGAAGCATCCACAGCAGGCACTCGGCTGAATGGGCGGGTGCGCAATGCAGTCCACAACCCAGAAGCGACGAGTTGTTCACGAGCTTGTTGCTCGGTCAGTTGGTCAAGTTGAGCTGAATCATATGCAGTCAATGGTTCTGAATCGTTACCATCAATTTCGATGACAACAGATTGCAGCACTCGCTTAGCTCCACGATTCACTTCTACCACGGTCCCAGCAGCGGGCGCGGTGTAAACAACACCTGGCGATTTTTTGTCCTCAAACAGGACTTGAGCTTTCTTGACACGGTCCCCCACACGCACGCGCATGGTCGGACGCATACCATGGTACTCTTCGCCGAGTATCGCTACTCGAGTGATCGCGGGACCTTCTTGGATCGCCTGAGCGGGAGCCCCTGAAATGGGGATATCCAGTCCTTTCTTTATTGTGATCATATTCGTAAGTACTTGGTTAGTTATAAATTTGTTTTAAACCGAATTCGTCCATCTGCTTATGTGAACGAAATTCTGCCCCCTTGAGATCTTAGCTCATTCTGGCTACGAGCTTGAGGGACCAGCGGAAATCTATCTGTCAAACAACAAGGTTCGAAAAATTTGGGCGCACTTTCCGGCGCGGCATTCTAGCATTAATCGCACGATCGATACCATGACTACAAACCATTAAATAGTAAGTTTAATCGGCAGACAAACCAAAATGATTAATAATTAACCAGCAGAACAGCTGGTTCTGGAGAGAAACTATTTGATAGTAGCTTGTTGCTGCCTGAATTTGTTACGAACTTCTATTTTTAAGAGCTAGGCAACAAAAAAGGCGCTAAAAGCGCCTTTTTCGATGAAATGTATAAACAGAAGACGCTATTTACCATCCCGCAAATTCAAATAAGCGCGCTCGGTCAAGTCATGGTATTGCGCAACCCCCTGCTTAAAGTCCTTAAACGATTGATAGACCTTTTGCATCTGCGGATCCGCTGCGGCCTGCTCGGCTAATAATTGCTCGCTGGCTTGTCGAAGCGCATTTAGCACTGGCGTTGGAAACCGTTTAATGGTGACCGTATCCATTGCTTGTATTTGTTCAAGTGCGGCAATATTTCGATAAGTGTATTCATCAATCATTTCTTGCGCAGCCGCTTTCGCTGCATTGCGCACAATCGCCTGCAGGTCGGTAGGCAATGCCGCCATGGCATCGTTGTTAACGATGAATTCCATGGTCGAACCTGGTTCATGCCAACCTGGGTAGTAATAATATTTAGCCACTTCATGCAAGCCAAAGGCTAAATCATTGTATGGCCCCACCCACTCGGTGGCATCAATCGCTCCAGTTTGCAGCGAGGTAAAAATCTCACCACCGGGCAACGACACTGGGACACCACCCAAACGGCTGAGTACTTCTCCACCAAGGCCTGGTAGTCGCATCTTCAGGCCTTTAAGATCATCAATTGTATTGATTTCGGTATTGAACCAGCCGCCCATTTGGACACCGGTACTGCCACCGGCAAGTGGCTCCAGATTAAACGGTGCATACACTTCTCGCCACAACTCCATGCCCCCACCGTAGTGCAGCCAACTACTCATTTCTTGAGCCGTCATACCAAAAGGAACCGCGCAGAAAAATTGCGCGGCGGGCGCTTTGCCTTTCCAGTAGTACGCTCCGCTGTGGCCCATCTCAACGGTACCACTAGATACCGAATCAAATACTTGCATTGCTGGCACTAGCTGGTTGGCGCCATAGACTTTTATTTGCAATCGCCCACCACTCATGGCGTTGACTTGCTCTGCAAAGCGTTCCGGAGAAGTTCCTAGTCCGGGGAAGTTCTTTGGCCAGGACGTCACTAGCTTCCATTTAAAGGTTTGCTGTGTCGCAGGTCCAGCCACTGAACTGGCGTTGTCTGCGCCGCAGGCACTAACAAGCAGCGACAACACTGCAGCAAAAATGGCAATTCTCATGTTGTTTCCTTAACCGTAGATCTGAGATGGCAGCCAGGTCGCCAACGAGGGCCAAACAGCCATGGCAACCAACAATAGTAATTGAATGATGATAAATGGCGTCACGCCTTTATAAATATCAGATGTCGCAACCGAATCTGGCACCACGCCACGTAAGTAAAACAGTGCAAAGCCAAACGGCGGAGTTAAAAATGAGGTTTGCAGGTTCACCGCAATCATGATGCCGAGCCAGATAGGATCTAATCCCATCATCAATAAAACCGGAGCAACAATGGGCACCACTACAAATGTGATTTCAATAAAATCAAGAATAAAGCCCAACAGGAAGATCAGAACCATGACCAACAACGTGGCGCCAATCACGCCACCCGGTAATTGTCCGAGTGTATTTTTGACCATTTCTTCCCCGCCCAAGCCATAAAACACGGCGGAAAACAACGAAGCGCCAAATAAGATCAGAAACACCATGCTGGTCACCAACAAGGTTTCCATCGCGCATGCTTGCCATTTCGATAGCGTCATACTGCCGCGCCATATGGCCAACAAAGCGGCCCCAAAAGCCCCCACACCAGCTGCTTCTGTTGGCGTAGCTAAACCAGACAAAATGGACCCTAACACCACAACCATCAGCGCCAGAGGAGGCGCCAGTGCAAATGTGATATCAGCAACAGACATCCGCTTGGTGGTCACTAACTCCGAATTCGAGGAAGCCTCTGCCTGGCCTTTGCCCCGAATCAGGATGTAACCAAGATAAGCAATAACGAGCAGTAACCCAGGAACGATAGCGCCAGCAAACAAATCACCAACGGACACTGTCTTTGGAGAGAAATTTCCGAGATCGAGTTGCACTTGCTGATAGGTCGAAGACAACACATCGCCGAGCAATACCAAAGCAATAGAAGGGGGGATGATCTGGCCCAAAGTGCCGGTGGCTGCGATGGTACCAGTGGCCAATTTCATATCATAGTGCTGCTTCCGCATACTCGGCAGCGCCAGCACTCCCAGCGTCACCACAGTTGCGCCGACTATTCCAGTGCTGGCCGCCAACAGCATCCCTACCAGCACCACTGAAATGGCCATGCCGGCCCGAAAACGACCAAACACCGAAGCGAGAGCATCAAGCAATGACTCGGCAAGGCGAGATTTTTCCAGCAATACTCCCATCAAAACGAACAATGGCACAGCCATCAAAGTGGGGTTAACCATGATGCCATACAATCGATTGGGAAGTAGCATGACAAAGCTCATATCCATGACACCAAACCATGACCCCAATGTCGCAAAAATCAACGCGACGCCAGCCAACACAAAGGCAACAGGTAACCCGGTCATCAACACTGCGATAACGCAAAGAAATAGCGCAATAGGCCAAAGTTCAATCATACTTGAACTCCTGCGCTACGAATTTGTTGGATTGATTTGATGATTTCAGCGATGGTCTGCAGTGCCATTAACCCGCACAGCAACCAAAGATAGCTTTTCAAGACAAAGAAACCCGGCATGCCACCGGCTTCAGGTGAAGACTCCTGCATTTGCCATGACATGACGATAAAAGGCTCACTGCTGACAGCAATAAAACCGATCACGGGTAGAATCAGAAAGAGTGCACCAAACAGGTTAACCCAAGCTTGAGTTGTGGCTTGAAAGTGACGATAAAACACATCGACTCGGACATGTTTATCGCGTTGTAGGGTGTATGCTGCGCCACCCATAAAAATAACCGCATGAACAAAAAGAGTACTATCTTGCAGTGCGATCCAACCGATATTGAAGCCGTATCGCAGAACGACAACGACAACCATTAGCAACATCAACAGCACACTGGCCCACGCCAATTTTTTAGCCAAGGCTTCAATGCCACGATCCAACACTGCCCGCAGAGCGTCCATTGCCGTCACCACTTCTCCACTACCCAGCCAAACCTAATGTTTGGTTATGAAAATGTTAATTATTCGCGATGATACCCTAAAACAACACAAATTCTGCATTTTCATTCAAAGGTAATACCAATCCATTTAGACATTGACCCTCTCAACGCTAAGAAGAAGCAGTCAATCGAGAAAGCGGATTTATGGTGTAGGAATCTATATTATGTGACTATCTATGCAGTTTCTTACTTGCCACCACCTTGGCACTTAGGGCTAAGCGGCGCCTGTTGTTTTGCCGCCCATTCTTCGGGGGTGTATGTGTGCATGGCCAATGCATGCAAGCCCGCCTCGAACTCTTTTGCCAGTAACCCATTGATAGCGCGATGACGTTGCAATAGACGCATTCCGGCAAATTCTTCAGTAACGACAACGACTTTAAAATGTGTCTCGCTGTTGGCGGGCACATTGTGCTGATGGCTTTCGTTTTCCACAGTCAGGTGGCTTGGGTTGAATTGCTGGTGCAGAGCTGCTGTGATCCGTTGTTGCATCGACATAAGTGAATCCTCCATGAAGGCAAATAGGGGGACAAGCTCGATTGAGATTATCCAGCAAGATTTCGGAACGTGAGATTAAGCCGCGGTTCACTAATGCGCAATCTTTTTGGCAGTGCATGTTGCCATTCATGCTGACAACGCCCAGCCATAACCAACAAGCTGCCGTCTGTCAGCGACACTCGAATACGTTGTTTCGATTGACGCTGGCGTAAATCAAAGTCTCTCGCGGCTCCGAGCGACAATGATGCGATGACTGGATTGGCTCCTAGTTCAGGCTCGTCGTCACTGTGCCATCCCATGTGATCACGACCATCTCGATAATAGTTTACCAATACTGAATCAAAACGAGCTTGTGCCCGTTCCATACACTGCTGCATCAGCGAATCCAACAGCGGTGGTAATGCTTGAGCTGGTAGCGTTTCGCCACTGTAACGGTATGGTTTTGGCCCATACCACGCCTGCAAGCGGGGAATGGAGTGGCGTTTACCAAACACTTGTACCGTTCCAGTTTGCAATGTCACTTGTGCCAACAGCTGCTGCCAAAGATTTTCGCTGCCGCCAATAGCAAAATCTGGCCACCAGCCAAAACGGCTGTTACCAAAAGCTTGCCACCCCGTAACTAGGTGGTGAAATTGAAACCTTTCAGCATTCGTTGGCATATCAATTGTTGGCATAGTAGCTTGGGTGAATCATTTTTATTAAATAGCCCATCGGCGATATTGCAATACTGACTGGTACGCCGTTTGTTTACGATGGGCTCATGGAACAACCAAACGCTGTGAGCGAAACCGCAGGTTACACTGGTCACTATTGGTGGCGGTATGAGTTGCGGTAAGATAGACCCGTTTAGCCCCTGACCGATGGAATGAACTAAGTGACGGAACCCCACAAAGGCCATATTTTGGTAGTCGATGATGACGCTGAAATTCGCGATCTGCTGACGGCGATCTTGTGTCGTGCTGGTTATCAAATAAGCGGCGCTGAAGATGGCATTGAAATGTTTCAATGCTTTAACCAAAACGATGTCGATTTAATCATTTTGGATATTAATTTGCCCGGCGATGATGGCTTTACTCTGTGTCAGAAATTGCGCCAACAATCAGACGTGCCAGTGATCATGTTGACTGCAAGTTCCGATGATATGGACCAAGTAATTGGCTTAGAAATTGGCGCCGACGACTACATCGCCAAGCCGTTTAATCCCCGTCAGTTGCAAGCTCGGATCAAAGCATTGCTGCGCCGTGTGCAATTGAGTTCGGTGGACTTAAAGCCCGTTCGCTTCATAGAATTCAGCGAATGGCGCTTTGACACCCTCAATCGAACGATTGAACACCCTGAATTCGGCCTCCAAGAATTGTCTGGAGCCGACTACAGCTTGTTGAAATTGTTCATCGACAACGTCAATCAAGTATTGGATCGCGACGCAATTTCCGATGCTATTCGGGGCCGCGAAGCGTCCCCCCTCGATCGCAGTTTAGATGTTCAAGTCAGCCGCTTGAGACAACGACTACAGGATAATGGTAAGCACCCAAAACTAATTAAAACGGTGCGCGGCCAAGGTTACGTATTTACAGCAGAGATCCAGCAAAGCCATGATTAAGCAGCTTCAACGCTGGTCTCCCAAGTCGCTGCCGGCCCGAGTGGTGCTATTGGTGTTGTTCGCCGTGATCTGTTCACAGTTGCTCATCAGTACGCTGTGGTATGCCCAGCAACAACGGCAAGAAAATGAAGGTCTGACAGCAGCCAGTCAGTGGATGGCTGAGCAAATTGCCATCACGATCAACAATTTTGCCAATATGCCACCGAGCGAACGGGAGCGAGTATTGAATGCTCTCACCAACACAGGTAACAGTCGCTTTTTCCTTATGCTCGGGGATCACTATGAGGCCATTCCTGCTGCCACTGAAACGCCCCAGCGAGCCATAGTCAAGCAAACTTTGGCGCAGTATTTCATCGAAGCACTGCACCCAGGTCGCCCTGCTCAAATCAGTATCAACAGTAATCAGCAACTGCAAACCCAAGACAGCAGTATTCATATGTCGGCACAAGCGTTTGCTTGGGCGAAGCGCAGCCTGTTGCTGCCAATTGAAAATGCCCCCATTATAACCGTCCAAGTACCGATGCCCGACCAGCAGTGGTTGCTGCTCGCTACGCTAATGCCCGAACCCTACATTCAGCTTGAACCATTGCAATTTGCAGTACCCCAGTGGGGCTTCATGTTGTTGACGACTATCGTCTTGGTGGTGATTGTGATGATCACAACCCGACGTCTAATTCAACCATTGAACCAGTTAGCGCAAGCCGCCGACTTATTGGGTCGTGACATCGATAGCCCGCCAATTTCAGAATCGGGTAGCACTGAAGTGACCATGGCAGCACGTGCTTTTAACGCCATGCAAAGCCGATTGCAGCGCTTCATTAAAGATCGAGAAGATCTGTTCTCTGCCATCTCCCATGATCTGAAAACGCCCATTACTCGAATGCGGCTGCGGGCCGAATTGTTGGAAGATGATGAACATCGCGAGCGATTCATTGCCAATTTAGACGAATTAGATTTGATGGTTAAAGGCGCCTTGCAGTCGGTCAAAGACAGCGATATCCATGAAAACCCAGAGCCAGTGGATGTTGACCACCTGCTACAAACCATCAAGCTCGATTTAGCGAACGATGCATGGCGAGTAAAAATCAGCGGCCAAACCAAAGCACCTTTTGTTGGTAAGCCATTGGCTCTCAAGCGGGTACTATCCAACTTAACAGACAATGCCATCAAGTATGGTGACAGCGTTCATGTCATTGTTCGTGATCGTGAAGACAATCTTTATCTTTACTTTCATGACCAAGGCCCTGGCGTTCCGACCCTCGACAGAGAGCGAGTCTTTGAGCCCTATGTGAGGTTGGATGCATCCGCCAATCGCGAGGGCGGTAGCGGCTTGGGCTTGGGTATCGTCCGTAACATTGTCCACGCTCATGGTGGCCAAATTGCCCTAAACAATCACCCCCATGGCGGCCTAGTGGTACGAGTTCTACTGCCGCGCCAACAAGCCTTCAAAGAAAACAACTAATCGGGCTTGCGAAACCAAAGAGCGCTCCTAGAATAGATGCCAATTCCTACAGTTATAGCCGTATAGATGTACAGCCCTTTGAATCTAGCAACTCCGACACTGGAGCTTGCCCGTTTTCCTTTGGACAAACGAGAAACCTTACTACCCTTTGATGCAGCCGATGAACTCATCATGGAATGGTGGCACCGTAACCCCAACAGCTGGCAAAACGTGTGGATCCTAAACGACAGTTTTGGCGCCCTTAGCTGCTTTTTCAACCAACAAAGCGCAGCGCACATCCAGCACATTTCGGACTCCTTTCTCGCCCAACAAGCATTGCTTAATAACCTCAAGCATAACCAGTTGGATGGCAGCCGCATTTCCCTGCTCGATTGTTTGCAGCCATGGCCGGCGACGCCGGAACAAGTCATCATCAAAGTGCCCAAAAACCTCACATTGCTGAAACACCAATTGGCTCGCATCAGCCGACTGCCAGTCGATACGCCTGTGATAATTGGTGCTCGACTGAAAGATCTTCCGGCAAAAGCGATCAAACTGTTGAAACAAGCTTTCGGCAATGTGGTGCCCGAACTTGCTAAACGCAAAGCTCGGATAATGCATGCCAAAGTGGCGGATATCACCATTGCTGAGCCTGCCCCAGCTGAATGGCAAATCGATAGTCATGATCTGACTATCAGCAATCACGCCAACGTATTCTCTCGAGCTAGTCTTGATATCGGGGCCGACTTTTTACTCAAACATTTACCTCAGTTGGCAAATCCCAGCCGTATCGTTGATCTGGGTTGTGGTAACGGTGTGCTGGCGTTGGCGATGGCCAAACGGTCCCCTGAGCATGAATACATTTTGGTCGACGAATCTCACATGGCGATCGCGTCAGCAAAGGCCAACGCCGAAGCAAACTTTGCCAACATCGAGCAGATGAAGTTCAACTTTTTGTGCCAACACAGCCTGACCGGTTTTGCCGATAACAGCATTGACTTTGTGATCTGCAACCCACCCTTTCATCAGCAGCAAGCGATTACCGATGAAATTGCTTGGCAAATGTTCAGTCAAGCTCACAAGGCATTGCGCAGTGGCGGTAAATTACGCATAGTTGGCAACCGACATTTGGGTTACCACATCAAGTTAAAACGCATTTTTGGCGGTGTCAGTCGCATTGCTGCAAATGCCAAATTCGTCATTTTGGAGTCTGAAAAACGTGATTAGTCTCGCGACCAAATATTTTCGCCTAGCCGCCGTATGCTGCTTGTTTTTGTTATCGACCACGGCCCAAGCCAAAGATGCAGACGTCGATGCCAAACTACTGCAACCCGATAATTTGTTTCCAGTGGTGAAAATGGAAACCAATATGGGCGTGATTATGGTCGAACTGGATCGGCCCAAAGCGCCAGTTACTGTTGATAATTTTCTTAAGTACGTGGTAACTGGAGCCTATGACAATACCGCTTTTCATCGCATCATCGAGGGTTTTGTAGTCCAAGGCGGCGGTATGGATGAAAAATACAATTCATTGGATGATACCTTTGGCTCCATTACTAACGAAGCAGGTAATGGCTTGTTGAACGACCAGTATTCCATCGCCATGGCTCGACAGTCTCATCCTCACAGTGCTGGTCGCCAGTTCTATTTTAATGTCGATGACAATAAGAGCTTAGATCCTGGCCCTCGCAGTTGGGGCTACACAGTTTTCGGCCGCATTGTTGAAGGTGAAGATGTGATCGATAAGATGTCAGAGGTACCGACTGAGTTTAACGCTGACCTGTCGCTGCAAGACGTTCCTGTGAACACCGTCATATTAAGAAAAGCAACTTTACTTCCGCCTGACGCATAACGAAGAAATTCTTCTATACTCGAAGATATGCAAACGAAATACTCAGCCAGCTCAAGTCGCGTCCGTCAGTTCGTGAGCGACAAATCAACTGCTACCAGCTTCTATGTGGAAGGTATGCTGGCTGGGTCGTTGCCATTTGACGAATTGCAAATATTTATCTGGGATACCCTCGAAGAATGGCATCAATTGCACATTGATAGCCATTACATCTGCGAAAAAGAAAAAGTCATGTGGCACCTGTTCCACTTGCTGGAGCGTTGGCCAGAGAGCACACTGCGAGGCAACGTCTTTTTGCGTAAGCAGCTCGAAGACGGTTGCCGCTTTCTCAAGCAACAAGGGCCAATGTTACATCAATGCTTGGGCGTCAGGCCCTAGTCCTCAACAACCTCTGGCGAACCATGCTCTAGGGTCGAATCTTTGCTTCCCCATGGCGCCACCCAAATTAACATCAGCATGCCTGGAATAGCGCACACGGTGCAGAAATAAAAGAAATGTTCCCACCCGATGGCTTCGACAATAAAGCCAGTTGATGCATTCGCAGCACTGCGTGGCAATGCCGCTATGGCGGTGAATAACGCCAGCTGAGTAGCGGTATAGCGAACGTCGGTCATTTTCGCCATGTAAGCCACTAGAGCAGCCGTACCCAGCCCCACACCGAAATATTCAAAGGCGATCACCGCGGCTAGTAGCGATGGATCATTGCCGACATGCGCCAACAGAGCAAAGCCGAGAATCGACACCAGTTGAACCACACCAAACAACCATAGAGAACGATTAATACCGGTTCGGATCATAATAATTCCGCCCATCAGGCTACCGACAATCATCGCGGGTATCGCGGCACTTTTCGAAATCAATCCAATTTCTGTCTTGCTAAAGCCCATATCAAGATAGAACGGCGTCGACAGGGCCGTGGCGAGGTTGTCTCCCAATTTATAGAGAAAGATAAAAGCCAGAACAGCCAACGCTTGTTGTAGCCCTTTGCGATTAATGAATTCTTGAAATGGTTCGACAACGGCCGCGGTAAAACTATGGGGGTGATAGCTTTTTTGCGGCTCTCGAATTGACAGGGTCAAGACAATACCGACCAGCATGAAGGCTGCGGTAATGATGAAGACGTGCAACCAATCCATATGATCGGCTAACACTAAAGCCAGCGAACCAGGCACCAATGCTGCGATTCGGTAGGCATTAACGTGAACAGAATTGCCCCACCCTAATTCTTCATCAGGCAATATCTCGCGACGATAAGCGTCAAGCACAATATCTTGTGTGGCACTGAAAAATGCCACTGCCGTAGCTAGGGCAGCGATACCCCAGATCTGTTCATGAACATCGAATATCGGTAGACAAGCCACACTAATCAACAAAGCAATTTGTGTAACCAGCATCCAGCCGCGCCGAAGCCCTAGCAATGGCAATTCGATACGGTCAACCAATGGTGCCCACAAAAACTTCCATGCAAAGGGCATCATTACCAATGACAACAAACCAATTTCTTCTAAGCTGACATTGAGGTCTCGTAACCAAGCTGGCACCAAGTTAACCAAAATAAACAACGGCAAGCCTGATGCGAAGCCTGTGAAGATACATATAACCGTGCGTCGGTTCAGTAATGCGTTGACAAATTGACTTTGTTGAATGCGAGTTAGCCAGTCTGGGCTCATGAGTAAAAATATGTTGTCGGGGCCTGAACCGAAGCATCTTTGGTTTGTCTGAAATTTGCAAGTGGTTCAGGCAAATTGGCTGACTTGCGGTGAGAGAATGTTTGGAACACCTCAAGCTATCGTTAGCAATACAGTGATCCAATGTCATATTCCTGACTAAAACATTGCAGTTATTAGAATTATCACCTATTTGTCTGATCTGGATTCAATCCTTTGATAGCTCTGGCGGCACAATCGCCGGCATAACGTAAAGCGAAATCCGGCCACCAAATGAAACAATTGACCAGCTCTGGACAGCAGTAAGATGGAATTTGCAGAAACAATCGAACAAACCACCGCCGTGCAATCGCATGTCGAGTATGTCGACGTCATTGATATTGAAGCCTCCGGCTTTGGCCGCGGCAGTTATCCTGTTGAAATTGGCGTTTGCCGCAGCAATGGCGAATGTCGCTGCTATTTGATTAAGCCTGAGAGTGATTGGACGCACTGGACCACTGAAGCTGAAAAAACGCATGGAATCAGTCGACAGTTGCTGCACGATAATGGCAGAGATGTCCGCGAGGTGGCACTGGAGCTCAATGAGTTTCTACGCGGATGCACAGTCTATACAGATGCATGGGGGCAAGACCAATCATGGCTGATGAGGCTATACGATGCGGCGAATTGTTGGCCAAGCTTTAAACTGGAAACGATTCGAAATCTGATGACAGAGCCGCAAAGTGAGCACTATCACCAGAGTTACCAGCAAGCGGCAGAAGAACTCAACCTCAAGCGTCATAGGGCGAGCACCGACGCCAAAGTCATTCAGCACGCGTTGGCAATCATGCAAGCCAATTCGAAGTAACCTAACGCCAGCAGACCAACAGCCAACTTTTCGTTAAACTAGCCGTCAAATCCATTATTCGGCCAACTTATGCTGCCTTCACTACTCAATAACCGCCGCTTGTTTCAGAGCTTGTTCATTGTCGCAATCATTGCCGTTAGCTGGACCTGTTTGATGCCTTTGGAACAGCCGCCATTGAACATGGATCACGGTGACAAAATACTGCATCTACTTGCATACCTTGCGCTTGGCTTGTTGTTGGAGCGCGCCTACCCCGACAGATTCTTGCCCTGGGGTGCTGCCGGTCTCATTTTGTACAGTGGCATCATTGAGCTAGTACAGCAACAAACCGGCTACCGTTCTGGCAGTTGGGGCGATATGTTGGCCAATGGCGCAGGTGTTGCGCTAGTTTTGTTAGTGCGCCCTTTGTTATGGCAATTTAGCCAACCACGCAACGCATCATGAAAATTCTAATTTGCGGGGCCGGAGCCGTGGGCCAGCTATACGGTGGTATGTTCGCTGCAGCAGGCCATCAAGTCAGTTGCTACGGTTCACAAGGGCCAGTTGCGCCCACTGAATATAGGTTGCAACGAATAGACGGTTCGCAACTGGTGTGGCATTGCCATCAAGTACAGCAGCCGTCGGTGGTGATTGTTTGCACCAAAGCCTATCAAGTAGAAACTGCTGTCGCCGAGCTAATCAATCAGAAGTTGCTTCTGCCAACGACACATTTGGTCCTTCTGCACAATGGCTTAGGGCCCCATGAATCGATAGCAAAACGGCTCAACGACGAAACCTCATTAACCCTAGCCAGCACTCGTCAAGGGGCGTTGCGGCTGTCTCCCCAAGAGGTCAAACATACCGGCTTGGGCGCCACAGATTTAGGCCTGTTTCAAGGCCCGCAAAGAGCTAGTGATAAAATCTTAGCTTTGTTTCAGCAAAGCATTGGTGATTGTCATTGGCACCCCAATGTATTGCAGCCTCTGTGGCATAAGCTGCTGATAAATTCTGTTATCAATCCGTTGACCGCTCGCGATCAAGTTACTAATGGCTACCTATGCGGCGATGACTATCAATCAGAGATCATCGAGTTATGTGCCGAAGCCTGTGATATCGCCAATGCTTGTGGAATTGATGCGCAACCCCAACAGCTGTATCGACAAGTGCTGTTAGTCGCCGAAGCAACAGCCTCCAACCGCTCGTCGATGCTGCAAGATGTATCCGCTGGGCGACCGACTGAAATCGACTACATTAATGGCTATCTAATTAAACGAGCCGAGCACCATGGCCTGCCAATTGCTGCACATCGAGCACTGGTCGCTCAACTCACTGACAAACAACAAGGTTAACGAATCATGACTCAAAAGGTATTACTACCTGTCGCCAATGGCAGTGAAGATATGGAAGTGGTGATCATTGCAGATGTACTCCGCCGAGCTGGTTTAGATGTCGTTATCGCTAGTGTGACCGACTCGCTGCAGCTCACTCTAGCTCGGGGTATCAAAATGACTGCGGACGCACTGCTCGTTGACGTAGTTGATCATGACTACGCAATGATAGTGCTACCCGGCGGTATTCCGGGTTCGGAAGCACTGAGAGATTGCCCCGAATTAATCACACGTTTGCGGCAACAACGAGATCGCGAACTATGGATTGCAGCCATTTGTGCTGCACCCGCTGTCGTGTTGCAACATCATGACTTGTTGGGCGATGCTTATGTCACCTGCTACCCGAGTTTTCAGCCTCAGCTTGAGCCGGAACTTTGCATGGCAGAAGAGGCAGTGGTGGTCGATGAGCACAATCAGATCATCACCAGTCAGGCCCCTGGTACTGCCATGCGTTTTGCCCTAACGCTTATCGACGTGTTGCTGGGAGAAAACGCAGCTGATGAGGTGGAAGGGCCATTATGCATGTTGCTCGAACAGCTCGACGACGAGGAACTAGAAAGCGAACAATGAATTCAATGCTAGGGTAGACTCACAGTTTCTTTCGTGTTTTAGTCATGGCAAATAATAACCACAGCTAGGAATGGTAATGAAGAAATTATTGAGCGTTTTAGCAACCTGTTTGCTACTTGCCGCTTGCGCACCAAAGGTCGGCAGCGAGGCTTGGTGCGAGGATATGAAAGAAAAGCCCAAAGGCGATTGGACAGCCAATGAGACGGCAGATTACACCAAACACTGTGTATTCTAATAACACTGGTCATCGGCAATTTAAAAAGGCGAATCTTCTGATTCGCCTTTTTGCTGTCAGGTGACACTTATGGGCGATAGACTTTGGCGTTACTATGCCCTGCTTCAGTCAGGTGGATAGCTTGCAGTCGGCTCATGACACCGCGATCGCAGTACAAGTAATAGTCAACATTGGCGTCTAAGTTTTCAAACGCAGTGGCGAGTTTGAAAAATGGGATATGCTCGACAAATGCATTGCTCAGTTCCAACGGATCACGCTCAACTTCTTCATCAGAGCGAACATCAATGACATGGGCATGAAGCGGCAATGTGGCGACAATATCGACATCCTGCTGCGGCTTAGGCTTGCTCATAATGTCACGAATATCTTCAGCTTTTGCTCGGTAGACTGCTTCATTCAACAGCCCCATATTGAGCTTACTCTCTTCCTCTCGAACGCGATTTAAATCAGCTTTAATCGTTGGGCTATTGGAGATCACACCACAATATTCCGGCATGCTGGCAGACAGCTCTTGAGTACCAATAGCTCTGGCTTGATCGATAATGTCTTGCTTATCGGAGACAATCAGCGGCCGAAGAATGACATGATCAGTAACCTCATCAATCACCGATAGGTTGGTAATGGTTTGACTGGAAACCTGGCCCACTGCTTCACCAGTAACCAATGCTTTGATGCCAACCTTATCAGCAAGTTGAGCCGCTGCTCGCATCATCATCCGCTTGAGTATCACGCCCATATGGCCATTGTCGACATTCTCGAGAATATCACCGACAACCTCGTCAAATGGCACCGCAATAAACTTCACCCGATGAGAGGCACCATACTGGCTCCATAACAAGTGAACCATTTCGCGTACCCCTGCTTCATGGGCATCGCCGCCTAAGTTGAAAAAGCAGTAATGTACGCGACAGCCACGTTTGATGAACTGGAAGGATGACACCGCCGAATCAAAACCACCGGAAATCAAGCTAAGCACGCTTTCTTGGGTGGCGATCGGAAAGCCCCCTAGGCCTTTGAGTTGACGGGTAATCATTGACACAGTGTCGCCAGCGATTTCGAGACGAATTTCGATATCAGGATTTTTCAGCTGAACACCTTTGGCGTCGGAGTTTTGATTTAACCCTCCGCCGACATAACGTTCCACATCTAGTGACGAGAAGTCGTGCTTACCGGTACGCTTGACCCGCACGCAAAAGGTTTTATCGGTCAAAAGCGGGCCATATACCACCAATGCACGTTGATATATGTCATCAATGGATTGATATTGGTAACGTTCAACCTGCTGAACCGCATCAATACCTGGGGTTTTGCACATCACTTCAATCAAGCGCTCAACCGTCTCTGGCGCCAAATCATCAGCGCAATTGACATCAATCTTATCCCAGGTTTGCTTAACGCGAACGCTGTCATCGACACGTTTCAACACGTTGCGCAAATTGCCCTCAAGCAACTTGATAAAACGCTTACGAACCGACTTACTCTTGACAACAATTTCGGGGAACAGCTTGATCACAAACTTCATAGCAAACAGGGCTCTCAACAAACTGGCGATAAAATAGGCGCGGCAGTATACATCTTAGAAGGGTTGACGGGTAGTGTTGGACAGAATGTCGCATTTGACAGGCTGATCATAGATTGTCATCTCGATCAGCCTGATTGGTAAAAGCTGCTACTGAGTTACCTGAATCTCGCGAGAGTTCTTAGCTTTACCCTGCATGATGGAAATCTCTACGCGGCGATTCTTGCGGCGATTTTCATCGGAATCATTGGGTACCAGAGGCATCGAAGCTGCACGCCCCATAACCACCATGCGCGCCTCATCAAAACCATTCACTGCCGACATTTCATGAGCCACAGCAACTGCTCGCTGGCTCGACAAATCCCAATTCGAGCGATAGAGCTCAGAACTGATTTTGGCATCGTCGGTGTGGCCAGAAATCGTTACTTCACCGGGAATATCTTTCAGCAGTGATGCCACTTCACGAACGATGGGTTTAAATTTAGGCTGCAAAAACGCCGAGCCGGATGGGAACGCACCGCGCTCTCGAATCCGAATGATAATTTGCTGGCCGAGCGCTTCAATCTCAATCGCGCCATCAACAATTTCATCTTCTAACTGAGCAGCCATCCGTTTGGCGGTTTCAGCAGTTTCTTTTTGCATTTCCTGTTGCTGCTCTTGCGCCACCGAGTCGCTTTCAGCATCCGTTACTTCATACGAAGGATTGGATTTTTGTTGTGCATCCGCCTGACTTTGACCTCCGGCAGTGGTATCGCGACCTTCCTGAAATTCAAGCGACGGTTTGGTGATATCCATGGTGTGTTGAGTAATCTGGTCGATCGGTGTCGGATCAGGCCGGCCCGGACGAAATTCTTGGGCAATCACGCTGGTACCCTTGGGAATATCTTTCACTTCAATCTGGTTTTGAACACCGAAGGCATACTTCATGGAGCCGGCAATCTGCTTAAACTTGAGGACATCCATTTCCGAAAAAGCGAGCAATAGTACGAAGAAGCACATCAGCAACGACATCAAGTCGGCAAATGTTGCCATCCAGGCGGGGATCCCGGCGGGGCATTTGCATTCTTCTTCTTCCATCGCCCTACTCCTCGGTGGTGTCGATCGTGCGCTTGCCTTCGGCTAAATAGTTTTTCAACATGCCATCGAGCACTCGAGGGTTCTGACCATCTTGAATGCCGAGGATGGCATCCATGATCAAACGGCGGTTAAGCATTTCTTCTTCTTTACGTAGAGCGAGTTTGTCGGCAATCGGAATGGCAACCATGTTAGCTAACATAGCACCGTATAGTGTGGTCAAAAGAGCAACGGCCATTGCTGGACCAATTGCTTTGGGGTCATCCATGTTTGACAGCATGGCAACCAAACCAATCAATGTACCGATCATCCCCATCGCTGGCGCCACATCACCAAGCTTGGAAAATATCGAAATGCCCATTTCATGGCGGTCATTGGTTAGCTTGATGTCTTTCGACAAAGCGCCGCGGACGACATCGGCATCGTGGCCATCGACTAAAAGATCGACACCTTTTTGCATGAAGTTGTTGTCGATTTCTGCTTCTTCCAACGCCAAAAAACCGCCTTTGCGAGCGGCATCTGCCATTTCCACAGCTTTTTCAATCAGGTCATCAGGCTTGTCAATCTTGAACATGAATGCCTTGCCGGCAATTTTAGCCGCACCAAGGAATTGGCCCATATTGAACTTCATTAACACCACGAATAAGGAACCACAGAGCACGATAAGAACCGACGGGACATCGAGGAACATGCCGATACTGCCGCCTGACACCATGGCCATGATGACGAATGCGAATGCACCGATAAGACCTATAAGTGTTGCTAAATCCACCTAACTACTCCTTTACCGACGTTATTTTTGTTTGCATTCAGTTGGTTCCTGCTCTCATTGTGGCAGATTACGGTTATAAATGCATAGTCCCAACTACGCAAGTTATGGCCCTAATTTTGGCACAATATTGTGCATTCAGATTGATCCGACGACACTGCTGCGATACCTTTGCGCGATATTGTGAAGGAGCAACTAATGGCTGTGAAAAAACCAGAAAACCTAAGCTTTGACGAAGCGATGTCTGAATTAGAGCAGGTGGTGGTCGAGCTTGAGTCGGGAGATATCCCCTTGGAGCAAGCATTGAAGCGATTCGAACGCGGTATCGCCCTTGCTCGAACGACTCGCGACAAACTGGACCAAGCAGAACAGCAAGTCAAAATTCTGCTCAGCCAAGATGATCAAGCGGCGCTCAGTCCATTCGAAGAGCAAAATTCGTGATCGCAGACGCTTCCGAACTGGCAGCAATCCAGATTCAATATCAGCAACGCATTAATCAATACCTTAGTAAGGCGATTGACCAGTTGCCCGAACAAGGCACAGCGCTAAAAGCGGCGATGGGTCACGGCTTACTGCTCGGAGGCAAACGAGCCCGCCCTTTTCTAGTTTATGCCACCGCTCACATGTTGAAAGTACCATTGGCCAAAGTGGATGCAGCAGCGGCTGCCATCGAGTGTATTCATGCCTACTCGTTGATCCATGACGACCTACCAGCGATGGATGATGATGAGCTGCGACGTGGTCAGCCAACCTGTCATGTCGCCTATGATGAAGCAACAGCAATACTCGCAGGTGATGCTCTGCAAACAATGGCATTTGAATTATTGAGCAACGCTGACTCGGATTTGCACGCCAATATTCAGATACAACTGATCCGAAGCTTATCGCGCGCCAGTGGTTATCAAGGCATGTGCGGTGGTCAAGGCATGGATCTGGCCGCGACCGACCAGCACGTCGCATTGCAACGGTTAGAACAAATTCATGCCGCCAAGACCGGTGCCTTACTGCGTTGTGCGGTGGAAATGGCTGCCATTGTCGCCGAATTGCCAGAGCAGGAGACCGACTGCTTACTGACCTTTGCCCGCGATATCGGCTTAGCGTTTCAGGTGCAAGACGATATTCTCGATGTCACTTCAGATACTGAAACCTTAGGCAAACCGCAAGGCTCCGACCAAGCAGCCAACAAATCAACCTATCCTGCATTGCTCGGATTATCTGGCGCGCGCCAAAAAGCTGACAGCTTGTTACAATCGGCGCTACACGCCTTGCAAACTTTGCCATACAATAGTGCACAACTTGAAGCATTTGCTCGTTACATCGTGTCTCGCGATCATTAACAGCAAACCAATTATTACAACAACAAAGCTACGTAACTGCCCATGACCATAAAACCTGCTGACTACCCCCTGTTGATGAAAATTAACAGCCCAGACGACCTACGGCTGCTATCTCAGGATCAATTACCGCAAGTCTGCCGGGAACTGCGTCAATACTTGTTAGCATCGGTCAGCCGCAGCAGTGGTCACCTTGCGTCGGGCTTGGGTACCGTCGAGTTAACAGTAGCCTTGCATTACGTCTACAACACTCCTGATGACCGGCTGTTGTGGGATGTTGGCCACCAGGCCTATCCCCATAAAATTCTCACCGGTCGCCGCGATCGTTTGCACACCATTAAACAGAAAGATGGCTTGCATCCATTTCCGTGGCGCAATGAGAGCCCATATGATCACTTTAACGTCGGTCACTCAAGCACCACCATCAGCGCAGCATTAGGCATGGCGATGGCATTCCAACACCAAGGCAGCGAACAACAAGTGGTATCGATTATTGGTGATGGAGCAATGACGGCGGGCATGGCATTTGAAGCCCTCAATCATGCGGGTGATGTCCACCCCAATATGCTGGTGATCCTCAACGACAACGAAATGTCGATCAGCGAAAACGTTGGCGCTTTAAATAACCACTTTGCACGCCTATTGTCAGGCAGTTTCTATTCCAGTATTCGTGAAGGTGGTAAAAAGGTTCTGGCTGGCTTGCCACCAATTAAGGAGTTGGCTCGTCGTACCGAGGAACACCTCAAGGGCATGGTCGTTCCCGGCACTTTCTTTGAAGAACTTGGCTTCAACTACATCGGTCCAATTGATGGCCATGACATTGAAACGCTGGTCGAAACCCTCCATAACATGCGCCATCTAAAAGGGCCGCAGCTGCTCCATATCAAAACAGTCAAAGGTAAGGGTTACGAACCAGCAGAGAAAGATCCAATTGGCTACCATGCAGTGCCAAAATTTGACCCCACGACCACAGCATTGCCAAGCAGCCAACCCGGCATTCCAACCTATTCAAAAGTATTTGGCGATTGGTTGTGCGATATCGCCGCCAAAGATCAAAACTTTATGGCCATCACGCCGGCTATGCGTGAAGGTTCTGGCATGGTCAGATTCTCAAAAGAGTTCCCCCAGCAATACATTGATGTTGCTATTGCTGAACAGCATGCGGTGACACTCGCCGCTGGCTTAGCAAGTGAAGGCAGCAAAGTCGTCGTTGCTATCTATTCAACGTTTTTGCAGCGCGGTTATGACCAGCTCATTCATGATGTCGCGATTCAAGATTTGCCTGTGCTATTCGCTATCGACCGCGCTGGCGTGGTCGGCTCGGATGGCCCAACTCACCAAGGCGCCTTTGACATCAGTTTCCTTCGTTGTATACCAACCATGGTCATTATGGTGCCTTCGGATGAAGCGGAATGCCGCAATATGCTGTATAGCGGCTACAAGCTCGACAAGCCAGCTGCAGTGCGTTATCCACGCGGGAAAGGCACCGGTGTTTCGTTGGCAGAGCCAATGCAAGAAATTAAGTTAGGTCAGTCGAAAACGATTCGCCAAAGCGACACCAAGCAAGTGGCCATTTTGGCCTTTGGACCATTGCTTCACCAATGCCAAGCAGCCGCAGAGTCACTCGATGCCACACTGGTCGACATGCGGTTTGTCAAACCGCTTGATGAACAGCGGATCATTGAACTGGCCAATAGCCATGAAGTACTAGTCACGGTAGAGGATCATGCCATTATGGGTGGAGCAGGCTCGGCAGTCGTCGAACTGTTAATGGCCAACAAGCTTGCCAAACCAGTGCTACAACTAGGATTACCCGATCAATTTATTAAGCACGGCAGCCAAGAAGAAATCCTAACGGAGTTGGGGCTAGATGCGGTTGGTATCGAGGCCAGTATTCGCCGTTACTGTCAAAGCTAAGCTTGTTAGCAACTAGCAAGTTTATATCCCAAAAAGCAGCGCCAAAGGCCAAACATTGGCTTTTCCTGTTGGTGACTGCCTAATGGCTAATTGCCAACCATGATAAGAGCTCCTACTCCCTTTGGAGCAAGTGTTGTTTATTTAGCAACAGGCTAAAAACCAATGGTATAGTGCATTGTTAGGCTCCAACAAGTTGTTGACCTAGGCGAACTCCCTTAAATACAAATGTGTTAACATCCCGGTGTTAAAACAGTATTTTTGTAACTCTACACGGATTTAGTAGGTTGTTGATGATTACAAACATAGCCATTCGTAATGTCAAAAAGTACTACGATGGTAATTTAAGTCTGTTCGCCGACATGGATATCAACAATCCAAGAACATTGATTTATGGCAAAAACGGTTCGGGAAAATCAACACTCCTACGTCTGATCGCTGGTATCGAACAGCCCTGTGAGGGCACGATCAGTTTGAATCTCAGAAAAGCCAGCATAAACATATCTAGCGATTCGATTGATATTCCTTTTCTGTTTACCGGACATGAAATCATATCTCTTTACAAGGCCAATAAACATTTGAACTTGGATGCGTTTAACCACCATGCAAAGCAACTGAGCCTGACCCCTTACCTTTCGAAGCGCTATGGAGAGATGTCTACAGGCAATCGCAAAAAGCTATCAGTATTGCTAGCTATGCTATCTCAAAATGACGCCGTACTTCTTGATGAGCCCTTTAATGGCCTAGACAAGTTCTCCAAAGAGTTCACTGAGAATTTGATCTCGCAAAGCAGTATGTTTGTTATTCTCGTTGACCATCAAAATCAAACTCCCTTCCACAAGCTTTTTAAGCGGGTGGAATTACGGGGAGCCTGAAATGTCCTTTGCACGCGCGTTAACCCGGCGCAAACTCGAAACCGTTAAGTCAGAAAACATCGCTCTGTTTCGTTTTTTGACTCTGTTACTAATTCTATCCACGCCCATAATCCTGATTGTAGCCCCTCTGCCAGGGTATCTCATATTGTCAAAAGCAATGACATCGGCTCCATTCGCTGTGGGTTGCGTAATGCTTTTAGCATTAGGCATTGTGAACGTAATGCTGGCAGGCACTTTGATTTCGAAGAAAGAGCATCAATGGCTTGAAGGAGCTTTTGGAGGTTCTCTCCCATGGCACGAACTCTTTTACCTTTGGAGCAATCGATCTTCCGTCTACTTGTGTATAGCTGCTAGTGGTTTTACCCGAGCAGAGGGCTTGACGCTGTTCGCAATATTAAGGTTTGTAGTTTTAATAGCATTAATCTTCGTAGCGGCATTTTATATTTCAAATGCACTGACCACAGTGATTCGTCGTTCAAAAACTGGAGCGCTCCCGCCCAAATTAACTCTATTTATAAAGTTCCAAAGGTTATTGTTGGAAGGAGCTAGAGGATGGGGTCTTGCTTGGCTAGTTTTGGGATCTGCAATTTCATTTTTGGCAACAACAAATGTTAAGCCTGAAGTGTTTTTCGGCTATTACTTGTTGTTAACAAGCGCCTCTATTTTTGCTCTTACGAAGTTGCTCCGCTCTGCACTCAAGAACATTGAAAAGCACAATATCACTCTACGCTATTTCTCACATCACCTTCCTTGTGAGTTTAAGAAAATTGCGCGATGCGCATACAACCTACTTATACCGATTACAGGCGTTATACCAATAGCTATTAGAATAGTTAATTGATGAATTCCTTGTCCCCAAAGCGCTGCTTTTTTTGTTTAAATGGCAGCCTGGGCGTTAGTGCAAATAACCTTGCAATAACATCAAGCCAAGCCAAGCCATAGCACCAGCTAACAAATCATCTACCATAATGCCAAAACCACCGTGGACATGACGATCGAGCCAGCGAATTGGCCATGGTTTGAGAATGTCAAAAATGCGGAACAAGACGAAGCCCAGAACTAGATTTTGCCAAGTTAAAGGAATAGCAATAAAGGTTACCATCATGCCGGCAAATTCATCCCAGACGATCGCCGGGTGGTCATGGTAACCAAAGTCATCGGCAGTCTGACCACAGAGATAATTACCAATCAGGCAAGCGAGTATCGTCAGCGCCAGATAGCCCCAAAGCGGTAACTGCAGCATTAGCATGACCAAAGGCATAGCAGCTAACGAGCCAAATGTTCCTGGCGCCTTTGGAGCCAAGCCACTGCCGAAGCCAACGGCGGTCCAATGGGTTAAATTGCGCGGTCGTAGCTTAGGTTTAACAGATTTGTTGGTTGAGTTAGTCATGAGAAATGCAAATATCCTTGTGCCTGCCAATCAAGCTGTTGTTGCTGGTATTGTACAGCGAGTTGGCCCGTTTGATTGATCTCACCAATCACACTGACCCGCGTGTTGCATTGCTCGGCAGCGGCCAACACTGGCTGCAACGAGTCTGGCGAGACGGTAAAACACAACTCATAATCATCACCGCCCTTAAGGCCGTTCAATGCTGCGCGTTTAGCGCCAAGTACAGTAACTGCCGTTGCCGAAACAGGTAGTTTGTCGGCGTCAATCACAGCGCCGAGAAGTTCACCAGAAGCAGCGCTAGAGCGCGCAAGAATATGGTTCAAATCAGCCGACAAACCATCGGAAATATCGATACAAGCATTCGCTAATGCTCGAATTGCCAGCCCCAGTTCAACCCGTGGTGTTGGCCTAAACAAGCGTTGCTCCAATGAAGCAATGCTCGCGGCAGGCAAGGCGACAAGTTTATCTTGCTGTAAGGCCAGCGCGGCATCACCCAACGAGCCAGAAACTAGGATCAAGTCGCCAGGTTTAGCGCCGCCGCGGATCATCGCAGTCCCTGCTGGGAGCTGCCCCTGAGCCGTCAAGCTTAAGGTTAATGGGCCACGTGTGGTATCACCACCAATTAGGCTAACACCATAATGCTGAAGTCGTTCTGCCAACATGGCGCCAAATTCAGTCAGCCAATTCGAATCACTGGTTGGCAACGTCAGAGCCAAACTGACCCAACAGGGCTCTGCGCCCATGGCTGCTAAGTCTGACAAATTCACTGCGACTAATTTGTGGGCCAAATCTGCAGGGCTAAGTCGGCTATCAAAGTGGATGCCATCGACCATGGTGTCGGTGGTAACAGCTATTTGATTACCTGACTTGGGCTGCAATAATGCGCAGTCATCACCGATGCCAAGGGCGACATCAGTTCGATTGGAATTGGCGTGAGAAAAGAACTGCTGGATGAGGTCAAACTCGTTCACAGCAGTTCTCTTAGCAGAAGTGAGTGCAAACTCGATTAGGCGCGAGGCGCCATTTGATCGAGTACACCATTGACGAATTTATGGCTATCGTCACTGGCGAACACTTTGGCCAACTCAATGGCCTCGTTAATCACTACCTTGTAAGGCGTCTGGCGGGCAGACAACTCGTAGGCAGCCAAACGTAAAATGGCTTTGTCGATTTGGTCCACATCATCGAGTGGTCGAGATGTTAGCGCCGACAAACGTGCATCCAGGCTTTTTACTTGACTGGCAACGCCACTGAGCAACTCGCGAAAGTAATCAGTGTCAGCGCCTTCCATGTCTTGGTCGGTCATAAAGTGGACTTCCACTTCAGCCATAGGATCGCCGCTCAACTGCCAGCTATAGATGGCTTGAACGGCTAATTCACGTGCCTTACGGCGAGCTTTGGGATTCAAGTCGAGCTCCTAATTAGCCAATTTCTGCCAGTACGTTAACCATTTCCAGCGCACCCATAGCCGCTTCGCCGCCTTTGTTACCTGCTTTGGTGCCTGCACGCTCAATAGCTTGCTCAATGGTATCTGTCGTCAAAACCCCAAACGCCACTGGAATATCGTATTGCAATGACACTTGTGCCAAGCCTTTGTTGCTCTCGCCGGCAACAAAGTCAAAGTGAGGTGTTCCACCACGGATCACCGCACCCAAAGCGATAATGGCATCAGTTCCGCCTTTCTTTGCCACACGCTGAGCCGCTACTGGCAGCTCATAAGCGCCAGGGACGCGAACAATGGTGATGTTGTCATCACTTACTTGACCAACACGCTTCAGAGTATCAAGAGCGCCTTCTACCAGGCTCTCAACAATGAAGCTGTTAAAACGGCTTACAACAATGGTGATGTGTGCATTTGGGGCGACCAGTCCGCCTTCAATTACCTTCATGTATGTGCTCACTTACGTTAATTCTTGCATTATCAGCGCATCGGCTAAAATTGTGGCCGAATCATAGCACAGCCGAACGGCTGGCTATAGCCTTCTTAATTGGTATCTAGCATCTTAAACCTGTACCCAAAGTAATTGGGGTTGCTTGTAGGCGGCAAGCAAATAAGACCCCATGAACATAGGCATACTATGAGATTGAGGCGGAAGCGCATAGCCAACAACCAAACAGCCCCTATCACCAAAGGTACAAATTAATCAGAAATATATTCAACCACTTCCAGACCAAAGCCAGACAGCGCGTGATAACGCTTCGGAGAACTAAGCAATCGCATTTGCTTGACACCTAGTTCCGCTAAGATCTGACTGCCAACACCAACACGTCGAGAAGTACCCTGCCACTTAGCTGCAGGCGGCCGCTCGCCGTTATCTTCTAGCTCAAAATTTTTCAGCTTGGCCAGAATTTCTTCATTACTTTCTTCTCGGCCCAGCACCACCAAAACACCGCCTTCAGCAGCGATGCGTCCTAACGCACGCGGCAAATCCCAGCTGCGATCCGATGCCCGATCGGTGTGTAAGACGTCATTCAACAAGTTTTGCAGGTGCACTCGGACTAAGGTTGGTGAACCTTCACTCACTTCGCCCATTTGCATGGCATAGTGTAATTGATTGTCAATGGTATCGCGGAAGGTATGCAGTTCAAATTCACCAAACTCAGTTGGCAACTTACACTGAGCAACCTTCTCAATCGTGGTTTCATTAAGATTGCGATATTCAATCAGCTCAGCAATGGTACCAATCTTGACCCCATGCTTCTCTGAGAACTTAAGAAGATCATCACGACGGGCCATAGTGCCGTCATCATTGAGAATCTCAACAATCACTGCCGCCGCTTCGAAGCCAGCAATTCGGGCGAGGTCGCAACCGGCTTCGGTGTGGCCTGCTCGCGTCAATACGCCACCATCTTGGGCCATTAAGGGAAAAATATGGCCGGGTTGGACCAAATCAGCAGCCTTGGCTTCTTTCGCGACAGCAGCTTGCACCGTGCGTGCTCGATCAGCGGCAGAAATACCTGTAGTTACGCCTTCGGCCGCTTCTATCGACACGGTAAAATTAGTGGAAAATTGAGCGGTGTTAGAGTCCACCATCAAAGGTAGATTGAGCTGAATACAGCGTTCTTTGGTGAGCGTTAGACAAATCAAGCCGCGACCATAGGTGGCCATAAAGTTGATCGCTTCAGGCGTTACTGCCTCGGCAGCAATAATCAGATCGCCTTCATTTTCACGATCTTCATCGTCAACCAAAATCACCATACGCTTTTGACGAATTTCTTCGATGATTTCAGCAGCCGGAGAAAATTTCATGTTGTTACCTCTGAGATACCAGATGTGTTACCAGTTGTGTTGCGTAACTGTCGACTGGGCCTATTTCATAAAACCGGACTTAGCCAGTAAGTCGAGGGTCACGCCATCAGTTGGGGAAGCCTCACTCGAAGCAGTCATCAAGCGTTCCAAATAACGCGCAATAAGATCGACTTCCAAGTTGACCAAGTCACCGTTGTTGCGTTCGATAAGGGTCGTTTCAGCGCGAGTATGCGGAATGATGGTTAAGCGGAATTTAGCGCCATCGACTTCATTAATGGTCAGGCTGATGCCGTCAATCGTCACAGAACCTTTTTCAGCAATGTATTTGGCGAGCTCAGCAGGCGCTTCAAACCAATATTGCCAAGCTGATCCCTGTTGCTCTGCCGACAACAATCGCGCAGTGCCGTCAACATGACCGCTCACCAAATGACCGCCAAGACGAGTGCTCGGAGTGACGGCTTTTTCGAGATTAACGGCCCATCCGATTTGTAAGCCAGCAAGAGCCGTTCGACTCAGTGATTCGACCGAGACATCCGCACTGAAACTAGCGGCGTCATATTTCGTCACGGTAAGGCATACACCATTGACCGCAATGCTATCGCCCAGCTGGACATCGCTCATGTCGAGTTTGCCAACGGCAATAGTCAGCGCCATATCTGGGCCCGACTTAACCAGCCCTTTGACATGACCAACAGATTCAATAATTCCTGTAAACACAACAACCTTTACTTACTTAGAAAACTTGGCGATAAGCCGTAGATCGGGACCAATAGTATCAATAGACTGCCACTCAAGCTGAAGCACATCATCCATCTTAGTCATCATCGGCAAACCCAACATACCGCGACTATGGTGGCCCATCAGTTTAGGCGCCATGTAAACCACCATTCGATCAACCAACTGCTCTGAAACGAATGCACCGGCTAATGCAGCACCAGTTTCAACCCAGACATCATTGTATTCACACTGACCCAAAGCAGCCAGCAGTGAAGTCAAATCAAAGCCAGTCACGCCGTAATCTAAATGCAACGTGCGAACACCTTGTATCGGTGGCTCGGCGTCTGGTGGCAATACTAACACTAGGCTTTCAGGGTGGTTAAAAATCGGTTCTTCGCCAGTGAGGCGACAGCGACCATCTAAGATCACTCGATCAGGTTGTCGCATACCATTGTCAGTTTCTGGGCTACCAAAATCAGCTGCTGTCATACCGAACTGCTCAGGCCGAACGTTCATTTGCGCTTTGTCGACAATGACAGACTCCGCTGATGATAGCACTGCGCAGCTTTCAGCCCGAAAGCGGTGAACATCAGCACGAGCAACATCAGAAGTAATCCATTGACTGGCACCATTCGCCAGCGCCGTGCGGCCATCAAGCGAGGCAGCCATTTTCAAGGTGATTCGCGGGGCACCAGTTATCATACGTTTGATAAAGCCTGGGTTGAGCATCTCACACTCGGCTTTGGCAACATCAGTCTCCACCGCAATACCGGCAGCTTCCAACATCGCAATACCACGGCCAGAAACCTTGGGATTGGGGTCGGTCATCCCAATCACAACACGGGCCACACCGGCGTCGATCAGTGCCTGAGCACAAGGGCCCGTGCGGCCAGTATGGGAGCATGGCTCTAAGGTTACGTATGCAGTGGCTCCCCTGGCTCGGTCGCCGGCAGCCTGCAGCGCATATATTTCTGCATGAGGTTGGCCAGCTTTTAAGTGAGCCCCTTCACCGACAATGGTTCCATCTTTGACAATCACGCAGCCAACTCTTGGGTTGGGAGTGGTGGTGTACCAACCTTTTTCAGCCAGCACAATAGCGTGAGTAATCCATCCTTGGTCTGTAGCAGGCATATTCATTTTTTAGCGTTCCAGTTTGGCAATGGCCTGAGCGAAGTCATCCAAATCTTCAAAAGAAAAGTACACCGAAGCAAAGCGGATATAAGCGACTTTATCAACATTTTTTAACGCTTCCATGACTTGCTGACCGACCATTTCACTTGGCACTTCTCGCTCTCCGGTGGCGCGTAAGTTGGACATGATCTCGCTTAATATTTGTTCGGTTTGCTCGGTGCTGACAGGGCGCTTTTCAAGTGCCCGTTGAATACCTGAGCGCAGCTTTTCTTCGTTAAATGGCTCGCGTGAACCATCACGTTTAACCAGCCGAGGCATCACTAACTCTGCCCCTTCGAAGGTGGTAAAGCGCTCATGACAGGCGGTACATTCGCGACGACGGCGGACTTGATAGCCGTTGGACACCAAACGTGAATCAATCACCTTGGTATCGGTCTGATTACAGAATGGGCAATGCATATTGTTGGTCCTTTACAAAACAAAAGGGCCAGCGAAGTGCCAGCCCTTTATTCCGTTTACTAGTTAAAGCCGGATTAAGCGTAAACTGGGAATTTACGACACAGTTCAACGACTTTATCACGAGTTGCGGCAATTACCGCCTCGTCTTCGAGATTATCGATCACATCGCACATCCAGCCTGCCAACAGACGCGCTTCGTCAGCTCGGAAACCACGGCGAGTGATTGCTGGCGTACCAACACGCAGACCACTCGTTACGAATGGCGAGCGTGGATCGTTTGGCACGGAGTTCTTGTTGACGGTAATGTTGGCGCGGCCCAAAGCTGCATCAGCATCTTTACCTGTGATGTCTTTCTCAATCAGGTCAACCAAGAACAAGTGGTTGTCGGTGCCACCAGATACGATATTGAAGCCACGTTCGATGAACACAGCGGCCATCGCCTTGGCGTTTTCCAATACTTGTGCCTGATAGGTTTTGAACTCAGGCTGCAGCGCTTCTTTGAAAGCGACGGCTTTAGCAGCAATGACGTGACACAGAGGGCCACCCTGACCACCAGGGAAAACCGCGCTGTTCAGTTTTTTGTAGATGTCTTCATCGCCACAAGCAGACAGAATCAAACCACCGCGTGGACCAGCCAATGTCTTGTGCGTGGTGGTGGTAACAACATGGGCATGCGGCATTGGATTCGGGTACAAGCCAGCGGCAATCAAGCCTGCGACGTGCGCCATATCGACGAACAGGTAAGCGCCGACTTTGTCAGCGATTTCGCGGAACTTGGCCCAGTCTAGAACGCCAGAGTAGGCAGAGAAACCACCGATGATCATTTTTGGCTTGTGCTCAACAGCCAAACGCTCGATTTCTTCGTAATCGATAACGCCGTTTTCATCAATGCCGTACTGCACAGCTTCGTACAACTTGCCAGAGAAGTTAACATGCGAGCCGTGAGTCAAGTGACCACCGTGTGCCAGGCTCATGCCCAGTACTTTATCGCCACCTTTCAGCAGTGCTTGGAACACTGCAGCATTGGCTTGCGAACCTGAGTGAGGCTGGACGTTGGCATAATCGGCGCCGAATAGTTGTTTAGCGCGGTCGATCGCCAGTTGCTCAGAAACATCAACGTATTCACAACCGCCGTAGTAGCGCTTGCCTGGATAACCTTCAGCATACTTGTTGGTCAGCTGAGAGCCTTGAGCTTCCAGTACACGAGGGCTGCAGTAGTTTTCAGAAGCAATCAACTCAATGTGATCTTCCTGACGTTTCACTTCCTGCTGCATGGATTCCCACAATTCTGGGTCGAAATCAGCAATGTTCATATTGCGTTCTAACATGGTCACTCCCACTGACAAAGGCGTGAGCAAAGGGCTCACACAAAGCATAAAAAGCAAAAATTTAGGGCGCGTATTCTACCTGCAATCGCTGAATATGCCTACCTTTTGTTCGACTGTTTGGATCAGTTTATTTGCACAACCCAATGAAACCGAGGCGTAGCTTTGGTGAGACGTTTCATTTTCGCTGTTTTCCGGACAACTGCTACACCGAGCATTTGCCGCATTAGTTGACTGAGATACCTATCAAGGCGGTTTTCTATGGGCTACAATCTGCGCCAATTTCCATCTCAAAAAGATTCGAAGATCCCATGGCTCAATACGTCTATACCATGAACCGGGTGAGCAAAATCGTGCCACCCAAGCGTGAAATCCTGAAAAACATTTCTTTGAGTTTCTTCCCTGGCGCCAAAATTGGTGTCCTTGGCTTGAACGGTGCCGGTAAATCGACGCTGCTACGCATTATGGCCGGCATCGATACCGACATTGATGGAGAAGCCCGGCCAATGCCTGATATCAAGGTTGGCTACTTACCTCAGGAGCCAAAACTTGATGAAGAGCAAACCGTCCGTGAGGCGGTCGAAGAAGCGCTTTCTGAAGTAAAAGATGCGATGGCGAAACTCGATCAAGTATACGCCGCCTATGCTGAGCCCGATGCCGACTTCGATGCATTAGCCAAAGAGCAAGGCAAGCTAGAAGCGATTATCAATTCTCACGACGGTCACAATTTGGAAAATCAACTGGAACGTGCAGCCGATGCCCTGCGTCTGCCTGAGTGGGATGCCCAAATTAAACACCTGTCTGGTGGAGAGCGTCGCCGCGTTGCAATCTGCCGTTTGCTGCTCGAAAAGCCTGACATGCTGTTGCTTGATGAACCAACCAACCACTTGGATGCGGAATCTGTCGCATGGCTGGAGCGTTTCTTGGTTGATTACAACGGTACTGTGGTCGCTATTACTCACGACCGTTACTTCCTTGATAATGCTGCCGGTTGGATCCTAGAGCTAGACCGCGGCCACGGTATTCCGTGGGAAGGAAACTATTCAAGCTGGCTAGAACAAAAAGATGCCCGGTTGAAAGAAGAAGCGGCGCAAGAAAAAGCTCGTCAGAAAACCATCGAAAAAGAACTGGAGTGGGTCCGCTCAAACCCGAAAGGCCGTCAAGCCAAGAGCAAGGCGCGCATGGCTCGGTTTGAGGAATTGCAAAGCTCTGATCATCAAAAACGTAACGAAACCAATGAGCTATTTATTCCGCCAGGACCTCGCTTGGGTGACAAGGTGGTTGAAGTGGAAAGCCTTACCAAAAGTTTTGGCGAGCGGGTGCTGATCGACAACTTGTCATTCTCGGTTCCCAAAGGCGCTATCGTTGGCATTATCGGGCCGAATGGTGCAGGTAAATCAACCCTGTTTAAGATGATTAGCGGCACCGAACAACCAGACTCGGGCTCAGTAACCTTGGGTGAAACGGTTAGCTTGGCATCGGTTGATCAGTTCCGAGACAGCATGGATGACAACAACACCGTCTATCAAGAGATCTCAGAGGGTGAAGAAATCCTTACTATCGGTAACTTTGAAATCAATGCTCGTGCCTATGTGTCACGCTTTAATTTTAAGGGCAGCGATCAGCAAAAACGTATTGGTGAACTCTCCGGTGGTGAACGCAACCGAGTACACCTAGCAAAACTGCTTAAAGCTGGCGGCAACTTGTTGTTGCTCGACGAACCAACCAATGACTTGGACGTCGAAACCTTGCGAGCTTTGGAAGAAGCCTTGCTGGAGTTCCCGGGCTGTGCCATGGTGATCTCGCACGACCGTTGGTTCCTCGACCGTGTTGCCACCCATATCCTAGACTACCGCGATGAAGGTCAAGTCAACTTCTACGAAGGTAACTATACTGATTACGAAGCTTGGTTAAGTGATACGCTAGGTCAAGGCGCTATTGAACCTCACCGTTTAAAATACAAACGTATTCACAAATAAACTGCTTCGATTAGGGCGACCGGATCACGAGGTAGTCTTTACTACCTCGTTGATAACATTGGGGAACCATCATCACGGTTTCAGGTCGAATAAATAGGTTGCAATGGTATCTGGACCTATAATCTCAACTGTAGTTTTTTCACTAAGGCTTTGAAATGACGACTCAAGATGAACGCCGTAAGTTTTTTCGTATTGTCCTTGATTGGCCGGTAGAGGTAGTTGTCGGTGAAGTCAGAACACCCGCGGTGTTGATTGATTTATCGTTCAAAGGCCTGTTACTGCATAGCGACACCATGCAACTTCCGGTTGATGAAAAGGTCGACGTCGAAGTTCACAACCCAGAATCTGACAGCCCAATGAGCTTCAAAGCTCACGTGGTTCGGGCATCAAATGGTAATTTTGCCATGCAAATCGACGCTGTCGATATCGATACCATGAGTGAGCTCCGCCGCACGATCGAACTAAACATTGGCAACGATGCGTTGCTCCAGCGCAACCTAGAGCAATTGTTGCAAGTCAGCTAACTGATACAGTTAGCTGGATCTAAAACGTCGGCATTGTCTGGCGTTTTTTTGTGCTTCATCGCCCAACATATGGCTATTCGCCAAACTCTTTAGGGTTAAAAATCGCAAAACTATCGATTAGTGCTAAGTTAAAAGTGAACCTTCATAACCTCATATCAAAAGGAATTGACATGACTGAAGCTATCCTCAAGGAAGATCTAACCCCTTCTTCAAAAATTGAACTAGTCAAAATCGCCGCTTGGCTGATCGCCTTGCTTTTCGTCCCGGGTATCGTCGCTGGTATGACTGTGGGCATCTATGCAGGCTTCCAAGCTGCAATGGCTAACGATGTTGACCCCCCGGCCTTTGAGGCCTTGCTCAATAGCCCGCCATTAAATCTGGTCATCATGCTTGGTGCCGCTTTTCTTACCCTACCAATATTGCTTAGCGCAACAGCCGGCAAAGGCTGGCGAGACGCGTTGCAGTATTATCGAGTTCACCGAATGACACGCCAGCCATTGTTCATATCTGTCGGAACAATGCTGCTGTTATCGCTTAGCTTTGCTTTATTAAGTGAGCTATTAACGCTGCCATCTGAGCCTTTTATGCTGGCACTTCAGGCTGCTTTGAGTTCACCAACAAACATTGTGTTGTTGATCGCGACCATCTGTATCGTGGTGCCAATAGTCGAAGAATTTGTTTTTCGAGGCTGGCTTTTTGGCCGTTTGTCTGACGCGGGCATTGGCGGCAAATACGGCCCATTGTTTATTACCACTGCTCTGTTCACTTTAATTCATTCTCAGTATCAGTCTTGGCATACCTTCGCTTTTCTTGCCATTGTTGGTTTGTTGCTAGGAGCCATTCGTCAACGCTACAACAATGTCAGCTATGCCATTGCTGCCCATGCAGCACTTAACAGTATGAGCACGCTGATGCTAATCACAGCCCCAGCAACTTGATGACCAAAGTTGAAGATCGCTCGTCATTAGGGCGATCTTTGACACCACGTTGGAGTTTTACCAGCAGCTTTACAACGCCACTAAATATCTAAGAACTGAGATCTGTAAATCTCTACTGGGTATTGGCGTGCTGCTATAGTTAATCGCGAGTTGATAACAGCACAACCAACAATGGATGCACCAGCACTGCACGAACCGGTTTTAGAATCAAAATGCTAGGTTAGGAAAACCATCTGTGCGGATCTGAATTTTGACAGTAAAGAGGGAGTAGCAATGACCTCCAACCGCACCAAAGAAAAAGTCTCGAATGAAGTAGCTAAAGTGAAGGAAGACAAGAAGCCAACGGTCATCATTGCCGATGAGATGGTTCCTGCGCCTCCGCCAACAAATTACAACTTCTTCACTGAACGGGAACTGGAGAAGATCCTGTCCAACTTGGACACACTGCGTGATGATGTTTACCCACAGGTCGGCTCTGAGCAAGAGCGAATCCCTGCCAACCATAGCTTTCCCTCGGTCTGCCTAATCGGCTTAGGACGCTGTGGTTCAAATATCGCATTAGAAGTTGCCACTCTGGTCTATCGGGCTCGCTCCTATTACCTCAACGAATTCAAAAACATGGAGAAGCAGCGACTGGAAAAAGATGGTCGCCCGCTGCGCTGGATCCGCCGTAGCTTGCACTTGAATGCCACCAATGCCTTAAAACCAATATTCCTGATTGAACCCATTGTCATGCTGGGCGATTTAGATAAAGACATCGCTGGCAGAATTCGTTACTCCTCGCAAACCGAAGATGGCCGCTTTTTGGAAAACTACACCAAAATGAAAATCATGGATCTGTCAGAGGTCCATGCTGGCGGCGCAGGTAACGCACCCATTCTTGGTCAATATTTAGCAAAGATAATTCTTAACAAAGACACTGAAAAATTTAGTAATCCTGATTGGAAATTCATTCACTCTTATCTCATTGATTCGTGCGGTATCAAAGCCAACCAAAGCCGCTTGTATTTCTATATATTCAGTGCTGGCGGCGGCACTGGTTCAGGGATGGCTTCGGAATTTGGTCTAGCTCAGCAATATGCGTACATGCGCAAAACATTCGAAGTACGCCCTAATGAGAGTCTCGACGATGACCGTCATCGCTCATTTGTGTTTGAGCCCATATTCACCAGCGGTATCTGTATTCTGCCAAACATAACCAGTCAGCAAGTCAGCGTTTCTGAAGCACTGCACATCAACGCTGGCCGCTTACTCTGTAAGTATCTGTCTGAAGAATGGGATTTCTCATATAACTATGACGATGAGGCTGAAAGTGAAGCGAGTGTGATGCAGCGTATTCGACCATGGAATGCGATGATGCTGATCTCTAATGACATCATGCGCTACGCCGAAGAAACGGACGATGCCAAAGCGGAAGAGATTGATGTCAATTCCATGGAGAAGTACGCCAACCAATACATTTCACAGCAGATTTTCAACATTCTAACCGCCCAGGCTGTTACCACAGATTACGATGAAAATTACTTCCGTCGTGCTGGCATTGATATTGGCGAGACCATCCGACTTGATGCCAACGATTTGTTCATGAGCCTAGCGGGGCCTGTTGCAGTGGCGTATGCCGAAAGTGTGGTACCGCAATCGAAAGAAGCGCTGTTTGGCGACAAACACAATGGCATTGATATTGACGATTTGTTCTATCGTTCGATTGAGCTTCCCCATTTCAACAAAGACACCCAAGCGATTGAAGGCATTAGCTTGCTGCCGATAGAGTCGGCCCGCTACCGTGACGCATTAGCCAAATACAAAAGCGGCAGTTACGACGCCAGTGCATTGAACAACTTACACTTCTTTAAGAATTGTTCATCTGTGGTGTCAAT
Source organism: Neiella marina (assembly GCF_002165625.1). GTDB lineage: Bacteria > Pseudomonadota > Gammaproteobacteria > Enterobacterales > Neiellaceae > Neiella > Neiella marina. The sequence continues at coordinate 96,826 of NZ_NGNS01000004.1, forward strand.
CGTCTCATTGCCGAAAGACTACAAGCTCTCTTACGTCGCATTAAATCGGTTGAAGAGCCACTTAAACGCCTTGTTCCCGAACACCACACTGAAACGCTATGCGCTCGTTATTGGTACGTCGGCTAATCTATCGCTAACTACCCTAGTAGCAAAGAGCCCGTGTTTAAGCGATGATTTCATTACCCTGATTGTGTCTTATATCAAGCGCTGTTTCGCTAAAGACAAGTATCGCTACGATAGCACCCTCGATCAGGCAATCATCGAACTCATCAAAGCCGAAACCTTTGATGAAGAAAAGATCGAATCGTTGGTCAATCAGTTTGAGAGCCCGGCCAAAATCCTCGATACCAACTGGTTTGCTATCAAACCTATGTACGAGAAGAAGTATCGCGAGTTAATTCGAGATGACAGTAAGTTCCAGTCAATCAATGACATTCGCTTGTCGTCTGAGAACATCAAGAAGACGATCCGTTACTTGCGCGAAATCTATCGCCACCGTATCAGCCGCACCAAGATTTTGTCGCTCAGCGATAACAAGCCAACGGAGCTACTTTAGCCACCACGTTAAGCTTTGATGTTTAACCACTATGGTCAGTAGCAAAAAGCAGCCAAAACAATTGGCTGCTTTTTTATTGATTAGGACTTTCATCTGCACAGCATTCATTCTGAAGAAAACTCACTACAGCATTGAAGCGCTCATAATCGGCGACGCAAAACAGCGTACGGCCCTCTCGCCGCTGAGTGATCAACCCAACTGACAACAAACCAGACAAATGGTGGGACAAGGTCGAGCCCGGAACATCCAGTTTTTGCTGCAAGCTGCCGACCGCGATCCCTTGATGGCCGGCCCTGACAACCGCATGATAAACCCCTAATCGAGTTGGGTGCCCTAGTTCTTTCAGTGATTTAGCGACTAATTCCAGTTTCATCAAACAGCCTTTTGGGACTAGCGAGGAGAAGAATATTTCGATATTACCAGAAATATCTTGATTTCCTAATATTTCAACTTATCATTTCGACAATTCCAGAAATAACGCAAGGTAAAACACTATGTCCTTTTCCAGTGATGCAATCGCTCAAGCAGCCAACATGTTTGTGTTTCTGGCGGTCGAGCTAACCCTACTGTTTGTTGTCATTAGCTATGCTGTTGGCGTACTGCAGCATTATATTCCGGCACAGAAAATTCAGTCGATTTTGAGTAGTCAAAATGGTCGCGGCTACATTACTGCGGCCTTGTTGGGTGCCATCACACCATTTTGTTCCTGTTCGACGATCCCATTTCTCAAGGGGTTGCTAAGAGCACGAGCAGGATTTGGCACCATGATGGTGTTTTTGTTTGCCAGCCCCTTACTCAACCCCATCATAATCGGTTTGTTTGCTATCACTTTCGGCATCAAAGTAGCGGTGTTCTATTTTGTCGTCGCGATGGGAGTGTCCGTCATTGGCGGTTACCTGCTTGAAAAACTTGGCTTTGAGTCAGCAATTAAGCCGGAAGCTCTGGAGGCCCCGAAACCTTCCTGTTGCACCACTTCTTGCTGCGGAAAAGCCAAACCGGAGAGTAAATGGCTGTCGATTTGGCGTTCTACTTGGAGTGATTTCAAATCGGTATTGCCCTACCTATTAGGTGGTATCGCCATCGGTTCGGTGATCTACGGATTCGTTCCCACCGAATTGATTGCTCGATTTGCCAGCGACAACAACCCCTTGGCCATTCCAGTCGCAGCGGTCATTGGCATTCCTTTGTATGTTCGTGCCGAGGCAGTGATTCCACTGAGCGCTGCGCTGGCAGCTAAGGGCATGGGCCTTGGCGCAATAATGGCTTTGATCATCGGCAGTGCTGGAGCCAGTTTAACTGAAGTGATTCTGCTCAAGTCACTGTTCCGTAACCGACTGATTGCCGCATTCTTGCTGGTCATCATTGGTATGGCGATACTCGCTGGTTTTACTTACCACTGGCTATTTTAATCGCCGGAATAATCTGTTTTTTTGATGATGTCGAATACTGGTTAGTAAGAAACATCTTTGGTGCAGTAAACCTTCTCCAGTTTTGCTGTACCAAAACAGCTCAAACCCTCTTGTAATACCGAGTATGGCAGTTCAAGGCCGGGTTTTCCGTCAACTAATAGCCGCTGTTCTTCAGCCCCGCGATATACACTGACAGTTCCCCCTCCGATAACTTTCCATTCAGAGGAATACTCATTAGCATTGGCGCATACGCGAACTTGGCATGACTGATAGTGCTCTGCTTGCTCTGTTAGCACCAAGCATTGCTCGGTGCCTTCGCCACACCCAGCCACACAAGCACTCGACCAGCTGAAGGTAATAATTGCTGTTAGTTGACTAATATGCCGACCAAGTTTCAAAGCCATGATAACTCCCCCTAAAACACCAACTTATAGTAACGAAAAAGCTATTTCACCGGCAATCTAGCGATAGACCGCACTGGTCGAATCAGATTGTATTCTGTGCCAAGCCCGAACACATCAAGCTTTCAGTGGTTGTCATTTATCTGCCACACCATTGTCATCTGCCGTTCATGCCATCGTCACATCTATTTCAAACAATGCGCTCTGACTTGACCAAACAAGATTCAAGGGATTAGGGATAGAACAATGCAATTTAAAAAGAATTTGATTTTAGTAGGGGTACTCTCGGCGCTGGCGCTAACTGGCTGTGATGGTGATGATGGCAAAGATGGCATCAACGGCACCAATGGTGTTGACGGCGCTCCGGGTATGGGTGGTACAAACGGCCAAGATGGGATTGACGGAAATGACGGCCAAGACGCTAGCATGGGCGTCGACTTGACCGCAGTTGGTCGTATCGTGTTAAACCAAGGTGCCGCTGATGCCGGTGACTTGGCTGCCGCTGAAATCGTTCAGTATCACGCCGCCACGCAAACTATATATGCTGTTAACAGCTCGGAAGATTCAGTGGCGATGATCGACATTTCTGATCTAACCTCAACGGCTTTGAGCGCACCGCTAACTGACAACACCTTGTCTGCAACGTCAATGGATTTGCCTGCTGAAGCCGGCGGAGTAGCACTCGGTGGCGCCAACAGCATTGCTATGCATGGCGACTTAATGGCGGTAGCGATTGAAGCCGACTCGCAAGCTGACAACGGTTTTATTGTTTTTTACAACGGCCTAAATGCCGGCGTACCGGCATTTGTTAGCGCTGTTGAAGTTGGTAATCTGCCAGATATGGTGACCTTCACACCAGACGGCAGCAAGGTAATCGTTGCCAACGAAGGTGAGCCAAGTGACGACTACACCAACGACCCTGAAGGTTCGATTGCGATTATTGCAATCACTGACGGTGCCCCAGCTGCGACTGCCACCATCCTTGATTTCAAAGCCTACAACGGTATGCAGGCGGACCTAGAAGCGATGGGAATGCACTTTCCAAATCCAACCGGCCGCACCATTAATGGCGTCACGATTAACACCACAGTGGCACAAGATTTAGAGCCAGAATACATCACCACATCAGACACCATGGCCTATGTCACGTTGCAAGAAAACAATGGCTTGGCAATTGTCGATTTAACGGACAACAGTGTTGAAATTCGCGGCTTGGGCTTCAAAGACTGGAGTGATTTGTACATTGACGGTACCGAAGATGGCGAAGTGAGCTTCGGCAAATACCCGGGTCTGTATGGCGTTTACATGCCTGACACCATTTCCTCATTCAGCTGGAATGGCGCCATGTTCCTCGTCACAGCTAATGAAGGTGATGCTCGCGAGTACATCTTTGATGCTGATGACGAAGCAAGTTGTTTAGCTGCTGGCGGCATGGAGTTTGACGACGGTGATTGCCTTGCTTTCACTGAAGAAAGCAAAGTGAAAAAGCTCGATGCCGAACCGGGCAGTGAGCTTGAAACACTGCAAGCAATGGGCGTGATCGAAGATCTGAAAGTGACCAATGCTTTAGGTGATGCCGATGGCGATGGTGAATACGATGCTGCCTACACCTATGGGGCTCGCTCATTCACTATCTGGGATCAAAATGGCATGGTGGTGTTTGATTCAGGCGATGACATGGAGCGTATTACCGCAGCGGTTCATGGCGCAGCGTTTAACAACACCGACGATGAAAACGCCAATGACGATCGCTCAGAAAACAAAGGCCCAGAGCCAGAAGCGCTGACTGTCGGCACCTTAAACAATCGCACCTATGCTTTCGTTGGCTTGGAGCGCACCGGTGGGGTAATGGTTTACGATGTCACCAACCCGTACAACGCGTTCTTCGTCAACTACGTCAATAACCGTGACTTCACCGAAGGCTTCAATATTGACGACAACGCCGAGCAAATGGGTGACTTGGCACCGGAGAGTTTAGTCTTCGTTGAGCAAGCAGATAGCCCAACAGGCAACGCATTACTGCTTGTGGGTAACGAAGTCAGTGGCTCGCTGACCGTTTGGCAAGTGACGCCAAACTAAGTTATTGCCCTCAACAAATATGCAAAAGGCCTCCAATTGGAGGCCTTTTTGTTAGCAGAACTTGTCGTTAAAGTGTTGTCACCACATCGTCTAAATCAAGACGCGCCTTTGGCAAGCCGTGGTTATAGTCTTCCGACTCCAAGTGATAGCCCATTGCCAATGCCACTTCACACACATGGCCATCGAGCTCTTGGTTAAATTCCTTACCGATTAACTCTGGGTCAACGCCTTCCATCGGCGTTGAGTCAATACCCAAGCGCGCTAGGACATGCAGTAAGTTACCTAAGGCAATGTAGACCTGAGCTTTGGTCCAACTGCCATTAAAACCTGTTTCATCGGTATTGGCTTCAGCAAACGCATAAGCGCCCATCATCTGTTCATACATTTCTTTTGGTAAGTGACCAGAGGCAACTTCAGCATCAACACGTTTGGCATATTTTTCCTTGGTGAACTTAGGATCATAAGCCAACAAAACGGTATGCGATGCGGCTTTGGCATGAGGCTGATTAAACTGGTGCATGTTGGCAAAAGTATCGTGAAAGCGCTGTTTTGCCGCGTCAGACTCAACCACGATGAATTTCCAAGGCTGCGAATTAATCGACGAAGCCGACATCCGTAATGCTTCTTTAATCACCTTCATATCTTCAGCCGAGATACGCTTACTTGGATCGTACTTCTTGGCGGTATAGCGGGCGTTCAAATCTCGGATAATTGGGTGAGTCATGATGATTCCTCAAATTGTCAGGCATACGGAGCGATGAATGTAGGTAAATTTAGTCCTGAATCAGCGCGACAACAATCGAGCAACCAACAGAAATACTTTCAACAAAAAATTGATAATTTTAATTGGAGGAGACTTCTAGATATCAATGTGTTGAATAACGAGTACTGCGACAGGATCGTTTGAATTCCCACCAAGCTGACGGCATACAAACGCCGCCAGCTCAGAAACAACAAGGATCTAAAACTCAATCACCTGGGTTAATGGCGCAGCGGCACCGAGTTTAGCACTGCGCTCAGACGGCAGCGCATTGGCAACAAACAACTGGTACTTGCCCTGCAATGGCACTGACTTGCCGTTACCATCGACTCGAGTCAGTGCTGATTTGGCAATCACAAACTCATGCTGAACCCGTTGCCCTGCGGCAACATCAAGACGCTTAAAGGCTTTCAATTCAAACAAGGCTTCCTGCGCTTTCGGGTCAACCGGCGCCAAGTACAGCTGAGCAACATCACTACCATCTCGCTGACTACTATTTCGCAACTCGAAACTTACTCGGTAAGCACTATCATCTTGTTCAATGGCCAAATTGCGATATTCAAACGCGGAATACGACAAACCAAAGCCAAATGGGAACAGCGGCTCCTTGGTCATGAATTTGTAGGTGCGGCCTTGCATCCGGTAATCATCGTATGGAGGCAACTGAGCCACCGACTTCGGAAATGTCAGCGGCAGATGCCCCGACGGATTAGCATCACCAAACAACACATCGGCCACCGCATTACCGCCTTGCTCGCCGGGGTACCAAACTTGGACAATGGCATCGGCTAAATCATACAGCTCGCCCAACGCGACAGGGCTGCCACTAGCCACTACCAGCACCAACGGCCCCTTTTTGTTGTCAGCCAGCTGTTTGACGTAGTTGATTTGGTTTTGCGGTAACTGCAAATCAATCCGATCACCTTTGTGGGCAGAAGCAATGGCATCGACTTCTTCACCTTCCATATCGGCAGAGATGCCAACAACAGCAATGACCGCATCGGCGGTTTTGGCAACAAAAGGCGCCCAGTTTTTCGGGTTCTTGTTGTCATTAAACGGCAGAGCTCCCATGCGATAGTTCAATGCAGAGCCCATGGATACCTTGTTGGCAATACCTTCTAAAATAGTCACCATGTTGCCGGAGATACCGTAGTAATTGGCCATCAACACATCGCTGGAGGCCGCAAATGGCCCTGTGACATAAGGCACTTTGATATCTTTGGCGAGCGGTAAAACATGATTGTTATTTTTCAGCAGCACGATAGACTTAGCCGCCACTTCTTTAGCCAAAGCCACGTGTTCCGGCGAGTTAATCACATCAGCAGGGATTTGGTTATACGGGTTTGATTCTGCGGTATCGAACAAGCCCAGCTTAAAGCGCAGGCGATACAACTCCTGCAACCGCTCGTCAATGGTGTTCTCTAATACCAAACCTTGCTCAACAGCTTGTTTTAACGCGGCATTATAAGTAAAACCACAGTTCAAACTGACACCACCATTGAGTGCGGCAGCTGCGGCCTGCTCTGGGGTTTTAACCGCCTTGTGACCATGATGGATGTCATACAGCGCTCCGCAATCAGACACCACATAACCATCAAACTGCCACTGCTGTTTGAGTAGCTCATTGAGCAATAGATCAGAGCTACAAGCAGGCTCGCCATAGACCGCGTTATAAGCGCACATGACTCCTGCCACCTTCGATTCAGTGACCAAATGGGCAAAGGCAGGCAAGTAGGTTTCGTGCAAATCTTTTGCCGTCGGCTTGGCATCAAAAGAGTGACGCAACGCCTCTGGGCCAGAATGAACACCAAAGTGTTTGGCGGCGGCAGTCGCTTTCAGATACCTTGGGTCATCTCCTTGAATCCCGCGGACAAACGCATCGGCCATCAGTGACGTCAATAAAGGCGACTCGCCAAAGGTCTCCTGCCCTCTTCCCCAACGCGGATCACGAAAGATATTCACGTTGGGACTCCAGAAGGTCAGTCCGGTGTATTTTTCCCGGTTCCCCATAGCCTGAGAGATGTTGAACTTGGCCCGCGCTTCGGTGGAGATGGCATCGGCCATCCGAAACGACAGCTCAGGATCAAAGGTTGCAGCCAAGCCTATGATCTGCGGAAACACCGTAGCTATGCCGTTTCTCGCAACACCATGTAAGGCTTCATTCCACCAGTTGTACTTAACGATTCCAAGACGCTCAATGGCAGGGCTCTCGTCCGATAACTGGCTGATCTTTTCATCCAGTGTCATGGCATCAATTAACGCCGCGCTGCGCTGTTCGAAGCTTAATGATTGGTCACGCCAAGCATCTTCTTGAGCGACTACGGGATTAGCGAGAGCCATCAGCGTAAAGCCTGAAACAGCAGCGACACAAACGGGCACGAGACGCTGGCTGATTTTCTGGCTTAAATTGGAAACAACACTCATCGATTACAACTCCCTCTAGCTAAGCTTGTTCGCGCCAGTATTTTCTTGCTGATGAATGGTCACCGGCCAGCCATCGAATTGATTGCTGGCTTTGCCATCAGTGGCATCAACCATGAACTTATAGGCTTCGAGGGTGTAGGTTTTGGCGTCAGTGTCAATCGACACGAAACCAAAACCACTGCTGCGTTCGTGGGCTCGGACATAACGATTGCGCGCTTCGCTCACCACAGGGTTACCCACGGCGTAGACGTAGTTTTTGTTGCCAAAACTGTCGAGGTACTCACCGGTGTTGGCTAAACCATGTTGCGGCCGATTTTGATTGTTGAGGCCAACACTATCGGGCAACCACCAACGCTGCCAACCAACAGCAATAGCTGGTGTACAGAACGCCCAGTTACTATCGCGCTGCTGGTTGACGCCATATTGCGACAGGCTCGGCAAGTGGGTATCGCCACATAAATGCAGTGCTTTTGATGCTTTGATCGCTTCAATGGCCCGATTGCGCGCCGATGCTGGCCAACCATTGCTATCGAAATCGTACTTGAGGTAGTAATCGGCTTTCCATTGGTGCGTTGCTAGGCTGGCAAAGATGGTTTGGCTAAGTAGCACTTTCATCTTATGGCCGCGCCAATCCTCGCTCCACTGCTGTAAAAACTGCTCTTGGCGGTCGCCAAGCAACGACAGCGAAGGATCGTCAAATGCCGGATTAAAATGGTTTGGCTGTTCATCGTTACCCGAAGTACCGACGATAATATCCAGATGCTCCGGACCGCTTTTCCATTGTCGATCGGCAACAATGGCAAAGCTGACATCACCGTAAATCATTTCACCATAGTAAACGCTCATGCCACGTTTAGCTGGCGTCGGATCATGCGGCTGCATGTGGTGCGCAGTATGGGTTCGATGCACCGCATTAACCATACGCACCGGCTCAATGTAACCGCCGGTTTTATCCACCGTATCCTCGGCAATGGCTCGCTCAGGCATTGGCGAACCGCCCTCGCCCCACAAGTTGCCTTGCAAGACATCGTGATCATCTGGCAAACATACAGTTGGCTGGTTGCGCATGGCGTCGCCAAAGGCCCAGCCAAACTGATAGAACTTACGCAAGTAGTTAAGAATGGCAGGGGCAGCTGGAGCCCGAACCACACCGAAGCCGCCATGGGATTCATAGAGTTGGTCGCCAGAGAAGAACACCAGATCTGGGTCCATCTTGACGACGTTGTTAGCGACTGGCTCATATGGAAAAGCGTAGTCATTTTGGCAAGTCAGACCGGCCATTCTAAGGGGGCGACCGACAGGATTAGCCTTGATCACGCCCTCATAAATATCGGGTAACTCAGAGCCATCAACAAGCTGCTCGCGATAAACCACTCGGTATGGCGTTTGTTGCTTTTCATTCCAATTATTGATGCGGAACGTTGCGGTCCACGCATCTGGGTCGAGCGTTGCGGTGCCAACCGATTGCCACTGACCATCCTGTTGAACTTGCAATTCAACTTGGTGATTGTCTTGTTCCCCCATCGGACCGGTCAAGGCACTAAGGCTCATGACAAAGCCCTGCTCTGAGCGCGAGTCGCTCAGGGTATACATGGTCCAGAGAATTGGACCAAATTTTTGCTCTGGTTTGTTATTGAATGCCGCACCAGACAAATGCCAATCACTAAAGCGATAGCGCCCTTCTGAGGTCTTGGCATCATCTCCATACTCAACCACAGGAATGGTGAAATTGCTCACCACCGCAACATTACCAACAATATCTTCAGCTGCCAGTAAATGCTCTAACTCGCCAATCAACTCATTGCTGCTAACTAAACGAACTTGCAACTTAAGCGCTGAGCTACCAACCTGTGGCGTGCCAGTTAGGGTCAACTCAACGGCTTGATCGGCGATCGCTTGGTTGAGCTTGCCGCGCTTATTGCCGATCACTAATTCGTCGCCAACCACACCAGCATCAACACCATTTTGCGCAAAGACGTTGCTGCGGTATTCGTTGAGTTCGCTACGGACACCGATGCGGATGCTGGCGCCACCGTCATTACTACCAACATCAAGCTGTTGCAGACGAGTGGTAATGGTGAAGCGCTGTTTTGGATCAACCAGCTGGTGAGTCAGCAAATGAACTGAGCGATTGCCACCGTTGTCGATGCACTCCGCACCGCCGTCAATCAAGCGCCAATCTTCCATTGGATTGGCCCAGTACTCGCCCCCCAACCACACTCGATTATGGCGCTGACGCCAACCATCGACCACGGTTTGAGCCAGTGGTGCACCATCAGTTGTGTCATTGCTAACGGCGCCGTTGTTAAAGGCATTGTTGTTAAGGGCTGAGCCACGACTGATACAGCCTGCGGTTGTTGTCGCCACCCCAGCGGCCAAAATTTTCAATGCGTCTCGACGGGAAAATTGCTTTGTCATGGGAATCCTTATTCTTTCAATTGCGCGGGACGGTTATCGCGGCGGTGGTAGCGACGTTGATACATATCGCCGTGAAGTTCTTTGGCAGCTTTGATCATGGCTTCATAGGGCACGTCAGCAACGGTGACAAAACCGACGTTGTAGTTTTCACCATCGTAAGCGCGGCCGGTCAGCGGTGAGTCCATGTATTGGAACCAATGAGCGCCAACAAAGTAGTCGTTGTCGAATACCGAGTTCATATAGTCTTGGTACATGCGTGCTCGGTCAGTTTGATTAGCGGCGTAAACAAGGCCTGGGTGATAGTAACCAGAGTCCACTGCGCCAAAGTGGAACTCACCGATCATGATGGGTTTGTCGAGCGCTGGTAAAAATGACCATTTGCCCTCAGTCACGCCTTGCTTGTAGTTGTTAAAACTCACCACATCAGAATATTTAGCTGACGCTGCAACCACTTCTTTTGGCATGCCCCAATCAGCAAAACGAACACCAAAGTACATGTGATTAGGCAGGTGCTGTTTCAGCGCAGCGCGAACAATGCGGAAATACTGCTCGGCATAAGTGGTCAGCAACAAACTGTAATCTGCTTCGCGTTCAGCAGACAATTGGCTGTCAAAATCACCTTGGTCAAACGCTTGCCATGAATCAAAGTCGGTTGCCCAAACGGCGTTGAGCTTATCAATATCTGCATATTTGGCTTTCATAACCCGAGTAAATTCAGCTTTGGTTGGCACCTCAGCACCAGATCGAGTCAAGGTGTTGATCACGATCCCTAGCTCGGTCTGACGTGAGTTCGCCCGCCCCCAACTTTTTTCGTTATCAATGAAGACGCCGACACACCAAGGCGAACCTTGAGTTTCATCGGCAATGGTTTTCAGGGTGACATCGGCTCGACGAGCAAATTCTGGGTCAAATACATCAGGCAGCGGACGCCAAAAATCAGAGCCGCTGGACACGGTTTTAAAGTCGCCGATAATCCAACCATTGGCAAAGTACGGCACTTTGGTGGTGTCATAAAACATCGGATCGGTCCAGTTGCCGAGCGAGGTAAAGCCCCAGTTCAACATCCGATCAATGGTGACTTGTTTCCAATCCTGCAGAAATGAGTTCGGTGAGCTTTCGCCGTATTTACGCTCTAGATTGGCACTATAGAAGCTATAAACTTCGCCGCTTTTGATGGGCCCGGAGTGGACATCCTTGCGATAGCCGAAGTGATTGCCAAGTGGCTCATCGTAACTCGCTGGTAGCCATTCAAACATGTTGGCGCGAGTTGGCGACATTAGGGTACGGGTTTTCTGCGCCGCTTGATTAACCGGGTTCAGCCCTTGCGAATCTTCTGGCGTGACATCTTCGCTATCGCGGCTTTGCAGCGCCTTCTCATCGAAACCGTAACCTGTCATGGTGGTGGAGTTGGCCAAACGAATAATGTCAACGCCGGTCGCCAAATAGAGGTAACCTTCAGGGTCAACCAACCACCATTTACCATCGACTTTTTCAGTCCGGAAATACCCTGTTGCCTGCAACTTCGGGCCGGCTTTCCAACCGCTGAATTTGGAGCGTTCAGCCATCAGAGCGCCATTATTCAGAGCTCGTAGTTCAGCATCCTTTTTGGCAATTAACTCAGCTTCCGAATTCACTTTCTCGGCAAACTCAGCGTTGGGGTTTTGGCCAAACTTATCGACAATGCCAACTAGGAAATCAGTATCCATCGGAGGGTTCGCTTCTAAGCGAATGTTATCGAGGGTGATTTCTGTATCGTGAAGGTTGTATTCGGTGCGCAATACGATGCGGCGAATGGCCGATAAATCGAGATTCTTGGTGCCCCACATCCATACCATTTGAGTATCGTCGCTTTGCCAAGTCTCAGGGTTGGAGCGCAGGCCAGAGCTTAAATTGAGCTCAATGGATTGATCTTCGTTGCTACTGGCAGAACCAATATCGTGACCATCCATTTTGCTGTAATACGACTGGCTGCCACCAACCGGAATATTGATGGCGCGGGTATACGACTGGCCCTGACTATCTTCAATGCTGACAAACAAAAAGGTTGAATAATCACCTTGATTGGCGATATCAAACACCAGACTGAAATCCTGATAGTCACTCCAGTCAAATGGCTGCTCTGGCACGATGGCAACGGCATTATGTTCATCGGTTTTCGACGAGAACTGCACCCGTAAACCATAGTCGCCCGATGTCACCATACCTTCATTGGATACAAAACTGGTTGTCGCATTGTGGAGTTGAACGGCATCAGGAATCACCTGCTGCTCAAAATCGAACAACTGGATAAGTGGTTGTGTTTGTTGGGATTGGAGTTCACCGTCAGAATTGTCGACAGATATTGACGGATCTGCTTTCTGGCAGCCAACCAGACATAACGCAGAACAGCCAATGAGCAAATTGGTGCTGACCCTAATGAGTTGCATGAAACGATCTCACTAATGATTGTTGGGATGGCGCAGTAGTCCGAATGAACCCATCGAACTTGCCGAGACGATTGCATTTAAAATATTTTTACAGACTGTTAATTGTCAACAATATTGATTTAATTATGTTAACTGGACCTTTTTTTCCCAACTCAATGGCCAAGGCTATTTTTACCGAATGAGATTGCAGGTGTACTTAGTTAGCGATGTCGGTATTTATCTAGAATTGTTTGATATAACGTTGAATTTTCGGGTTGCTGTAACAGGCGGTCAAGCAAGTCGCGGCGCTGATTTGAGACTTCCACCGCTGGGCTAAATGCGGTGTAGAACGGATTTTCAGTCAAACAGCCGACCTGATTCATGTTGTTTTGATCTGATTCTTTGAGATTGAATGCCACGACGTTGGAGTCTTCCACTAGCAAATCGATTCGACTGAGGCGCAACATGTCCGCCAGCGATTGTAAGGAGGCCTCATGAGCCAGAGTGACAATGTTGGCAGTGTTGTGGTTTGCTTTGATGTAGCTATCGAGTGGCTCGCCGTAGCCATAGTCTTGAATTACCCCTAATCGAGTATCGGCTAGATCAAGAATAGTGTTATAGCTAAATTGGCTTTCCGCTTGAGCAAAGAAACACATTTGGTAGTGGCCAGATTCATAACGGGTAAACAAAAAGCTCGGCGCTTCTTCAGGCACAGCGGTTAGCAGGCCATCATACTTTCCTTTTTCCGCCATTCGAATCGCTCTGGTCCAAGGCAGAATGGTCACTTCAAGATCGATATTGGCAGAAGCCAGTAATGCGCCAATATACTCCACCGATATACCAGGGTACTCTTCGTCGTCACAAATATAGGGGCACCAATGGGCTGCAGCTAAATGCCATTTGGCATTAGCAGAGGTATCGGCAAATGCGTTTGCACTCCAACAGTTAATCAGCAGCAACCAACTAGCGATCATAACCTTCAACAGCACACCTCTTGTCAACGAACTCTTGTTGCCGATAAACAGCATAATCGGAAAAATATCGGCTATAAATACTGAGACAGCCCCATGAGTAGATCATTCCCTTATCACTTATGTTATCAGACTTAGGTTGAACTACAGCTGACAGACGTTAATGCCGAAACAGCACGATCAGAGTTCGCTTCCTTTTATTTGGTTGGTTTATAACCAAGGTTGCCGCGCCAAACGTTCGACAAACCAATCCAACGCATTGCCATATTGTTCTTTGCGCCAAGCCATTAGCAGTTGTTGGGCCGGTCGGTGGAACGCACATGGTTTAATCACCAGTTGCTCACTTGCGACCAGCGCTGCAGCAAGATGCCTTGGCACAAAACCAACGCCAAGACCAAGTCGTTGTGCTTCAATTTTAGATTCCATTGAGTTGACTCGAATCACTTGCTTGGCTTCAAACAAACCGCTGTCTCGCACCGGCAGGCGCAGTGAGGTATCGGCAACCACCACTGCCGGAAATTGACGCAATTGCTCCAGCTCAATAGCACCAGCCTGTGTTGCCAGCGGATGTTCAGGCGCAACCACAAAATCGAATTCCAACAAACCAATCACTTTAGTGTTGAATAGTCCCTTGGGCAGCTCTCCAGAAGCACCGATGACAATATCAGCACGTTGGCTGTGTAGCGCATCCCAGCCGCCGCCTAACACCTCAACCCCTAAACTGATATTGACCGGATGCTGGAACTGAAGAAATTCGTCAACCACAGCCAATAAAGGCCCTTCAGGGATCACCGTGTCGCGGGCAATTCGAAGCTCGCTTTCCCAACCCGATTCCAGTTGTTTGACCGAGTCAACCATGCGCTGTGTGGCGAGCAAAATATCGCGCCCTTGCTCCAATACCAATTTACCAGCAGGCGTCAATTGTGCTCGCTGTCCCGAACGATCAAATAACAAGGTGCCTAAATCATCTTCAAGTTTTCTGATGGTGTAAGTCAGTGCCGATGGCACTTTGTAAAGCGCAGCCGCTGCGGCAGCAAAACTGCCATGTTGTTCAATCGCATCCAAAGCCTTCAATGACTCGATGGAGATACCTGAAAACACTGCTGACCCCACATTCAAAAAAATTGAACAATAACTTCAACATGTTCCGATTTTTTAATCAATAGAGCTCACCTAAAATTCTCTACATCGTTTGAACGCAAGGTTTCGAACGGCAACTGAAAGATATTAAATATTTTGAGGAAACAGTTATGAAAACGCTCATTCAAACACTAGCTTCATCCAATGCAGGTCTTGCCCCTCTGGCGTTAAGAATTCCTGTCGGCATTATTTTCGCGGCTCATGGTAGCCAAAAGTTATTTGGTTGGTTTGGTGGTTATGGTCTTGAAGGTACCGGCCAGTGGATGGATTCCATCGGTCTAAGTCCTGGCTACCTGATGGCACTGCTGGCCGGTGGCGCAGAGTTCTTCGCAGGGCTATTTATCCTGTTCGGTTTGCTGACTCGTCCTTCTGCTTTGGTATTGGCTGTAACCATGATTGTTGCCATTTTCTCAGTACACATCGGCAATGGCTTATTCATGGCAAATAATGGCTACGAATTTGGTCTTGCCCTACTTGCAGCGAGCGCTTCATTGCTGCTGTCAGGTTCAGGCCGCTTCGCTATTGATCAAACCATTGCCAAGCGTTTGGCGTAACGGTTCACAGCAACTGGAGATAGTTACCATGATTGCCATAAGACGCAGTGAGCAACGCGGCGAGGCCAACTTCGGCTGGCTTGACAGCAAACACACCTTTTCTTTTGGTCACTACTACGATGCCGATCAGATGGGCTTCTCAGCATTGCGAGTAATTAATGATGACGTCGTCCAGCCTGGAGCAGGGTTTGACACCCATGGCCACCGCAACATGGAAATTATTAGCTATGTGTTGTCAGGCGAGATCGAGCATAAAGATAGCGAAGGCAACATCCAACGCCTGCCAACTGGCGAGTTCCAACTGATGTCAGCTGGCCGCGGGATTTATCATAGTGAGTACAACCCGTCAGCCACCGAGCCATTGAAGTTTTTGCAAATTTGGATTGAACCCAATAGCAAGGATCAACCACCGAGCTATCAGCAAAAATCGTTTGGCCGCCAGTCTGGACTAACGACCATTGTCACCCCAAACGGCGACAACGGCACTTTGGCAATCAAACAAGATGCACTGTTGCACCAGCTGATCCTGCCCGCTGGCGAATCGCAACAGCTCAGTACCGGCAGCGGCAAACGTCTTTATATCCACCAAGTAGCTGGCGCACTCGCAGTTTTAGAGCAAACGTTAGTCGCTGGCGATGGCGCAAAAATCGAACAGCTCGACCAAGTGACTGTGACCAACAATGGTCAAGATGAGGCAACAGCCCTGATATTCGAACTACCCTAATGACATCAACAATTGGCCGATAGGCCGGGAGGCAACAGTGGGATTGTTAGTAGACGGCGTTTGGCATGACCAGTGGTACGACACCAAATCAAATAGCGGCCAATTCAAACGTGAGGCTGCGCAGCTAAGGAATTGGATCAGTAAAGATGGCTCTGCTGGTCCAACGGGAGACGGCGGCTTCAAAGCTGAATCTGGCCGTTACCACCTCTATGTATCATTGGCCTGCCCTTGGGCCCATCGAACACTGATATTCAGAGCCATTAAAGGACTACAGCAACATATCAGCGTGTCAGTCGTCAGCCCCGATATGTTGGACAACGGTTGGACCTTTGATACCACAAGCTATAGTAGCGGCGATCCATTGTTTGAGTCGCAGTTCTTGCACCAGATTTACACGCGCAACAAACCAACTTACACCGGCCGCGTCACCGTGCCTGTGCTTTGGGATAAGCAGCAAAACCGCATTGTCAGCAATGAGTCGTCAGAGATCATTCGGATGCTAAATAATGCCTTTGATGACATTACCGGCGATCAACAAGATTTCTACCCAGAGGAACTGCGCACGGAAATCGATCAGGTCAATGAATTCGTTTACGACAATATCAACAACGGCGTTTACAAAGCTGGCTTTGCTACGTCACAGCAAGCCTATTCAGAGGCCTACACCTCACTGTTTGATGCGTTGGATAAACTAGAAGCGCGCCTTGGTGCGAGCCGTTTTCTGGTCGGAGATAAGATCACCGAAGCTGACTGGCGATTATTCACCACCCTGATTCGATTTGATTCGGTTTACGTCGGCCATTTTAAGTGCAACAAACAAACCATTGAACAATATCAGAATTTATCGGCTTATTTGCGCGAGTTGTATCAATCCCCAGGCGTTGCCGAGACAGTCGATTTTTTCCACATCAAGCGTCACTACTACTTTAGCCACACCATGATCAATCCAACGCAGGTGGTGCCCGAAGGGCCGCAAATCGACTATCTCAGTGAGCATCGTCGAGCGCAGCAATTCAGAGAAGCTGAGTAAAAAAATTTAGAAAGGAAAATCGCTGATCTGCCATTTGCGATAAAGTGCCTCAAGCTGGCCATTACGGAGCATCATTGGTAATTGCTCATCAAAGATATTGGCCATCTTGCGGCCCTTGGCGGTATTGGTAAACGCTAAGTACAATTTTAAATCGAGTACCTTCTCCAGCTGGTACTCGTTGCTGTCAAACCCGGCAAGCATCAGTCGTTCGGCATGCCGACGAAAGTTCTTTTGCAACTCAATACCATCATCGAGCACCACATCGACACGACCGGACGCGAGCATCAACAGCGGCCCCAAATGGTCAATGGATTGTTCAAACTGCATCTCTAACGGCAGATAGGCATCATAATTGGCTCCGCGCACCCAAGCTGCAGGGGTTCCTTGCAACGTTGAAATGCCCTGCCAATTCAATCGCGCGGGGCTAAACAATGCGTAAATTTGCTGAGAACCATAATGCCATTGCGGGAAGATCATCTGGGTGGAGTCTCCGCGATGGTGTCCTAGCATGGCATCAGCATGACTCTTTTCAGTCATCAACTGCGCTCGCTTAAGCGGCACCACTTTGGCAATCACCTCAATGCCTCTGGGCTGATATATGGCACGAAGGATATCCCAGTACAAACCGCTGCCATCAGCATTGGTGAGATCAACGAGCTCCTCGCTGACAACGGTTAACTCAGAATCATTCGCTAACGCAGTTGTATCAACTAGGTATTCGGCGACGTTATCACCACTGATAAGTGAGGTAGGGGTTTCAACAAAACCGCCTCGAAATTGCCCTTCAACACTATCAACAGCAACAGCCATTGCCATTTTGCCCATAAGAACGGGGTTGGTATAAACAGTGGCTTGTACCGAGCCGTCTCGAATGTAGGGCAGGACATCTGCAACGCCATCATTGCCAAATAACAATACATCGGTTCGATTAATCGCCTTGAGCGCAGCGGCAGCTCCAATCACTTCAAAGTCATTGGCAGCAAATATCACATCAATGTCTGATTGTTGGCGAAACAACTGCAAAGTAGCGTTGTAGCCGCCTTCAGTGTTCCAGCGACCATTTGCTCGCGCCACCACCGGCATAGCGGCTTCACCAATGGCCTTCTCAAAACCAGCAACACGTTCAGTTGAATGATAGCCAGGTTCGCCCTCTAAGATGGCGACATTGCGCTTGGTTGCTGAGATCAGCGATGCGGCGTACTGCCCCAATTGGTAAGTACCTTTGCGTTGTACATAACCAACAACAGCATGAACTGGCGCTGCGTGCGACAAAGCATCGGAATTAACAATGACCACGACAATGCCTTGCGCTGTTGCTCGCTGAATCAAAGGGGCGGCGGCTTGCTCGTCATGAGTTGCTAGGATAATGGCATCGACCTGCTGCTCTATAACCGCTTGCAGCATATCCATTTGCTCAGCGGGTTTATCGGTCTGAGGGGCTAACTGAAAAACCTGATGTCCCTGTTCACCAGCCACTTCAGCGATCCCTTTCCATACATCAAGGTAAAAGTTGTACTCTATCGCTGGCGGCAGATAAGCAATCTTCAGCGTTTCAGATTTACTTGCGATGTGTTCGAAACTGGCTTGAGATTTAAGCGGCACGATATCGACATCATGGCCTAAAGCACGGCATAAACTTGATGGGGTAACTAACACCATAGTTAAGGCTGCGAGCCAGCCCCAACGACGAACCTTAGTTAGCATCACCCTACGTGCCCTTTCCATATCATGTCCATATCGCTACCTTGCTTTGACACCCTGATGAGTAAATATAGCAATAACAAATCAGAGGCTTAGTTACGCACGTCACAAGAGTCAGGCAGTGGTATGAAAAGAATGCTAACAAAGTGCTCGTTGAAGCCTGCGTTTCGGCCGTTGTAGACTCGAGCTTGAGTTGAGAAAAGAAGAATGAAGTCACCATGAAACGCATTGTCTTCACAATGATTTTGGCGCTGGTTGCGATCACCGCTTGTAGCAACACAGATTGGCGCACCGCCAGTCGAGAGCCAGCGGGTATCGCCCCAGACCCAATGATTGAAAAAAGCGCCGTGATCGAGGTATATGCTGCCGATGCGTTTAGCTGGCGTGGCTGGTTTGCGGTTCACACCTGGGTGGCGACAAAGCAAGACAATGACGACTTGTACACCGTTTACGAGGTGGTTGGCTGGCGCCTTAATCGAGGCCTACCTGCACTCTATTCTTATCAAACTGCAACGCCTGACCGCTATTGGTATGGTGCCAAGCCAGAAAAATTGCTGTCGATTAAGGGCGACAAAGCAGCAAAGCTGATCCCTCAAATCGAACAATCGGTTGCCCGCTACCCTTGGTCAAACCAATACACAGTTTTTCCTGGCCCAAACAGTAATACCTTTCCAGCTTGGCTTGCCATTCAACTGCCTGAATTAGAACTAGAATTGCCGTTCAGTGCCATTGGCAGTGGCTATGCCAGCGAAGATCTGTCAACCCAAGTGCCATACAAATAACTCAATAGCATCTCATTGCATCAGTTTTCATACGATATTACGGCGCAAAAAATGGCTGAAATGAAACTATTCGACCATAATTAAAACGCTTTGGTATCGATTAGTTTAATGCTCTAGACGCTCTCCGTAATGCCTTCGAAGTTTAGCTGTTTGTTTGGTCAAAGCGCCTAATTAATTGCCAGTTCACCACCTCAGCAAGCAGCAATTCTAACGTTCACATTTCCTCGCAGTAATACCATTTTTTACTGCCATGGCTTGTGTCGAATCGAAAGAAAAGGAAAGGCACATGGGACAGAATGACATTATTTTTTATTACCACTTATTGGTCATTGCCATCATTGCAGCAACCGCGATTGTCACCCTCGGCGGCATTTTAAAGATTGGCATTTTCAAGTCAGTACCCGACTCCTATAAAAAGTTATTAGTTGGCGCCTTATTAGTCGAATTAAGCGCCGCTTTTATCGGCATCTATAAAACGCTGCCTCAGCTTGAATTTAAAAAAGCTGAAAAGTATGCGATGGAAATAAAATATTCAGATCTCATCACTGGCTACATTGATCGCGTCTCAGACTATCAACGAAGCTGCTTTGATTCATTTCAAGAGCCCAATCGACTTGGTTCATTTTTCCGTTGCGAGGGGTATGTAAATACTTACACAGTGCTTTCAGAGTTAACTCGACAAGATGGCTTTCAAGACGCCTTACAGGTTTGGCTTAACAACCTAAACGCGGAAAAAAAATCATGCATTGATCATTATGATGCCGATCAAGATGTATTTAGTGAGTGTAAATCAGTGTTAGGCCGATACCACAGGAACAAGATTGCTTCTAAGGGGGTTGGCGAAGGCGAGTTATATGTCTCGGTTGACAACAATCATTACAACGGCGTCGCCAGCTATAATTTTCCGAAAGAAACAAGGCCGGTCATTTTACAAATAAGCGGTAAAAAAATTGGCGACGACCATATTTCATTTCGATTCAATCAAAGTGCCTCTGCCATTGAGTTTGAATCTCGCTACATTCCAAGAGAATCAGCATCATTTGAAGTCTGTTTAAAGCAAACAGACCGAGGCATATTCGAAGGCAAGATGATTATTAGCGACGGCTTTAAATGCGGAGAATCCGATATTGAAAGCTATCAGTCGATTGCCAATGTTTCAGTGCGAGAGATATTATAAATGGTACTCACACTCGCTCGTTTTGACCCAAAGTTCGACAAGCAGCTGTTACTTGATTATCAACGAACAAAATACCAAGTGTTCTATCACGAATACGGCTGGCACTCGCTAGCCGTTGACCAACACCATGGCATTGCCTTGTTAGATGACTATGACTTAAACAGTCAGTTCTTTTCGGTGGACATCGATGGTAATGCCGTCGGCTTTCTGCGTGGCACTGATACGGCTGTGGCCTTTCCTCACGCCTCGTTGTTTGCCCATCAGCAAGCGCAATTAGCACCGCTGCGATCTGCAAGTCTCAATGCCTTATGTGTCAACAGTGAGTATCGAGGCAAGCTCTATACCCTTGGTGATAAACAAATGAAACTCGGACGAGCATTACTGCAGTTCGCCAAAGATTATTATCAGGCTGAGCAGTTTGATCTATTGTTGTCTTCGACCAACGCTGAACTGGTCGTCAAAGTGTTCGTACCGGCAGGCTTCTCAGTACTCGAACAAGACATTAATCTCGCCGGTTCACCAACACCGATCACTAATCTCTGCCTAGCGCTATCCTCATCGGCAAAACAAACGTTTGCCACCTGCCAATAACTGACAGTGAACTGATAGACGCTCGAAAAAATATTTTTCACCGCGGCCTTGATTTCCATTTTTCTTGCCCGATATCTGTTTCAGCGGAGGCCTCCAAGAGGGTCCGCATTGCCAATAAGACATGGGTCTTTGGGCAACAACGAATATCGCTGGGCGTAATGCCAGCACCTTTTAATTGCTTGATTGAGGATAAGCAACAATGACTAATATTGATTTTTCACCCCTTTACCGTTCATTCATTGGTTTTGATCACTTGGCATCGTTGATGGATGCTGCTGCCAAAAACGGTAAACAAACCTCTTTCCCTCCCTATAACATCGAGTTACTAAGTGAGGACAATTACCGCATCACCATGGCCGTTGCAGGCTTTGTCGAAGAAGAGTTGGATATCGAATTTGCCAACAATCACTTAATCGTGACCGGTAAGAAAGCGGAGAAAGCTGAAGAAGCCAAATTCCTCTACCGCGGAATTGCTGAGCGCAACTTCCAGCGTAAATTTCAATTGGGCGAACATGTCAAAGTCATTGGTGCCAACCTCGAACACGGCATGTTGAACATTGAGCTGCAACGGGAAATTCCCGAAGCGCTAAAACCAAGGAAAATCGCCATTGGCAACAGCGCGCTGTTAGAAGCCACCAGCGCCGAGTAATGCCCACTGCGCCCTCCCCCTAGGGCGCAACCAGTTCCTTGAATTCTCCCTTTTCTGATTTGGCGGGCCTAGGCTCGCCCTTTTTGCTAATGTCCAACAACGCCTTAGTCCCTGCATTTAACGGGTCTACTGGCATTGACATTCGATAGCTAAAATCCTTGCTGAGCGAAATTTCGTGATCTCCATCACCGAGTTTCGATAACAGTGTCTACCTCACAACTTTTTATACATATGATGTTTGCATACATTCTTTGTTGTAATATCCTGCTAAACGTTTGATAACAACTTAGACACCTGAATTCGGTAACCTAGGCTTACTCTGTGGTCATACAGAACTGCCTTCACAATGAGAGAAGACAATGAAACGCCACCTTTTAGGAGCAGCACTCACTCCTTTAGTTTTGCTGGCAACTGCCTGCTCAGAACAAGATAGCCCCGCGACCAATACACAACCTGTTAGCAAAGAAACTGCAGCTCCGGTTGCAGCGGTCGCTATCAGCCCACTAGAGCAGGAAGCTCGAGTTAAGATGGACAAACTCGCTGGCATGATGGATGAAGCGCGTTCCAAAGGAATTGATGTGGCTCGAGAAGAGACCATCATGTGGTTTTCCGAGCAGTTTCTAAAGTTCGCCAACTGGGACGAAGCCAACCCCAAAGCCATTGAAATGGCCTTTGGCTACGAGCGCTATTATGCTGACGACAAAGAACGTTTAGCCGCTGAGCTACCTGACTTCGAGCGTACCAAAGTCATTGAGATCCTTGATAAAGGTATTGGGGAGCTAGGTAAAGAGTTGGCCGGCGAGATCAAACGTCGGCCGGTTAATAAGGTTGATTGGCAAAACACCAAAGCCGCTGACAACATGTTTATCAGCAACGGCAAGCCTATTTTCCCGTACGACTATTTCTCTAAGACTGTCGGCCAACCGCTGACCAACAAAGATATTTACAACGACCACTTGGGTGCCCTCTACCACGGCGGTGAGCACTTGTACGAAGTGGATCATGACCGTGCTATCAACTCCTTCCTGATCAAAGAAGATGGCACTTGGGATGAAGACTTACTGAAGAACCTGACCGACATTCCTGATACCAACATTGGTTTCTTGGTGTATTGGATCATGGGGATTCCTGAGTGGGTTGAAGCGCTAGAGCCAGAAGTTCGCAGTGGTCGTTCGCTGTTCACGGGCTTTGATGTAGATAACCCAACCGCTCGCGATTTATGGAGCCGCATCATTCGCCACACCGGCGAGTTGACCAAAGGTAAAAAAGTTACCGAACTTGGTTTTGTTCTGGCCAACGAACCGCACTGGTATTCAGAAAAAGGCCACTGGACTTATAACTTTAAGGAAATGAACGAAATTTCCTCATACACCTTGGCTAAATTCCAAACTTGGTTAGACAACAAATACCAAGGCGATCTGGCTACCTTGAATGCCAACTGGGGCACCTCATTTGCCAGCTTCGATAAAGTTGAAGTTGAGATCCCAATGGACACCGCGTTGCAGGGCAAGCCAATTTGGTATGACTGGATGCGCTACAACATGGACCGTGGTACTGATTGGTTCACCTTCATGCAAAACGAGCTGCACGCAGTGAACCCAGATGCCGATACCCACATCAAAGTCATGCCGCGGATGTTTATGTATAACTCTCGCTCCGGCGGTATTGATGTTGAGGCATTGGCCGAGCTAACCACCATGGTTGGTCACGATGCTAAAGCCTTCGGCAGCGCGAACATCCGCCCAGGTAAGTCCAATGACTGGCTGAAAAAGTACGCTTATAAGTGGGATGGCGTTGGCATGTTCCATGACTTCATGGAGTCGGTCGCACCAGAGAAAATCAACATCAACTCGGAATCTCACTTCCTATCATCAGGCCAATGGCGCGATCTCGATACTCGCACCAGCTATATCCGTAACGTTTACTGGTTAGCAACGCTGCAAGGTATGGATGCCAACATGGGTTGGTTCTGGGCACGCGATCCGGATGGCTCACCAGAAGATCGCTTAGAAGGTGAACTCGACTTCTTCGATCCAGGTTTGGGTGGGGCGTACGCTGGCTCTAACAACATGCAGCCACACGTGACCAATGAAGTGACTCAGGTGATGTATGACCTCAACAGTTTCTCTGAAGAAATTATTGCTCTGCGTGAACAACAACGACCACTGCGTTTGTTCTACTCAGAGACAACGGCAATCAACACCGAAGACTACATGACCAAAGGCTTTGAGTTTTACGAGCAGTTCTTCTTTGAAGGCTTCCCAATGGGCTTTGTGACTCAAAACATCATTGAGAAACAAGACAACAGCAAATGGGACACTGTGGTGGTTTACAACAACCCATATGTCAAAGATAGCGAATTTGCTGCCCTGCAAAGCTTCTTGAATCAAGGCGGCACTGTGATCGTCGATTCAGAATACAGCTTGTCGATGAATGAGTACGGTCAGGCGCGCACCGCGAAACTGGTAGCGAGCAAAGGTAAGTTGATTGTGATGCCAGAAGGCTCTGATATCGCGGCGATTAAAGACGTGGCAATGGCAGAAATTGCTGACAGCATGCCTGCGGTGGCAATTGCCGAAGACAATGGCAAGCCGTTCAAAACAACACACTGGCGCTCAGTGAAGCAAGCCGATGGCAGCTACTTGGTCAACATCTTCAACCTTGGCCATGACACAGCTAAGTTAGACTTGTCTCTGATTGATGGCGACATTGCATCAATGACAGATCTAATGACCAGCAACCCAGTGCAGACTTCGTTTGAACTGGAATCAGAGGGCGTACTGTTATTGCAAGTCGTACCTAAGTAACCTCTCCCCCGTGGTGGTGCCGGAACTCGTTTCGGTGCCACCATCCTCGTTGCTATCCTCGCCGCAGTCCTCACTACAAAAATCCCATTGCCTAATCAACAACATCAGCGGCGGTTGTCAGCCTGAAGTCGTCGTTATCGGTATTCAATTGCACCCATAGCGGGAAATGATCTGACAGCTCATAGGTGACTTTTGATGCTGGCAAATCGGGAAACAGCACATTCTCCATAAAACCGTCACTAGCGAAGTCAATAATCCCGCCATTGTCAGTAAATGCCGTTTGTTGGCAGCGGTGAAGGATTTGATCGTAGTTTTTGTTGCCGGGACTCGTCGCGGTATCTTGCACCCCAGCCAATGCTCGTGGCATTTTTAGTTTGCTTCTATCAGTTAACGCTCGGTAGAACTCATCATCGATACGTTTGATATTGAAATCACCAACAACAATCACATCTTTGTCGAACACCCGATCTTGATGGTCATCCCAGCGTCTGCTGATCCAATCACCGAAACTAGCAAGTTCTTCCAGCCGCCCTTCAGGCGCGCCCCAGCGAGCATGCATGGCAAGAATAATGAAATCAAAATGGCCCGCTTGAAAACTAGCAAAGTACGGATAGCGCCACCAACTTTGCGTGGCGGTGTATTCGCTTCCGGCCTTGGTTCGCGCAGGCGATGCTTCTGCGGCAAGACCGGTAAAACTAACAATGCGCTCGTCATACAAAAATGCAATGCGCTCTTGGTTACCGCCCCGATCGGGCTGCCAATCGCTAATCACAAATTTCCACTGAGGCCCTAGTAACTGAAGCACTCGTTTAAAATCGGTGAGGTCATCTCTTACCTCGGTGATAGCAATTAAATCAAACTGATAGAGGATCTGAGCAATGAACAAAATGCCGTCATCATAGCGTTTCGCTTTACCGAAGTTGCGGATGTTCCAAGTGGCAACATTGAGCGATTGATCGAGCGAGGATTGCGGAATATTGGCGGCAGCGATGCGCTCATTAAGGCGTATTAACCGCTGAGCCTGACTGGCAGTGATATTGCTGTAGTCCATTCGCCGTCTCCAGCTTTGGTTGGCCTATTCAACATAGTTAACCTTTGCTGACAACGACAGCTATTTTAGTTTCTAGTGGCGAAACGACTTTGCAATGATGGGAGTGTCAACGCATACAGTACAATCCAACTGTATATTACCAACTCGAACAAGCGTTGAATTAAGCCAACGATCGGGGAGGAAGGCACGATTGATAGCAGCAATACAGCAGCGATTGAGCCCAGTACAAAACCGATCATGGCAATAGCGCGAGAGCGCTCCTTCAGCACATCCGCGGCTAACAACAGAACCGCAATCACGCCACACGAATATCCAACCAAAGCTGAGAGGTTATGAATCATTTGCGAGCTACTAGGAGTCGGCGGACGGCAACCATAATCGCACGGATAAATTGCAGCAATACTAAGGGTAGCGCCATAACAAGCAACTCCCAGCAAGCCAACGGTTTGTTTTGCCGTGGTGTTGCCGTTGATAAGTATCAAAGCGGCAAAACTAACCAGAGCCATACTTGCCGGTAAAAAGCCGACAAAATTAACCAGCGCGCCGTATGGCGCGCCGGTTGCACCAAGCTCACTAATAAACTGGCTGCTATGCTGGTAGTTTGGAAAATGCCAGCCAGCGACAATCACGGTCAGGGCAAACCATCCAGCACTAAGCAATGGCAATAGGCTGATTATTTTGGTCATCCGTGTACTGCTCACTATGTTGCTCCGTGCAAAGGCTGCCGCAATCCGAAACCGTATTGATCGCGGCTAGCTGAGTGTGAAAGCTACAGTCTAGCCGATTCTACCGAACACCGTAAACGGTTACAAAAACCTCAACATTTCGACCGAATGATAGGCCGACTTTCCTACATTGCCTTTGTTTTCGGTTGTTTCTGGCTGATTATCAGCGTCAACAAAGAAGTACTCACCACCGAATTGTTGATCTTGAAAGTGCGCTAAAAAGAACCTCAGCAATTTATCTCGATTGCCCTGCTGTGTTGGCACTAAGCTCAAGGCGATGATCGCTTCACAGTGTTGCCACCAAGCTTTTCTGGAATCATTGGCCTCGTTGCTCAGCGGATCAAATGACTGAGCAAAGCCACCGGCGATACCAGTTGGGCCGTAGATAGGCTTGGCTAACGTTGCATCAACCATTCGCTCGCCTTGTTGCTGCAATTGTTGCTGCTGCGCGACTGTCATAAAAGGCCATTCAGCAGCTCTCATTAACAATGCCGCCAACTGGAAATTGTGGCCCGGGCTGACCGAACTACAAACGGCTTGTTCTGAGCTTTCACACGGCTGCCACTGATCATCAAACTTCACATTGACCCACTGCTGTTGTTGGTTCCAACCTATCTCTGATAGCAGCTCAATGTGTTGCTGCAAAATAGCCTGATAGTTGTCACGGTTGGTCTCGTCAGCAAGCCACAAATTGGCTAAATACGCAGTCACTGGATACATCAAGGATTGCAGCGATTTGGATCCTACCTCAGGTCCGTCAGTCAACTCATATGCGCCCCAAAAACCACCGTATTGCTGATCTTGAAAGCGACTCACAAGCGCTGAATGCAAGCGATGAATGGTTTGCAGTAGTTGTTGATCGCCGGTTTGCCGATACAACTCAACTAAGCCACACAAACCATAAGCTTGCTGCCAGATGTCGAGCCTAGTTCCGCTATCTTTCGCTGTAGGGCTCACCCAAGACAAAAAATACTGGCCGTGACGATCTTCGCCAAGCATGTGTTGCAATTGGAACGCTGCCGCGGCTTTGGCTTTAGTTAGATTGGCGGGATTCTCCGCAGAACGATAAGCAAGACCATAAATCAGTCGGCTGAGAGCCACTGTATAGACTTTGTCAGAAACCGGCATCCCCTGATTGTCCAGCTCGGACAAATAACCAACTGAGTTCTGGTTTTGCTGCCACTCGCTTGGGTGGACGGTATGAAACGTCAATAGTTGATCGATGTGATCGGTAGCTTGTTCAATAAGCTTGGGTTGAGACAGGGGTTGTGCCGCTTGCTTGACTTGTAAGTGTTGGGTGCAAGCCGTTAGCACCAGCAAACTTGCGAGAAATAGCGATTGCCAGACCATCTTTCCTCCGTAAAAAATTCAATAGCAAATGACTGTAGCTTAACCAGATGTTGTAGGAGGAAAAACACTGAGCAACGAAAACACCATGCGCTATAACAAACCAACAATTCTCGGGAATTGCCATCAGCTGCGCGCCAAGTGCGCGACTAAAAAGTCGATCAATACTCGAACTCGTCGTGCCTTTTGACTGTTTTGCGGAAAATACAGCGATAACCCAGGCACAGTCGGCCAGTAGTCTTCGAGTACCGGCACCAACTCATGACGAGACAGCCCGTTGGCAATCAAAGGCTCAATGATGCCACCAATTCCCACGCCCTTGCTCACCGCATCAATCAACAAGTCGGTATCATTAACGATTAGCGCAGTTGGCATCTCGATCTCGTAACGAACGCCATCTCGTTCTAGTGTCAGCGGCGCCAGTTTGTTGGAGGAAATGAATCGGTACTTCACCTGCTTATGTGCTGAGAGCTGATCCGGCGTTTGCGGCACCCCATGGCGCTCAGCATAGTCAGGAGAGGCGAACAAAGCCTCTTTCATCGTTGCAATGAGTGTGCGCGCAACCATCCCTTGTTCAACTTTGTGGCCAAAGCGAATACCAACATCGAGCCCCTCGGCGATCAGATTAACAGTGGCATCTGAAATGGAAATTTCGAGCTCAAGCTTTGGATACTGACGACAAAAATCAGCATAAATCGGTGCCAGCAACCACTGGTAGACAAATCTCGGTACGGTGATCCGTACTAGCCCCGTTGGCTCCTGATGGAGATCGTGAACACTTTCCATCGCCGAGTTGAGAGCCGATACCGCATTGCTGGTATTGCCATAGAGCAAGTGACCCGCTTCGGTCAATTCCATCTGTCGAGTCGTTCTAATAAACAGCGGTAAACCAAGCTTTTGTTCCAGCGCTTTCAGCGCTTGGCTGACCGTTGGAGGGCTTATGGTTAACTTGCGGGCGGCACCTCGAATACTGCCTTCTTCAACAATGGTTTGAAAAATCATCAGCTGATTGTACGTTGCACCTCGCACTCAAGCCTCCGCATACAAAGCTTAACTATTGTTAGCTTAATACTAACAATCAATTCGACTTTGTTGGACTAATCATTGCGTAAAAATCGGCCTAAAGTTACCCCATCAGTTTTTTGCTTCTGGAGATACCATGAGTCAGGTCGTCGTTATTTCGGGTCATCCGCAACTAGAAAGTTCTTACACCAACAAAGTCATTTTGCAGCAACTCAGCAATGAGATAACAGATGTTGAGATCCGTCGCTTGGACATGCTCTATCCGGATTACCAGATCGATGTCGCTGCCGAGCAACAAGCGCTGCAACAAGCTGATGTCATTGTGTTGCAGTTCCCGTTCTATTGGTATTCAGTGCCAGCGTTGTTGAAAAAGTGGATTGATGATGTATTCAGCTTCAATTTTGCTTACGGCCCAGAAGGCGACAAGCTCAAAGGCAAGGATTTTATCCTGTCATTTACTATCGGTGGCCCTGAGGAAGCTTATACGCCAACCGGCTACAATCACTTTCGCATTGAGGAGCTGATGAAGCCTTTGGAGCAAACGGCTTATCTGGCAAAAATGAATTACCAAGCGCCTATCTACACTCATGGCATGGTGTACATTCCCGATGTCTACAACACTCAGGAACAAGTGGAATCCCGAGCGGCAAGTCATGCAAACAAACTGCTTAGCGTCATCGAGCAATTGTTGCATGAGCCTAAAAACATCATTAAGCGCTTCGTAGCGGAGTGGTTTGAGCAAATGGATCGGCTACCAGAAGACAGCGGCTACTTCAAAAAGTACTTGGCAGATGATTTTTACATGAACATGCCGGAAGGCGCATTCAACGGTATTTCAGGTTTTGAGCAGTGGTATGAATTTGCTCGCTCGACCTTTAAACCTGATTGCCGGCATGAAATCGAACAACTCGATGTGACTGAACAAGATGGCGAGCACCATTTGTCATTCCGCGTTCGCGTCATTGCCGATACATTTGCCGGCGAATCGATCAACTTATTAGTGAATGAGACTTGGCGTTTGATGCTCAACCAACAGCGCGACATCAAGATTTGTGATTACAAAGTCGACCCCGTTGTCAGCTAACTCATTAGCACCATGACCAATGAAGCGACGACGCTCAATCTCCATTAGGTTGAGCCCGTCGCCTATTCAGCAACACCAGCAGAATTCCACCAAGCACGATTGCCGAGGCTATCACCAAACGTGTTGAAATCACTTCACCGACGACGAAGACACCTCCAATAGCCGCTAACACTGGCACCAACAACTGCAATACTGCCGCCTGAGTTGCCGTTAAGTGACTCAGGGCGTGATACCAAATGGCATACCCCAAGCCAGATGCAATTGCCCCTGAGGCGACGGCTAACCACACGCCGCTCGATGACCATGATGCTGATGGCCAAACCGCCAGCAATAACAATAGCGCGAGAGGCAGCGAGCGGATGAAATTCCAGGCAGTATCGGTGAGCGCTTCATTAGAGTCTCGTCCAGCGAGAGTGTAAAGACCCCAGGCTACGCCAGCAGTGGCCATCAGCACAAAGCCGATGAACGAGGGCGTCGCCAAATTGGGCCAAAGCAAATAGACCAAACCGAAAAATGCGCAAAGCAAACCGATCCATTCAGCAACATGCAATTGATGACCGCGAATTAGCGTCACTAAAATCATAGTGATTTGCACAGCGCCAAATAGCACCAAGGCACCGGTGCCGGTATCTAACGACAAGTAGCCAAAAGAAAACGTCGCTGCGTAAACAAACAAAAAAGCTGATGCGCGCCAACTGCCAGCAGGCCGCCCTATGCCGCGGCGGTGATCACTATGATCCGAGCGCCACATCAGTAACAAGGTCAATACCACGGCACCGGAAAGCAATCTAATGGCTGTAAAGCTACCCGCATCAATCGTGCCAGCGCCGAGTGCGAATCGACACAATATGGAGTTGGCGGCAAAGGCCAACAGCGCAATTAGGGTCCAAACAGAGAGAGTGAAACGAGTCAAAGTGAAAAACGCTTTTAGTTTACTGTTGTGCTAACTGAGCGGCTTTGGTTAGCGCCCACCAACCAATCACAATACTCATACCGATGCGAACTGGAAAGTAAATTAGCGCAGGCAAACCGAATAACCAAGTCACAATGGATTCGGGTAATACGTAGTATGCGACTTGTTTAACCCAATAAATAATGGCGACAAATTGCTTTAAAAATTCATCAACGGACAGCATCAGCCAAGGCCAATCGTTTTGCCAAGTGAGCCAAAAAGCATACAAGCCCAGTCCACCATCACCAAAACTGCCAACAACCGATGACCAACCCAGTATCAACAGAAACAAACGCATTAGCGCTCCACTTTTTACAACAGATTAGAGTGTCACAGGCTAGAGAATCTTGACGTGGGTAGCAATGTTGTCGAACTGTTAGCCCCTGGCATTAGTCCAACTCCATACCGACTTCGTAGCTGATTGTTGTGTAACAACAATAGAGCAAAGCAAGGTGAAGCAAAACATTCAAGTGGTATGGTTCAAGCGGGACTTGAGATTGGCCGACAACCCGGCGTTGTGGCAAGCGCAGCTAAATAAGCTGCCGACGTTGCTGGTTTATATTTTTGAACCGGAACTACTCAATGATCCTCATTACAGCAACCGTCACTGGCGATTCATCTGGCAGTCACTGATGGACTTAAACCGCCAGCTGAGGTCGTTGGACTCTCGAGTACACTGTGTGTTTGGCGACGTCACCGACATCTTCCACCAGCTCACACAGCACTACAACATCAAGCAAATCATTAGTCACCAAGAAGTGGGACTGGATGTCACTTACCAGCGCGACAAAGCGGTTAAAATTTGGTGTCAACATCATGGTGTGCAATGGCTTGAAACACCAAACGGCGCAGTTATTCGCGGCGCTGGCGACCGAAACCAATGGCAAAAACACTGGTATCAACAAATGAAATCGCCACTGCTGCCGCCTCCCTCCACCTTGCAGCTAATCAATACCACAGTGTTATCGTTAATGAGTCCGCAAGCCAACTGGATTGTTGCCAATGAACAAATGCAGCTTGGCGGCGAACAACAGGCATGGCGCATCATCGAAGATTTTCTTATGAGTCGCGGACAAAAATACCACTTCGGAATTTCCGCTCCAGCGATGGCACAACAAACGTGCTCAAGATTATCGCCCTATCTCGCTTGGGGAAACATCTCGATACGACAGGTATATCAACGAGTCTTGGCCGATTGGAATCGCAAAGGATGGCGAAAAGCATTGTCGGCACTGACATCAAGGTTGCATTGGCATTGCCACTTTATTCAAAAATTCGAATCTGAGTCGGCAATTGAACATCGTCACTTCAACCGTGCTTATATCACCTACCCCTATCGCTCACTGCAGGACGACAACACCCAGCAGCTACTCGACGCTTGGCAACAAGGCAACACTGGATATCCGTTAGTCGATGCCAGCATGCGATGTTTGCATGCCACCGGATATGTTAACTTTCGCATGCGCGCGATGCTGGTAAGCTTTTTATGCCACCACCTCAATATTGACTGGCGACTTGGAGTCACCCACTTGGCTCGGCTATTTCTCGATTTCGAGCCTGGCATTCACTATCCACAATTTCAGATGCAAGCCGGTGTCACTGGCATCCACACCATTCGTATCTATAACCCCACCCGGCAGGCCACGGAGAAAGATCCGCACGGTGACTTTATTTATCAATGGTTGCCAGAATTACGAGATATTCCGGTGCCATTATTGTTTGAACCTTGGCGATTATCGGCCATGGAGCAACAGCTTTACGGCGTTGAATTAGGCACCAATTACCCTGCCCCTGTGGTTGACCTAAACGAAACCGGCAAGGTGGCACGTGAACGCCTTTGGTCTTGGCGCAACCGAGTCGATGTCAAACATGAAGCTGAACGGATCATCGCTCGTCATGTGGTGCCAAAGTAATTGGCTAACATCATGACTATGCCATTCTCTGAGACAGTTCATTCCATGTTGGCGCATTTTTAATCGGCTTAAACCTACTAAAATTTGTCCCATCAAAAACGAACAACCTCGCTGGTCGATATTGCCAGCGTCGTTAGGCTGAAATCCGCCCCGACGAAAATGAACTGTTGTTGGGTTTTCAAAAGGATTTGAGGCCCACCATTGAACTGAGGAATGAACCACAATGAAACGTATATTAGCAACCTGTTGTTTGTGCTTTTGTTTAACCAGTATCCAGACTCACGCTAGTAACTCCGCTACTGGTGCAGATCAGCTTACTGAAATCGAGACAGAAACAGTCGATCAACTGTACGTTAATCCCAATGCCGATTTTTCTCACTACAACAACTTGGCGCTGGCAGTCACAGAAGTCGAGTTTCGTGAGCGTTCTTATCGCAGTTGGTTTAACAGCCGGGCTCAGATGAAGCGAGCGATGGACAATGCAATTCCGCAAATTCAACATTCATTTGACGAGGCGTTTCGTAAAGTGATTAACGAGCAGGGGGATTTTCAACTAGTGGAGCACCTAGATGAAAAAACTCTAGTGATCGTGCCACGTTTAGTTAATGTCTATCTGAACAATCTTGACGAAATGGCTCATGCAACGCCAACTCGGGTCTACTCCGAAAGTGCCGGCCACATGACCCTAGTACTTGATCTGTATGATTCAGTGAGCGGTGAAATGCTCGCAAGGGTCATCGATCACCAGCAAGCAACCGAGTGGGGCCGCTTTGTTAGGCAGTCATCGGTCGATAACAATCGCCAAGTAAAGCGATTAGCAACCAATTGGGCCACAGATTTGAATCAAGGGTTGAGCCAATCACGACAACAGTAGCGCTAACCAGCGTTTGAACGATCTGCAAACACAATCGAACGCTGGGTTAATAAACGCCGAGTTCAATCGCATACATTTGAATCCGCTCACTCAATCAATAACGGGTTCAAATGATGCAACATACAACGCAACACTTAATCATCGGTGCAACGGGCAAAACCGGCTCCAGAGTAATCAGAGGCTTGCGCGCTAAAGGCTATCAACCGATCGCTGCGGGGCGCCAATCGGAACGACAATTCGACTGGCAAGCGCCAGAAACCTGGGCGCCGGCCTTGAACGGAATAGGCTCAGTCTATCTGACCTATTACCCTGACCTCGCAGTGCCGCAAGCTCCAGAGGATATTTCGCAATTCTGCGCACTTGCCAAATTGAAAGGCATAAACCACCTCACTCTATTATCCGGTCGTGGCGAACCTGCCGCGCAAGTCTGTGAAAACATCGTTAAACAATCAGGCTTAAGTTACACCATCATCCGCGCCTCTTGGTTCAATCAAAATTTTAGTGAGGGGCTATTCAGAGGCTTTATTGATCAAGGCGACATCGCATTGCCTGTTGATGCAGTGACCGAACCCTTTGTTGATATTGACGATATTGCCGAGATTGCGGTCGCATCGCTTATCGATTCACGTCATAGCAATAAACTCTACGAAGTCACCGGTCCAGAACTACTGAGCTTTGCTCAACTTGCTCAGAGTTTGACGACCGAGCTTAATCTATCGGTGAAGTTCACCACCATTTCATTGACCGAGTTTCAACAACGCTTGCAACAAGCTGGAGTTGAACCAGGAGCGATCGAGATGCTCAGCTATTTGTTTACCGAAGTACTTGATGGCCGCAACGAATACATCACAGATGGCATTCAACAAGCATTGGGGCGCCCGGCAACTTCATTCGCCCAATTCCTCGACCGCAACCACCTTTGCTTTAAGGAGATAGCATGATGAGTTGGTTGATGTTTCTCGACATCATCGCGGCGGTAGTAAAGCTATCGATGATTATCATGGTGGGGATATACTTTATCTTCTCCAATACCATTATTGCGGTATTACGTCAGACCAAGAGCGGCGCAGACATTATGGTTGAGATTAACCGAGTGATCTTAAACGCGGTGTTTTTATGTTGTTTTGTCATATCGGGGCTTGGTTCGTTGCATTTGGCACTATTCGGCGATGGCTATCAGATGATTAGTGGCTGTTTGTTCTTTTTCGGCACTACACTGCTGACAATTGTGATCAATGTGCCGCTGAATAACCAGCTCAGAGATACCAATGGTGCTGAACAACGGCGCGTATTTTGGCGACAGTATCAGGTTGACTGGTTGCGTTGGAATCATGTTAGAACTTTATGCGCGTCCGTCGCTGGATTACTGCTGGTTATTCAATGATTGGCAACAATTGATAGGGTGAGCCATGGGCTTTGACTACAAGCAACGAATTGCAACAGCATTACCTAATGAGCCTATCGGTCGTTTGCTAGCCAGTTTGCATATGGAGAGCGCTTTTTACACCAAGTCTCAGCTAAGTGCGCCATGGGCGTTGGCAATGCCCGCCATGTCGGGTTGCATGATGTTTCACCTTGTGGTCAGCGGTAAGGTTAGCTTTTCTAGCGATGGCCACCAGTTTGAGTTGTCTACAGGGGATTTTGTGCTATTCCCGAAAGGTCAGGGTCACCGTCTCTCTGATGGCCATTGCCAGCGATTTACACCGTTAGCGGAGTTGCCTATTGAGAACATCACCGAGCGTTACGAGACCCTGACTTTTGGTGGCAATGGCGCAACCAGCGAGTTGATTTGCGGCGCTCTGGTGTTTCAACACCCACTAGCAATCAAGCTACTGGGGATCTTGCCTTCTCACATCGTCATCGATAGCAGTTCAGACAAGCCCCCAAATGTAGTGCAAACCATCAGTCAACTGCTGCAGTTGGAAACCAAACAAATAGGAGTAGCAACTGAAGCTGTGATCGCACGGTTAGCGGACATCCTGGTGATTGAATCGATGCGAGCTTATCTCAACACACTGTCCGATACTGAGACCGGCTGGCTCAGTGCCTTGGACGATGAGCGTATCGGTTTATCATTGCGGCTGCTTCATGAACAGCCAACCAAACATTGGACGTTGGAGCAATTGGCCAATGCCGTCGGCATGTCTCGAACCAGCTTCGCTCAGCAGTTCAAACGGCTGATGGGGAATACCCCAATGGATTACTTAACCGAGTGGCGAATGTCCCTAGCCTACTCCAAGCTACAACTCAGCCAAGACACCGTATTGTCGATTGCTCTCGATGTTGGTTACCAATCAGAAGCCGCCTTTTCCCGAGCATTCAAAAAGGTCATCGGCAAGAACCCAAGTGAAGTCCGAAAAGACTATCAGCTTGAGTCCCAGGAAGGATGAAATTAACGAGTGCGCGAAAGATAGTCCGGGACAGACAAATTTGAAATGAAGCACTCAACAGAGATTAAAAACAACACAAATATTGACTTGGGTTAATTCGCGTTCAATCTGGACTGGTAATGTTACCGCTAACAAATTGATTGCATCATGTTAGCCACTTTCAACAAGCATCAGTAAGAAAGGATACCCAAATGATAGATAACTTTGATTTCAATAATCCCGTTAAGCTGCTGTTTGGGGCTGGCAAACTGAACGAACTAGGCAACCATGTAAAACCGCTAGGTGATCGATGCTTGCTCGTCACCACCGGTAACTTTTTTGTCGCCACAGGGTTAGTCAAACGTATCCAAGGAATATTAGCCAATAGCGGCATAGAAACTGTTGTTTACACCGAAGTAAGTCCTAACCCGCTGGATGAAGAAGTGGACAGCGCAGCCGCTTTGGCTAAGCATAATGATTGCGATTTTATCATTGGTTTAGGCGGTGGCAGCTCAATAGATGCAGCCAAAGGCGTGGCAATGGCGGCAGGGCATGACTGCCCAGTTTGGCGTTTTGCCATGGGTACCCATGATGATGCGATAGAGCCAACCGAACGAACATTACCAATTGTCGCCATTGCCACCACATCAGGCACCGGCAGTCATGTCACCCCATATTCGGTGATCACCAACAAACAAACCAAGCAGAAACCAGGAATTGGTAGCGAGTATTTATTCGCCAAGGTTGCCGTCGTTGACCCTGAGCTAGCGCTGTCACTACCAAAAGAAATCACCGCATCCACCGGGTTTGATGTATTGGCTCACGCGCTTGAGGCCTACACCTGCAACATCAGCAATGTAATGACCGACCTTTACGCCAAAGAAGCCATTAAGTTGGTTGGGCAAAACCTTGTTAAAGCTGTTGCCGACGGCACTGATCTGCAAGCCAGAACAGCCATGGCAATGGCCGATACGTATGCAGGATATGCCATTGCGGGGAGTTTGGTGACGCTTTGCCATGCCATAGCCCATGCGGTAGGCGGTGTGTCAGAGACGGTACATGGGCAAACCTTAGCAGCACTAACCCCACACACTGTCGAATTCAGCATGAACCAAAATCCCGACAAATTTAAAACCGTTGGATTACTGCTCACCGGCCGCTCAGAAGAAGATCTAGCTAATTTCAAGCTCACCGAGACAGTGGCCGCGCTGCGCTCACTAATTGCCGCGATTGGTATGGATATTCCGTTATCTGAGCAGGGCGTGACAACAACCGATTTAGCCGAAATAGCCAAAGGCACCACCGAGTATATGGGCGGGATTGCCGAAGCTGATGTGCGACCGGCTAGCTTTGATGATGTCATGCAAATACTTACCAAAGCCTTTTAATCCGGGCTATTAATCCAGAGGTCGTTAAAACCACAGCTATGACAGCAGTCCCCCCAAGCCAAGGCCGATTGTTTGATATTCAGCGCTATTCAGTCAGCGATGGCCCCGGCATCAGAACCACGGTGTTTTTTAAAGGCTGCAGCCTGCGCTGCAGCTGGTGCCATAACCCTGAGGCCTTGTTGAGTAAAAAGCAAACGATGCACTGCAACGGCATCGACAAACAAGTGGGTTACGACATCGACGGCCTGGAACTGCTCAAACTCCTTTATCGCGACAAGTCGCTCTATCAGAAATCAGATGGTGGGGTAACCTTCTCTGGTGGCGAACCCATGTTGCAAACCGATTACATTCGATCTTTGTTGCCGTATCTGAAGCGTGAAAATATTCATGTCGCCATTGATACCGCTGGAAATGTTCCGTCGTCAGCTTATCAATCGCTGTCTGACGAGGTCGATTTATTCTTGTTCGATCTGAAGATCATTGATCCGGTTAAGCATCGCCAACATACCGGGGTATCGAACAAGCAGATCCTGAAGAACTTCACTCAATTGGTGGCAAGACAACAACCGATTGAGCTGCGACTCCCCGTCATTAAGGGCATTAATGATAGCGAGGCAGACATCAAGCAACTCGCGTCATTTCTCCTGTCACTGCCGCAGCGTGCCTCTATTACAGAACTCAAAGTATTGCCTTATCACGCCATGGGGCGCTCTAAATACCAGCAACTCGGTATGACGACAGCCATTTTTGAAGCCCCCGACACCAGCATACTGGCTCAATATCAACAAACCATTGGTCAGGTACTGGACATTGATCCCACGTTGGCGAGTAGCCAATCGAACACTTGCACCGGAGGCCCTGATGGGGTTCGATGATTTCAAACAAGCCATGCACAATGAGATGGACGCATGGTACGCCAGTTATCCGATCGACATTTCGGAGATGACCAGTAGCCTCGATGCGCAGATATCAGAAGAAACCAGTGGTTATGCTATGCGAGGTCACATTTACGATGTTGCCGCCGCACAAATGGGCGTCAAGTTATTTCCCCATTGCCCTTTCTATTTTGAACTCGCTTCAGGTCGCGAACGCAACATGTGGGGTATGGAAGGCATTGGTGGCTATATCAAAAACAGCGACGGCTATCAGTGCCTGCGTCACAAGTACCAGTCTGACACCGCGCAAATGTGGGACAAAGGACTGTTCATCATCAATGATTTTATCGACAACGATCACCACGCCATGGGCGTCGATATCATTTTGAAAAAAGGCTTTCAGGGCATCCTCTGTGATGCCAAACGAGCACTGCGTGACTTGCATCTCAACGATGAACAACAAACTTGGCTCAATACAGTGATCAAAGGTTGTCTCTGTGCCAAAGCGTTGGGAGATAAATTTGCCCGCCATGCGGAGCAGTTGCTGACTGAGTCAACCAGCGCACGCTCATCACTCACTAACACCGCGATTGGTTTTCTAAACCGCATTAAGGACACTGCATCGCGGGTTCCTTGGCAACGACCAGAAACATTCTATGAGGCCATCAACACGCTGATCATGGCCAGAGAACTATTTAACACCCTAGATGGCGTCGGGATTTGCACCTACGGTCGTCTCGACAAGGTGTTATTGCCTTATTATCGCAACGATTTAAAACATGGGCGTATCAGTTATGACGAAGCCTATGAGCTTTGCTTGGCGCTGGTATCACTCACCGACTTTCGCTGGGACTACAATCAAGAACAAGTTGAAACGTCAACCACCATCACGCTTGGGGGCCTCGATTCAGAAGGCGAAGTCGTCGATAACATAGTGACAGAAATGTTCTTTGATGCGGTTGTTGAGTGCAATACGCTCAGTCCCAAAGTTAATATTCGGGTAAGCAGTCGCCACAACAAACGCTTCTTCGAATCGGCGGTACATGTTTCTAGAAACACTCGAAGTAGCGTGTCCTTTCTCAACGATGATGCCATTGTTACAGCCATGGTAAATGCCAAGATGGAGCGCCACCACGCCTTGAATTACGTTGCAGGCGGCTGCCAAGAAGTGGTTGCGGAAGGCGCGCAAGTAAGTTCCCGAGCCTGCTGGTATCTCAATTTATCTCGTATTCTCAGCATTGTGTTGGGGCAAGATAGCGCTCGAACTTACCAAACGCTGGCCGTCAATCAGAGAGGCGCAATCATGCCGCCAGATCTCAACGCCATCACCAGCTTTGAGTTGCTTTACCAACACGTAATCGTCACCTTGAAAGCGGTATCAATCGAGTTTGCTAATCACTTGGCCAACTACCAACGTCATTGGAAACAAGTTAATCCAGCACCTCTGTACTCGGCGACTCTAGAAGGTTGTTTAACCAACGCCGCCGACATGAGTGCGGGTGGCGCTCGATATACCTCAACGACCTATGCCACCGGCGCATTTGCCACTCTGGTCGATA
The DNA here is from genome assembly GCF_002165625.1 of Neiella marina. Taxonomy (GTDB): domain Bacteria; phylum Pseudomonadota; class Gammaproteobacteria; order Enterobacterales; family Neiellaceae; genus Neiella; species Neiella marina. The sequence goes on from NZ_NGNS01000004.1 coordinate 136,564, forward strand.
GCCTGCTGGCCATCAAGGAAGTGGTTTTTGATAGCAAGCAGCTCCCCCTTACTGAGCTAGTTGAAGCGCTGAACAACAACTTTGACAACCAACAGCCACTACAACAACAGCTACTCACAGAGCTACCTTATTACGGCGATGATAGCGACAAAAGCAACATCATGGCGGCTCGACTGCTGAAAGACATAGAACAAATTCAGCGAACTTGTCAGAACTTCGCGGGGAGCAACTATCACCCGGCATTCTTTTCATATCACACCAACATCTATCTCGGCATGGATACTCCAGCAACAGCTGATGGCCGACCGGCTGGCCGGCCAGTGTCCCGTTCAGCCAGTCCGTCTGATTACAAGGGCAATAGCAGACGCAATCCGGCAACCGACGTTCATTCGCTGAAGTATTTGGATTTCAAGGGATACCCCGGCGCAGCAGTGCAGTATATGACACTGCCGGTTGCCAAAGAGCAATCAGATAAGATCTTAACTGCGGTCGTGCAAACCTTTGTTGAAAACGGCGGCTCAATTGTTGAGTTGCAGTTTAACGATGTCGAGGCGTTAAAAGATGCTCAGCAGCATCCTGAGAAATACCCCAACTTGAGTGTTCGCGTGTGTGGCTTTTCGGCTAAGTTTACCGCTCTAGACAAAACCGTTCAGCAAGAAGTCATCGAGCGGCTAAGCCAAGTGGCATAACAACCCTGTTCATAGCGGATCAAGTGTCAGTAGCACGCGTTTGTGATGAGGTTTTATCTGACAGGAACGGTGCACCGCAGCCATGTGCTCATGATCTTGCCAAGCACTAACGCAGAAATGATACATTACAAAGCATCACCAGCATCGCTTTATTCAAGCAATCGCCAATAGTGAATCGATATATCGACATTAGATTTTTAGCTAAGGTATGAACCAACCGTGCCCAGAGTTAAATCGCTAGGGCACGGTTTCTACTTTTTTGGTAACAGAAGTGACTAACTAGCCACGTTTTTCAAAGGTAAATGCTTCCAGCGCCTCTGATAAACCTTGGATATAACTGGCACCGACGGGAACCGTAAGGCTAGAACCGTTCAAGTCATCATCGATTGGCTCAAATTTACCGCCCAAGCAATGAGCTAAGAACCCTTCTGCAACACCATAGAAAGCCAAGCGGTTCTCTGGTCTGGCGAACCCATGACCTTCATCGGGGAACAATGCATAGGTCACTGGGATTTGGTTCTCTTGCATTGCTGCAACAATCTGATCAGATTCAGCTTGCTTTACCCGAGGATCGTTGGCGCCCTGGCCAATCAATAATGGTTTACTGATATTCGCTACTTTGTGAAGCGGCGAAGCCGCTCGCAACAAGGCTAAACCTTCCTCTGTGTTTGGATCACCAACGCGCTTTTCAAGCACCCGGCGGAAGCTCTCCCAGTATGGCGGGATCGATGCAAGCAAGGTCTCAAGGTTGGATGGACCGACAATATCGACACCGCAGGCAAAACGATCGGGGGTTATGGTCAAGCCAGCCAGCGTGGCATAACCACCATAAGAGCCGCCCATGATGGCAATTTTATCACTAGTGGTAATGCTCTCTTTAATAGCCCAGTCGATGGCATCAATGAGGTCATCATGCATCTTCAAGCCCCATTCGAGGTCTCCTGCGTTGACAAATCCCTTGCCAAAACCAGTCGATCCTCTGAAGTTGACTTGCAACACCGCATAACCACGGTTGGCCAACCACTGTGGTGTCGGCCGATAGCCATAAGAATCTCGAGCCCAAGGACCACCATGAACGTTGAGTACCAATGGCAGCGGCTTTTCTGGGCGCCCATCTCCGTCGGCATCCGCTCCGACCGGCAAAGTCAGATATGACACTAGCGTCAGGCCATCTCGCGAGTTGATCAACTCGGGAGTCATCAAGGCCAATTGCTGATCTTCCAATGCTGGCCGAGTGGCAAACAAGCGGTTGAAGCTGTTCGATTTAACATCCCATGTGTAGTAGGTCGCCACCTGATTCGATTGCGAGTTCAATACCACCCACACGCTTTCATCTCTGGTTGTGGATACTCTGGCGAAGTTACCGCCAAAACGCTCATCCAGTTTCGCCAAAAGCTCCTTACCACGTTGGTCTAAGGCGAAATATCGAGTCTTATCATAATCCACCGAGTACACATAAGGCTCGCCAGTATCGACATCTCGCCAAGTACCACCAATGTCGGCACGTTCATTCTCTGCGATCAGGGTTTTGTCGCCTGTGGCAAGATCCATAGCAAACAGCGCACTGGTATCTCTGCCTTTACTCTCTTGCAAATATAGCGTTTTGTTATCTTTGCTAAATCCAGCAAGGCCAGTGGTATACAAATCTTCAGGAGGCACTTCTAAAAACAACTCCCAACCATCGGCAGCTTTCTTGTAATACTCAAAACCGCCTATGCTGGTTGCTTTCTGGCCAAAGCGCATTTTCAAATCATTGTCGAAGCTAAAACCACCAAAATTCTCAGTGTTTTCAAATAGCAGTGTTAGCTCGCCAGAACTAACATCTAATTCATAAACATCATGCCAACGCGGATCTCGATTATTGATACCAATGATTTGTTTACCGGGAATGTCGGCATTACTCGCTAAGAAGGTGACTCGGGTATTTTCGAACGGGGTAAAGAGAGTTTCTTCACTGGTTGTCGGGTCGACGCCATACAGTAAAAAGTTCTCATCGCCACCCTTGTCTTGAACATAAAGCAGCTTTTCCATGCCAGCTACCCAGCCATAGCCGCGTATGCCGCGCCCCTTGTCAAAAGTAATTGGCTTAGCGGCACTAATATCATCAGCTGGTGCCACCCAAATGTTCATGACACCTTCAACTGGCGCCAGGTAGCTAATCATTGAGCCACTGGGGCTAATCTGAACACTGCTGTATGTAGGATTGCCAAAAATCAAATCTCGAGGAATTAGCTCAACTTGAGGTGATTCATCTACAGCAACAGCGGCTTCCGGTGCACTAGCGCTTTCTGATTTGGTCGGTTCTTTGGGGCCGCTACAGGCTACCAACGAGGCCGATAGCGCGGCGGACAACAACAGGTATTTGACGTTCATAGTATCTCCATTACGTTCATTCGAAAACGAGCAAGTGCCATCTTCGCGTTGAGTAAAGAGTAACTTATCTCGCTAACATTACTGCACTTTTTGTTTGTTTAAACGGGCTTGAGACAGGAACAAAATGTAATAAAGTGTGAGCCTTGAGTTGGCGTTCAGTTTAGTTAGTAATCTTTGAGCCACTGCATTGCCTCAGTGACTGTAGTCACCACCGTCACCGGAATATTGAAGCGTTGATAGATACCTGCATAAGTATCTCTCATCATCCAAGCGCCTTGAAGCTCTTCGGGCATCACCAAAGCAACAGCCTTAGGAGCTCTGCCATCTCGTTTTAACTGCCCAACATAGTCTGTCGCCGATTCGACAAATTCTTCGATACCTATACAACAACCAGAGAATTGAAAAATTTCCTTTCTACAAGGGTTAAGAAGCACGGGAGATTGTTGAATATCTTTGATGGCGGTTAGCAGCTCGGCATCGAACGGCCCCTCGCAGCGAACGTGAAGTAGCGTCCCATCTTCGTCTACAGGTTCGTATTCGAACCGGCCATGGGGTCGAAATTTTTGCGGACTAGCTTGGTCCGTGCTGATTTTCTTGACCATCGACACTTTCACATCAGGGGTTGCTTGCAAAATTTTAGCCTGAATTAACAAATATTCGAACGAGCAACTGACAAGTAACGATCAAACTAACCTTCCAACAAAAAAGCGAGTACCGCTAAATCCGTACTCGCTTTTTCTTGTTCAGGCTAAATCGACAATTATCTCAATTCAGCGCTTGTTTTGCTGCCTCGAAGCTGTCGCAGACTGCAAGCAGCTATAAGGTGATAGCCAAGCCATGTTACCAGCCAACCAAGCACCGGAAGGCTCCACCACAGCATTAAGTTGACCGGCATCATAGTGATTACTCGCTTGCTTCTTCGTCTGTTACCAAGCTTTGCAAGCTAGCCCAAACTTGGTCTAACTGGCGTGCTGAGCTTTCCTTGATATCTGCCGCTACGTTCTCTGCAACTTCCATCGCCACTTCAGTGACGGCAGTGGTTAATTCGTTTGCTGACGCCGCTGGTACAAAAGCACTTGATGCTAAAGTGACTGCTGAGATGACTGCGATTTGAATGCGTTTCATGATGTTCTCTCCGTTACCTAGTCCGTTGCCCGTTACTGTCTTTGCAGTTTGTTGGGTAGTTAAAATGTCAGTGACATTACTGCGCTTCACTGCGTTACATAGAGTACTTAACAAGTGCCGTGCCAATCTGAAAATAAATTTTATTTACCTGATATTTATAAACTTTTTAAAAACAGCCAGTCATTACAGAATATTTAACAAAGTGTTAATTGGTGAAATTAACCAGGTACATGGTCAATTTCACAATTCCCTAACTGCTTGTACTTTGGCATCCATCCAGCTTGCAACTTTCTGGCTTATTTCAAGCCACCTTTGTTGTCAGCAAAGTGGCTAATTGGCTCAGCAACTAGTTAGTCGCAATGATTAAAGAAAAGGTTTAAAGGCTAAGAACAAATTTGCCGGATACGTAAAGCTGGACGAGTCGCCGAGTGAAAGGTAAGTCAATTAGTCAGACGAGCATCCCGAGAAAGATAATTGCAGGGAGATCGGAGCAAGCGCACCTATCATGATATCGGCACTCCCTACAGAAATCGGTGGCAACAAGCTGAATCCCTACTTTCTATTTCAGCCTACGCTTCAATTTTGCAAAATCAACGACGATTCAGCACCGATAGATTTAGATCGACGTTTAGTTACTCCAGCCAAGTAGACGACCAAAAAAAGCGAGCACCACGTTCGCAGCACTCGCTTTATATTGTATCTGGACTAAGTTAAACCAGCCTACTAAACCAAATTAACTCACTGATTTTTAATTACATATAGTCAGAAATCGGCGCACATGAACAAACCAGATTACGGTCGCCATGAACATCATCAATGCGGTTTACCGTTGGCCAGAATTTGTTGTTGGCAACTTCTGGTAGTGGGAACACCGCAGTCTCTCGGCTGTAACTATGAGTCCATTCGCCCATCACGTTTTGCTGTGTGTGTGGCGCGTGAACCAGTGGGTTATCTTCCAGCGACCAGTCACCGGCTTCAACTTTGTGGATCTCATTGCGAATGGCGATCATGGCATCGGCAAAGCGATCCAATTCTGGCTTAGCTTCAGACTCCGTTGGCTCAACCATCAAGGTGCCTGCTACCGGGAAGCTCATGGTTGGCGCATGGAAGCCGTAATCCATCAAACGCTTGGCGATATCCATTTCAGTGATGCCAGAGGCTTCTTTTAGCGGGCGAATATCCAAAATACACTCGTGGGCGACACGGCCATTACGGCCGGTGTATAGCACAGGGAAGTGATCTTTCAGACGATCAGCCAAGTAGTTGGCATTCAAAATGGCAATTTCAGTGGCTTGCTTAAGGCCAGTGCTGCCCATCATGGCGATGTAAGCCCAGCTGATTGGCAAGATGCTGGCAGAGCCGTAAGGTGCAGCAGAAACCGCGCCATTATCTTTGTGCTCACCATCCATTTTGATGACCGCGTGCCCAGCGACAAACGGCGCTAAGTGCTGTTTGACACCAATGGGTCCCATACCCGGGCCGCCACCGCCATGCGGAATACAGAAGGTTTTGTGCAAATTTAAGTGCGATACATCTGCGCCAATAAAGCCCGGCGAGGTTAGCCCAACTTGCGCATTCATGTTGGCACCGTCGAGGTAAACCTGGCCACCATTGGCATGAACAATGTCGCACACTTCACGAATGGTTTCTTCGTACACGCCGTGAGTCGATGGGTAGGTCACCATCAAACAGCTTAACTGCTCGGCCATGGATTCAGCTTTTTCACGTAGATCGGCCAAATCGATGTTACCGTCGGCATCACAGGCAACAACTACCACTTTCATGCTGGCCATTTGTGCCGATGCAGGGTTAGTACCGTGCGCTGATTGCGGGATCAAGCAAATGTTGCGGTGACCGTCACCGCGGCTTTCGTGATACTTACGGATCGCCAGCAAGCCAGCGTACTCGCCTTGTGCACCTGAATTGGGTTGCATCAGCAGAGCATCGTAGCCGGTGATGTTAATCAACCAGTCGCTCAGCTCGGCCATCATGGCATCGTAGCCTTTGGCTTGTTCGCGCGGGCAGAATGGGTGGAGTTGACCAAACTCAGGCCAAGTCACCGGGATCATCTCGGCAGTGGCATTGAGCTTCATGGTGCATGAACCTAGCGAGATCATCGAGTGATTCAACGCCAAGTCTTTGTTTTCCAGACGCTTGATGTAGCGCAGCATCTCGGTTTCAGAGTGATAGCGGTTAAACACCGGCAAAGTTAGTACCTCGTCCTGACGCTGCAATGCTGCAGGGATCGCAGGCGCGCCATCAATCACTTGGCTATCGAGCACCTGAACTGATTTGTCATGCCCTTGGCCCAACAAGATATCGAACAGTTGGGCAACGTCGGCAGCGGTGGTGGTTTCATCGAAAGTGATCCCAACATGGCCAGAGACATCAAGACGGAGGTTAATCTTTTTCGCGGTTGCCGCTTCGACCACTGCGTCTTTGTCATCAACCGCCACCAACAAGGTGTCAAACCACGTATTGTTGGCCAGCTTCAAACCGCCTTGGGTTAAGCCAAGAGCCAGAATAGAGGTTAATCGATGGACGCGGTTAGCAATGGTTTTGAGCCCTTCTGGGCCGTGATAAATGGCATAAAACGCCGCCATATTGGCCAGCAGCACCTGTGCGGTACAAATGTTTGAGTTGGCTTTTTCACGGCGAATGTGTTGTTCGCGGGTTTGCATTGCCATCCGCAATGCAACGTTGCCAGACGCATCTTTTGATACCCCGATAATGCGGCCCGGCAGCGAACGCTTATAGGCATCACGCGTTGCGAAAAATGCAGCGTGAGGACCACCGTACCCCATTGGCACGCCGAAACGCTGAGCAGAACCAAGCACCACATCAGCGCCCAACTCACCCGGTGATTTCAACAACATCAGCGCCAGAATATCAGCGGCAACAGCAACAATGCCTTTTTGCGCTTGTATCGCTGCGATGACTTCTGTCAGGTCGTGGACTGCGCCGGTCGTGCCAGGGTATTGCAGCAAGGCACCAAAAACATTGTGCTCGCCCGCTTGTTGCCAAGGGCCAACCTCAATATCAAAACCAAAGGCTTCGGCACGGGTTTTCACCACATCAATCGTTTGTGGATGAACATCGTCGGCGATAAAGAAGGTATTACATTTTTTGTTTTTCGAAACACGCTTGGCCAACGCCATCGCTTCAGCTGCAGCCGTTGATTCGTCGAGTAAGGATGCCGATGCCAGATCAAGACCAGTCAAATCCATGGTCATTTGCTGGAAGTTCAACAGCATTTCTAAACGGCCTTGGGCGATCTCGGGTTGATATGGCGTGTAAGCTGTGTACCAGCCTGGATTCTCCAGCACGTTGCGAAGAATGACATTTGGCGTGTGCGTGTTGGTGTAACCCATGCCAATGTGCGAGCGGAAAATTTGGTTCTGGCTCGCCATGGTCTTGAGGTAGTTCAGTGCTTCAACTTCAGTTTTTGGCTCACCAATTTGTAGCGGCGCTGGCAATCGAATGTCATTAGGCACCGTTTGATGAATCAATTCATCAACCGACTCTGCGCCCAGCTGTTGCAGCATGGCTTGCTGTTCATCTGCACCTGGGCCAATGTGGCGACGAATAAAATCTTGTTTCTGCTCTAGTGCAGAAAGTGAAGCGTTGGTCATGTAACTACCCGTTTAAAGAACCTGGGGCTTTGCCCCGTCAACAGCACTTGAATCGCGAGCTCAAACTGATTGAGTGCTCTCGATTCAACAAAAAAATGCAAAAACCCCAACCAATCGGTTGGGGTTAAACGACTTACTGAGGGTGTGACGATTATTCTTCGTCAATCACTTCCTGATAGCCTTCGGCGTCGAGCAGATCGTCAAGCTCGGCAACATCAGATGGCATTACGCGGAACAACCAGCCGTCACCAAATGCATCAGAGTTCACCAACTCTGGCGAGTCTTCCAAATCTTCGTTGACGGCAACGATTTCACCGGTCAATGGTGAGTAAACGTCAGACGCCGCTTTTACTGATTCAGCGACTGCAACATCGTCACTGGCATTCACTTCTTCACCGACTTCCGGCAACTCAACAAATACCATATCTCCGAGCAGTTCTTGGGCATGTTCGGTAATACCAACGGTATAGCTACCGTCTTCTTCCTTGCGAACCCACTCGTGGGAGGACGTATATTTCAGCTCAGCTGGAATGCTACTCATGGTTGTTTTCCTTACTTAGCAATTGATGCTATGACAGCAATAATTAATCTGTGATTAGTCGATAACGGCTTTGCCGTTGCGGACAAAAACTGGCTTAACCCGTTTTACTGTAACCCACTTTTTGCGCATTTCCACTTGCACTGTGTCACCGGCATCAGCAGGTACCCGAGCCAATGCAATGGCGTGCCCTAAAGTTGGTGAAAAGGTGCCGCTAGTGATGACGCCGCAAGGCTCATCACCCTCACCTAAACGTACGTTTTGACCGGCGCGAAGGACGCCCTTGTCGGTCATGACCAAGCCAACTAACTTGTCGGTGCCTTCAATCCGTTGCTGCTCAAGGGCGGCACGGCCAACAAAAGCACGTTCAGTGTCATCCCAACCAATAGTCCAGCCCATGTTGGCTGCCAGTGGCGAGATGGTTTCGTCCATGTCCTGGCCGTATAGATTCATCCCCGCCTCAAGGCGAAGGGTATCGCGAGCACCTAAACCGGCAGGTTTCACTTCTGCCTTAAGCAGTGCTTGCCACAGTTCGCCAGCTTTGGCACTTGGGACCATGATCTCGTAACCGGCTTCACCGGTGTACCCAGTAGTGGCGATAAACAGCTCACCGGCGTGAACGCCAAAAAATGGCTTCATGCCAGCGACCGCTTGTTGTTGTTCAGGGCTCAATACCAATTGAGCTTTAGCAATGGCATTTGGGCCTTGCACCGCGATCATAGCCAGATCAGCTTGTTCGATTAGCTCAACGTTAAATGGTTCAGCGATTTGCTCCATCCAGTTGAGATCTTTTTCGCGAGTCGCAGAGTTAACCACCACACGGTAGTCATCATCAGCAAAAAAGTAGACGATCAAATCATCGATCACGCCGCCTTGCTCATTGAGCATGCCGGAATACAATGCCTTACCAGCGACTTTCAATTTGGCGACATCATTAGCCAGTAATGTTTGCAGGTAGGCTTTGGCTTGTGGGCCTTTGACATCGACGATGGTCATGTGAGAGACATCAAACATGCCGGCGTCATTGCGCACTTGGTGATGTTCATCGATTTGCGAATCATAACGAATGGGCATTTCCCAGCCGAAGAAGTCGACCATTTTGGCGTTGCCATCGATGTGTTGCTGATACAGAGCAGTTTGTTGCGGCATGATGTTACTCGTCTGTAAATTTGGTCAAAAATTATATGAACGGCTAGTGTGGCAAACAAATTGGAAGTTTTTATACTTACATAAAAATTGTTAATCTATCTCACCTACTGCATTAGAAATTATTATTTATAGCTTGCTTCCTTATGCGTCCACTATCGTTAGATAACCTCCGAACCTTGGTCACCGTCATTGAGCTTGGTGGCTATGCCAAAGCTGGCAATAAGCTCGGCCGCTCGCAGCCTGCGGTCAGTTTGCAAATCAAAAAGCTCGAAGAACAGCTGGGCAAACCACTCTTTACCAAAGAAGGCCAGCGCCATGTTCCCAACCAAGATGGCTTGTTCCTTTATAAAAAAGCGCGCGATATGCTGAGCATTAATGACGAGCTGCTCAATCATTTTCGGGAAACACCATTGCGAGGTCGATTAAGGTTGGGGATCCCAAGTGAGTTCGCCACCACCTTGCTGCCGGGGATTATCGGTGAGTTTAATCAGCTTTACCCCGATGTGGCGTTGGAAATCACCTCATCGCTCAGCAAGGAGCTACTGAACGAACCGAAAAGCGAGCAGTTCGATCTGATTTTGGCATTGATTAACCCTGAGCAGGCCACTGATGGCGAGTTGGTGCTGGAAGATGATTTAGTTTGGGTTGGCTCAGCGAGGCATTCGTTGCCCCATGCGCCACTGCCGCTGGTATTGGCGCCCGATGGTTGTGTCTATCGCAGTCGCGCCTTGAAGCGCTTGCAAGAGCAACAAGTCAACTGGCGCATCGCCTACACCAATGCTGATTTATATGGCCTGACCGCCGCCATACAGCAGGGCCTTGGGGTCACCGCTTTGGCTAAAACCAGTGTGCCGAAAGAGCTGGAATTAATTCATCACCCTAGCCTGCCAGCGCTGGGAAAGATCAAGATTTGCTTATTCAGCCAAAAAACCTCGCATCCGCAAGCGGCGGAAAAACTGGCGCAGTTTATTAAACTGCGGCTGCAACGCTAGATAACACCTCTAAGCGTTAAAATCTCAAAGCGGCAATCACTGCCGCAATCAAAGCCCCATGGCGCGTTTAACCAAGGCGTTTTTGATGGGGCTGGCTTTATTGAGCAGATTCATACCAACGCCAATAATGCCTTTGACCGGCAGCGGTAATTCAGAAAAGGTTTGTTTAATGGCTTCCATCGCCGTGATCATTTCCACCGCTGCAGTTTTGCGTTTACGCTCGTAACCACGCCACAACTGCGGGTCGCCTAAATCGAGTCCTTCGTCATGGTTTGCTTTGGCTTGCTCGAGCGCCGCAACGAAATCTATCACGTCAGCAAATCCGAGATTAACGCCCTGACCAGCTAACGGGTGAATGGTGTGGGCGGCATCGCCCATCAATACCAAACGATGCTTCAACCACTGCCGAGCATAACGCATGGTGAGCGGAATCGACGCACGATCATCAGCCACGTCACACAAGCCAAGTTGCGAATCTAACGCTGCGGTTAGTTTACGATTAAATCGCTCAGCCGGAAGAGCCATTAATTCATCGGCACGCTCTGGTGGCACCGACCAAACGATAGAGCAAAGATTTGGTTCATGGAGTGGTAAAAACGCCAATGGGCCATCTTGAGTGAACACCTGACGGGCGCAGTGTTCATGGGGCAAATCGGTTTTGACGGTGGCAACAATGGCGTGGTGACCATAATCTCTGAAGGTCAGCGGCAAGTTAGCTTGCTTGCGGCCCCACGAGTTGGCGCCATCGGCACAAATAATCAATTGTGCCCCAAGCATGGTGCCATCTTCCAGCGCTAGCCAAGCTTCACGCTCATTCAGATGCAGTTTGCTGCAAGCTGCGCCATAACACAGTTGTAGATTGTCTTGTTGTTGCGCTTGTTGAAACAACGCCGACGTGATGACCTGATTCTCAATGATGTGGCCCAGCACCTGCTGCCCCAGTTCATTGGCGGTCATGTTGAGCTGACCAAATTGATCGGCCTGCCATACCGACATCGTGCGATAAGGCGTCGCTCGCTGAGCCATAATACCCGACCAACAGCCGAGTTTTTCCAGCCACTGCTGACTAGCAGCATTGATTGCAGAGACCCGGTTGGCGATTTGCTCAGAAGCAATTTGCGGTTCAGTAGCGCGGTCAACAACGGCAACTTGGTAGCCCAATGAGGCGCAGCCCAATGCCGCACTCAAGCCCACCATACCGCCGCCAATTATTACAATATCAACACTTTGCATCATTAACCTTTTGCTTTTGACCAGTCTTCAACAACTTGCGATAAGGCGCTTACACCCATAGCCTTATCAACCAGTAATTGCTGAGCTGAAGGCAAGTGCGACATGGCGACTAATCCCAGATTTCTAGCCCACTTGAGCGGCGTAATACTATTGGAAAATAACAGCGCCAAGGCATGGGTGGCATTGGCAACACCATACTGGTCGCCGTCGCGCTGCTGCTGATAAGCCTGCACTGATGAAGGAACGCCGATGTCGGCAGCAACCCCCTGTTGATTCAGTTGCATCGCTAATTCCATGACATCTCGCAGCGCCAAATTAAACCCTTGCCCTGCAATCGGATGCAAGGCATGGGCGGCATTGCCAATCACCACCGCACGGGGCAAAGCTGCTCGGGTGACCAATCGACGCTTCAATGGGTAACTTTGACGGCTGCCGACCTGTTCAATCAAGCCATTGCGATAACCCATGGCTTGTTGCAGTTCGACGCTGAATTCATCGTTTCTCAACGCCATTACCTGTTCGGCTCGCTCAGGCGGCAGAGTCCAAACCAGTGACCTGCGATTGTCGGTCATTGGCAACAACGCCAGCGGGCCATTGCTGGTAAAGCGCTCAACCGCTAAACCTTGATGTTCAACATCGGTAGTAATATTGGCGATTACCGCAACATGGTGATAATCGTGTACCTCTGCTTGAACGCCAAGAAGCTTGGAGGTGGCGGAATCGCTGCCATCAGCCACCACCAATAGTTTAGTGTTGAGGATGGCGCCCGATTTCAGGGTCAGCTGACGACTAGTTGAATGCACTTGAGTGGCGACAATTTCATCGGGCCGAAACCAATCAACATCCAGCTCCGCGGCTTTGTCAGCCAGCACTTGACCGAGAATACGCGCAGCCATTACTTGCCCGAAAGAAGGCGGCCCAAAAGAAGCTGGTCCAACAGAAGGCTGATCATGCTGGTTGTCAGCGTGGGAGTCGGCAGCAACACCTTGCTGGTCGGCATCGAGTCGGACCTTGCCATAGTTGCCTTCATCGGAAACGTGAATCTTGCAGATTGGATAGCCTTGTTCCGCAAGGGCTGGCCAAATATCCAGAGCCTTTAAGATCCGCACTGTCATGGCCGACAATGCCAGCACTCGCTCATCATATTGAGCCGTGGCGTTGATCGTTTGCAATGACGATTTTTCCGGCTGCGATTCCACCAGCGCGATGCGCCATGGCAATACCTGTCGCAAGGCGTAGGCCAACGACAAGCCAGCCAAGCCCGCGCCAGCAATCACTAAATCGTATTCGGCGACATCACCGCTGGCAGGTTGGCTATCATTAAGTGACATATCCTTGGTCATCAACTTCGCTGTTTATTTGCTTGTTTAACTGTTTGGTGCCATCAGCTGTTCAATGTCAGCCAATTCTTTAGGAACACCGCCGGTCAACAGTTCATAACCGTTGTCGGTGATCACCACATTGTCTTCAATGCGGATACCAATGTTGTGCCACTTTGGATCAATATCATGGCTGTCATCAATATAGATGCCAGGTTCAATCGTCAGTACCATGCCTTCAACAAACGCCCGAAGTTGCTTGCCATCGGTGCGCTGATAATCGCCGACATCATGAACATCCAGCCCCAGCCAATGGCCAATGCCGTGCATCAGAAACGGTTTATGAGCGCCTTGTTCGAGCAGCTGTTCTAGCTCGCCTTGCAGAATACCGAGCTTGAGTAGCCCCTCTGTGACCACTGCCACTGCCGCTTGGTTGGCCTGATAGAAATTGCTACCGGGTTTGATGGTCGCCAACGCCGCATATTGGGCATCCAAGACAATCTGGTACAAGGCTTTTTGCTCATCATTAAAGCGGCCATTGACCGGAAAAGTGCGAGTGATATCGGCGGCATAGCCAGCCAATTCACAACCCGCATCGATCAGCACCAAGTCGCCATCTTCAATGGCGTCCTGATTTTCGGTGTAATGCAAAATACAGGCATTTGCGCCGCCGCCAACGATACTGTTATAGGCTGGGAATCGCGCGCCATTGCGGGCAAACTCGTGATGAATTTCAGCCTCAAGCTGGTACTCATAAATGCCCGAGTAGGATTTTTCCATCGCTCGGCAGTGAGCATTGGCAGAGATCTCGCCAGCTCGGCGCATGATTGTTAGCTCATCATCGTCTTTGGTGAGTCGCATTTCATCGAGCAAGCCGCGTACATCGCGCCTGAGTGATGGCGCTAACCAGCCGCGCTTAGGTCCATGGCGCAAGGTGTTAATCAGGTTCTGGATATAATCATCCCAATCTGGGTAGAGTCCATCTGGATACCATAATTGCGAGCAACCATTGACCAGTTCTTGTAGTTGTTCATCTAACTCAGACAATTCAAATGCGGCATCAAGCTGCAAGGTGTCAACCGCGGCTTCGGCTCCTAAACGTCGCCCCTGCCAAATTTCAGCCAACTTATCTTTGGCACGGCAAAATAGCGTCACCGGTTGCTCACCATCGGGCTTAAGCACCAGCAAACCGTCGGGTTCGTTAAAGCCAGTCAGGTAGTAGAAATAGCTATCCTGACGGAACAAGAATTCGGTATCTGCCGAGCGGGTCAGCTCTTTGGCAGCAGGAATTAACACAATGCTATTGGCAGGCAATTGCGCCATGAGGGCTTTGCGACGCTCAACAAAACGACTGAGTGGGATCTGAACAGCTGACATGAATACTCTCTTTAATGAAGCGCTGGTTGTTGTTCGGCTTGTTTGGGTGGCAAGCCGAATTCTGCAAATGCCATCATCGCCGCAATACGGATGTATTCCTGCAGTTCAGTGAGGGCAATATCGCTCTCGTCATCGGCTTCTTCTGGCACTTCCAACAAAGCAATTTCACCAAGGTCTCGGAGGCATTCGTTGAGTTCATCACTGGCCCCATCCAAGCTCGGACTGGCAATGGCAAAACCGGCTAAGAAGCCTTGCACCCATTGGCTCGTGGCTTCCGCTTGGACGCCAAACGGTGACTCATCATCGGGTAGCAACAAACGAAAACCCAGTTCTTCATCAAGCAGTGTTTTGCTGGTCACCTTTCGCAAATCATCGACCAGCTGCTGCACTTGCTCAGGCAAGGGCTCACCGTTGTTGGTTAAGTCGCACAAATTGTTGAGCCAATCGGGACCATCTTGGGTCAGGCCACCACTGAGTTGGCCGACAATAATGCCGTGAATTTCAGCGGCGTCGGTGAGCATAGATTTGGCTTCAATGGCTTCGGATAAAGCCTGATATAAACTTGGCGCCTGGTACATAATCAGAGATCCGTAAAGAGAAAACGCTTCATGCTAACACTGCACTCGAAGTGCTCCAACTTTGATCGAGACTTTGCCTTCACGCCAATGGTTAAGTATTGTCATCATAATCAGCTTTAATAACTGTAAACATGGCTAGAGGGAGCATTAGCCGATGTCGGATCAGGAAATACAAGTCAAACTACTGGGCAGAACTTACACGCTTCGCTGCCCAGTGGATGAGCTCGACGATTTGAAATTGGCAGCCGATTTATTGGAGCAAAAAGTCGCTCAGCTACAGGGAAATCGGGCCTCACAAAGTACTGAACAAGTAGCTCTCATGGCAGCATTAAACCTTTGTCATGAGCTACTTATTGAACAACGCCGGTCAGAGCAATACGCCAAATCGATGGATAGCCGAATGCGGATGTTGCAAGCCACAGTTGAACGCGCACTGAACGAAGGCAACAAGCGTGTTGACAAGGCCCCTCAAGATCCGAACAATTAGAGATGTCAGCAGCGAGTATTCTGCCTATCTTCGCTAAGATACAGACGCGAGTTGCTACACGTTTCCCTGGGGTGTTTGCCAGCGGGCTAAGTCCCTGAGCCGATAATCACCTTTTCAGGAATAGCATCGGGTGCTATTGAGCAAGCTCAGATAAACTGAGAAGCCTACGGCAAACGCTTGTTGTTCCGCCTTGAACCGAATGGTTCAAGGGCAGACGCCAATGCAGCGGCACTCTGGGGTACTCCACTTTCCAATGCAGTATTCGTATGAATAACTTGATGGCTGAACGCGCCACTTTGCGCAAACTGTTGCGTCAGAAGCGCCAAGCGTTATCTTCTTCAGATCAAACTCAAGCCAGTATCAATCTTGACTCCCAACTACAGTCACACGCCGTCTTACAACAGGCCAAAACCATTGCTGTTTACCTAGCGAATGATGGTGAGATTGATCTCACCCGTTTTTGTCATTGGTGCTGGCATCACGACAAACAACTATGCCTGCCGGTGTTGCATCCATTCAGCAAAAGCCACCTGCTATTTCTCAAATATCAGCCAACAACGCCAATGAAGCGCAACCGATTTGGCATTTTTGAGCCCGAACTTAATGCCACCCAAGTGGTGCCTTTGGGCCAATTAGACGCCATTTTGCTGCCTTTAGTCGGCTTTGATAGTGATGCCAATCGACTCGGCATGGGCGGCGGGTTTTATGACCGGACCTTGTCGCAGTGGCACCAGCAACGACACCCAGCAACAGCCTTACTTGGGGTTGCCCACGAGTGCCAACAAGTCCCTGGGCTCCCCATTGCCAGCTGGGATGTACCACTTGATGCGGTGATCACGCCAGCATGTGAATACTCGCGGCCGACCTACCTGGAGCAGTAACTAAACCGGCTTCTTATAGCTAATCCTTTGCTGCTTATAGAGCAAAAACCTAGCTCGAGTAGAAAAAGACGTCTAAACGGCTATTCTCAGAAGGCCCTATCTTTGAGTATAATTCGCGCTCTCTTCCTAGGGGAACTCCTCAAGGAAACTTCAAGGACTAGCGCTAAGGTGACTTCCATGACACAGGATGAATTGAAAAAAGCGGTCGGTTGGGCTGCGCTGGAGTACGTTCCAGAAGATACCATCGTCGGTGTTGGCACCGGCTCGACAGCGGCGCATTTCATTGACGCCTTGGCGACCATTAAACACAAAATCGAAGGTGCCGTTTCGAGCTCTGAAGCGTCAACAGAAAAGCTCAAAAGCTACGGCATTCCCGTGTTTGAACTCAACGCGGTTGATAGCATCGAAGTCTATGTCGATGGCGCCGATGAAATCACCAAGCACATGCACATGATCAAAGGCGGTGGAGCTGCCTTGACCCGAGAAAAAATCATTGCTGCCGTTGCTAAGAAGTTCGTTTGTGTTGCCGATGGCAGCAAGAAAGTCGATGTACTCGGCGATTTCCCACTGCCGGTTGAAGTGATCCCAATGGCTCGTAGCTATGTTGCCCGCGAACTGGTCAAACTTGGCGGCGATCCGGTTTGGCGTGAAGGCGTGATCACCGACAATGGCAACGTCATCCTTGATGTACACAACATGAAGATTGTCGACCCTAAGAAATTAGAGCACGACATCAATATGATCACTGGCGTCGTTACCAATGGCTTGTTTGCTCACCGAGGTGCAGATATCTGCTTACTTGGTACCGAACAAGGCGTAGTCACGCTGGAACCATAATAAAACTATCCCCACTCGCAAGCTCAAAGAGAACCCACTGATGCAAAAATTTTCGCTCGATAAAGACAAAATTCGCATTCTGCTGTTAGAAGGGTTGCACCCTAGTTCAGTGCAGACATTTCGCGATGCCGGTTACACCAATATTGAATCATTGGCGACTTCGCTGCCAGAAGATGAATTGATTGAGAAAATCAAAGACGCACACTTTATTGGTATTCGCTCGCGCACCAACCTGACTGAAAATGTTTTGTCCCATGCGAAAAAACTGATTGCCATCGGTTGTTTCTGTATCGGCACCAACCAAGTTGACCTACAAGCTGCCAAAAAGCGGGGCATCGTGGTGTTCAACGCACCTTTCTCAAACACTCGTAGTGTTGCTGAATTGGTGCTGGGACAAGCAATCATGCTGCTTCGTGGCGTACCTGAGCGGAGCGCCAAGGCTCATCGTGGCGAATGGCTGAAAAGCGCCGTTGGCAGCTATGAAGCACGTGGCAAAACCTTAGGTATTGTCGGCTATGGCCACATTGGTACTCAGCTTGGCATTCTGGCTGAAACCATTGGTATGCGAGTGAAGTTCTACGATGTTGAAACCAAGCTGCCATTGGGCAACGCTAGCCAAGTTAGCAACCTCGACGACTTGCTAGCGCAAGCTGATGTCGTGTCGCTGCACGTGCCGGAAACCGCCCAAACCAAGGACATGATTGGCAAAGCGCAATTTGACGCCATGAAGCAAGGGGCAATTTTCATTAACGCCGCTCGCGGCACTGTGGTGGTAATTGACGAACTGGTTGACGCGCTGAACAGCGGTAAACTCGCGGGCGCAGCGGTTGATGTATTCCCTGTCGAGCCAAAATCAAACAAGGAAGAATTTGTCTCACCATTGCGTGGTATCGACAATGTCATTCTGACTCCGCACGTTGGCGGTTCGACCCAAGAAGCACAGGAAAATATTGGTATTGAAGTGGCAGGTAAGCTGGCCAAGTACTCAGACAATGGTTCTACCTTGTCTGCGGTTAACTTCCCAGAAGTATCACTGCCGGAGCACACCGATTGCAGCCGCTTGTTGCACATCCACGAAAACAAGCCTGGTATCCTGACCCAAATCAACCTGACGTTTGCCGAAAAGGGCGTCAACATTGCAGCCCAGTTCTTGCAAACAGATGATGCATTAGGTTACGTGGTTATCGATGTTCATACCGAAGATGCACAAACCGCACTCGAGCATCTAAAAACCATTGATGGCACCATTAAGACGCGTATTCTGCACTAATACTGCAGCTGTCTCATTGCTCCGAAAGCCAGCATCAATTGCTGGCTTTTTTGTCACTAATTCACGCCACCCGCTGTGACCTGAAGCACTTCGCCGCACAGTGACCCTCAGTCAGGTTTGAAGCAAATCTCACTTCTCACTGAACTCACTTTCAAAGCGCGGATCGATGAGCCAAAGTTGGGTCAATTCTTGCCAGCACACCTATCAGTTCAACGGCCTGTTGTACCGCATGAGGACATGATAATTAATGAGCTCTAAACCCTATACCATTGGCGTGGTCACTCCTTACCTAAGCGGTTTCTTTCTTGGCGAGTTGGCCAACGCATTGCGTGATTGCGCCAAAGAGCAGAACCTCAACCTCATTACTATCCGAGCCAATGGTTTTGGCAGTTATGATATGCCGCTGGCATTGGACTATATGGATGGTTTGTTAATCATCCTAAACTCCGCCTCTACCCGTCTCGTCGAGCAGGCAATCCAGCGCGGCATTCCGGTAGTGTCAACGGCAGCCGATTACTTCCCATTGCCGGTTGAACAAGTGTGTAGTGATCAAACTCAAGGCATGCGAGATGCGTTTGAACACTTGGTCAAACTAAACCATACCCGTATAGGCTTTGCGGGCGATTTATCGATTGTCGATATTCGCAGCCGATTCCAGGAGTACAAAGAGCGATTTGCTCAATGGGGGTTGCCATATAATCCCGATTGGACCTTAAGTGTTCATGAGCCCACGCTGCCCGGAGGCCGTGAAGCCGGTAGAATTTTCATTGAGCGAGACTGTGATTGCACAGCAATTATCTGTGCCACGGATTTGATTGCGGTGGGCCTCATCGAACAACTGAAAAAAATCAACAAGCGCTGCCCCGAAGACATTGCGGTTGTCGGTATCGACAACACCATACTTGGTGCAACTAGAACACCGGCACTAAGTAGCGTTGATCAAAATCTACAACGGCTTGCCAGCGAGGCAATTGATCGCCTGATTGCCCGTATCGAGGGCGACAAGTATCATCCAAAACCACTGATAGTCAATCAGCAATTGATTGTCCGCGGCTCATGCGGCGCTCCGCTCCATTGGCGCAGCGACAGCGAAGACCCACAAACCATTCGCAACAAGCTAATCGACGACTTCGCTAAGGCACCAACCGACAACAACGAGTCAGCCATGGCATTGGCCAAAGGCGGTTTTGACTCGATTCTAAATCTATCGAGTTTGTATGGACCGTTTTTAAACTGGGCCTGCTTCGCCAACTGGCAATCAGAGGGACCACAGAAAAAACACCTTAAAGTCACTCAATTGTTTTCTGAACAAAATCGCGAGAGCAATCTATCGAAGCAATCGGATCAAACCTGCCTGCCTCAAAGCTATCCCCCAAGACACCTTTTGGATCATGACTTTCCTGACCATTTTGCCCTAACCCTAGTTCCTATTTCTGCTGAGGATGATGACCCTTGGGGCGTACTGGCGCTGATTGATGACTTAACATCGGATACCAGTAATAGCTCCTATTCCATGTTTGACAACTATCTCGATATGTTGAGCTTATTTATTGAACGGGACGCTTTAATTGCGTCGGTGCGAAATCGCGAGCGCAAAGCGAAAGATCTTGCTGAACAATTAGAAGTTGTCGCCAATACATCCAATGACGGCATCTGGGACTGGAACTTAAAAACCAACGATGTTGAATGGAATACTCGGCTGCTTGAGATGCTTGGCTTCGAGCACAGCGGCGATATTCGAGCCTACCGCAACATGAAATTTTTCGAGCGTGTTCATCCTGACGACCAAGATCGAGTGCGGCAACAGGTACTCGACCACCTTGAAAACGACAAAGTCTTTAAAACCAGCTTTCGGCTCCGCGGCGCCGATGATGATTACCTATGGGTCGATGCCAGTGGTGAGTCAATCCGCAACCCGCTGGGTCAACCTGAACGATTTGTTGGCTCGGTCACCGACATTACCGAACAGCGTCGCTCGCAAGAACGAATTCAGCACATGGCCTATCATGACGCGCTCACAGGGCTACCCAATCGGATCATGCTCAATGAGCGCTTAAAGACCCACATCCGCGACCATGCACTGCAACCTAAAGCGGTGATGCTGATGGACTTAAATCGCTTTAAATATGTCAACGATACATATGGTCATGATGTCGGCGATGCCCTCCTCCGCCATGTTGCGAAACAACTCAAGGGCATTCTTCGAGGGAACGACTTTTTTGCTCGCTTTGGCGGCGATGAGTTTGTTTTTCTATGCGATGTCACGACCGAACAAGCTGCCATTGAATTGGCCAAACGTATTTTGGTGGAAGTCGAGAGCCGCTTTAAGTACAACGGAATCGAGCTATCGAGTCATGGTAGCTTAGGAATTTCGTTTTACCCGAAAGATGGCCAAACCGCCGATGACCTAATCAAAAAAGCCGATATTGCAATGTATCGGGCAAAACAAATAAAAAGTACCAAGGCAATGTTGTATGCCCTCGATATGGATGCCGACGTCGAGCTGCAGGCAACCATGGAGCAGAAGCTCAAAGTGGCAATGGAAAACGACGAGTTAGCGGTACACTATCAGCCGCAAATCGATCCAAACAATGGCGAATTAGTTGGTATGGAAGCATTAGCGCGTTGGCAATCCGACTGCTTAGGCCATGTCAGCCCTGCGCAGTTTATCCCAATCGCAGAAGAAGCCGGCCTGATAACCAAACTAGGCGGTCAAGTCGCTCGCAAAGCTATGGTTCAGTTGGCCAAATGGCAGCAGCAATTCCCTGAACGAACCATCAAGTTATCAATCAACGTCAGCCCCGGCGAGTTGATGCGTTCGCGATTTGCCACCGAGTTTATCGAGTGTGTCAAATCAACCGATGTCGATATCAGCCAAATCACCGTCGAAATTACTGAGTCAGCGGCAATTGGCGATCTGGACCATTCCCGAGCCATGCTGCAGCAGCTGGTTGATGCCGGTATTTCAGTGTCGCTCGATGATTTTGGTACTGGTTACTCATCGCTCTCTCTGTTGAAACAGTTGCCACTAGAGTGGGTCAAGATTGATCGTTCGTTCATTAGCAACATTGATAGTGAGGCGGCCAATAAAGATATCGTCCGCTCTATCGTGATGATGTGCCACTCGTTCGGCTATAAAACAGTGGCAGAAGGAGTAGAAACCAGCGCTGAGCTGAAGTTCATCAGCAACGCCGGTTGCGATCTGGTACAAGGTTTTTACTACAGCAAACCCTTACCTGCCGATGAATTTGAAAAACGCTATCTGCAATATGCCGATATCTGTTCAGCCAGCGACACAAGTGCCAAGCATTAGGCCAAGATCACAGGCAGCGACATTTAACGGTCGAACAACTGGTCTAACCAGATAAAATCCCGTAAAACTGACTTCAACAATTACCGTTGAGGTTTGGTTTGGTGATCTCTCAGTCTTCACAATTTCTGCCATATGGCGGTGGCAAGCTGCACGTCCGCGTCATCCAACCGCAGGCAACCACCACTCATTATCCAGTGCTTATGCTCCATGGCTCAATGAGCAATGGCAGGGTGTTCTATACCGAATCGGGCAAAGGCCTGGCATGCCACCTTGCTCGTCAGGGCCACTCTGTTTATGTGATGGACGTATTCGGCAATGGCAAAAGCCAACCTAGACTCAAAGGCGGCGAGGGATTCGGCCAATCTGAAGTAATCAACCAGCAAATTCCCTTGGTCCACCAATGGATTATCCAGCAACACAAACAACCAGTGCATTGGCTGGGGCATTCGTGGGGTACCATCCTAATGGCCAGTCATTTGGCCAAGTACCCGCAGCGTTTGGCGGAAGTACAAACGCTGGCAGGCTTCGCTAGCAAAAAAACCATTTACTCGCGACACCTAAAAAAGAAACTGATGGTGAATTTGATCTGGAATCGGCTTTGCCCATGGCTTACTCGCCGCTACGGTTACTTGCCTGCCAAACGTTTCAAACTCGGAATGGACAATGAATCCAAGGTATCGTTGGCTGACAATGTTCGCTGGGTTAACTCAACGGAATGGCAAGACAGTGATGGTTTTTGTTTCCAAAGTGCCGCGCGCACCATTCAATGGCCAGCTTCGTGGTTCTTTGCGGCAAAGGGAGATTCAGTGTTAGGAAACCCAAACGATGTTGAGGCTTTCTTGCGTGACAGCATGAATGCTGATGCCAAGTATACCCTGCTCAGCAAAGCGAATGGCAATCTCAGCGACTATGACCACACCAGCTTATTGGTTCACCCTTGCGCTTTTCAAGATCACATCCCTGCTTTTAGCCAATGGCTCCAACAACAAGAACTAAACGATACAGCGCATCAGTCATAGTTGCCGCTAGTAGCGGTAAAGTAGCGTCACGCCGGATATGGTATCGAGTTTCTTTTTGGCGACACCACTATTATCAACCTCTGGCTTAGTTTGGTGAGTCATTGAGACACTGACTTTCAGAGCGAGTTGACCAACAATACTGGTGGTCAGCGAGGTTTCTGCACGACTAATGACATTACTTTCACCGCTCTCAAATGTGACTACTTGGCGAAAGGAGCTGTTATCACTGATGGTCCAATCAAACTGGCTGGCTCCTCGCAGAATCGCTTCGCTATCAGTCGAATCTGGCGAGTTGTTCCAACGGTAACCAGGCCCAGCCTCGGTATACAGTTCCATTGAATCAGCCGGAAAAAATCGATGTCCCCAGCCTCCAACTAAAGTGAATAGGTCCTCAAGACCGTTAAAACGGTCGTTTTCATAGGTCACCAGACCAAAGGTGTAGTCAACATCGGTCCAGTCGCGGTCAGCTTTGTAAGAACCGCGATAGCGCTCGGCGCTGTTCTTGCCATCACGTTTGGTGGAGTTTGCTTCCGCCTTTAAGAAATGACGCCAGTCGGCCCAGAAGTAGTCAAATGCGCCACGAAAACGCATGGAGGATTGGTCGGTGTTACCGGTAGAATAACTGAGGCCACCTTCAACTTCTGCAGACCAGCCCTGTTTTTTCAGATCTTCATCTGAAATATTCAAGCCGTATACACCGAAACTAAGCAAAGCCGTCGTTAGCGCAACGAGTCGGCATTGGCGCAATGCAAACATGGTCAATCTCTGGATATTAGAATAGTTTTCTGACGTTAAGTTAACAATTAACCTGCAAATTCTATATAAAATCCTTCCCAAGACTCAAGGCACATAGCCTTAATAAGAATTTGTCTGTCAGCCACAAAAAAGCCCGCTCAATGCGGGCTTTTCATTCTGTCAAAGATTGACGAGAAATTACAGTACGTTTACTGCGTTCAGATCAGCAAATGCTTGTTCTAGGCGAACAACCATTGACTCTTGACCTTTGCGCAACCAAACGCGTGGGTCGTAGTACTTCTTGTTAGGCGCATCTTCACCTTCAGGGTTACCGATTTGGCCTTGCAGGTAATCGCGCTTGTCAGCTTCGTAAACGCGGATACCGTCCCAAGTTGCCCACTGAGTATCAGTATCGATGTTCATTTTGATAACACCGTAGCTGATTGATTCTTGGATTTCTTCTTGTGAAGAACCTGAACCGCCGTGGAATACGAAGTTCAGCGTATTGTTTGCCAAACCATGCTTCTCAGAAACGTATGCTTGAGAATCGCGCAAAATGGTTGGAGTCAGTTTAACGTTGCCTGGCTTGTATACGCCGTGAACGTTACCGAAAGACGCAGCAATCGTGAAGTTAGGGCTGATAGCATTCAATTTTTCGTAGGCATAGTTCACTTCAGAAGGCTGAGTGTACAGCAGTGACTGGTCCATATCAGTGTTATCAACACCGTCTTCTTCACCACCAGTACAACCCAATTCGATTTCCAGAGTCATGCCGATTTTGCTCATGCGCTCAAGATACTTGGCACAAGTTTCGATGTTCTCTTCCAGAGACTCTTCAGACAGGTCGATCATGTGAGAGCTGAACAGCGGCTTACCAGTTTCAGCGAAGTGCTTCTCGCTCGCTTCCAGCAGACCGTCGATCCAAGGAAGAAGCTTCTTAGCTGCGTGGTCAGTGTGCAGAATCACTGGAACACCGTACGACTCAGCCATAGTGTGAACGTGCTTCGCACCAGCAATGGCACCCAGAATAGCAGCTTCTTGGCCATCCAGTTTCAAACCTTTACCAGCAAAGAACGCAGCGCCACCGTTAGAGAATTGGATAACAGCAGGTGCTTTCACTTTAGCTGCAGCTTCAAGTACTGCGTTGACAGAGTCGGTACCTACGCAGTTAACAGCTGGCAGTGCAAAACCTTTCTCTTTAGCGATGGTAAAAACTTTGGCTACGTCGTCACCAGTTACTACGCCTGGTTTAACAACATCAAGAATATTCTGAGACATGATGATTTGTCCTGTGGGTTGATACAATTTGAGTTGAATAAGTCTAGATTATTTACGACAAAATTCATACGAATTCAGTGTCGATAAAACAGCAACGGGAGCCTTGGGCTCCCGTTAGTGATTTTGACCGGTGTTAGCCGTTTGCACGCTCTTCAAGCATAGCAACAGCTGGTAGTTTCTTGCCTTCAACGAATTCGAGGAACGCACCGCCACCAGTAGAGATGTAAGACACCTGATCTTTGATGCCGAACTTGTCGATTGCAGCTAAGGTGTCACCGCCACCTGCAACTGAGAAACCTTCAGATTCAGCAATTGCTTTCGCAACGATCTCTGTGCCGTTAGCGAATTCATCAAATTCGAATACGCCAACTGGGCCGTTCCAAAGAATGGTTTTGGCTTCTTTGATGATTTTTGCTAGTTCTTCAGCTGAGTCTGGGCCCAAGTCGAAGATCATATCGTCGTCTTCAACGTCGGCTGCAGATTTAACAACAGCTTTTTCGTCTTCCGAGAAGTTCTTACCAACAGCAACATCAGTAGCAACAGGAATAGCACATTCTTCCATTAGCTTTTGCGCTGTTGGGATCAAATCGGCTTCACACAGTGATTTACCAACGTTTTTGCCAGTAGCAGCAACGAAGGTATTGGCGATACCACCACCAACAACCAACTGGTCGGCAACTTTAGAGAGAGACTCTAAAACGGTTAGCTTGGTCGATACTTTAGAGCCACCAACAATGGCGATCATTGGACGTGCTGGGTTATCCATCGCTGCACCAAGCGCTTCAAGTTCGGCAGCCAGCAGTGGGCCAGCACAAGCGACTGGTGCATTCATACCAACACCGTGAGTTGACGCTTGAGCACGGTGAGCTGTGCCAAATGCATCCATTACGAAGATGTCACACAAAGCAGCATACTGTTTAGACAACGCTTCTTCGTTCTTCTTTTCGCCTTTGTTGAAACGAACGTTTTCTAGCACAACAACCTCGTTGTCTGCCAATTCAACGCCGTTTAAGTAGTCTTTTTCCAACCGAACTGGTACGTCCAATGCTTCGTTTAGGTAGTCAACCACAGGCTGCAAAGAGAATTCGTCCGCATACTCACCTTCGGTCGGACGACCCAGGTGAGAGGTCACCATTACCTTGGCACCAGCTTTCAAGGCGTGCTCAATGGTAGGAATTGATGCCAGAATACGAGCATCAGAAGTGACTTTGCCATCCTTTACTGGCACGTTCAGATCTGCACGGATAAACAGGCGCTTGCCAGCTAAATCCAGATCTTTCATTTTCAATACGGACATGATCATTCCTCTAGAATTGCTTTGTGTATTTGGGTGAGTTGAGGCTTTTTGCCTCAGCTCGAATTCGAACTCAACGCAGTATAGTGCGTTGTTGTTCACTGTGCTGTACTTCGTTCATCAACACCGAACGGGCGGCTCACAGCGCAGGGCTAGTTATCCTCAGAGCCACAAGGCCTTGGCGTCAAAGCAGGCGCATTATGGTACAAGCCAAGCAAATCGTAATTGATTTACATCAGAGTGAACACAAGTCACACTTTTTGGCCTGAAATTTTCAGACGCCTCGGTCAATTTGTGGTTTTTTAACGAAAATTCAACCGCGCGAGCATTTTATTGCAATTAATTTCAGTTTCAAAGTAATTAAATGACATCAGCACAGCTGGCAACAATGACTTACGCCTGCTCTCTTACCACTTATCTAGCGCCGATTGGATTGACTCACCTTGTTCGGATCACGAATTGCCATTCGGGCTAGCATTAAAACAAACAATTAATCTAGAATAGACGTCTAGACGTAAATCCGTATAAACATCTTTAATTTTGAGAAAGGCAACATGGCAAAACACTTGTTTACCTCTGAATCGGTTTCTGAAGGCCACCCAGATAAAATTGCAGACCAGATATCGGATGCAGTGCTTGACGCAATTCTAAAGCAAGACCCAAGCGCTCGCGTTGCCTGCGAAACCTACGTCAAAACAGGCATGGTAATGGTTGGTGGTGAAATCACCACGGAAGCTTGGGTCGACATCGAAGAATTAGCGCGCAGTACAGTGCGTGATATTGGCTACGTTCACTCGGACATGGGTTTTGATGCCGACTCATGTGCAGTACTCAATGCTATTGGTAAGCAGTCGCCCGACATCGCACAAGGCGTTGACCGTGCCGATCCAAAGGAACAGGGTGCTGGTGACCAAGGCCTGATGTTTGGCTATGCCTCAGACGAGACTGAAGAGCTCATGCCTGCACCAATCACCTACGCTCACAAACTAGTGAAGCGCCAAGCTGAAGTTCGTAAAGATGGCACCTTGCCGTGGCTTCGTCCGGACGCAAAAAGTCAGGTTACCTTTGCTTATGAAAATGGCCAGCCGGTGGGCATTGATGCCGTCGTACTATCAACCCAGCATTGCGATACCATTTCACAAAGCGATTTGATTGAGGCAGTACAAGAAGAAATCATCAAACCCGTGCTGCCCGCACAATGGCTGACCGAACAAACCAAGTACTTCATTAACCCAACGGGCCGATTCGTCATTGGTGGCCCAATGGGCGATTGTGGTTTAACTGGCCGCAAAATCATTGTTGATACTTATGGCGGCATGGCGCGCCATGGTGGCGGCGCATTCTCAGGTAAAGATCCGTCTAAAGTCGATCGTAGCGCCGCCTATGCTGCTCGTTACGTTGCCAAAAACCTAGTTGCAGCAGGTTTGGCAAAACGCTGTGAGCTGCAAGTGTCTTATGCTATCGGCGTTGCCGAACCGACTTCTATCAGCATCGAAACATTCGGCACCAGCCAGTTCGATGAAGCAACTCTGGTTGCTTGGGTACGCCAGCACTTCGATTTACGCCCATATGGTCTGACTGAGATGCTCAATCTAGCGCAACCTATCTACCAGCAAACGGCAGCTTACGGTCACTTTGGCCGCGAGCAATTCCCATGGGAAGCAACCGATAAAGTTGAAGCCCTTCGCGCCAGCGCGGGACTGTGATAGCAAGCAGCACAACTGGTTGGTATCAGTGTTATAAACCGCCTAAATCTAGGCGGTTTTTTTTCATCTAGGGTACGACGCCTCGCAACCTGTCAGGTTAATTTACAGAGTATTTATTCTAAACCAGACAAAATCAACAAATCACCTAATTTTCAGACAGTTAACATATTGGATTGCTTTTTGCTTTGAGCTCTAGCGAAACGGCTGTTCTGAGCTGAACAGCCCCCACCAAAAAAATAAATACCCTTTATTATCAAATGGGTATAACTAGTTAGGTAGTGAACGATGTTCAAGCATGCAGTTCGCCAAATCGTGGCGATTGTTTCGATATTTCTGTGCAGCGCCGCTTTGGCCTTGCCTATTAGCAATTATAACCTTGTTGTTCTCAACGATTTTTCCGGCTCTGTTCACGTCCAAGGCTCAACCTTTATTGGTGGTAACTTGAACATCACCGGCGCTTCTGACTTTGGTTACGATCCTAATCTGGTCGGTTCAGCAGCACTAAGTGTGGTTAACGATGTCTTCGGGAATGGAGTAAAAGTACTCAATGGTGATGCTGCCTATGGCGGAGACTTAACTAACCCGGCCACTATCGCAACCAATAACGGCACCGTTTATCAAGATAAGACCCTTGCCGCAGCTCAGTTAACGGCAGAACTGGAAGCCGCGTCGATTCATTATGACGATTTAACAGCAAATGGTGACATCACTGGCGACATGAATGGCCGCACGTTCACATACAGTGGTAGCGAACAGGTTGCAGTGTTTGACATCAATGCCAGCTTGTTTCAACAGTCAAATGGCATGCAGTTTGATTTAGGGGTAGCTGAGAAGGTCATTATCAACGTTTCTGGTAAGTCGGCCAACATTCACAACGCGTTTAACTTTCGCGGCACTAATAACAGCATTTACGACAGCATATTGTGGAATTTCATCGATACCACCGAAATTAACTTCAACAACAAGTTTATCGGCTCAGTATTGGCGACCAAAGCGGACATCTTCAACGGTGGATTCGATATGGATGGCGCGGTTATTGCCCGTAATTACTTCAACCAAAATTTGAATGAAATTCACAATTACATCTATCAAGGTGACGGACCTATCATAGAAATTCCATCATCAAGTGTCGAAGTTCCAGAACCACAAACCCTAGCTATGCTGCTGCTTGGCTCCCTGCTTGTTTCGCTATTTAGGTTCCGCAAGCGCCGTTGTCTGTCGCTAAGTTAATCGGGCTACTGAACTCAACAGCACCTTTGCAGCAATTAGTAACAATCTGAAACTGGCCTGTCACAGCAATATGGACTATTTTTAGAACGTACGTTTTACATCCAACAATCGAATTGGCCCGTGTCCCAAACACGGGCTTTTTTTTGCCCATTAGACCCCGCTTGGAAAAAATCAGCGGCAACTTGAAATTATAACGTCAGCCCCCATTTCTGTTCTTAATATCAACAGGCAAACCAAAGTTACTTGTGACGACTCGTATTTTTCACCCACAACCGCTGCAACAACAATCTCAAGTTCAGTTATCTGATAGTGCCGCAGGGCATGTTGCCAGAGTGCTTAGAATGAGAGTTGGAGACACCATTGAGCTGTTCGACGGTTCAGGCTTAGCCTACCCGGCAACACTCGCGACGGTTGAAAAGCGGAAAGTATTGGCTGATATCGGTTCGGCACTTCAGCATTCGGTCGAATCACCACTGAAGGTTCACATTGGCCAAGGAGTAAGTCGTGGCGACAAGATGGACTTTACCATTCAAAAAGCTGTTGAACTTGGCGTCGACAAGATTACTCCGCTACTTACCGAGCGCTGCGGCGTCAAGTTACAAGCGGAACGTTGGCAAAAGAAAGTACTGCATTGGCAACAAGTTGCAATTAGTGCCTGTGAGCAATGTGGGCGCAATTCGGTTCCTCACATTGACCAGCCAGTTAGCTTAGCTGACTGGTTAACTGAAGAAACAGAGCAGTTAAAGCTAAATCTGCACCCTGCGGCGCGACATGGCATCAATGGTATTGAGTCTGTGCCGGCGGTGGGTGTGCGGCTTTTGATTGGCCCAGAAGGTGGCCTCAGTGAACAAGAGATCATTGCTGCTCGCGAACACGGCTATCAGAGCATTTTACTTGGCCCACGAGTTTTGCGTACCGAAACGGCAGCACTCACGGCGCTTACAGCGCTGCAAACACGCTTTGGCGATTTAGGATAAGGATAAAAAATGACGGTACAACTCGGCATCGTGATGGATCCAATTTCAGGTATCAACATCAAAAAAGACTCCAGCTTTGCCATGCTACTGGCCGCACAAGCCCGAGGTTGGCAACTGTGGTACATGGAAATGAACGATTTATATCTGCGTCAGGGCAAGGCTTTTGCCACAATGCGCAAACTGTTTGTGCAAGAGGACGCCAGCGACTGGTTCACTCTAGGCGAGCCTGTGGATGCACCACTTGCTGAACTCGATACCATCTTAATGCGCAAGGATCCGCCGTTTGATACCGAATTCATTTACGCCACTTACATGCTAGAGCGCGCAGAAGAGCAAGGAGTGCTGGTCGTCAACAAACCAGCCAGCCTCCGTGATTGCAACGAAAAACTGTTCACCGCTTGGTTTGCCGAGCATACACCCGATACTTTGGTCACTCGCCAAGCTCAACAAATTAGGGAGTTTCTTGCCGAGCATGGCGATGTCATTCTTAAGCCTCTTGACGGCATGGGCGGAGCATCAATCTTCCGCGTCAAACAAGATGATCCCAATGTTGGTGTCATTATCGAAACGCTGACCGAACATGGTCAACGCTACGCCATGATCCAAAACTACTTGCCGGCCATTAAAGATGGCGATAAGCGAATTTTGATGATTGACGGCGAAGCCGTACCTTACTGCTTGGCTCGCATCCCTGCTGGCGGTGAAACCCGTGGCAACCTAGCTGCCGGAGGCCGCGGTGAAGCGCGGCCACTGTCAGATGCCGATTGGGCTATCGCCAATGCAGTCGGACCGGAACTCAAGAAACGAGGCTTGCTCTTTGTTGGCTTAGACATCATTGGTGATCGCCTCACCGAAGTGAACGTCACCAGCCCAACCTGTATTCGTGAAATTGAGGCTGCGTTTGATGTCCGCATCGCCGAGCGGTTGATGGAAGCCATTGCCAACAAGCTTGCCAACAAAGACGACTGATGCCGTTTTTATCGTCGCTTGACTGATTTCTAAAGCAAGCGAGTGTTGAAGCCAACGATTTACTGCCATAATGAAATTATGCGAGGACCAGAATCGAGTTGTATGGAAAGTCTCCAAGGTAAATTATTAGTTGCTATGCCGTCGCTGGAAGATCCCTACTTTCAGCGCTCGGTTAGCTATATCTGTGAGCACAATGATGAAGGTGCCATGGGGCTAATTATCAATCATCCGATCAAAAATTTGAGCCTGTCTGAGCTGCTATCAAAGGTGCAAGATTTGCATCGCGACGATTTGTCCTCAACAAATCTTGAACAACCGATTTTCGCTGGCGGCCCCGTCGCCCAAGAGCGCGGATTTGTGCTTCACACCGCGCAACCTGGTTGGTCTTCGAGTCTCAGTTTGAATGACGATTTGATGGTAACCACCTCAAAAGACATTTTGCAGATCCTCGGTACCGACCTAGAACCAAGCAAGTTTCTCGTTACTTTGGGCTATGCCGGTTGGGATGCTGGGCAATTGGAACAAGAAATTGCCGACAACTCATGGCTGGTGATCCCGGCGGATCAAAGCATCATTTTCGATGTTGATGCATCGATGCGTTGGCAGGCTTCAGGGCAGAAAATTGGAATTGATATTGCCAGTATCAGCCCACAAGCAGGGCACGCTTAATGAAAGCGCCCGGCGAGCGCACTATCCTCGGTTTTGACTATGGTACCAAGAGCATTGGCGTTGCTGTGGGTCAGGAGGTCACCGGCACAGCATCTCCCGATGCAGCGCTCAAAGCCAATGATGGCGTGCCAAATTGGCAGCAAGTCGAGCATGTGCTCAAGCAATGGCAACCAGACTTACTGGTTGTTGGTTTACCGCTGAATATGGATGGCACCGAGCAAGAACTAACTCAGCGGGCGCGCAAATTTGCCAATCGTTTACATGGTCGCTTTGGTTTTCAGGTCGAATTACAAGATGAACGCTTAACTACCGTCGATGCGCGTTCCCGGCTATTTGAACTGGGCGGTTTCAAAGCCCTAAGCAAAGACAAAGTCGATAGCGTATCGGCTGTGCTTATCGTCGAAAGCTACTTTGAAAGCCTATGGAATTGAGCCCGTAGCGAGACAAGTAGTGACTACAATCGGCTTTCTAAATTGATATGGTGGAACAGTTCAATGAGCTCTTCCACTGGCTCAAACTGTAAGCCCAGATGCATATGCTCTTGGCTTTTTCGGGTTGCTCGACGGACTTGAGCGGGAACAAACAGAGGGTCATCAGGGCGCGACGGAAAAATCATTTTCAGTAAGCCATTCGTGATTGGCACTGCTCCTGCCTGAATCGACCACGGTAGTTGAAACAAGCAACCACCGACCGATAAATCCATCACGGTCCCCTCAAGCAAGTGATACTGTTCGTTATCGCTTTGACCACTTTCTTTATCCATAAACGTAGCCGGAATACGAGTGCCGACACGCAGTTCTTTACGCAACCGAAAGTTCTCAACTTCTCGGGGCCAACTGACAAACAACAACGGCCTTGGCGTTTTTTGCAGCATCATCACCTTAGTTTGAAAAGCGATGCAATGCCCCAAATCACCGCCGATCACTGCCCGCACGATACAGCTGTGGCCCGCGTTTAACTCATCACTATGGTTTTTGTAGCTTGACGCTGGCACGCTAAAAACAAAAAAGCTGCCAGCTTCAAAGCCAACTAGCTTAAATTTCATTCTCAGGGGGACTGCTGAGTTCAACTGGAAGTCGATAAGATTACCGGTTCTCAAATGACCCACAATCCCTTGTATTCGGTCCGGCTCACGAATATGGCGTTCATCAAAAATAGACACACACGACCCCTGCATCATTCAAGCAATTGTCATAGCTATAGCTGACATCACCTAAGATTGCCAACTAAATCAGAATGATGACGACAGTTACATTTTGTTCCAAAGGTTGTACTTATTGCAGTACCGAACAGAAAAAGGGATTTCGAGGACAAAATAGCTGAGCAAAGTAAACCAAAACCAATTGGCGTCGAATAACAACGCGTTGAAACTGATGTTTTTGCCCATGAACAAACCGCCAGCAACAGCCAAAGCAACCACCGAGGCAACCACATCATTAATCATTAGCTTGCGAATATTATCCGCAACATACTTGGGGTAAAGCCAACTGTAGGACACAATCAACAATACCCCATTGAGCATCAATACAATTAACTCGGGCGCCAGCGGCATGGGCTAATCATCCATGTCAATGGAGACACCATCGAGTCCGCCCTTCGACGAACTATCGCCGTCATCGAGCTTAATCATCAAACGTAAGTCATTGGGCGAATCAGCCGCATGAAGGGCATCGTCATAAGTGATGTCGCCTTTTTTGTATAGGTCGAACAACGCCTGATCGAAAGTTTGCATGCCCTGCTCTCTGGATTTAGCCATCGATTCTTTGAGACGGTGAACTTCACCACGACGAATCAAGTCAGACACATGAGGGGTATTAATCAATATTTCAATCGCAGCCCGACGCCCTTTACCATCTTTCGTTGGTACTAGTTGCTGAGCAACGATTGCGCGCAAATTCAACGCCAAATCAAATAGCAATTGGTCCTGCATTTCCTTCGGTACCAAGTGCAGCATCCGATCCAAGGCTTGGTTGGCGTTGTTGGCATGCAAGGTCGCGATACACAAGTGGCCGGTTTCCGAGAAGCTTAAGGCATACTCCATGGTCTCCGAAGTACGAATTTCACCAAGCATGATGACGTCTGGCGCCTGCCGCAAACTGTTTTTCAGTGCCGAGTCAAAACTTGGCGTGTCAATACCTACCTCTCGCTGGGTAACGATACAACCGCGGTGCTCGTGGACGAACTCGATTGGATCTTCGATGGTAAGAATATGGCCCGAAGTCTTGATATTACGATAACCAAGCAGCGCAGCCATGGAGGTTGACTTACCCGTACCGGTGCCACCAACAAACAAAAACAGGCCACGCTTGGAGAGAATGATATCTTTCAAGATCGGCGGTAACAGTAAGTCGTCGGCATCCGGAATGGTCGTTTCGATTCGGCGAATGACCATGCCAACCTGTTCTCGCTGACAAAAGGCGTTGACCCGAAAACGACCTACATCGTGAACAGCAATAGCGAAATTGCACTCACTATTATCATTGAATTCAGCAAGTTGAGAGGCGTTCATGGTGTCCTCAACAATGCGTTGAGCTGCTGCTGCATCGAGTTTATGGTCATCGAGCTGTTCCAATCGCCCATGCACTTTGATGCTAACTGGCACGCCGACTGTGATAAACAAGTCAGAGCCTTTTTTCGCCACCATCTGCGCTAAATAAGGAGTGAGTAGTTCCATCTTTTAGGTCCTCTGATTGCTACAGAGCTTGCTTGCCGCCAGCTTTCTTCATTGCTTCTTCGCGTGATACCAAACCACGATTGACCAAATCTTGTAGTGATTGATCAAGGGTTTGCATTCCCAATGCCATCCCGGTTTGAATCACCGAATACATCTGGGCAATTTTGTCTTCGCGAATCAAGTTACGAATTGCAGGGGTCGCCACCATGATTTCGTGGGCAGCGACTCGCCCGCCGCCATTTCGTTTCAGCAAGGTTTGCGAGATCACCGCCTGCAGAGATTCGGATAACATCGAGCGCACCATGGATTTTTCTTCAGCTGGAAACACATCGATGATCCGATCGATAGTTTTCGGTGCCGAGGTGGTATGCAAGGTACCGAATACTAAGTGACCTGTTTCTGCTGCGGTCATCGCCAACCGAATCGTTTCCAAGTCACGCATCTCACCAACTAAAATAACATCTGGATCTTCACGGAGCGCCGAGCGCAATGCGTTATTAAAACTATGGGTGTCACGGTGAACTTCACGCTGGTTGATCAAAGATTTTTTGTTTTCGTGAACAAACTCAATGGGGTCTTCAATGGTTAGAATGTGATCAAAACGATTGGAGTTAATGTAATCAATCATCGCCGCTAGGGTAGTTGATTTACCTGAACCGGTTGGTCCGGTAACCAGCACCAGACCGCGAGGCTTTTCACTCACCTGGCGAAAAATATCAGGCGCAGCCAATTCCTCCAACGTCAGTACTTTTGAGGGAATAGTACGGAACACTGCGGCAGCACCACGGTTCTGGACAAAGGCATTGACACGGAAACGGGCAAGCCCGGGGACCTCAAAGGAAAAGTCACTTTCCAATTGTTCTTCATAATCTCGGCGCTGCTTGTCATTCATGATGTCATAAATCAGCGCATGCACCTGCTTGTGCTCAAGGGGATCGACATTGAGCTTGCGAACTTCGCCATCCACCCGGATAAGTGGCGGCATATCAGCACTTAAATGTAAATCTGAGGCTTTATGTTTAACACTGAATTCCAAAAGTTCGGTAATATCCATGGCCTGAAACTCCAGATTGAGCCGTGACAAAATTATGCCAACCCTAGCAGAGCGTTACGCCGCTGCCTACGACCAAGTTCAAGTTGCCACGCAAAAAGCCAAGCGGCCTGCAGGCAGCGTCAAATTGCTGGCAGTGTCAAAAACAAAACCCATAGCTGATGTCGAAGCTGTTGCCGCTTTAGGACAAGTCGATTTTGGAGAAAACTACGCCCAAGAAGCAGTTGAAAAGGCG
This sequence comes from Neiella marina, assembly GCF_002165625.1. Taxonomy (GTDB): domain Bacteria; phylum Pseudomonadota; class Gammaproteobacteria; order Enterobacterales; family Neiellaceae; genus Neiella; species Neiella marina. Next base: position 172,194 of record NZ_NGNS01000004.1, read on the forward strand.
CAAAAATTAGCCCACTTGGGGTTGCAATGGCACTTCATTGGCCCCATTCAATCGAATAAGACGCGGCCTCTGGCCGAGCACATGAGTTGGATTCATACCATTGAGCGGGACAAGATTGCTCGCCGGTTGAGTGATCAGCGACCTCAGGGTATCGAACCGTTAAATGTCTGTATTCAGGTCAACGCAAGCTCCGAATCGCAAAAAGCAGGCGTTAGCATTGCGCAAATCAGTGAATTGGCCGCGCTCATCGATGAACTGCCGAATCTAAAGCTAAGGGGCCTGATGGCCATCGTAGAAAACACCACAGACCAAGCCAAATTAGGGCAACAATTTGACTTAATGGCGCAACAATATGAATGGCTTAAATCGCACTATCTCAGTGTTGATACGCTATCGATGGGAATGACTCAGGACTTAGCGCAAGCGATTCAACATGGCAGCACCATGGTCAGAGTCGGTACTGCCATATTCGGCGCACGGCAACCAAAAACGTCGTCAGAACAATAACGAACACAGGAATAAGCATGTCTCAACAGATTGCATTTATTGGCGCTGGCAACATGGCCAGCGCGATTCTCAAGGGATTGATCAAGCAAGGTAAGCCTGCTGCGCAAGTGCATGTCAGCGATCCCGATAGTGATAAGCTAGCGGCGTTAAGCGCTGAGTTTCCGGGTCTTAACACCTACACCGACAACGCTACATGCGTTGCAACCGCTGATGCCGTGGTACTCGCTGTTAAGCCCCAGCTAATGGCTACCGTGTGTGAGCCTTTACTCACAGCTCAGCCGAGTTTGGCTGACAAGCTCATCGTGTCAGTGGCCGCTGGCATCAAGGTCGTTCGATTAAGAGAACTACTGGGCAATGCCGGCCGCGTTGTGCGAACAATGCCAAACACGCCATGTTTAATTGGCCAAGGTATGACGGGTCTGTATGCCGACGACTTGGTCAGTGACATCGACAGAGACACGGCTTCTGAACTGATGCAAGCGGTCGGAAAAACGGCTTGGGTCGATAGCGAAGCGGGCTTGAATCTGGTGATTGCCGCGAGCGGCAGCGCCCCTGCCTATTTCTTTATGTTTATGGAAGCGATGCAAAAAAGCGTTGAAGCCATGGGACTTGATGCCGATACTGCCCGCCAATTTGTTCAGCAAGCGGCAATCGGTTCTAGCCATTTGGCGGCATCCGAAATGTCAAAGTCATTCACTGAGCTGACAGCCCAAGTAACGTCAAAAGGTGGCACCACAGCCGAAGCCGTGGCAACCTTTAAAGAACAAGACTTGGCCGGCTTAGTTGATCAGGCTATGCGCGCTTGCGTCGCTCGCGCAGAAGAAATGGAACAACTTTTTTAACTGTTTCTGGAGAAGGACCAGATTATGGCAACCCAATCCGCATTTGGATTTTTGATTGAGACCATTTTTAACCTGTATCTGATGGTGATTTTATTGCGCATCTGGATGCAATTGGTCAAAGCAGACTTTTACAACCCGCTGAGTCAGTTTGTGGTGAAAGCTACTCATCCGGTAATCGGGCCATTGCGCCGAGTGATTCCATCACTGGGTAGCTTGGATACCGCATCGGTGCTATTTGCCTTTGCTGTTGCATGCCTGAAGATCACGGTTCTGCTGTTGATGGCCGGCAGCCAATTGTCACCGCAAGCCATCATCATTATTGGTGGCCTCACGGTGATCAAAGAAGCCTTCAATATCGTTTTTTGGGTGTTGGTGATACGAGCTATCTTGAGTTGGGTGAGTCAAGGCTATAACCCTATTGAAGCAGCATTGCATCAGCTTACCGAGCCGATGCTGGCACCGATTCGTCGAGTCATCCCATCCCTTGGCGGCTTAGATTTGTCGGTGTTGGTGCTACTGATTGCTTTGCAATTTTTCCAAGTACTGTTGTTTCAACAGATCCTCTGATCATCTTCATGATTTGGCGTAGTGAAAGCTTTCGCTGCGCCAACCTTTCCTATAATAAGAAAACCTCAATTGCAGGAGTGCGGTATGAAACACTTCAATTTCGCTTTGATCTTGTTAATCAGTTGCCTCAGCTGGTTCCCAGCCGCCCAAGCCGAAGTTCATAATGCGAGCCCATATCAGATTCACTTTTCAGCCTTTCAAAGTACCTTCTTAACAGCCGATGTGGCCAAGGCATATCGTCTCGAGCGCAGCAAATACATGGGGGTGGTCAATGTGTCGGTACTCGATACCCGTACTGGCAACTTACCAACCGCTGTGACTATTACTGGCGAAGCTAAGAACTTACTAGGCCACAATGTGCCACTCGAATTTACTGAAGTGAAAGAAGGTAAAGCGGTTTATTACCTTGATCAGATTAAATACAGCAATGAAGAGACCTTTAGGTTCCAGCTGCAAATCACTACTCCGGAAGGGACCTATCCGGTCGAATTCATGAAGAAATTCTACGTCAACTAGTGCCCGCGCTAACCAAAGCATCTGATATGATTCGCGACCATAAAAACGTCATTGAGGAATTCGAATGAAGTGGGTTTTAGCGACAGGTAATCCGGGCAAGGTGGTAGAGCTGGCAGCCATGTTGGAGCCACTATCAGTGGAATTAGTTGCGCAGAGTGAATTTCAAGTATCGGAAGTAGCCGAAACCGGTACTACTTTTGTTGAAAATGCCATCATCAAAGCGCGCCATGCTGCAGCTTTGACCGGCTTACCTGCAATTGCCGATGACTCAGGTTTAGAAGTCGATGCTCTTAATGGCGCTCCGGGCGTTTTTTCTGCCCGCTTCGCCGGTGAACAAGCGAATGACCAGGACAATGTAGTGAAGTTGCTTGCCGAACTTGATGGCATCGAGATGGCCAAGCGCAGCGCAAGGTTTCGTTGTGTTTTGGTATTTATGCGCCATGCCGACGACCCTACGCCGTTGATATGTCAAGGCACTTGGCAAGGCAGGATTGCTACACAAGCAGATGGCGATGGTGGTTTTGGCTATGACCCGGTGTTCGTCGCCGAAGGTTTGAACGAAAGCGCGGCACAACTCAGTAAGGCTGACAAAAATGCCATTAGCCATCGTGGTCAAGCGCTCAAACAATTAATCCAGCAACTCCCTGACTTTCTCAACCATGGCTGATATGCAGCTGACTCGCTTAGCGCTGCCGCCGCTATCGCTTTATGTTCATGTTCCTTGGTGTGTGGAGAAATGCCCCTATTGTGATTTCAATAGCCATGCTATGCGAGGCGACATTCCAGAGCAGCAGTATGTTCAGGCCCTCATCAATGACTTGAGAGCAGACTTGGCTTGGGTCCAGGGACGCGAGATCCGCTCAATATTTATTGGTGGCGGTACGCCTAGCTTATTGTCGGTGGCTGCGGTCGAGTCGCTGATGCGAGGCATCAAGGACACTGTCGCATTGAGTCATGATTGCGAAGTGACCATGGAAGCCAACCCTGGCACAGTGGAAGCCGACAAGTTCGCTGGCTTTGTCGCCGCCGGCATCAATCGGCTGTCGATTGGTGTGCAAAGCTTACAGAGTGAACAATTAAACCTGTTGGGTCGTATCCATGATCCGCTGCAAGCCATACGTGCAGCGCAATTTGCGCAACAATTACCGCTGAAAAGCTTTAATCTCGATTTCATGCATGGCCTTCCGCAGCAGCAACTGACAACGGGGCTGGATGACTTACAACAAGCCATCGCGTTGGCGCCACCACACCTTAGCTGGTACCAACTTACCCTTGAGCCGAACACTCCGTTTTATCGTCAACCGCCGCAACTGCCCAGCGAAGAGGTCCTTGAAGAAATCAATACCCAAGGTCATCAATTGCTTTGTGACGCAGGCTATCAGCGCTACGAAATATCGGCATATGCCAAACCAGGGTTTGAATGTCAGCACAATCTTAACTATTGGACTTTTGGCGACTACATCGGTATTGGTTGCGGTGCTCACGGAAAAATCACTCAACCTGAGCAACAGCGTATCATTCGCTCGGTAAAAGTGACTGCACCAACGCCCTACCTAGCAGCGAGAAACAATTATCGCCTGCGCGTGGAACAAGTAGCCACCGATGAGCTGCCGTTCGAGTATTTCATGAATCGTGCTCGCCTTTGCCAGCCTGCGCCACTGAAGGAATTCGAATATCGCACAGGGTTGTCCATCGACGTTATCGAGCCGTTCCTGCAACAACAGGCAAAACAGGGAACAATGAATTTGGATCAGACCAATTGGCAGATGACCGAGCTAGGGCTCAATTTTTTCAATCAAGTCATCGCCCCATTGAGTGATTAATCCTACTCATTCACAGCAAATCGAAAAATCTGTTCCATACTTGCAGTGCCAATCGAGGCAATAGAACTGCCTGAAATTCAACAGATAACCGGCTCAATCGCGAACTTAGTGGCGGCGATGCTGTCCGAGCCCTTAACGACTCTCGACATTGAGGTAAAAATGAAAAAGATTGTCCTGCCAGCGTTAGCTTGCTGCGGCGCATTGCTAATATCGGCTTGCTCGACGACTCCCGAGCCTGGCGATAAGGTGATTGCCCCAGACGTATTGCAATCGGCCGTTACCACCAGCACATCTAAAATCATCGGTATTGATTACCCTTCTCGCACGGTCACGGTTGAACAAGCTGGGCGCCAGGTGACACTGATTGCCTCGGATGCGGTTACCAACTTTGAACAGTTGGCAGTTGGTGATCTGGTCGATACTGAATACACCGAATCAGTCGCAGTTCATGTTCAAATCAATGACGGCTCACCTCGTATTAACCGGGTTGAACAGCTCGATCAAGCCGAACAAGGTGCTGAACCAAACATTCAAGCCGTCGACACGACGGAAATCATCGCCGATATCGTAGCCATTGACAGAGTCAACAAAACCGTTACCCTGCGCGGCCCAAATCAAGCCGTATCAACTTTACCGGTTCGGCGCCACCCAGAACACTTGGACAAGGTAAAAGTCGGAGACCAGGTTGTTGTTGTTCACACCAAGGCTCTGGCGTTATCGATCCGCAAATCAGCAACTGATTAGTTGCTGATTTACATCGAGCAGGCATCTCAGCGAGGCGATTTGTTTGCAAAGATTGAGGTGACATTACCACTGTTTGCTCCCGCTAGATTAAGCAACTTCATCAGCGGGGGCGAATCCAGTAATTCCGATACCGGCGCGGGTCTGGCGTATAAGAAACCTTGATGTACCGAGCATCCATGGTTGGATAAAAACTCTGCCTGGCTATTGGTCTCAACCCCTTCAGCGACTAGCTCCAACCCCATGGTCTGCACCATGGCAATGATGGTTTTTACGATAACTTCACCTTGTGGATCGCCTGGAATATCTCTAATAAAGGCCCGATCAATCTTAATTTCATCAATCGGTAACTCTTTTAATCGACCCAACGACGAATGGCCAGTACCAAAATCATCAATCGAAATGGAAGCGCCCATTCGACACAGTTGATTGAGGATCACCAACGCATCATCGACATTCTCCATCACCGATGTTTCGGTCATTTCAAAGCGAACGTAAGGCAACTCATCTGCAAAGCGAGTTGCGACTTCCAGCAGCGCATGAGCATCGGATGCGGTTTTAAATTGCATCGGCGAAATATTGATCGCGACTTTAGGGATTGCGGTGCCAAGCAGCCCGGCATCTTTGAGCTGCAGAATTGCCTTGGTCAAAACAATTTCATTGATTTGATTGATCAGTCCGACTTCTTCAGCCAACGGAATAAACTCCGATGGTGGTACCGAAACCTGCATCAACTTCCACCGCAATAACGCTTCAGCACCAAGCACTTTGTTTGTTGTGGTATCGAGTTGTAGTTGGTAGTGAACGTCAAATTCGCGATTCTCGACGGCCTCGTACAGCGACTTGATGAGCGTTACCCGGTTTTTCAATCGTTCGTTCATGAACGAGTGATAGTAGCTAATTTGACCATGGTCCTGCTTCTTGGCATGGTCCATGGTGGCATCTAAATCAGATAACAGCTGTTTGAATGAGCCAGAATCGTCGGGATAACAAACAACGCCTGCCGACGCGCTAAAAGGCACTGTTTTGCTAATAAAGGTACGCGACTGGCGCAGCTTCACTGACAACATACTCAACGAAGTGCGCAATTCAGAATAATCAGACTGACAATCAAAAATAACGAACTCGTCACCACCAATGCGGGCGATTTTATCTGGCTCAGGCGCCCATTCTCGTAACAAATCACTTAAATGACGCAGAATGTCATCGCCAGTCGCATGCCCCTCCGAATCATTAATCAGTTTAAAGTCATCAATATTGATGGCTACCAAGTAGAAACGATCGCCACTCTCTACCAGAGATTGACCATACTCCATCGCCCAGTCGCGATTTTTCAAACCAGTTAAGTTGTCAACGGTACTTAAGAGTTGAATACGATCGAGGGCTTGCTTGGCCCAAAAGAAGAACAACAGTGCGGTAAGCGAGACATAAAACCAGCCTTTAAAGGTTTGTATTCGCTCGTATAGGGCGTGATTTTTCACTAGCGCATTGAGGATGGCGTCAGAAAATAAAATCCACAGCAACCCGAAGATTAGGTAGTAAATGCTGATCCGCAGTGCGTAGCTGGTAGCCAGTTTTTTAAACATTATTCCTCGGCAAATCCCAATGCCTTAGCTTTAACTTCAACAGAAGCTTAACCCGATGCTGAACTAAAGGCGAATAAGATAATTGTAACCTCGGAATAAAAGTTGAAGTGGCGTGTAAACTTCCTGCCAGATCAACTGGCAGGAAAATATAGGTATTTGCAGTCAGCTTGCTAGTTGAGCGGTGTTGCTGCGAGGTATGAGGTAACCCAGACCAATGGACTATTCCAGTTGATCGCCACTTCTTTCGAACACCAGGCATCCGGTGCCGTATTCGCTGGCCCATAGCGTTTCGCCGGCGCCAGATCTTCAGGCGTTGCTTTGTCGCACCCTTGCCAGCCAGTTAACGGCCCACCGGCTACCCAGCCTGGCGGGAAAGCAATGCCCTGATCGCGGTACAAAGGAAACGCAACGCGATCATGCAAGTCCTGCTCGAAAAGCTCACCATAGCCAGTGATGAAGGATAAATCGAGTGGGTTATTACCCAGCAAGTAATCCATGCCGCGATACATGTTTCGGAGATAAACTGGATCACCACTAATCTGATGGGCGTAGCCCAATAGCATCAGGCGATTGAGCACGAAAGAGTTCGAGCCCCAAGGCCATATTTGCTCAGGCACTGATTCGGTTGGGTTATAAACCATCGGATAACCGCTGGCAGTCAGTTTGACTTGCGCCCGATCAGCTGTCGCCAGAATGCTTGCCTGCAAGCTCTGCTGTTCTTCAGCAGTTAGGCCGACCTGGTCGCGATGCAGCCACAGTGACAAAGAGCCGTTACCTTCAACGGATTGCCATTGCTGAGCACCATCAGCATCAAATGCGAGGAAATCCTCAGAACCTCGAACTTGTTGCGCAAATTCGCTTGTTTTTGCGGTATCAAACGCGAGTGATGAAATCCACAATTCAGTCGCAGCCGCGTAGCGATCATCGACGATGTTAGTATCATCATAATCACCGCCGCCGGTAGAGTCTTTGGTCGCGCTGGTATAGTAAACAACGGGGTTGGATTCGGCTCTTTGCCAAGCATCAATGGCTAACTGCCACTGCTGCTGGGCGTAACTCGCATCATAATTTTTGAACACTCGAGCTAAATGCGCCGCGTTTCTCGCGATCGCATAAGTTGCGGCAGTTGAAGGCGGCTGGGCATAGCGTTCCATGGCATTTTCCAGCGCAATATTTCCTTCAAAGCCACTCCACTGTTGATTATGGATTTTATGACTAGCCAACTGGTTGCCCGGTGGCAGCATGCCAGCCATAAATGTGCTACCAAAACGCACTTCATCCAACAGATCAGGAATGCCATTGCCGCTCTCTGGCAAGCTCAGTTGCTTGTCGCCAAAGTCCATCGCAGCAAACTCGTAGGCGTTAAGCATGGTCCATGCTGATATCGCCACATTTACTGGATAAGCACCAAAATCACCAGCGTCATACCAAGTGTATTTAACATTGAGCGTCACTCCTTCGCCACACCAATCCTCGAAGCAAGGTAGCGCATCATCGGCTGGATGAATCGCCTCATGGCCATGAACTGGGTTGTGAAGGAATGGTGATTCGATCGCGACTCCCATACGGTGGAAATAGTAGAATCGGGCACTATCGATGAATAAATCTTGATATAGGTCGTTGGCGACGATGACTGGGCGACTGTTTGCGCCCTCAACATTTAGCACGTAAGCGCCGGGATCCCGAAGTGCAGAAAAGTCGATTCGATGTAAGTTTTCGCCTGAAGCTTTGTCGCCTCCGAGCACACTCGTTTCACCTTGCAACAGAATTTTGTCGTTGCTTGCTGCAGTGATATTCCATACCAGCGGCGCAGTTCCGTCCGTGACTACGGTGGCAAGTTTGTCGCCTCCGGATGGATAACCATGTTGATTTAAACGAACTTGGCTAGATAGCTGACCGACTGAGCCATTATCCGTTCCGGTGTTACTCCCCCCTCCGGAGCTACCACAGCCAACTAAACCTAATACCGAGCAGGCTACTGCCGTTCCCAATAACTGTGTGATTTGCATTTAAATATCTCCGCCACCCTGTAAGTGATGGTTTTGTTTTAATTACTTTTGTTTAAAACTGCCTGCCCACCAAGGCACAACGTATAAATGAAAGCGTTTTCGAAAGTGATCATATACCAACTATGAGCACCAATGAAAACGTTATCATACGATTCGTGATCGGCCTCATGCAATTAAAAACTTCACTCACAAGCAATCATTATCAGCAAATTCGATGCAATGACATATCATTAATCCAGCAATAAATACCTTTGGAGTAACGAATGAAAACTCGCCCGACAAACCTTTTGGCCGTCGCTGTAGCTGTCATTGTTAGTGCAATAATCCTAGCGTTAGCCCTCCCTTCCGCGGTGAGAGAATATCGAAACTTTGATCGTTCAGTGACGGTCAAAGGGTTATCAGAACGCGAGGTAAATGCTGACGTGGTAATTTGGCCGATCCGCTTCAATGTCGCCGGCAATGATCAACAATCGGTTTATCAAGATCTTCACAACAACGCCAAAAAGATTAGAGCATTTTTGCTACTCAACGGCATTGATGAAGCGGCGATCAGCCTGTCACCACCGTCGATGCAAGACCGCTGGGCTAACTCTTATGGTCGAGATCGTCCGGAGTTTCGTTATAGCGCTCAACAAACCTTAACGGTATACAGCAACAAAGTTGATACCGTAAGAAATACCATGGCCCAGTTATTAGACCTGGGAAAACAGGGTATTACCCTCGAAGACAGCAGTTACCGTACCGATTACCTATTCACTGGACTCAATGACATCAAACCAGCGATGGTTGAGGAAGCGACCCAAAATGCGCGCAAAGTGGCAGAAAAATTTGCCGCTGATTCAAATAGTCAGCTTGGAAAAATCAAGTCAGCGCGGCAAGGCCAGTTTTCAATCAGTGCGCGAGACAAGAGCAGCCCGCATATTAAAAAAGTACGGGTAGTATCAACCGTGGTGTACTACTTGGCTGATTAGTTTGTGACAACAAAAAAGGGGCTCATGAGCCCCTTTTCTACTTCGACTGATTGTTAGCCAATTAGAAGTGGTATTTCACCATCAAGTTAACAACGCTTTGGTCAGTTTTGAATGCGCTGCTGTCTTTAATACCGTATTTGTTTTTCCAGTACGAGTACTCAATACCCATCAGTAGTGAACGCTCTTTGAGGCCAAAGTGAACACCAGTGTCGTATTTGATCTGAGGGTTGATATGGATGTTTTTCTCGTAGTCACCATCGCTGTTAACAACCCAATCAATGAAGCCGTCGAAAACAATTGCAGATTCACCAACAGGGAAAGTCATTTTCCAAACTGGAGTGATTTGCACGGTGTCACCGTCGCGGCCATCAGGCAGACGCTGATACACGTTTAGCTGGAAAAAGTCGAAACCTGGCAAAGCTAAATCGGCACCAGCACCAATTAAGTAGCTCTCTACATCGCCCTCACCAAATTCATAGGTAGTGGCAACAAGCACATCTTTGACAACACCGAAAGACAGATCTTTATCGAGGATTTTGCCAAAGCTGAAACGTGGGCTGAACTCGCCGTAGTAAGTACTTTCGCCATTAAGGAAATCGTTCTCACCGTTGAACATGGTGTAGTCGGTAAAGATGAATAAATCACCAACACTCCAACCACTGACGTGTTCATAGGTAATGGTTTGCTGAATCGGTGGATTGACTTCGAAGTCTTTACCGTAAAGGTATGACAGGCTGTTGTCTTGCCATTGGACCAGGCCTGCGGCCTGCGCGATAGGGGCGACCAAAGCTGCGGCTGCCAACATAAAACGCTTCATTGTTTCTCCTAAATCTGCTGTCTCGCCCGCCGGTTTAGTTTTTTTATCACCGGTCGATGGGCTAAAGTGTGTAGCTTGTTTCATTAGCAATACTGGCCTGAGCCAGAAAGGCGCGCATTATGGCACTTCTGTCCCCACTTGCAATTGATTTGAACCCGGAATTGAAATCAAGATTTGAGCAGTTTGAGAAAATTCTTGGCTTTGTTCCAAACAGCTTACTGACCATGCAGCGCAACCCCGTTATTTTAAATGCCTTCGGTGTTTTGACTGCTGCGGTGATGGATCAATCAACTAGCGTTGATGGCGGTTTTAAACGGCTATTGGCCCATATGGCCAGTAGCTCGGCCGGTTGTCGATACTGCCAGGCTCATTCGCTATTGGCGGCAGAGTTGGCAGGCGAGGAGCGACAACGGTTAGAGCAACTATGGCACTATCGAGAGTCAAACTTGTTCAGCGATGCGGAGCGCGCCGCACTAAACTTTGCTGTTGCCGCAGGCAGCGCCCCCGCACAGGTTGACGAGCCAATAATGGCCGATTTGCGAGATCATTGGAGTGAAGAGCAAATTGTTGAAATGACGGCAGCTATTTCACTCTACGGATTCCTCAATCGATGGAATGATGCAATGGCAACTAGCATTGAAGAACCGGCAATAGAAATGGCCAATACCATATTGTCAGAGCAAAACTGGCACCCGGGAAAACATCAGTAATTCAGCCTTCTCAACAATGCGCATAACGTCACAAAGGAAGTCAGTCGTTGTCTCAATATAATCAATCAAACTCGCCAGCTGTATTACTAGCAGGTCGAGATGCCTATAACCATATTCGACAAAATGGCCTGCAACCCCAGCACATTAATGCCATGCTGGGGGCCAGCGGCGGACCAAAATGGTTTCTATTGGCGGCGCTGGATCAGTATTTGGCTGGCGATTACTTTGCCAATCGGCAACAACCTCTCGATTTACTTGGTACTTCAGCAGGAGGTTGGCGTTTTGCCTGTTATTGCCAGAAACAGCCAGCCGCTGCGACCAAACGCTTCGTCCAACATTATTCGCAAACCGTCTACTCAGCTCAGGCTGATGCCGATGAAATCACCGACAAAGCGATCGCCTTGGTCGATGAACTACTCGGCGACCACGGAGTCGAGCAAATAATCAACCATCCAAGCTTTCGCCTTCATTTAGTGGTTTGTCGCGGTCGCCACTTGGCAGCCAGCAACAACAAATACCGGCAAACCGCGGCGTTGGCAGTTGCCGCCAGCTTAAATGCTTTAAGTCGTGATTTTCTGGGCAGCTGTTTTGAACGTATTGTGCTTCACAATAGTGATCTGTCTGCTGCCGCACCGAGTCCATTTTTACAGCTCAATGACTTGCCAACCCGCAACTACAAGTTGACCACTGAAAACCTTCGAGCAGGCTTACTAGCCACCGGCGCAATTCCGTTAGTGATCCATCCACAACAATATCTAACAGGGCCCGGCAAGGGTTACTACTATGATGGTGGCATCGTTGACTATCACTTCGACTTGCCGTTGAAAACTAAGGGACTGGTGCTATATCCACACTTCTATCCGGCGATAACCCCGGGTTGGTTTGACAAAGCACTTAAGTGGCGCAGCGCTGCAGCTGAAAACTACCGCCGAGTATTAATGATTGCGCCGTCAAGTCAGCTGATAGCGTCTCTGCCCCACGGCAAGATTTCGGATCGAAATGACTTTAAGAACCTTAGCCCGGATCAACGCATACCCTACTGGCAAACAGTAATTGCCGAAGGGCAGCGACTGGCTGAATTCTTTGCCGAACGTCATGTAAAGCAAGACTGGATGGAATACGTTCAGTTGATGGAGACGCCGCCACGCTAGCTTGGCTTGGATCTGGCACCCCCGATTTAGATTTGCTGTTTACTCAGCCTCGAACAGCAGATCCCAAACGCCATGACCAAGGCGTTGGCCGCGCTTTTCAAATTTGGTCAGCGGCCGGTAGTCAGGTCTTGGTGCATAACTAGTGTGCGGATGCTGGTTGCTAAAGCCAGGAGCTGCAGTCATTACCTCAAGCATGTGCTCGGCATAATTTTGCCAGTCAGTCGCCATATGAAACACGCCGCTGGGCTTCAAGACTCGATGAACTAAAGCAACGAATTCGGGCTGGACAATACGGCGCTTGTGGTGCCTCTTCTTGTGCCAAGGATCGGGAAAGAATAGTTGCAGACGGTCGACCGAGTTCTCAGCCAACGAATTTTGCAATACTTCGACCGCATCATGCTCCATCGTTCTGATGTTCGTCAGTCCCAAATCAGCAACATCAGCTAAACAGGCACCAACGCCTGGCCGGTGAACTTCAATACCGAGAAAATTAGTTGCCGGAGCGGCTTGTGCCATAGCGACTAACGAAGCCCCCATGCCAAAACCGATCTCAACCACAGTGTCACCACCTCGGCCAAACTGTGAAGCTAAATCTAAGGTTTCGCCGGAGTAGGTAATACCAAAACTTGGCCATAGCTCATCCAAAGCGCGCTGCTGGCGATTACTTAAGCGCCCTTCACGACGAACAAAGCTGCGAATGCGGCGCAGGTATTTGCCATCTTCTGTAAATTCAGCATCGTTGACGTCTTTGCTTTGACTCATGCGAGGTACCCATTTGACTCACTGTAATTTAATTTGCGGCGCATTATCGCCGCGCACTTGTCGATTAGCAAGAATAGCCCACAAGTCAATTGATTGAGTTAGCGCAGCACAACCAGCTTGCCTCAGTGCTCGCCAGCTCGCTACACTGCTGCGCCAGTATTGCTATTGCCAGATTATTCATCATGACGCATTCACCTATATCTGTTACCGACTTCCAGAATCAGTTACTCGATTGGGCGAATGCTCAAGGTCGCCATGACTTACCTTGGCAACAGCAACCAACGCCGTACTCGGTGTTGGTATCAGAAATCATGCTGCAACAAACGCAAGTGGCAACGGTTATCCCGTACTTTGAGCGCTGGATGACAAGCTTTGCGACTGTCGAGTCGCTTGCCGCAGCTGATGAAGATACAGTGATGGCTCATTGGCAAGGGCTCGGGTACTACTCTCGAGCTCGTAATCTCCATAAAGCAGCGAAATACATCGTTGATAGCTGCAACGGCGAATTTCCCTGTGATTTGAAAGCGCTGGAAGCAATCCCTGGGGTCGGTCGCTATACCGCAGGGGCCATTATGTCGTTCGCCTATGACGATTATGGTCCAATTGTGGATGGCAATGTGAAACGGTTGTTTTGCCGATTCTTTGCCATTGAAGGACAAATCAATAGTAGTAAAGTCGTTAATCAACTTTGGCAATTAGCTGAACAATACACGCCATCTTCAGAATCAGCTTTAAGCAATCGAAATTTTGCTCAGGCTTTGTTGGATATGGGAGCCACTTTGTGTACCCCAAAAAATCCCAATTGCACCGTTTGCCCACTCCAACAAACGTGCATGGCTCTAAAGTTAGATAAGGTCCATCAACTACCAACACCAAAGCCGAAGAAAGTCATTCCGATTAAACCTGCTACCTTTGGCTGGGCTTTGAACAATCAGCAAATATATCTCGTCAAAAGGCCATCTGAAGGGGTCTGGGGAGGCCTTTGGTGTTTGCCTGAAATTGATTTAGCGGACAATGAAATTGCTGAAAGCAAAGCTGTAGGACGCTTCCGCCATACTTTTAGTCACTACAAACTGGCCGCAGAAGTAATCCATTACCAGCCCGCCAAAAGTGATGGTCAATGGTTTGATAACCAAGGACTAAGCAGTATCGGCTTACCAAAGCCCATTAAAACCTTTATTGAAAAACACCTTAACGACGTGTCCGACTGAGCGAAAATTGCGTTAAACTAAGGGCCGTTTTTTTGATAGCAGGAAAGACCCATGGCTCGTACCGTTTTCTGTCAGTACCTTAAGCAAGACGCAGAAGGTTTAGATTTTCAGCTTTATCCGGGTGACACCGGCAAGCGTATTTTTGACAACATTAGCAAGCAAGCTTGGGCCGAATGGCAACAAAAGCAAACCATGATGATCAACGAGCACAAGCTCAACATGATGGACCCAGCTCATCGCCAACAACTAGAAGAAGCCATGGTTGGTTTTCTCTTCGAAGGCAAGGACGTCCACATTGAAGGCTATCAGCCTCCAGCTAACTAACTGCTATTTATAAGTAATTTCCTTCCCGCAACCGACCGGTCTAACCGGTCGTTTTGAGAACAATACATGTCTATTGAACAAATTCTTCGCCAACGCAGCGGTGACGTCTGCGAGTTATCCGCCGCATCTACTGAGCTATCCGTCTACTTTGTTCCTCCGAGCGAGACAGAATCGGCAGATCGAGCGGTGCTAATTGCAACTGAGCTGGTCGCTGAAATTGATAGTGACGAACCTTTGAACCCCAATCATTGGCGCGGTTTAAACGATGCCATGTGGAATCAAGAACCGGCAGTGCAGGTAATGTCGTGGCGATTACTGACCCGCCTGAGCAAACAAGGCGAAGGTTGGGCAAGAGATTTGTTGGATATGTTGTATCTGGATGAAGAAACTTTGCAGTGGGCAGAGTCTGGCTTGGTTGATGAAGAAGATTTGGTGATCCAACGGGACTGCAATGGTACTAAACTGGAAGCTGGCGACAACGTGGTACTGACCAAAGACCTAGACGTTAAGGGCACCAGTTTCACAGCCAAACGAGGTACTGCGGTTCGAGGTATCTCATTAACATCAAACCCTGAACACATTGAAGGTCGAGTCAATGGTGTTCGGATCGTTATTCTGGCTAAATTCGTCAAAAAGCAATAACAAGCTTTATGACCAACAACAAGGAAGTACTTCTATGAAAAAGCAACTAGCTGCCCTCGCCATATTGTTGACCTTTGGGGCTCCAACCCAAGCAGGTGTTTACACCGACGAGTTGGCTAAGTGCTTGGTGTCATCAACATCTCCACAAGACCGCGCAGCACTGGTTCGGTGGATGTTTATTGCAGCCTCTCACCACCCGGCGGTTAAAGACATCGCTTCAGTGTCCTCAGCGCAAATTAATGACGGCAACCGAAGCACTGCCGATTTGTTCGTTAAACTGATGACTGAAAGTTGCCGAGAACAAACTTCTAATGCCGTCAAATTTGAAGGGCCCATAGCAATTCAAGGGGGGTTTCAAGTACTCGGTCAGGTAGCAGGCCAAGAGTTGTTTACCAGCCCTGCAGTTGCGTCAGCCATGGCAGATTTGCAGAGTTTTATCGATCAAGAAAAAATAGAAGCCGTGCTGAGCCCGACAGCCACTCCATAATTGTTCGATGATGATGCCCAACATGCGGCCGCATTGCTCCAGTTTGCAACAAATACTAACTGATCTTTTCGTCATGCCGGCCCCTAAGAAATGAAGGTAAACACTGCCATTATTATCTGCGGGGCCCGAAATGAAGCTTCTACTGCCAACATTGCTGCTAGTTGCTACTAGTGTTGCAAACGCAGCAACGCTATCTGAGCTGTCACAACTGCTGTGGCACCACCGAATCATTCTCGTTCAATGTGATACCGAAGATTGTCAACGAGCCAGCGTTGAGCAACTTCAACAAGCTAACGATGAAGTGCGAGACCGTCACATCGTCTGGTTTGTCAGCAGCCCTGATTCGATTGAAAGCAATGCCTCAATCAACATTGCTGCCCCTCTCCAACAGGCACTCACTAGTACCGAACTTGCTCGGCCACAAGCTATATTGATCGGCAAAGACGGTGATATCAAACACGCTTCTGAGCAGCTCCAACTGGATTTACTATTCGATAAGATTGATCAAATGCCAATGCGGCAAGCCGAAATGACCCTTCAACGAATTTAGCTGCCATCACTTGCAACGCTCAAGGGCATTAAATGATGCCCTTGGCACTCAGGGCTTGTTTAACTAACGAGGTGCGCTTTTTGATGTCAGCTTTCGAGACCATATCGATGTTCAGCGCAAAAACCCAAACATCGTTTGCCGTCTCAACATAACCAACATACCAACCATGATCACCATCTGGTCGTTGAGCCCAACCTGTTTTGCCATATAGGCTGTATGCCTCTGCACGTTCGACCAGCATAATGGCCTTCAATACCGCAAAATGCTGAGTTTCAAAAGGCAACTTTTGTTGCTGTAAGCGAGATATGAAATCAATTTGCTCATTAGCCGATATCGCCAGCTCTCCTTGCAGCCAAAAGCGAATTAAGTCTGGGCCAGCTTTTTCATTACCATAGGCCATTGCTTGTAAGTAGCTCTGATAGCGATTGAGTCCGATTTTGCTGGCAAACTCTTGGTAACACCAGACACAAGAACGGGAAAAGGCTGTCGCTAGAGTCTGATCTTGATTCCAACTCTTCATGCCCTTGTCTGTGCCGTCCCACTCGATGACATCAGTTGCGTGAGCAACAACGCCGGCATCAAGCGCGATCAATGTGTTGGCTATTTTAAATGTCGAAGCGGGCCAGAAGCGCTGCTCAGCACGTTGCTCATTGTGAACAAAGCGACGCTCACCATCGAGGCTAGCGATAACCAAGGTTCCTGTTGCCTCAGCATCAACAAATAGTTTGGCGAGTGCCGTATCAGAAGCCTGTGCCGACATTTGGCTAGCGAATATGATGAGCAATGAGAAAAATAGTTTGTACAACACTCGCATCTCCTTTATCGAGAGTTAGTTGACGATGACAATCGATTCAATGTCAATTTGCTACATGATTGCAACTTGCCGCGTCAATTCTCGTATGATCGGAGGCAATGCTTAATCAACAGAGCCCGGTAACGCCATAATGCTTGATAAAAGCCAACTGAAACCACTCCAGACATCTGCGAAAACAGCAACAGAGATCGCTAAGTTCGACCAACTAGCGGAGGAGTGGCGCAAGGACGACGGCCGTTTTAAACACATCAGCGAGTTTAACCGTTGCCGGGTTAATGCCATTGTGGCGCAATTAGCTCAGCATTTCGCGCTCGATTTAGAGCTGCCAGTACCTCTCTCAGGACTTCGCATACTTGATATCGGGTGCGGTGCCGGCCTTGTTTGTGAGGGGCTTGCTCGACTTGGTGCGGACGTTACCGGTATTGATGGCAGCGCAGTTAACATCGAAGTTGCGCGCCGAAATGCCACTAGCCAGTCACTGTCAATTCGATACCAACATTGTTTAGCTGAGCAGCTGGCCACTGAAGAAGTCGAACGGTTTGATGTTGTGCTCAATACCGAGGTCATTGAACACGTTGATAATCAACAGCTGCTGACGCAGACCTGCGCAGCCCTCCTTGATGACGACGGACTGTTAGTAATGGCAACGATTAATCGCACCATCAAGTCCTTTATCATTGCAATACTGGGCGCCGAGTACATCATGCGTATGCTACCAATCGGAACCCATGATTGGCGCTGGTTCATCTCACCCGGTCAAATTACCGACTGGCTCCGACAGCAAGGGATTAAATCGCAAAGAGCCATCGGCGTTAAGTACAACCCACTGACCAAGACTTGGCGTACCAGCAAGGATATATCAGTCAATTACATGCTGTTTGCCTCTCGGCGTCCGTAATAAGACTAAAACGGCAACCCTAACGAGCTTTTCAGTGACGCCAGTAACGCTTGGCCGCCCTCGCTTTGAACATAATCGTACAGGGTGTTGACCAACGGCCCAGCTACTTCCGGATCTAACCCTATCGCTGACAGCGACTGATTTAGAATATCAAGATTACCTGCCGCAGCGCCCAGATCGCCCCCTAAACCCCCTAGCAAGCTGCCTGCAGCAGAGGATTCAACCTCTGGAGCCGCGCCCATCATGCTCGATATACCTGGAACGATATCTGATAGCTGACCAAAATCGCCAGATGACATACTGCTTTGAGCCATATTAAACAAAGTACCCAACGCTGCGTTTGCCTGATCGGAGGAAATACCCAGTTGACTGGTTACAGAGTCGATCAAAGATGGTTCCTGCGCCTTTGCTGGCAGCATAGAAAGAGTCAGCACAATTAGCGCGAATAGATACGTGAATGCGCGAACAGCTTGATGATGAAGCATACTTTTACCTATGTTGAGTTGATTGTTCAGTGATTATTGACGCCTATGCGCCTCTGCTACTGATCCTAGTACAGCGATAAAATTCAACCACCATATCGAGCATATTAGTTTGTCGAGTTACGCTGTCAGGGTGAAGTTGAACGCGAACTAGAAACGCACGTACAAAAGGAAACAAAACCGAACAAAACCCGTTCTAGTTATATACCTGGGTAATTGGAGACTCTGATGTTCAATATGGATTTTAGCCAGCGAGTGGTCATCAATAGTAGTGGCCAACAATGGCAAAGCAGCCCTGCGCAAGGTGTGTTGCGCAAGCCGTTGGCGCGAGAAAATGCCGAATCAGGACACGCAACTAGCATTGTCCAATACCAAGCTGGCAGCAAATTTGCCCGTCACCACCACCCCTTGGGCGAAGAGATCTTTGTTCTTGACGGCGTTTTTTCAGATGAAACTGGCCACTATGGACCTGGCACCTATATCCGCAACCCGCCAGGGTCAGCACATTCGCCATTTAGCGATCAAGGCTGTGTCATTTTCGTCAAACTGCAACAAATGGACTCGAGAGATGTCGCTAGCGTCAGGATTTCTACCGATGCAACACCATGGCTGTCCGGTATTGGAGGACTCGAGGTGATGCCGTTACATGAGTTTGAACATGAGCACGTGGCATTGGTGAAATGGCCTGCGGGCGAAGTATTCCAGCCCCATCGTCATTTCGGCGGCGAAGAGATACTAGTGCTTTCGGGAGAGTTTCGTGATGAGTTTGGTTGCTACCCAACGGGAACTTGGATACGGAGCCCACATCAAAGTGAACACCACCCCTATGTTGAGCAAGAAACCATTATTTGGGTCAAGACAGGCCACTTACCACTGGATTAGTGGTTAGTGGCCAGCTCAGCGACCAACTAGTTCAGGTCGTCGTTCTTCCAATACTTAGTGCCCTTAACTGTGGCTTGTAACGCTAAACCGGCCTCAGTTAATTGATAGACAGTAATGTCGCCGTACGTAGTGCCGCCACTAGCTTCGGCGCCTTTGTCGCCTGATTTTGCCGCTGCGTCGGCCTCGGCGCCGAACCCCCAGCCATCATCAACAAATTGTTCCATTGCCTTTTCAGTGTGAAAGACAAATAAGGCACGAAAATCCTTCGCTCCTAGCCCCAAGCCAATTCCACCCTCGCCCATCGACATGTAGGTTCGCTTACCACTACTGCGGTCAATGACAACTCCTGAGCCGCCGCCTGCTGCGACAAAAATCAAGTTGACTTGAACGTTGGAAAAGGTGGCATAACCGGCACTGGAATTGACCAAGGTTTTTGCCGCGGGTTCCTCTTTGTAGACTTTTTGCAGAATGCTTTTGCTTTCCTTATCAATTTCCGCCCGTTCTTCTGCTGGGTCAGCAGCGGCTGAAAAACTGGCCACAACAATGACCACAGGAGCAATGATGCTGGCTACCAATCGACGCATGGTTATTCCTTGATTAAATGAATGAATATCACCAAGAGTATAGAGCCAGTTGGCCGTTGCGCTAGCTGCGTTGCTAACCGCCTGTTAGCGGTCAGTTGTTTTGCAATCAAAGTCTAATTTCAATTGCTGCATTTCGATTTGCTCGCCGGCAAACTCGACTTTGTACAAGCGATCAAACTCATCATGTTCGATTGCCGAAGTTGAGGTGCCGCTGAGCAATTGGGCCAATTGTGGTGTGGTATTGCTGTGACCAACAATCAACGCCGACTCGCCACTTGCGCGCAGTTGTTCTGCGAAGGATGCCAGCTGACGAGGATCGTAACCTTGTACCACCAATTGCAGTAACTCAGCGCTAGGAGTAGCAGTTGCTTGCGTACGGCGGTAGGCCGTTGAATATATGGTGACCACTTGTGGCTGTTGCTGCTGCAGCCACTGAGCCAGGTATCGAGCTCGTTGCTCACCGCAGTGAGTTAAATCCGGATCATCCTGCGACCCAGCTTTCTCGGCATGGCGGGTTAAATAAATAGCAAATGACTCAGAGCCTATGGCCAAGGGCGAAGCGATAAGACAAAGGGCCACCAGCAGCCAGCTTGTTGAGCGTGCAGTAAACATGAATTTGCAGTAACTAACTTTGAGAGGGCTTGTCAGAGTGCCCCAGATCACGCTGTGGGGCAATAACATCGCGCAATCGTTGCTTCAGTACCTTTAACTCGGGAAATCCACCTTCGCGCTTGCGTGACCAAATCAGTTGTTCGTTAACCCAAACATCAAACTGGCCTTGGCGTCCCGGCCCCAAGGCGACTTCTTGTAACTCTGACTCGAAGGTCGTCAGCAACTCTTGCGCCGTCCAACCCGCACGCATCATCCAGCGGCATTTTGTACAATAGCGAATCTTCACTCGCCATTGTTCATCGCTCGCCAGCTCTTCACTCTTGGTCATGGCTAACACGATCGTGAGCAGCTAACAGAAGATCACGGCTTTCACGTTGAAATTGAGTGGCAAAGTCTCCGAACCAATCGGCAACCTCGTTAAATTTCTCCACAAAGGCTTCACGCTCGCCCTGCTCTAACAGCGTTAACGCCGAAGAGAAGTTGCGCAGGTAGCGTTTGAACATTTTGATGTTCTCAGGCGCAGCAGTGATGATCGATGCGTAAAGTTCACCATCCTGGGCAAACAAACGACCCACCATCGCTAACTCGAGACGATAAATAGGTGAGCTGAATGCCAACAAACGACTAAGATCGGCATCTTCGTTTTGCAAATGCATGCCATAAGCAAAGCTCGTAAAATGACGCAACGCTTGGACCATGGACATGGTTTCATCATGCTCTTTGCCATCAGATTCATGCAGCCGTGGGCCCCACAGCTTCATCTGCTGCAACAGCCACTGATAGTGCTCTGCACCCCGACCGTCACAATAGATGATGACCTGCTTAGCAAAGCTTTTAATGTCAGGCCCGAACATCGGGTGCAAGCCAACCACAGGTCCATCATGAGCCGCTAACATGGCTTTCATTGGGGCCTGTTTAACAGAGGTCAAATCGGTCAAAACACAATCTGCCGGCAGCTTCGGCAAGCGGGCGATGGTTTCCTCTGTTTTATCAATTGGAACCGAGACAACCACCACAGAGGCATTTGCCACCAGTTGCTCTGCTTGATGCCAATCCTCACGCCCCAACACCTTGACCGAATAGCCAGATAGGCGGAACATCTTAACGAATAACTTACCTAGCTTACCGTTACCGCCAACCACAACGATATCGCCTGCTTGTGGATTGACTTGTTTAAAGCCGGCGTCATTCTCACATGAGTAAGACTCTCTCATCGCCCGACGCAAGATATCTTCAATAAGATCCGGTGGCACCCCAAGGCCTTCAGCTTCCTCTCGCCGCTTGGCTAGCATCGCTGCTTCGCGCTCAGGAACATAGACCGGCAACCCATATTGTCTCTTGTACTCCCCAACCGCATGCACCAGTTCTAAACGCTGTTTTAGAATTGAAAGCAACGCTTGGTCCGTTGCATCTATTTGATCTCGGAGTTCATCGAGGTTAACCGATGGTCTATTCATTCCACCTATCCTTGTAATCGAGCTGTTTAGGCAAGTTGTCGACCTGGAATTGCGGCTGCCATTACCTGATTTGCTTTTTCAAGCACGCTAGCGGTCGTTTTCCAATTAATGCAAGCGTCAGTGATAGAAACACCATATGCCATATCGGCAAATGGTTGCTCACTGGATTGATTGCCTTCATTGATATGGCTTTCAAGCATAATACCAATGATCGATCGGTTGCCAGCCGTGATTTGCCCGAATACATCATCAGAAACCAACGGTTGACGCGAGTAATCCTTGTTGGAATTGCCATGGCTGCAGTCAATCATCAAGCTTGGCGTCAAACCAACTTTTTCCAACGCAGCTTCACACTCCGCAACGGCTTGGGCATCGTAGTTTGGACCTTTTGAACCACCACGCAAAATGACGTGGCCATCTGGGTTACCTTCGGTATTAATCACTGCAACTTGGCCCATGGTGTTGATACCCAAGAAGCTGTGGCCGCTAGACGCCGATTGCAAAGCATTAATCGCGGTAGTCAAACTACCATCCGTGCCATTTTTAAATCCAACCGGCATCGACAAACCACTGGCCATCTCGCGATGAGTTTGCGACTCCGTTGTACGAGCTCCAATCGCCGACCAAGCAAACAGTTCGGACAGATACTGTGGGCTAATCGGATCCAACGCTTCGGTCGCCATTGGCAAGCCAAGTTCGGCAATCTGAATTAACAGCTTACGAGCTCGTTTCAAACCAAGCTCAACATCAAATGAACCATCCATATGAGGATCATTGATATAGCCTTTCCAGCCAACTGTTGTGCGAGGCTTCTCAAAGTAAACACGCATCACTATGTAAAGCGAGTCTTGATATGCTACCTGTAAATCACGAAGGCGCTTGGCATATTCCAATGCCGCAGCTTCATCGTGAATGGAGCAAGGCCCACAGATAACTAACAAGCGAGGATCGCGATGGTGAATGATATCAGCAATCGTGGCACGCGATGCTTTGACGGCATCTAACACTGTTTCTGATACTGGGTACTGAGCCTTCAGCTGACTTGGCGTGATCATCACGTGTTCAGACTGAATATGAATATCGTTAATTGTGTCTTTCAAAATTTACACCTTGCTGGCAAACCGCATTATTTGCCAAAATAGCCAAAAACATTGGGATGCAAGTCTATTCCAGATTGAAAAAAAATCAAGATGTACAGAAAAAAATACATGCGTAAACTATTTATTACACCCAAACCGAATGCCGTAGCATGTTGAAAATTGCTTCAGTGGCGCGAATTCGACGAATCAGAATCACCCTTAAGGCGCGGGCCTATAGAGCGTTTGTTAGCTTTACAGAGAACCCCAAGCGATATGGCTGGTTATTTGCGATCTTGCTATGTACTCCGATGATATTGCTGGTATTTGACGGCTATCGGCTGCAACGAGAGCTGGCAATTACTTCAGACCAAATGCTGCAAGAGCGATTACCGGCAATTGAACGTTACAATGAAACCAAAGCTGCTCTGACTCGGTATCAGCTAATGCTGCAAACTTGGTTTTCCAATACCTCGGCAAGTAACTTAAAGCGCCTTGAGCACAGTAGAGACACTGCTAACACCTTATTTGAGCAGCTCAATGAGTCAGAACTGCTGCAACTTTGGCAGCAAACCTTACTGTTGGAATATCAGCTACAAACCGAAGTGGTGTTAGGCGATCAAGACTCCACCACAAAGCTACAAAAAATCTCGTTCCTCGTTGGCCAATTGCACAACATTGCAGCCAATCAACAAGCCAAAATAATAAAGGCCGTTGAGGCTCAAGAGCAGCAAACACTAGCTCTACTTCAAGGGGCAAAGTCTCGCTCTTTAATGCTCGATAGCGCCATGTTAGTGCTGTTACTGCTAGCGTTCGCATTGCTTTATCGCTATCTAAAAGCAAGTAATTACTACCGCCACAAAGCTTTTCATGACCGAGTTACTGGGTTACCTAATCAATCAAAAATGTTGCTCGACCTGCACCAACGACGAACGAAAAACACCATACTTGTTGCCTTAGAGCTGAATAATCTTGAGGTCTATGTAGCAGGCCAAGGCTACGACATTATTGAGCAAATCCATCGAGCATTCTCTCAACACTTGGTCAATGTGCTCGACCAGCTGAATCTCAACTTCATCAAGGTTTACCGCAGTGGTAAAGGGATCTACTTGCTATCTGGGCCGGTACACAACCCTGATGAAGTCGATGAACAGATCCGTCGAATCAGAGAAGCATTACACAACCCTATTCACACCAATATTGGCGAGTATCATCCGCGCTGGAATCGCGGAGCGACGATGGTAAGCCCTGCCACAACGCCTGAGCAGGCACTTGATCAACTTTACTCGGCATTGGCTGAAGCTGGCTACAAAGGGCAGGACTCGTTGCAATTCTTCTCCAATGAGCTGCGAGACAAACGTAAGCGCCGTTGGGCTATCCAACAAGCGCTCGGTCAAGCCATTCGTGACAATCAGTTATCAATTCACTATCAGCCTCAATTTGAACTCCAAACTGGCAAGATGGTTGGTGCAGAGGCGTTACTGCGTTGGCATCAACCTGATATCGGCCAAGTATCACCTGCAGAGTTTATTCCAATTGCCGAACAAAGCGGATTGATTATTGATGTTGGTCGTTGGGTCCTCAAAACAGCGGTACACCAGGCTGCTTTTTGGTACCACCATGGTTTCCCAACTCAAATAGCAATCAATATCTCTCCTCGGCAGTTTGAACACCCTGACTTTATCTCTGAGTTAGAACGCTTGCTAACAGAGGCTGAACTGCCTGCCAGCTTTATTGAGTTGGAGATTACCGAGGGGGTGCTGATGAAAGACGCTCAAGGTTGTTTGGCAGCATTGCACGAACTCAAGCGCATTGGCGTTAGCCTAGCCATCGATGATTTTGGCCAGGGCTATTCATCACTGAGTTACTTGCACCGTTTTCCGATTGACAAGTTAAAAATCGATCGCAGCTTTATTAATGATGTTCATCAGTCAGAGATGGATCAGGTACTCGCTCGGATCATTATTGAGTTGGGCCGCCAGCTCGAGTTGCAAATCATTGCCGAGGGTGTAGAGCTCGAACAGCAAGCTCAGTGGCTAACTGACAATGGCTGCCATTTGGCTCAGGGCTATTTAATGGGGAAACCGATGAACAGCGGCGATTTACACGGTTTGTTGCTCAATCAGAAGCCGCAGTTAGTAGGGCAAGAGCCTGATTAGAGTGCCACCACAGAAAATAAAAAAGCCCGCGAATGCGGGCTTTTTTATGCTTGGTACTGGAACCGGAAACCGAATTAAAAATGGGTTTAGTTAAGCTTTTCTTTAATACGTGCAGACTTACCTGAACGCTCACGCAGGTAGTACAGCTTAGCACGACGAACTGCACCGCGGCGTTTCACTTCGATGCTGTCAATCAGTGGGCTGTGAGTCTGGAAAGTACGCTCAACACCTTCGCCATTAGAGATCTTGCGAACGATAAATGCAGAGTGAAGACCACGGTTACGCTTAGAGATAACCACACCTTCGAACGCCTGCAGACGCTCGCGGTTGCCTTCTTTTACTTTAACTTGTACGACAACTGTGTCACCTGGACCAAAGGCAGGCACATCAGTTTTCATTTGCTCTTCTTCGAGCTGCTTGATGATATTGCTCATAATATTTCCACCCTAGGTAACTGAAACTAAGCTTTCTCGTCGAGATAAGCGGCAAGCAACTTGGCTTGCTCGTCAGTCAGAGCTAGACCTTCAATTAAGTCGGGTCGTCTTTCAAAAGTCCGGATTAAAGACTGCTGAAGTCGCCACCGACGAATATGTTCATGATTGCCACTCAGTAACACTGAGGGCACGTTTTTCCCGTCTAATACTTCAGGCCGCGTATAATGCGGGCAATCCAATAAGCCTTCGGTAAATGAATCCTGTTCAGCCGATGCCTGTTTGCCCAACACTCCCGGAACAAACCGAGCGACTGAATCAATCAGGGTCATGGCTGGCAGTTCACCACCACTTAAGACGTAATCACCAATCGACCATTCTTCATCAATTTCCGCCTCAATGACGCGTTCATCAATGCCTTCATAGCGACCGGCAACCAGAATCAGTTTGTCGTTTTGAGCGAGCTCAGAAACGCCTTGCTGATCCAACTTACGCCCTTGCGGTGACAAATACACCACCTTGGCTCCCTCGCCTGCCGCTGCTTTCGCAGCATGAATGGCATCACGAAGAGGTTGCACCATCATTAACATGCCAGGACCACCGCCATAAGGCCTGTCGTCCACCGTTTGATGTTTGTCGTGAGTGAAATCGCGAGGATTCCAGCAATGAAACTCAATGAGACCATTGCGGACTGCTCGGCCAGTCACGCCATATTCAGTGATGCTCCGGAACATTTCCGGAAACAAACTAATGACACCAAACCACATGCTTACTTGCCTGACTAAAAGCCAGGGTCCCAATCCACGGTAATCTTTTTCTCGGCAATATTAATGTCGAGAACGAACTGACCGTCGATATACGGGATTAATCGTTCTGTTTGACCAAAGCCATCGTTTGGATTTGCTTTCACCCGCAGCACATCGGCTGAGCCGGTTTCCAACAAACCTTCGACTTTACCCAAGTTGTAACCTTTGTCCGTCACTACTTCGCAACCGATTAGGTCACGCCAGTAAAACTCGTCTTCGAGTTCTGGCAAAGCAGACTCATCTACCGCGATGGTAGCGTTCGTCAGGCGCTCTGCTTGTGTACGGTCGTCAATGCCATCAAACTTTGCCACTAGCCCTTTATTGTGCCAGCGCCAAGCTTCAATGGTCACTTCCTGCCAGTTACTACCCTTTTGGATATACCAAGGGGCGTAATCGAAAATGCCTTCAGTCGCATCGGTCGCAGAGTGGACTTTAACCCAACCCTTGATGCCGTAGGGCGTACCAATTTTCCCTACAACAATCTTTTCAGCGGACATTCCCACTCCAGAACCTTATGCTTGAGCTTTTTTCAGCTCTTTAACCAACTGAGCTACGCGGTCAGATGTTTGCGCACCTAAACCTACCCAGTGATCAACGCGGTCCAGATCCAGACGCAAGCGCTCAGCGTTACCACGAGCAACAGGGTTGAAGAAACCCAATTTTTCGATGAAACGACCGTCACGTGCACGACGAGAGTCTGCAACTACGATTTGATAAAACGGAGTTTTTTTAGCTCCGCCACGTTGTAAACGAATGGTTACCATACCGTCCTCTATCTCTATAAATAGGGGTTTGCGGTTCCAGTGTTCCCCACAAGAAACTTGCGCCCCCTGCGGGAAAGCGGACGGATCTTACTAGAAACTGGTTAGAATGCAAGCAAAAGCCCGGAAAAATAACGATCGCTGTAGGTCGGCTAAGCGATTGATTCTATCAGGGCTAACCTTCTGTTTGAGGCTGCAGCTGCGGTGATGCAGAAATGGAAGCGAACGGCCCTGCGAAGGCAAAATGGCGCAAGATCTTAGTCACCTCATCGATGCGGCGCTCAAAACTTGCTTTGCTGGCCCGTTCATGAGGCGTATGGTCACCATCACCAAAAGGACCAAAGCCATCGAGCGTAGGCACCCCAACCGAAGCAACAATATTGGCATCACTAACCCCTCCGCGCTGCTCAGTTGGCAACGAATAGCCCAGTATCGACTCGATACGCGTCAATAACTGCGCTTGCGCCGCTGTTGGTTGCATGACATCGCGTTGAATTCCCCCAGACAACCGCACTTTAACGCCCTCAACTTGAGGATGGGCAACTAAATGATTCAACTCAGTCAGCACTCGGTCGCGTTCAGCGGCTTGGGTATAGCGAACTTCGACCAACAGCTCAGCTTTAGGCGACACCGTATTTGCTCCGATACCGCCATTGATTTTACCAACATTGACCGTGGTCCCTTGCTCCAGGTCGGTCAGTTGATGCAGCGCTACTGTCATGTGGGCAGCGGCAAGATTGGCGTTACAGCCATCGGCATAGTGATTACCTGCATGGGCGCCTTTGCCCGCAAGGTAAATTTTAAAGGTGCCAACCCCTTTGCGACCAACCACCACTTCATGATTGATTCCGGCAGCCTCAAAAACTAAACAGGCACCATAACCTTTTGCCACCTCCGCGGTCAGATATTTACTATCATCACTACCGGTTTCCTCATCGCTGACCAACAGCATATCAATATGGCGAATTGCGCCGAACTCGGCGTGCAAACGTCGCAATGCGCACAAAGCCACATAATTGCCACCTTTCATGTCGCAGACGCCCGGCCCATATATCCACTCGTCGTCTTGGCGAAAATCGGTAAAGCTATTGACTGGAAACACGGTATCAAGATGGCCCAGTAGCAACAATCGATTGTTCTTTGCTGTCGAGTCGACGTCCTGACTTAAAAATTTAATATGATTTCCTATCGATTGCCGGGCAATCACTTCTACCTTAAAACCTAGATCGGCCATCCATGCCGAGAAAATACGACCATTTTCATCCACCCCAGATTTGTTTCTAGTGTGGGAATTGAGTTCGATTATTGAAGCTAACTCTTTGAAATTCATCAATTCGCCTTTCGCAAGATGGTGTACCTATGGCCTATTTGGCCAACACTCCAGCAATCTTGCTTGCGAAATGTGACGCTTTGATAACAGTAAACACTTACTAACACCTCATAAATCCGTCATAAAACAGACCAATTTCTGAAGCATTAATCGTTTAAAAAGTCGCCGACGACAAAAACTAAAGTAACCATTTTTCATCGCTACAGCGTGCTGCCACCGATTCGCCGTAGCTACTCATTGTAGGAATCATCACGATGGCAAAGCATCAGGTTGGATTTTGGCTTTACGAAAATGGCGGTGGGTTAGCCATTCAGGACAAATTTACTAAGCAACTTTTGGAGCGAGACATTGAGGTCGTTGAAGATTTGAATCTTCGCGCAGCAAGTGCTTCTGGCGGCTCAATTGTGTGTCACGGCTTAAAAATGGAAGAGTTGTCATTGTATTTTTCCTATAACGCAGGACAACAAACTCAGTATCAGGTTTACCTTTACGAAATGCTCGATCGACTGATTCCAGTGATCAATAACTTCAGCGCATTCGCGCTTACTGAAGACAAATTTAAAACCACTCATCTACTGCGCCAACACGGCATCAACACCCCAGACTATCGCCTATGTCATCGCAATGATCTCGATAGCCTGCGCCACGCCATGCGCGATTGGGGCGGCAGAGCGGTATACAAACCGACCGATGGTTGGGGTGGTATAGGCATCGTTCGGCTGGAAAATGAAGCGTCATTGGATATGTTGCAGCCATTTTTGCAGCAACTCGATGTGCCACATTTTTACGTCGAACGTTACATCAATAACGACAATACCGACTATCGAATTGATGTCGTTGATGGTCAATATGTTGGCTGCTATGGCCGTAAAGCTCCCAAAGACCATTGGAAAACCAATATCACCAGCGGTGGTCAAGTGATTCGCCGAGAGCCTAATGATGAAGTGGTCAACTTGGCACTTAAAGCCGCGGCGGCGACCGGCTTGGAGATCGCTGGCGTTGATTTGCTCTATGACCGCGAACGTGAAGAGTACGTGGTATTAGAAGTAAACGGCATACCGGCATTTGCGACACCAGAACAAGAAGCTGCCGGCCTCAACTTCAATGACCGCAAAATCGAGCTAATTGTCGAGCTCATCGATCGCTTGGTTCATGATCCAATCTACCGTCGCCAACATCAACGCGCTACCGCCAAATACGAGTATCATTATGCCTGAGCAAACTGCCTTACCTAAACTGGGCTTGCTGTACCTAAATCACGTCCTGCGCTTCTTCGACCGTTCTAACTTTAAACACTGGCCGAACCGTATTGAACATGTCACATATCGCTGGGGCAACGACAAGCAACGTTTTATCAACGAAGTGAAGCGGAAAAAAATTGATGTTCTGATTGGCAATATCCCGGCCACCGCTTATGAGACCTTTCGCGAAATTGCTCGTGAGCTTCCCGGCGTCCGGTTTGTCCCGTCACTTGATGCTCAGTTTGCCAATAAATCGAAAGAAAACGTCACTCACTTTTGTCACAAGTACCAACTTCCAGTACCGAAGACAGAGATTTTCTACGTCCGAGAGCAAGCCAACACTTTTCTGCGCCAAACTACTTACCCCAAGATCATCAAACGTAGTTATGGTCCTTCCAATTACGGTGGCTACTACGTTCATAAAGTGGACAGTTACTCAGAAGCCGAAGCACTATTAGATAACAAGCGCTACTTGCCAATTTATGTGCAAGATTTTGTGCCAATGCAGGCAGATATTCGTGTCATGCTAGTTGGCCATAAACCGGTTTGCGCATTCTGGCGTCGCCCCCCTGAAGGAGAGTGGCTCACCAACACCTCTCAAGGTGGCAGCATGGACTATCAGAATGTACCGCAACGGGCACTAGATATTGCCGTAGAAGCCTCACGAGCAGCCAACGCCGAGTACTGGGCATGTGACATCGCCTTGGGCCATGATAACGAATTTCGTATTCTTGAATGCGCTACAGCCTTTGCCGCCTTTCCCTACATCAGAGATTGGATAGGCCAGTACTTATGCTGGCAACTGTCCGACGGCCGCCTCGCTCGTCCGCATATTCCTGACTATAACTGGGAAGAGCTGGGCAAAATGTCCTCTCAGGTGCTGCGTACGCTGCGCCATATTCAATTCAGCTCCAGCGCCGAAATCTACCCGCAAACCGATTGCGGCGAAATGTTCGATGAGTTGACCCCGCAGGGTTATCCAATTCTAGGCGTGCAATATCGGTCATTTGAGGAATGGCCGAGTGAACACTGGAACTTTCAAGACCGCTTTGGACGCCAGCCGTTGGCCGGTGTTAAAACCAACCACAGCCTAATTGCTGAGGCTGGTGAAGATGTTGCCGTCGTCATTACTGCCTCGAATGAAATCAGCGGCGCAGTTGAACATCAAAGTGAGCTTGCAACCTTATCCGATCAGCAAGTTCGTGACTTTCTACTGAGCGTCAATGGCATTGGCGAGAAAACCGTCGAGCAGTTACTGGGTGTGTTCTCAGGAGCCAGTTTAATTCGTGCGTTGCAAGAAGATCCCACGCGCCTGACCCAAGTAAAAAGCATTAAGCATAAGAAGCTCGATAGCATCATCGAGCAATGGCAGAAAACTCAACTTAGCTTGGCTTGATCAACAACGGCCAATGATCGCGCTAAACATGGTTGAAAGAGCACAGATTCGGATACAACACCTATGAAGCAACAGTACATTTCTTACCAACAAACTATTGACTACCTGAAGCAAGCGATGGGAGAAAATCCACATCTAATGCGCTTGCAAACCATTGGTGAGACTTGGGAAGGGCGGCCGATTATCATGGTTACCATGTCGTTAGATGTTGCCTATGCTGACGAGAAGCCGGCATTGCTATACACCGGCACGATACACGCCAGAGAGTGGATCGGAATCGAGTTGGCAATCTCGTTGGTCAGGTATGTCATCGATAACTACAAGGTCAATCCACAGCTACTTGATACCTTAAGCCGCAACACCTTGTATATGGTGCCGTGTCTCAACCCCGATGGTTTTGAGTATTCACGCAACCACTTCTCATTTTGGCGCAAAAATCGGCGCGACAATGGTGATGGCACATTTGGCGTCGATCTCAACCGCAATTTTGATGTCCGTTTTAAAGCCAGTAATGACACCAGTGCCAATACCTATGGCGGTCCAGCGCCGTTTTCAGAGCCAGAAACTAGAGCCATCAAAGGCTTTGTTGAACGTCATCCCAACATCACTATCGCTTTGGATTATCACTCGCAGGGTAATGTGTTTTTCCCCGCCCATAAGTTCAACCATGAAGCCGAAATCGAAGGTACCGATCTGAATGTGCTGTGTGCCAACATGGCACGAGAAATAGAACGAGTAACAGGGCGACGTTACGGCATCCATCGCGGCAAGCCGCCAACTAATTTAATTCATGGTAGCGGCCGAGAGTACTATTACTCAAAAGGCATTATTGGTACCGTAGTTGAAGTCGGTACCCGCAATATTCCCGACTATTTGGTGAACATGTCGCAGAGCGTCGATGAGAATATTCCAGCAGTGCTCTACGCCCTAAAGTCAGCAATTCACTATTCCAAACACGCCCCTAA
This sequence comes from Neiella marina, assembly GCF_002165625.1. GTDB lineage: Bacteria > Pseudomonadota > Gammaproteobacteria > Enterobacterales > Neiellaceae > Neiella > Neiella marina. The sequence goes on from NZ_NGNS01000004.1 coordinate 204,304, forward strand.
GCGAGTCGCGAACTTTACCGTCGAGTCGATAGGCGCCAATGAAGTCACGCTCAGTTGGGATGCCGAAACCGAGCCAGATTTATACTTCGAAATCCATCGTTCTGAACGCGGCAAAAGTCCCTGCGTCGATGAAAACCTGGTTGCCATTACCCGCTCCCAGCAATACACCGACGTGCAATTAAAAAGTGGCCAGCGCTATTTTTATAATATTCGGGCAGTCGATAGGGTGCGTAAAGTAAAGTCTCCTTGGGCGCCAGAATTACAACTCAAAACCCTGCTCGGTCATGATGAGTTTTCTCATACGGCCTACCCACTAAAAGCGCAGCTTGGCTATGTTGGCGAGAAAACCCTGAAACGAAATGCTGAGCACTTTGGCCACAACTCGCTATTTGTTGGCGTTAGCCGCGCTAAGGGCTGTTGCTACGGCGTCATGGTTTTTCAGTTTGGCAGCCTGCCTGTCGATGTATTGCTCCGCAAAGCGTCGCTAGCCTTGTACCCGATGAATCGAGTCAATGCCAAAATTGAGCGCTTCGGAGAGTGGTCAATATCAATCTTGGATGAGGCCGATATCACTGACCTCACCAACTACGAGCAAATCGCCAATGCTGTACCGCTTCAAACCTTGGGCAATGCCATCGAGTCAGATCGGCTTACCCAAGGCATTTGGAGCAGCTGGAATTTCACCGAAGTAGAGCGCCGTATTCTGGCCCAACAAATAGTTGGTGGTCGGGTAATTTTGCGCGTCGAAGGCCCGAGCCAGCTGCCTCAAGGGCATGATTCACAAATGATGCAATTTGATATCGGTTATGGTCGCTTTGGTGGTGGCATTCACTATCGACCCAGTCTGCAACTCATTTTCACCAAGCAACCACAAAGCATGACTTTCTTGCCCGTTGCGATGAACACGATAGCCCGAGCAGGAGTCAAGCCTGAGCAACTCGCTAGCGGCTTCGATAACCAAGGCGACAAAGTCTACGGCGGTTTAGCCTTCTCGCTGGCCGGTTTACCTGAGCCGGATAAAACAGTGATCACCACGGCTTATGTGCAACTAAGCGCGAAAAACAAACTGGCCACCAATAAAGACATTCGCTTTACCATCGAGCTCGCTGAATTAGAAGATGTCGACTATCAGAGCGTTCGCACTCGGGAGCAGATCGAGTTCATTGGCTATGAAGTTAGCAATTCGCAATTAAAAGAGAAAAGCCAGCATCATTTTGTCTTTGACAGTTACTGCCGCAATCAGCTTGAGCAGTGCCATGCTGATGGAAAGGATGTATTTCTGGTATTGCGCCCGACAACACCATCACAAGAAAAAAATGCGCTGATAGACTGGTATGCCCAAGGCAGTGACAAGCAAGCCAAATTAGTGATTGAATTCATTGAACGACGCAAACAAGCACTGCCACAACCGACCGATTTTCGTGCCGAAATAGAAGGCAACAAGGTTAAGCTCAGCTGGACCCCACCGACAGATGACAATTTGGTCGGTTGTTATGTGGTCCGCAATCGCTTCCACCCGCCACGTTCACCATTTGACGGCGTCAAACTATATGGTGGCAAAGATAACTACACCTATGACTCATTCGGTAATGCCAATATTGCCAAATACTATTCAGTATTTAGCTACGACGATGTTCCAAATTACTCGCAACCAGCGAGCATGATGTTTAGCGTCGATGAGGTAATTCACATTGATGAGGATGTGATTGAAACTCAGGAAGAAGAGGAAGAACGTTTACAGCGGGAGGATGAGATACCTGAACCCGCCAATCAACAGCAATCTGAGTAGCGCCGTTATGACATCCCCCCTTGTTAATGAGCAAGGCTTGGGGGGTATTCTCAAGTAAGTCAATCGCCCCCCTACCTTACATCAATCAGCGACTATTTATTGACCAACGACAGTTGCTTGGCACTTTTTGTTGCCAGGTTAAATAATAGCCACGTTGTCAGAAATTTTGCTTCCATTGCTGAATGATAAATTGTATTTCAAAGGTCATGTTTTGAACTCAAGGCCTCCCTGACGAATAGGGAAATCTAGACATTGCATAGAGGATTGGATTATGAGGCTTTTGTTAACGTTGACGATGTTGCTGATAATCAGTGCCTGTGGCTCTGGTTCATCTCACTCTCCGTCGTCGCCTGAACCAACAGCTCCGGCCGAGCCCGCCCCCCCTGAAACGGGTAGCCCTACAGAACCAGATCCAGCGGAACCACCAGCTGAGCCAGAGCCAAACGAACCGCCAGCTCAACAGCCTACCGATGCTGTCACCGTCTCAGCAACCAGTAACAAAATCTTCAATGCGTTCCTTGATAAGCCATTACTCGGCATGAACTTGAACGGACTGGTTTATTACAGCCCATCTAAGTACTACAAAAACCTGATGAAGTCGGCCGATCCTTGGCGTACCAGTGATGACAATGGTACTCGTTGGGAAAACGATATTTACTTTCAGCAAATTCCAAGACGTTCAGATGGCTACCCTACCCATGTCCCTTTTGCTGTGGCGGGAACAAACCTGCTGCAACATGTGTTGACGCCAGTTTCCCATAGCGCCAGTCGTAACCTTGGTATCTATCATGTGTTTTATCAGGGTACAGGCCGATTTGAGCTAAATGGTGCACAACTGATTAGCGAGTCATCTGGCCACAAGGTTTATGACTTTGGTTCGGATCCCAATGCTGATCATGCCATTGTGCTGATCCTGTTGGAATCTGAGCAGAGCAATCCAATCCACGACATCGTCATTGTTCATGAAGATGATGTAGACAGCTATCGACAACAACCTTTTAACGAACAGCTTAAGTCCGACCTAGGCGCTGTGTCGGTGATTCGGTTGATGGATATGATGTTCACTAATGGCAACGCAGCATCACAGCCTGAGCATATTCCACCATTGGATTACTACAGCTGGAACGATTGCCCGGCCAATGCCTGTGATACCACACACTTTGCCGGCCATCCTCCAGGAGTGTTGATGGATTTGGTTGAGCACCTTGGCACACATGTCTGGCTCACCTTGCCCCATCAAGCATCAGATGCTTATGTTCAAAGCTATGCCGAACTTGTTTATGACAACTTACCGGACGACACCTACGTATTGTTGGAGTACTCCAACGAACTGTGGAATTGGCTGTTTGCTCAAACGCAATGGTTAGCAGAAGTTGCATGTGCCGATGAAACCAGCCGGGTCGAGTTAGAAGATAATCCCGGTCAATGCGACGGCGAAATATCGTCACGCCGATATCAAACCAAACGCACGCTAGAAATGGTGCGCATTTTCCGCGACGTATTTGCAGAAGATAGTCATCGAGTCATTTCGGTCCTTGCTGGTCAGGGTTCTTGGAGTTGGCGTACTCAACAGTCGCTAGAAGCATTGAACGATTCAACCATTAACCCCACTGGTGAAACTTTTGATGCCTTGGCAATCGCGCCTTACTTCGGCGGCGAACATATTGCCAGTCAAGAGGTACGGGATTTTTGGGTCGACAGCAGTTTTGATGCTCTAAAAGAGCATGCAATCAGTCTCATCGAATCTGACGAAGTATTGGGTGGCATTCGCGAGCACAAAGTCTTGGCCGAGCAGTATGGGCTGGAGCTGATTGCTTACGAAGGAGGTCAGCATTTCCTTTGTGGTAGTCATTTTTGTGATGACTCTGAATTAATGAATAAACTCGCCGCATTCCAACGCCATGAGGTGATGGAAGCGATTTATAATCATTACTATCAGCAATGGTTTGATGAAGGCGGCAGCGTGTTTGCGGTATTTAGCCACTTAGGCACTGCAGAGAGTCGCTGGGGAGCTTGGGGTACATCCGAGTACTACAACCAGCCGCTGTCGGCGGCTCCGAAAAAGCGCGCATTACTCTCAGCGCTAGAAACTTATCGACTTGCGGATGAGATACCAACAGAGCCACCAGCTCCTGAGCCTGAGCCTGAGCCTGAGCCTGAGCCTGAGCCACCAATTGTTGAACCAGTAGAGCCGCCTGATGCAACTCCGCAATCAAGCCGAAAAACCTTTATGTTTGGCCACAGCCTGATCTATCACCAACCCGCTGACTTTCATCCAAACACCACTGTGCCTTATTGGATGGGCCAGATAGCCAATGCCGACGCCACTGAGTTTTCATTCTCTGGTCAATATGGCTTTCTGCGAAATCACGCCAGTTTTCCGCCCATTGCCCAATGGGGTTTTGACGGCGGCAATATGGCTTGGGATGACGACTCAGGGCTAAGTTTTGAGGAAGTCGATTTCGACTCAATTCTGTTTACTGCGGCCAACTTCATTCAATATCAGGCGCCAGATGTGCCATATGACGGTGACAATCCAGATAATTCATCTCCGATGGATGCAACTCTGGCCATCATCGATCAGACCTTGGCGCTAGAGCCTGGCGTTGACATTTACCTCTATGAAAACTGGCAAGATATGTCATCTGTTCTTGTTAATGACCAACTGCCACCATCGGCCGACGCTTTGGCTCAGTACCATGCCGAAACCATCAATGAGCAGGCCGGCGGCTTTCACCGTTGGTGGTTGGACTACCACGATCAAATCCGAGCGTTGCGCCCTGATGCAAAGGTCAAAATGATTCCTGTGGGTCCAATCATCAGTCACTTGCTGACTGACACAGCTTTGTCTGGCATTCCGTTTGATGACTTATACGAAGACGATTCCCCCCATGGTAGAGCAACCATCTACTTCTTAGCTGGGATGATCACTTACATGGCCATGTACAACGACATGGCACCAGCTGATTGGGAAATTCCGAGCTCTGTACATGCCTTGGTCGCGCAACACTATGACACCGTGAATCAAACAATTTGGGACTACCTCAACAATTTCGATGACAGCAATGGTAACAGCCGAGTGTTTGATTAAACATTTGTTCTGGGCTGTTCAAACAAAGCACAACGCCATCTAACAAGTGAGCCCAGTAATGGGCTCCGCTACCTGTTACCGACCACCATTTCAGCGACGTAATTAATCCTTAACGAAACGAATGTTGCTGAATCCCATGCGGGCAAATTCTTTGTCACGAAAGTCGCGAACTGCCTTGTTGTTTTTGGAGACCATTTCAACTTGCTGCTCCATTCTCAAGTAGCTGGTCAAATCAACCCCTTCTTCAGCAGCGATGGCTTCAAACATGGTATTAAAGCGATCCTGAGCGAATGCGATTGTTTTATCCTGACCTTTAAAGCGGTAGTGGATTCGCTTTGCCATCGTCGTTCTCCTTTAAGGCATCAATTAATAAGCGCTCGCACCTTAATCGAAACAAGTTAGAATGCAAGCCATTGACCGGCCAAAACTCTAGTTATGAAATCAATTCTAATCCTAGTCGACGTCCAAAATGTCTACTACACCACCCGTCAGGCTCACGGCCGTAACTTTGATTACAACCAATTTTGGGCTCGGGCAACAGAAGGCAAGCGAGTTAGCAAAGCGATCGCTTATGCCATCGATCGCGGCGACCAAAAACAGCGAGAGTTTCAGAACATTCTTCGCGCCATTGGTTTTGAGGTAAAACTAAAACCCTTTATTCAGCGCTCAGACGGCTCGGCCAAGGGCGACTGGGATGTCGGTATCACTATTGATGCAATGGAATATGCCGCACAGGTTGACGAAGTCATTCTGGTATCGGGCGACGGTGATTTTGACTTGCTGGTGACGCACTTAACGAGCAAAGGCAAACGAGTGGATGTCTATGGCGTTGAACAATTGACTGCCGACTCGCTGAAGCGAGCAGCCAGTGAGTTCAACGCCATTGCTGGCGATTTGCTGCTGTAGCTCTTCTTCATTCACTTAATGATTTGTTGGTATGACGCCTTAGAAAGCTCTGTTGCCGCTTCAAAACACCAAACACTGGCATAAGGCACCGAGCAACTGAGCATGGTTTCCCAAGACTTGTTAGCGGCAAGCGCCAGCCACAGCCGAATCACGCCTGCGTGGGTAAACACGACGACATTTTGCTTGTCGAACTTGCGCCACAGTTGATGATAATAACCTTCTACCCGCATACGAAACTGTTCAAGCGACTCGCCATTGGGAAATTGGAACTGGGTTGGTGTTTTCGCCCAGCGATCAAGCTCGGCACGATTGATATCGTTCCAGCCCTGGCCTTCCCAATCACCAAAATTAACTTCTGCAATCGCCGCTTCAATGATGACAGGGACCTTGTTATAGCTTGTTTCAGCTAGCTTGCGGCAACGTTGAAGCGGACTAGAAACAACCACAGCGGGTTGTTGCGGTAAAGCAGCTTGAAGTCTCAGAGCAGTTTGCTCATAAGGCACTTTGGCATTGCAGTCGGTTTGGCCATAACAGCATCCAGTCAACTCAGTTTCATCATGTCTTACAACATAAAGCGCCATCCTAAAGCGCCAACCAAGCAAGCAAAACAGCTAACTCAACCAACTGCTGCTGAGCGCCTAAGGTATCACCGGTATAACCCCCAAGCTGGCGTTTGAGAAACAGTATCCAGCACAGTGAAACCAGTGCCGCACTGGCTAACACAGCCATGCTTTCTTCAATTGTCAGCCAATAGAAAGGTAACGCCACAAACAAGGCTGCAAGTAACCAACGGCCATAAGATAGCTGTTGTACCACAGGTTTGGCTTTGGACTGACCTGCTCTGACATAGGGCAGCCAGATCATCGCAGCCATTGCCGCCCACCGACTCAGCGAGTGACCGACAAATAAAACTATCACGCCGACTTGCGGCAATAAATCGACCAACAAAACCGCTTTCAGTGTCAGCATGGCCCACAAGGCCAAACTGCCATAGGTCCCCAAGCGAGAATCGGTCATGATGGCGAGTTTCTTATCACGTTCAAAGGCGCCGCCAAGACCATCCATAGTGTCCGCCCAGCCATCTTCATGAAAACCACCGGTAATACAAAAACCAGCAGCCATCGTCAGGAGCACCGCAATTTCCGCAGGCCACCAGCTATTCGCTAGCAAGTAAACCATTGCCATCAAACCCGCAACGATCAAGCCCACCAAAGGAAAGTAAACTGCTGAGCGTCTTAATGCCTGTTCGGAAAAGTTTGGATGGGCAGGCACTGGCAAGCGGGTGAAGAACCCTAGGGCTAAAAACACATCATGGATCATGCCGAGCTAACTCCAGCATCGGCAAAACTGGCCATTTCATTGAGCATTGCTACCGCGCATTTAACCAAAGGGTAGGCCAAAGCGCTGCCGGTTCCTTCTCCTAAACGCAATTTCAGATCGATTAGCGCTTCGGCGTCCAATGCTTGCAACATCGCACTGTGCGCAGGCTCGGCCGATGCGTGGGAAAACAGCCAGTTTGATTTGCTATTCGGTTCCATGTACTCAGCGACGAGTGCCGCAGCCGAGGCGATAAAGCCATCAACCAAAACGGTTAATTGATGGTGTTTTGCTTCCAGCAGTACGCCAGCCATAGCGGCAATTTCAAAGCCTCCGACTTGCGCCAAAATCTGCGCTGCCGATAGCCCCTGACAACGCGACACTGCATCTGCTACCACTTGCGCTTTGAGCGCAATGACATCGGCGCCAACGCCAGTGCCCGGGCCACATGCAGTCTTTGAATCCAATCCGGTCAATGCACTGAGCAAAGCCGATGCAGCAGTGGTATTGCCGATCCCCATTTCGCCAATGATGATGATCTGATGCCCTTGTGCTGCGGCTCGCTGGGCAGCCTCTCGACCGACTAACAGTGCCTGTTGGCATTGCGTTTGAGTCATCGCCGGGCCATGGCGCATATTGTTGGTACCAGCAGCGACCGAGCAATGATGAACCCCGGGCCAGCGGGCGTCTGTATCGACAATGCCCATATTGTAGAGTTCTAAGTCAATGCCATTGCTGCGGCAAAAAACATTCATCGCAGCGCCTCCTGCAGCGAAGTTGGCCAGCATTTGACTGGTAACTTGCTGCGGAAACAGGCTGACGCCCTCGTCGCATACGCCATGATCGGCGCCAAAAATAAACGCTTTGGCATTCTCGGCCGAAGGTGTCAGCGATTGCTGAATCAAGCCAATTTGCAGGGCTACTTGTTCGAGTTTGCCCAGTGAGCCCAATGGCTTAGTTTTCTGATCAATCTTGTTTTGTAATTGTTGGCGCAACGAAGTGGACATGGTTTATTCCTAAACTATGCAGCAATAAGACTATTAAAACAGGGAGTTAGGATACTATCACTAATGACGCATTGAAGCTCACAGAGATTGACAGTGTGAATATCTCCAATCAGTTACTTGGCAAAAGAAATCGCATTGAGGGCATTCGGTAACTGGAAGTGAATAATCACTCCTCCGAGCGCCACAATTGACGCAGACACTAAACCAATTGTCATCGGTTCCATCTGTAACATGGCGATGATTTGGCCGCAGCCCGCGCTAACCAGACCAACGTAGGACCAACACATAAAGTAAGCATGCAATCGCAGCCAAGAGCTTCTTGGGCGACGGACAAATACTGTGGTTAGCGCGCAAAACAAGGTTGCAAGGCTGACAAAAGCCAGTACATGAAAGGGTCCAGCAGTTTGTGAATCACTGTATATACCAAGCGCACTGACATTCAATATTAGCAATGCCAGCGAATACAAGTAGCCCGTTGAGCGGTGAACTTTGCCGCCTTTTGCTTGCCGAAAAAGCATCACCCCAAGAACCAGAGCTACGGTTGCAAACGCTAAATGGATAAAACCTAACCAAGTCACACAGGCACTCTCTATTGTGTTTTAGACACATCAATAAATGTGAGCTTAGTCTAGTTTTAAAACCCAGCTAGTCAGATGAGCTGAACAGCGGCCACAAAAAAGGAGCTGAATACAGCTCCTTTTGTCCTGATGACTTGTTTTTAACGCGGTGGGAAGCCGCCTGGGCCGCCCATACCACCGCCCATGCCCGGCGGTAACATCCCCTGCATGCCGCGCATCATTTTCTTCATGCCGCCTTTGCCCGACATTTTTTTCATCATTTTTTGCATTTGATTAAATTGCTTCAGCAATTTGTTGACGTCCTGAATTTGCAGGCCACAACCTGCGGCAATCCGACGCTTGCGCGAACCTTTGATGATATCTGGGCGCTGACGCTCAGCCGGAGTCATTGAATTAATGATGGCCTCCATATGAACGGTCATTTTGTCACTCATCTTGTCTTTGATTTGCTCAGACATACCGCCCATACCAGGCATTTTGTCCATCAAGCCCATCATGCCGCCCATGTTGCGCATTTGCGCCAACTGGTCGCGGAAGTCTTCCAAATCAAAGCCTTTACCTTTTTGCAGCTTCGCTGCCATCTTGGCCGCTTGGTCTTTGTCGACTTTTTGATCGATTTCTTCGATTAACGACAGTACATCGCCCATACCCAAGATGCGTGACGCGACGCGATCTGGGTAAAACGGTTCGAGGGCATCTAATTTTTCGCCGACACCAAGGAATTTGATTGGCTTACCGGTGATGTGGCGCACCGACAACGCTGCACCGCCACGGGCATCACCATCGGTTTTTGTCAGGATGACACCCGTCAAAGGCAAGGCATCATTAAATGCCTTAGCGGTGTTAGCTGCATCCTGACCAGTCATGGCATCCACCACGAATAGTGTTTCGACCGGATCGATGGTGGCATGGAGATCTTTAATTTCGCCCATCATGTCTTCATCGACATGCAAGCGGCCGGCAGTATCCACCAACACGACGTCAATAAACTGCTTTCGCGCATGTTCAATCGCAGCATTGGCAATATCAACTGGCTTTTGATCGGTCGACGATGGAAAGAACTCAACACCAACTTCGCCGGCGACAGTCTCCAACTGCTTGATTGCAGCAGGACGGTAGACGTCAGCAGATACCACCAACACTGATTTTTTCTGCCGCTCTTTAAGAAAACGGCCAAGTTTACCAACACTGGTGGTTTTACCGGCACCTTGCAAACCAGCCATTAAAATAATTGCTGGCGGCTGCGCGCGCAGATTGAGGTCTTCATTCTGCTCGCCCATGGTCGCTTCAAGTTCATCACGGACGATCTTGATAAAAGCTTGGCCGGGATTCAGGTTTTTCGACACTTCCTGACCAACAGCGCGTTCTTTCACACGGTTGACGAAATCTTTCACCACCGGCAAAGCCACATCAGCTTCGAGCAAAGCCATACGCACTTCACGCAGGGTTTGCTTGATGTTGTCTTCCGTCAGGCGACCACGGCCTGTTACATTTTTGAGTGTTTGCGATAAACGCTCGGTCAGGTTGTCAAACATATTGAGTACCGGATCTCGGATTATTCGGAGCAGGCGATTATACGCGATTTCATTGAGATTGGGATGATCAATCTCCGGATCAAGCTGCGGGTTAATTTCGACACCGCTTGAGGTTATACTCTTGTTTCTGCGCGCGGAGTTAACAATGACGTTTTTCAATCACTTAATCGATCTGAGCTTAGAGGCAGCGCCGTATCTATTATTCGGTTTGATCATTGCTGGCCTAATCAAAGCCTGGCTACCGGAATCTTGGGTCAAACGCCAGCTCAGTGGTTCTGGCAGTAAGCCAGTCGTCAAAGCGGCATTACTCGGTGCGCCCATGCCCTTATGTTCTTGCAGTGTAATCCCGGTTGCTTTGGGGATCCGCCGCAGCGGTGCGAGTAAAGGTTCCACCGTGTCGTTTCTGGTATCGACGCCAGAAACCGGTGTCGATTCTATTTCGCTAACCTATGCCATGATGGGGCCTTTTATGGCCATCGTTAGGCCGATCGCGGCCATTGCAACAGCCCTGACGGCTGGCTTATGGGTCAATGCATCCGAACGCTCCAGCTCAACGTCTTGCCAAGACTCCAAGTCAGCCGGCCAAGCATCAACATCATGTTGCAGTAAACCTGAAAAAGTCGAACCACAAACCACATCCTGTTGCAGCTCAAAAACACCACAAGATACTGCCGATTCCTGCTGTGCACCGAAACCAAAAAGCCCGCCGGTAAGCTCTTGCTGTGAAACCAAGTCAAACGCCAAGGCTTCACAAGGCGCCGATGTGATCGCTGGCGTGCAGTTTGCCTTTGGCAAACTTTACCAAGACATCGTTTGGTGGCTACTGGCTGGGCTTATCGTGGCGGCAGCGGTACAAACCTTCGTACCAACGGAGTGGCTCGCCTCTTGGGGCAGCGGCTGGGTCGCCAAGTTTGTCATGTTGGTCATTGGCATTCCTATGTATATCTGTGCCAGTGCTTCAACGCCCATTGCCGCCGGTCTGATGCTAGCGGGAGTTTCCCCCGGCACAGTGTTGGTCTTCCTGCTGGCTGGCCCAGCCACCAATATGTCGACTATCGCGGTACTCCGTAATGAATTGGGCCTTAGCATCATGATCAAATATATCGTTTCAGTGATGGCTATGGCATTGTTGAGCGGCGTCGCTTTGGATTTATTGTTAGAGCAGCAGCAAGTATTGATTGCCGATGGTCATCAGCACACCGACTGGATACCACTTTGGCTGAGTGCATCAACGCTAGCCATATTAGTCGCAGCAGCCATTAAACCTATTCGAGACTGGGCTTTTGGCCTAATCAACCGCCCCTCAGGAGCTCACTAACGCATGATGCAAATGTCTCAATTGGCACTTATCGCTATCTTGTTGTACTTGGCCATAGCAGCCATTTTGTGGCAACAGTGGATTCGGCCAAGTAAAAAAGCGCTATCGCCAATCTTACTGGCAGCGCCAGCACTGCTTCTTCATTCAGGGTTGATCGGTTGGCAGGTGTTTGCGGTAGGCGGCGTGCTCGATTTTAGCCTGCCCAACGTTGCCTCATTGGTTCTACTGCTCGTTGCGGCAATCTTGACCTTGGCCCATCAGAGCCTTAAGTCCTTGCTACTGCTACCACCAGTTTATTTGTTGTGCGCTGTGGTGATCACCCCAGCAATGACCGACTCGGGTCATTACTTCACCAATTTTGTTGGTATGACAGGGCTAGCGATTCATGTGTCATTGGCCGTCTTGTCTTACTGCTGCATGTTCATTGCGGCACTAATGGCAGTCCAAGTCTGGTTAATTGATCATCGCTTAAAGCATCACGGCCCACTATCGGGTCTGCCGCCACTCATGGTGGTCAATCGCCAGCTTAGCCTGCTGTTACGGATCGGCTTTTTGCTGCTCACAGCCAGCATTGCTATCGGTTGGTACTTTCTTGAAGGCTTCTTTGGCCATGGTCAGGGCCACAAAGCGATCTTAACCATCATTGCTTGGTTGATATACGCTTTTGTGCTGTGGGTCGACTGGCGTGTTGGCATGTCAGCCAAACGTATGGCTATATTTAGTATCGTCTCAGCTTCGGTTTTAACGCTGGCTTATTTCGGCAGTCGTTTTATTAAAGAAGTGTTACTGTCTAGTTAGCGGGCTTGACATTGGGCCGCCGAATACGGCTCAATGCGAGTTCACCCGTCACAAAGGATTTTCGTTTTTGGACGACATATCAAACGGCGCCCTGCTCTGGGCTCTTTTTGGACTCATCATTATTTCAGCAATGTTTTCCAGCTCGGAAACCGGGATGATGTCCATTAACCGTTATCGGTTAAGGCACCACGCCAAACAAAAACACAAAGCAGCGCGTCGGGTATTAGGTATGCTTGAGCGGCCCGATCGGCTGCTTGGCTTGATCCTTATCGGCAACAACCTAGTCAACATTCTTGCCTCATCTATCGCTACCGTGTTGAGCTTGAGGATATTTGGCGATTATGGCATCGCCGTGGCGACCTTTGGCCTGACATTTTTCCTGCTGATTTTTGCCGAAGTCACTCCAAAAACATTCGCCGCTTTGTATCCTGAACGAGTGGCTTTCCCAATGTCGGTGTTACTGAAGCCGCTGATGGTGCTGTTTTACCCAGCGGTATGGCTGGTTAACTTCCTTTCTAATGGCTTATTACGTTTGTTCGGAATCAAGACCAGTGACGACAATGATGAACACTTAAGTTCAGAGGAATTGCGCTCTGTGGTTCACGATGCAGGCAAAATGATTCCTCGACGCCACCAAGACATGCTGTTGTCGATTCTGGATTTAGAGAAAGTCACGGTTGAGGACATTATGGTGCCTCGCAGTGAAATCATCGGCTTTGACGTTAACGAAGAATGGAAAGTGCTGTCTCGGCAACTGATATCAACCTCGCACACCAAGGTCCTGCTTTATCGAGATACCGTAGATGATGCCGTTGGCTTCGTTCACAGCCGTGATGCCTTGCGTCTATTAGCTAAAGGCGAATTTGAAAAAGAATCCATGCTGCGCGCGGTCCGGCCACTGTATTACATTCCCGAGGGTACACCGCTCAATGTGCAACTGCTGAAGTTTCAGCGTAACAAAGAACGCATTGGCTTGGTCGTTGACGAATATGGCGATATTCAAGGGTTAGTGACCTTGGAAGACATTCTTGAAGAGATCGTCGGCGACTTCACGACCACGGTAAACATGGCGCCGAGTGAAGAAATCGAAAAACAAGAAGACGGCAGTTATTTGGTGGATGCCACAGCCAACATTCGCGATCTCAACAAAGAGCTCAATTGGACCCTACCAACAGACGGGCCGAAGACTCTCAATGGCTTGATCTTGGAATACCTCGAGGATATTCCCGATTCACACATTAGCTTGCGAATTGGCGATTACACCATTGAAATCCTAGAGGTCGCTGACAACATGGTGAAACAGGTTAGAATGCTCACCCGCCCGAGCAAAAAGCGACTGTTGTCAAAATAGTGAGGTAGCAATCTTCGACTCAGCAAGTTAGAACAACCAGTCGAAGAAGCCTCCCTCAAGCTCATCTTTGCATTTACGATATTGAGTACCGTATTTGCTAGCGCGTTGCTCGACCTTTTTAGCAACCTTTTTCAGCCAAGGTTTAGCGTTGTAGGTTTTGCGTCGATAGCCCCCCCAACCTTCGTGGTAGTTGAGGTACTGGCCGTAAGCATCCCAGCGCGAGACACCGTTAATCTTATGGGTTTTGGTGATAAACCAGCCCATAAAATCAATGGCATCGCCAAAATCGTCGCGATCGGCGCCAGAGTTGCCTGTTTCACGAATATAATCTTTCCAAGTCATGGTTTTGGCCTGTGAGTAACCATAGGCACTGCTCACTCGCCCCCAGGGGATTAAACCGAAGAAAATATAGTCACGAGGCGGCAGCGCATCATGGCGGAAACTCGATTCCTGATACATCATGGCCATCGGAATCTGAATGGGGACACCCCACTTTTCATTCATCGAGACAGCATCGTCGTACCAATCATCTTTTTCGCGGAAAATATCGCAAAGGTTATCTGGATTAGCCGGAGGCGTGGTCGAACAGGCCGTCATCGACAACAAACATATTGTCACAACAACTTGTTTTAACTTGTTTTTTTTCATTCCCTCAGCGCACTCCGAAAAAATTTGGAAAAAAAATCAAAATTATCTGAACTTTCAGCGACACCTCCGGTCTTATTTAGTGAACGGAATTTATCGCATTGTTCATCTTTATATCCCTTTCATTTTCCCCTGGGTATGTGGGAGTCGCTGACAACAGCGACTCTTTTTTTTATCTAAAATTTGCCCAAAGACCACTTACAGAGAAAAAGGTTGGCCATTTCTGGCAAAGTAATCGGCTAAAAAGTCATCCAAACTTGGCTGAGTTTGCTGCTCCATGTCACTCTGCTGTTGCAACGATTGAGCTGCCAAGTTTTGCCAATAGCTATCATCACTTTGCTGATACGGCACACTAGTCAGTAACTTCTTGTATTGTGACGCCAAATGCAAACCAAATTGGCCATTGTCCATATTCGATTTGACCAATTGTTCAATCAAACGGCCTGACGTTGTTAACTCTGGCTGCTGGAAGCGACGTAATTGCGCTGCCAGTGCTTGCTGATAAGTATTATGGCGCTGTCCTTGATCAAGCAGTTTAGCAATGGGCTTGAGCTGCTCCACGATATCTTCGCCCCATTGGCGCAGACTAACCGGGCCATTACGCCGCTCTAACATCAAACCAGGCTTACGCCCCTCTTCAATCACCTTAATCATGTTGTCACGAGCACGCTGTTGATCTTCAGGATCGCGAGGGCCACTTTCTTCAAACAAGCACAAACACAGCAACAGATCGATAAAGGCAATGGTTAGCTTATCGACCCCAACAGGGGAGAATGGATTGACGTCAAGCGAGCGCACTTCAACGTACTCGACACCCGCGCGGCGAAGCGCCTGAGTTGGTGTTTCGCCCGATTGAGCAACTCGCTTCGGACGGATCGGAGAGTAAAGCTCATTTTCGATTTGCAGGACATTGGCATTGAGCTGCAAATAATTGCCATCAGCGTCCTTAATGCCCATTTTGGCAAAGTCATCTGACGGTGTTGAAATGGCGCTTTGCAAACAACCAACGTAATCTTTCAGAGAGTTATGGCAAACATACAATTGCGATTGGGCACTATTGGTGTAGCCCAGATCACTCATGCGCAGACTAGTAGCGTAAGGCAAATACAAAGTGCCTTTACCTAACTTCTCAAAAGGCAAATTGTGCTCTCGCCCTTGTATGAACGAACCACACAAAGCTGGCGATGCGCCAAATAAGAACGGGATCACCCATGCGTAACGATAGTAATTGCGCAGCAAACCCATGTAGTGCTCAGAGCGAAACTCACCAAGATCTGCATCTTGCTGACCGAGAATATCCTGCCACACCGGCCAAAATGCTTCAGGCATCGAGAAGTTGTAGTGCACACCAGCAATGATTTGCATCATGCTGCCATAGCGCATGTGCAACCCTTTGCGGTAAATGGTCTTCATCTGAGCAATGTTTGACGAGCCATACTGAGCCACCGGAATTTGACTCTCGTCCTCAACATAGCAAGGCATACTCATTGGCCAGAATTGTTCACCATTCATTTTGCCGAAGGCAAATTTATGAGCATCAGCCAATGATGCCAAACTGTCATCAATGCTGTCGCTGACCGGAGTGATGAACTCGACCAGAGCCTCGGAGTAATCCGTAGTAATGGCAGGATGAGTTAATGCCGAGCCAAGTGCGGCGGGGTGCGATTGCTGCGATAGCACACCGTCCTCATCAATACGCAAGCTTTCTTTTTCGATACCTCGGCGAATCGCCTGCAAGGTCTGAGTAACGTCGCTTTGGGCCAGTTGTTCCAATCGCTGGGAGAGAATATCGCTCAACTTTTTATCCTAGTTAAGTAATGACCGCAGGCTATTGGACCTGCGGACTTTATCATTTGTTGTTATGGCGTCCAGGTGGTCACTGTCCACCCTTCAATGGCTTCCAAATCAGCTTTTACGCTATCGGCATTGGCGACAATCAAAACCCACATGGTTTTCGGATCCAACCATTGTTGCGCCAGTTGCCGCAATTCTTGCTGCTCAATAGAAGCAATGATTTGCTGCTGCTGAGCGGGAAAATCATCAGCCAAATTGAACTGCTGGATGCGCCTCAGTAAGGACGCCTTTTGGCCTGCGGACTCATAGACTAAAGCTTCACCTTGAGTCACCGCACTTCGCATGGTTTCAACCTCTTGCGCAGTCGGGCCTTGTTCAGCATATGCTGTCAGCAACTCTAGCGTGTCATTGACCGCATCACCGGTCGCTTGTTGCAATAAATCGGCAGACAAGCTGAAGTTGCCTTGCTGCTTACCACCAGCGAATCGCGAAAAAGCGCCATAAGTGTAGCCTTTCTGCTCTCGGAGCAACTGGTTAGCCCGGCTAGTAAAGCTAGCGCCTAGCGGGTAATTCGCTAACCCAAGCTTAAATTGGGTGCCAGTCGCATCAAATGCGGGCGCGGTCCGACCAACAATCATCACCGCTTGTGCTGCTTCAGGGTGGTCGACTAGAACAATTTGTCCTTGATAGTCAGACACTCCAGGGGTGGCGTCAGGAAGTGTTATGGGGTCGCCAGACCAGGATTGCAACCATTGCAATGATTGTTGAGCATCTGCCTCGCTGACTTGCCCTACAACCACAGCTTTGGCCATCGCACTGGAGTAATTGCTGTGGTAGAAGGCTTTGATATCATCAAGCGTAATGCTTTCAACTGATGCTAAAGTTCCGCCGTCGGCAACACCTAAGCGAGTACCCTTGCCCCACAGCAATTGCCGCTTGGTATTGCCAGCAATGGACTTAGGGTCTTTACTGGCATGATGTAAGAACTGCAAGGTTTGCTGCTTCAAGCGGCCAAAATCACTTTCTTTAAAGCCCGGTTTTGTCAGCATTTCTTCGACTAAAGCCATCGTTTGTGGCAAGAATTCTACCAAACTGGTGACTGATACCTGAGTCGAGCGCCCCCCTGAGCTAAATGACACTCGACTGCCAAGGCTCTCGATAGCATCGGCCAATTGCTCTGATGATCTGATTTGAGTCGACTCATTCATCATCGAAGCAGTCAGTGCCGCAACCCCTTCCTTACCGGCAGGGTCAAGCAGCGGCCCGCCCTCAATGGTCAGCAACACCGATACTGTTGGGATCTCATTGGTTGAAATACCCTTTACCGGAATGCCATTGTTCAAGGCAAATTGCCAAGACTTCGGCATAGCAATACTGATAGCAGCCCCGGTGTCAGGGGCAATAAAACGATCGAATTCGCTGTTAACAGCTGGCGCCACAACATCTGTCGTCACCAATTGCTCTGGTTGTGGGCCTTGCGGTTCTGGCAATTGATAATTGGCTTCTTTCGCTGCCATTGCTTCAGCGCCATGTGGCACCACACTCAACACCACCGCGTGCTGGCTGGCAATATACTGCTGATAGACCCGTTTAATATCCGCTTCGGTCACTGCACCATAGCGCGCCAAGTCATAAGCAATGTTATCAGGCCGGCCGAAGAAGGTTTCGCCCGAGGCTAACTGGCTAGCTTTGCCCGCCACCCGCTCCAAGCCGAAGATGGTGCCAGCTTTAAACATGCGTTGGAACTTTTCCAATGTCGCGGCATCAACCGGCTGCTGTTGCCATTGCGCTAGGGTGTCTCGAATAATCGCCTCAACATCGGCCAAGGTTCGCCCTGACGCAGGATTAACGACAGCGTATATGCTGAAGGTACAAGCTAATTCCTGACACGGGTGTGATGCGCCTACCTGCACCGCAATGCCACTTTTGACTAACGCTTCGTACAACAGGCTGGTTTTGCCGTCACCGATGATTTGCGATAAGAAGTCCAATGGCGCTTCATCGGCGTGCTGGACATAAACCGTTGGAAATGTCAGCTGCAACAAAGGAAGGTGAATATTATCGGGTAAGGTGACGTAACGATCAGCATCCAGTGAAACGAGCTGTTTATCATCTTTTTCAACGGTCGGGCCGGTCGGAATATCGCCAAAGTACTTATTGACCCAAGCCAGAGTCTGCTGCTTATCAAAATCACCAGCAATCACCAAGGTCGCGTTATTTGGCCCATACCAGCGCAGGAAAAAGGCTTTCAAATCATTGAGCGTCACTCGGTTTAAATCGTCGACATAGCCAATGGTTGGCCATGAGTAAGGGTGTTCTGGATTGTATAACGCCCGTCCAGTGGTTTCCCAAACAAGACCATAGGGCGCATTATCATAGCGTTGTGCGCGTTCGTTCTTAACCGTAGCGCGCTGAACTTCAAATTTTTCCTGAGTAACGGCGGGCAACACGAATGCCATCCGGTCCGCTTCGAGCCACAGAATCTTTTCCAATTCATTGGCTGGGACGGTGTTGTAGTATTTAGTGGTATCGCTATTGGTGCCGCCGTTCAAATCGCCGCCCATGGCATCGACAAGCTTGGTATGCAGATCGTTTGGCGCATGGACAGAACCTTGGAACATCATGTGCTCAAAAAAGTGAGCAAAACCTGACATGCCCGGCTCTTCTCGCGCAGAGCCAACATGATAAGTGACATTAACGTGCACCAGCGGATCGGAATCATCCTGATGCAGGATCACCGTCAGACCGTTGTCGAGGGTAAATTTGTCGTAACTAATGCCTAACTCACCTTGTTTTGGTGAGTGGCTTTCTACCCAGTTAACGCCATTTGGAGTTGTTGGCGCACGATCAGCCACTGAACAACTAATTAAAGTGATCAGCGACAGCGTTATTATTAGTTTTCTAATCATCTAATGTCCTTATTGAACCGGAGCACCAGCGGCTTTGGGCCGAAATCCGCAGGCGTTACTGACACCAATTGAGCACCAACTTGCCACAAACATGTCCTTGTTCGAGATGTTGATGTGCATCGGCAACAGATCCCGCAGGGTAGCAAGACTCGACTTCAATGGTAAGTTTTTGAGCAGCAACAAGTTGTAACAAGTGTTGTAATGCATCAACGTCTTGATGAACCAGCATCCCGGTCGCGTCTAAATCAGCTTCGCAGGCAGCTTGCTTGACCGAATCTGCGGTAACAGTTGGCAAGGTCACCACTCGGCCTTTCGATTTGACGCTGGCCAGTGCAGCCTTACCAAAATCACCACCGGCAAAGTCCAACAGCAAATCTGCGCAAGCACTTACGTCCGCTAACCAGTTGCTATTGTAGTCATAGATCTGAGCAGCACCGAGCCGTTGCAGTAATGGTTTTCGTCGCGCAGAAGCCACAGCAATCACTTCACAACCTGCGGCAACAGCTAGTTGCACGGCAATATGGCCAACGCCACCTGACGCCCCTAAGATCACAACTCGCTCACCAGATTGTGCTTGGCCATGCTCAAACACCGCCTGATGAGCAGTTAAACCAGCCAACGGCAGCGCCGCTGCTTGAGCTAAGTGAACACCTTTGGGTACTTCAAGTAATTCATTGAGATCAGTGGATCGCATCGAGCTATAGCAACCACCTTGCAACGGGAAACCAAGCATGCCGCACACAGGCTTGCCAAGCCAAGCTTCATCCACCCCCTCACCCACGGCAGTGATTTGACCGGCAGCATCATAACCCGGCACCCAAGGCAGTTTGTCGGCATTCTGCTGCGCCGCCCAACCTAACCCTGCTCGAGTTTTGGCATCGATTGGGTTTAAACCGGAGTAATGGATGTTGAGCAAGACTTGCCCGGCTGCCAGAGCCGGTTTTGGGTGACGAGTAAGTTGAAGGCCGTCGACGCCACCAAAGTGGGTCAAATCAATACGGCAATAATTTAGCATCCTCAGGTTTACCTTGTTGGGACGAACGCGCGATAATCGATAGGATACTCGGCTGAACAATAAGATAAACTGATATTCATGAAGATTTTTGCAATTTGGTTCGCCATCCCGTTCTGGCAACGTGTTCTAGCAGGCTTTGTTCTCGGCGCCATCACGGGTTTGCTGCTGCAAGAGCAAGCAACGTTGGTGAAACCACTAGGTGACTTGTTTATCAACGCGATCCGAATGTTGATCGTACCGCTGGTATTTTGCACCTTAGTGGTCGCACTCACCTCATACACGGGTAAAAACTTAGGCCGGATTGGCGTTAAAACGGTCGGTTTGTTTTTGACCACCGCCTTTATTGCCTCGGCGTTGGGTCTTACCATCGCCTTAAATTTCGATTTGGGCAGTGGCTTGCAACTGGTCGCTGCCGATACGGTGAAAGAGCGCAACATCCCAACGGCAAGCCAAGTACTGATCGATATCATTCCCCGCAACCCGATAGCCGCAATGGCCGAAGGTAACATCTTGCAAGTATTGTTCTTTGCCATCTTGGTTGGCATTGCCATCAATACTGTCGGCGACAAAGCGCAAGCGCTCAAAGCCACCATTACCAGCGGTGCTGAGGTGATGTTTCAGATCACCCGCTATGTCATGGAATTGACCCCTTTTGGCGTGTTTGGTTTGATTGCCTGGATGTTTGGTAGCTTCGGCTTTGAAGCGGTAGTGCCATTGCTGAAGTTTGTCGGAGCTATTTATGCTGCCTGTTTGATTCACATGCTGCTGGTGTACGGTAGTTTGGTGAAATGGCTAGGTCGAATGTCACCGATTCAATTTTTCCGCGGTATTTTCCCTGCTCAATTAGTCGCCTACTCGTCATCCAGTAGTTATGGTACGTTGCCGGTCACGACCCAATGTGTGACAGAAAACCTCGGTGTATCAAAGCAATATGCCAGCTTTGTTTTGCCATTAGGGGCTACCATTAATATGGATGGCTGTGGTGGCATCTACCCGGCGATATCGGCGGTATTCATTGCTCAGCTCTATGGTATTCCGCTGGGAGCTGGCGAATATGCGTTAATCATGGCCACTGCGGTGCTTGCATCAGTCGGCACTGCTGGCGTACCTGGCTCTGCCATGGTAATGCTGACAGTAACACTCAATGCCGTCGGTTTACCGCTGGAAGGTATTGCCTTTATTGCCGCAATCGATCGAATTATCGATATGATGCGTACCACCACCAATGTGACAGGTGATGCCGTTGTCGCATTGGCGATTGCTCGGCAAGAAGGATTAATGGCACAAGATACTGCTGAGCAAGTGACTGCTCAGGCATCATAATAAGAGGGTGTTATGACTCGACTTTTTCTCGTCCCGCTGGTGTTATCAGCATTGTGGTGGTTGTTTCTCAACTACCACGGCCTGAGCGTGAAACAAGGCGCCAAAGGCTTTTACATCATCTTTGCTTTTTGCGGCGCCTTTGGCTTGTTCTTAACCCTCATCATGTGGTTTATGCAATAACGCTGGTGAGGCTGACCGGCGCGTTAAATACGAAACTGCGAGATGCTCTGATTCAGCGTACCTGCGAGTGATGACAGGGCACCAGACGCATCTCTGGTTTCTCGGCTCGCCAAACTAACCTGCTCGCTACCTGCGCTAATTGCCTCGATATGGTCGCGCATGGTGTTGGCATCGTGTTGGCCTCGCTGAGCCAGCTCTGCCAACGTTTTGTTATCATCACTTAAGCGCATCACAGTCTGCTGCAGTAACTGCAATGACTCGACGGTTGATTGGGTTTGAACAACCGTCTGCTGCGCCGCAGCCTTATTGTGGTCCATGACATCGACAGTACTGGATATCGAATTGACAATTGTGGCCAAAATACTGTTGATTTCGTGAGTCGATTCATAGGTACGCGATGCTAGCGTTCGCACTTCATCAGCAACCACCGCAAAACCTCGACCAGATTCACCTGCGCGAGCAGCTTCAATAGCGGCATTCAGCGCCAACAGGTTCGTTTGTTCTGCAATTTGAGCAATGGTATCAACCACCGAGCTAACCTGGTCACCGGCTTGCTTAAGATGCACCAGCATTTCGGCAGATTGTTCTATTTGGTCTGCTAGTTGCGAAATTGACGCCGCATTTTGATTAACCTGCTGAGCACCTTCGGTGACTTGCTGCGCGCCAACCAAAGCTATCTCAGAGGCACTTAAGGAACGCTCAGAGCTCTGCGCAATATTACTTTCCAGCGCTTCAATGGTCGTGATCAAGTGATCAATTTGCGATGTAAACTGAATCACTTGTTGATCTGTAGACATAGCCGAACCCGATAATTGCTCAGCCGAAGAGCCTAACTGCAAAGCCGATTGCTGAATGTCGATGGCGATGTTGCGGAAGGTGGCCAACAGACTATTGACACTATTGGCGGTATGGCTGATTTCGCGCGACCCACTGGCTTCGACTTCACTGGTCAAATCAGAAGCAGCAGTAATGGCATCAAGTTGTCCGGCCAATTGACTGACCGGCGCAACAATCCGTTGGCGAGCTCGCCAGTAAGCCCAACATGTAATCAGCACCGACAGCAACAACGTCATGGCGATAAGTTGCTGCATAGTCACCAACCGAGAGGAAACCACCAACGAGTCTTGCTCGGCGCTACCGGCCGTCTGCTGTTGGACATCGGCGAGCAGCTGCTGCAGTTGATCAACGTGGTTTTTAATCGCCGCCAACTCGGCTCGCGCTTGATCCCAATCTCGTTGTTCTGCCGACATAACTCGCTGCAGCGCATTAATAGGAGCGCTCACTCGAGCAAACCCGTCTGTTAACAAGGTAACGTCCATTTGCTGCTCAAGCAGTCTAAGGTCATCAGCAACATGCTGTTGTTGCTGTTGCCATTGCTCAGCGAAGTTGTCCAATGAGACAGTAAAACCGTATATGCCAAAAGCACTGATCTGCATGTTACCGAGCTGGCTTTCAATTCGCTTGACGGTATCGAGGGTGGGCAACGTACGTTGAACAAATTGATCATTGCTTGCTTTGATTTGCTCGCTAGTGCGAAACAACAACAGTGAAGTTGCCAGCAGCAATACCAGTACCGCGGCATAACCTGCCATCACATGTTTGCTAATTGAGTTGAACAAGAGACCTCCGTTTCCAAACAGCAAAGATTAGTCGCTTAAAAGCGAGCGTGTTCAACTAGACCGGCGAACCTGTTAATTGCTTTCATGGCGGAGTTCATGCTCGAGAGGCGATGAATCGAATAGGTTTTATCTTGAACATAAAAAAGGCTGCCGAAGCAGCCTTTCCATCATCGAACTCGATGTCACTAGCCAACTAGTGCCAACAGCACGCCAGCAGCCACCGCCGAGCCGAGGACGCCAGCAACGTTAGGGCCCATGGCATGCATCAGCAGGAAGTTGTGCGGATTGGCTTCTAAACCAACTTTGTTCACTACCCGCGCAGCCATAGGTACAGCAGAAACACCAGCGGCACCAATCAGTGGGTTGATCTTACCGCCGGTCATGCGGCTCATGATCTTAGCCATGAGCACACCAGAAGCAGTACCAATAGAGAATGCCACGGCGCCTAGAGCCAAGATCCCCAGCGTTTCAACGCTCAAGAAGGATTCAGCAGATAGCTTAGAGCCAACCGCCAAACCAAGCATGATGGTAACGATGTTGATGATTTCATTCTGAGCAGCCTTTGATAGTCGATCGACCACGCCAGACTCTTTCATCAAGTTACCCAAGCAGAACATACCAACCAGTGGCGCCGATGCTGGCAAGAACAAAATCGCCAGTGCCAACACTGCCAGAGGGAAGACGATCTTCTCTTTCTTCGATACGGCACGTAGTTGCCCCATTGGGATTTGACGTTCTTTTTCTGACGTTAACGCCTTCATAATTGGCGGCTGGATAATCGGAACCAATGCCATATATGAGTATGCTGCTACGGCGATGGCGCCGAGCAAATCAGGCGATAATCGGGATGCGACGAAAATCGCCGTGGGCCCATCGGCACCACCAATAATCGAGATCGCCGCCGCATCTTGCAGGGTAAACTCGAAGCCCGGTACCGCATTCAGCGCGATAGCGCCAAACAAGGTGGCAAAAATACCAAACTGAGCAGCAGCACCTAGCAATAGCGTTTTCGGGTTCGCAATTAAGGCACCAAAATCGGTCATTGCGCCCACGCCCATAAAAATGAACAGAGGGAACACACCGGTTTTAACCCCGATTTCAAAGATGTAATAGAGAATACCGCCAGGTTCGGTAAAACCCGCAACTGGAGTATTCGCTAGAATGGCACCAAAGCCGATAGGCAGTAACAATAGCGGCTCGAAATTTTTCGAGATGGCCAAAAATAACAACAACAGGCCAACGGCTATCATCACCAACTGGCCGCCAGTAAAGTTGGCAATACCAGTATCGAGCCAAAGTGTATGCAACGCTTCCATTAATTGCTCCTGTTATGCCAGCGATATCAAGGCGTCGCCAACTGCAACTGAATCGCCTTCTTTGATATCAACGCTGACAACTTGACCATCGCGCGGAGCGCGAACTTCGGTTTCCATCTTCATCGCTTCAAGCACTAAGATAACATCACCAGACTTCACTGCATCACCTGGCGCAACATTTACTTTAAAGATGTTACCAGCCAGCGGAGCCGCAACGGCTTCACCAGCACCGGTTGGCGCAGGAGCTGCAGGAGCGGCATCGCTAGCTGCTGCCGGGGCAATACTGCTGATATCGCCGCCTTCAGCGACTTCAACAACAAATTGCTGACCTTGCACTTTCACCGAGTAAACGCTTGGACCAGTGCCTGCGGCGGCTGGCGCAGGGGCAGCAGCCGGCGCTGGTTCAGGCTCAGTACCTGGCGCAGGTTCAAAGGCATCTGGGTTGTTGCGGTTTTTGAGGAATTTCAAACCAACTTGTGGGAACAGCGCGTATGTCAGCACATCGTCGATTTCATCTTTGGCCAACTCAATGCTGTCTGCCGCCGCTTTTTCCTTCAGCTCGGTGACTAGCGAATCTAGTTCGTCTTCAATCAAGTCAGCCGGACGACAAGAAATTGCTTCTCCACCGTCAAGTACGCGCGCTTGCAGCTCTGCATTAACCGGAGCAGGTGCTTTACCGTACTCACCTTTCAGTACACCTGCGGCTTCTTTGGTGATGTTTTTGTAGCGCTCGCCCATCAATACGTTGATGACAGCTTGCGTACCAACGATTTGCGAGGTTGGAGTCACCAGTGGGATGTAACCCAAGTCTTTACGAACGCGTGGAATTTCTTCCAGCACTTCGTCAATCCGATCGCCAGCATTCTGATCTTTGAGTTGGCTTTCCATGTTAGTCAGCATACCGCCTGGGACTTGAGCCAACAGAATGCGTGAATCAACGCCTTTTAGCGCCCCTTCCCACTTGGCATATTTCTTCCGCACTTCACGGAAGTAAGCTGCAATTTCTTGTAATGCTGTTAAATCCAAACCGGTATCGCGCTCTTGGCCTTGTAAGGCCGCAACCAGTGTTTCAGTTGGCGAATGGCCGTAAGTCATACTCATTGATGAGATCGCCGAGTCGATCATATCAACGCCTGCATCAATCGCTTTTTGATGAGTCATCAGGCTTAAACCTGTGGTGGCGTGACAGTGCAGCGCAATAGGAACGTCAACAGCTGCTTTGAGTGACTTGATTAAGCTCTCTGCTTCATATGGACGCAGCAGACCCGCCATATCTTTGATACATAACGAGTGACAGCCCATGTCTTCCAATTCACGAGCCAGATTGACCCATGTTTCTTCGGTGTGGAATTCGGAAGTGGTGTACGACAAAGTACCTTGAGCATGAGCACCAACTTGAACTGCCGCCTTAACTGCTGTTTGGAAGTTGCGAGGGTCATTCATTGCGTCAAAGATACGGAACACATCCATACCGTTGGCATGTGCCCGCTCGACAAACTTTTCGACAACATCATCGGCATAGTGGCGATAGCCCAACAGGTTCTGACCACGCAGCAGCATTTGGTGCTTGGTATTTGGCATCGCCTCTTTCAACAGGCGCAGACGCTCCCAAGGATCTTCGCCCAAGAAGCGGATGCACGAATCAAATGTTGCACCACCCCAAGATTCAACAGACCAATATCCTACTTTGTCTAGCTTCTCGGCAATTGGCAGCATGTCGTCGACACGCATGCGGGTTGCGAACAGGGATTGATGGGCGTCACGCAGCACCACGTCAGTAATCGCTAATGGCTTGCTCATAGTTGGTTCTCGTTTTGTTGTAATCGAATTTATGATTATTTGTTGTTGCGATGCTGCTGCACCGCCGCAGCAACAGCAGCCAAGACAGCAGGAGAGGTCGCGGCACTCGGAGGTGCAGGTTTACTCTTTGCTGGCGCTGGTGCATCAGGAAAGTATTGATTGATGATCTTGGACATGCTGTTGACGCACAAGATCAAGAAGCTCAAGAAACTGAAAACAATGATCATGCCAATTGCCATGATGTTGCCAGCTTCCGCTAAGAGATGGGTCAGGTCGGCCATGTTCCCCCCTAATCAAAATATTTATGTAATTTTTCTACATAATAATGCAGATATGGGCTTCCTGTGAATAGGATTTGCGCTTAAAAGTCGCATTAACCCTGAACAACTCTCGAACTACCTTGTTTCGCTTGAGTAGTTAACTTTCAAAAATAAAGCTGTAGCTGCGTCTTAGCGGCGAGAAAAAGCCGTTGAGACAATCAGATGGAAGCCACATGTAGGCAAACAGTTATGCATAGTATGCCAAATAGGCGTCATGAGGCAGATCAAGTTCGAGGATATTTGCAGGGATGTCAAGAAAACAAGATTTGAGATTTTCTACGAGAATCAAAAAAGCGAGACATTATGCTTTGATGCCACTCTAAGAAAGTGGCGGACGCGGGAGGATTCGAACCTCCGACCGCCTGGTTCGTAGCCAGGTACTCTATCCAGCTGAGCTACGCGTCCGCATATAAAAAGTTTGTTCGATTTTACTCGAACGTTACAGAAAGGAATGAGCCACTTTGGGAAAGTGGCGGACGCGGGAGGATTCGAACCTCCGACCGCCTGGTTCGTAGCCAGGTACTCTATCCAGCTGAGCTACGCGTCCGCATGTCTAGATGATGTATCTAGGGTATTCCGATTGTAACGCTATCCTAGGATAGCTTATCCACTTGAAGAAGTGGCGGACGCGGGAGGATTCGAACCTCCGACCGCCTGGTTCGTAGCCAGGTACTCTATCCAGCTGAGCTACGCGTCCGCAAAAATCGAAAATGGCGGTGAGGGAGGGATTCGAACCCTCGATACCGGATTAGGGTATACTCCCTTAGCAGGGGAGCGCCTTCAGCCACTCGGCCACCTCACCGCATTTCGGAGGCGCATGATACTAGAGCCATTCGATAAGTCAAACGATTTTTATCGCTTTTCCTACCGCTTGCTTAGGATTTATCCAAAGCGCTCAAAAAGTACAAAAAACAAAGCCGACACAAGGTCGGCTTTTTGTTGTCGAGTGGGTCACGAACGATTAATAATCGTGATCCTCTGGGCCCTTCTCTGCCTGGATGCGGCGATAAATTTCTTCACGGTGAACAGACACTTCCTTCGGCGCATTGACACCAATGCGAACCTGATTACCTTTAACACCCAAAACAGTCACAGTAACATCGTCACCAATCATAAGGGTTTCGCCGACTCGACGAGTTAAAATCAGCATTACCTAGCTCCTTTTTAGCTCTTTCCACTGCAACTAATAGTCATTTTGCAGCAATTATAGTACAGCCTCGCTGTCTAACGCTCAGAAAAATTTGCGTTTATTAGCAATTTACTAATTTATTACGCAGTTTCTTCTAATTTAAACGCACTATGTAAGGTTCTGACAGCTAATTCTAGATATTTCTCCTCAACTACCACAGAAATTTTAATTTCTGAGGTTGAAATCAGCTGAATATTAATACCTTCGTTACCCAGAGATTCGAACATAGTTGAAGCAACACCAGCATGGCTCTTCATGCCAACTCCAACGACAGAGATCTTGGCGATCTTATCGTTGCCACGCACTTCACGGGCACCAACATCAGCGGCAACCTGCTCTAACACCTGAGTTGCTTTGACAAAGTCATTGCGATGCACAGTAAAAGTGAAATCGGCAGTATTATCGCCTACGGAATTTTGGATGATCATGTCCACTTCGATATCCGCTTTGCCGATAGGAGCTAATACCGCTGCTGCGATATTAGGTTGATCAGGCACACCCAGAATCGACAGGCGCGCTTCATCGCGGTTGAATGCAATACCAGAAACTAGTGGTGCTTCCATATCTTGTTCCTCAAAGGTAATCAGAGTCCCTTCGCCTTCATCCTGAAATGATGACAGTACGCGAAGTGGTACATTGTACTTGCCAGCAAACTCGACCGAACGAATCTGCAATACTTTGGCGCCCAAACTAGCCAGTTCAAGCATTTCTTCAAATGTAACAGTATCCATTTTGCGAGCATTTGGCTCGACTCGAGGATCAGTGGTGTAAACACCATCAACATCGGTATAAATGCGGCATTCATCCGCTTTCAATGCTGCTGCTACGGCAACCGCAGAGGTATCAGAACCGCCGCGTCCCAACGTGGTGATGTTGCCCAATTCGTCGCGTCCCTGAAAGCCTGCGATGACCGCCACTTTGCCATCATCAAGCACCGACATGACCGCTTTTTCGTCAATATCCATGATCCGCGCTTTGCTGTGGGTGCTATCCGTCGTCATCCGAATTTGGTCACCCGTCATTGACGTTGCAGGTACCCCAATGGTCATCAAGGCCATTGACAGCAGCGCGATAGTGACTTGCTCGCCAGTCGAAACAAGCACGTCAAGCTCACGTGTCATTGGTTGTTCATTGATCTCTTTAGCCAGCGCAATCAAGCGATTCGTTTCACCGCTCATTGCCGACACGACCACCGCAACTTGGTGGCCCTGATCACGGTAGCGTTTCACTCGTTGGGCAACGGCTTGAATTCGCTCGACCGTACCAACAGATGTTCCACCAAATTTCAGCACATACAATGCCATGCCTATACTCCTTTATCCCTAAACCTTGTTGGTGACGTTACAGTCGCTCTTGCAGCCAAGGGGTAACCGATTCAAGAGCCGCGGGTAATGCAGCTTCATCAGAGCCACCAGCCTGAGCAAAATCAGGACGACCGCCGCCTTTACCACCAACTTGTTGGGCCACTACATTCACTAACTCACCAGCTTTGACTTTGCTGGTTGCATCTTTACTCACGCCAACTGCAATACCAATTTTGCCATCGCTGACGGTGGCCAGCGCTACCACACAGGTACCGAGTTTACTTTTCAGGTCATCGACCGTACTCCGTAATGCCTTAGGGCTAGTGCCTTCGAGTTGGCTAACCAACACCTTCACGCCATTGATCTCAATGGCTTGCTCAGCAAGAGAGCTACCAGCCAATGCGGTCAGTTTGGCGTTGAGACGCTCGACTTCTTTTTCCAACCACTTAGAGCGCTCAACAACCTGCTGAACTTTATCGCGGGCGCTACTCATGTCACCTTTGACCAAGCCTGATACTTCATTGAGTTGATCGGCCAAGTTGTAAAGTGAGTCTAAAGCGTAACGACCAGTCACCGCTTCAATACGCCTTACGCCAGACGCGATACCGCCCTCTGACATGATGCGGAACAAGCCAATATCGCCGGTGCGCTCAACGTGGGTACCACCACACAACTCGGTTGAAAATTCGCCCATGCCGACAACACGGACTTTCTCGTCGTATTTTTCACCAAACAGAGCCATTGCCCCAGAGGCTTTGGCTTCATCTAGATCCATCAATTTTGTTTGCACCGAGTAGTTGGCGCGGATTTGTTCGTTAACCAACTGCTCAATAGTGCGAATAGAGTTGCCAGAAATACTTTCGAAGTGACTGAAGTCGAAGCGCAAGCGCTCAGGTGCCACCTGCGAACCTTTCTGTTGTACGTGCTCTCCCAATACCTTACGCAGTGCAGCATGCATTAAGTGAGTTGCGGTATGGTTGAGTCGAATTGAGTTACGACGAACTTCATCGACTTTGGCACTGAGCGCCTCACCAACGTGTATTTCACCTTGTGATACATAGCCAATATGAACGATGGCATCACCAGACTTTTGCGTATCAGTGACAACAAAGGAGCCATCTTCCATCAATAGCTCGCCCATATCACCACATTGACCACCGCTCTCGGCGTAAAACGGCGTATTATCCAACACCACTTGGCCGTCAGCGCCGGTTTCAAGGCCTTTGACCGACTCACCATCTTTGGTAAATACGGCGACAACAGACGCAGGATACTCAGTTGCGTCATAGCCTTTAAACTCTGATTTGCCGTCGATGGCGATATTCTGATTGTAATCAACACCAAATTGGTTGGCCTGCTTGGCGCGCTGGCGCTGCTGCTCCATCGCCTTATCGAATCCGTCTTGGTCGATGTTGAGCTCCCGCTCTCGTGCAATATCAGCAGTCAAATCAGCTGGAAAGCCATAAGTGTCGTACAGCTTGAATACCGTCTCGCCCGGAACCGTATCGCCATCAAGGCCACGCAATGCTTCATCAAGCAGCGCCAAACCACGGTCAAGAGTGCGCAAAAACTGCTCTTCCTCTACCAGCAACACCTTTTCAATGACAGGTAATTGCTGAGCAAGCTCTGGATAGGCTGCTCCCATTTCCGTGACCAACCCCTTGGCCAGTAAGTGGAAGAAAGGTTTGTCGGCACCTAATTTGTTTCCATGGCGCACTGCGCGACGAATAATACGACGCAGTACATAACCACGGCCTTCATTGGAAGGCATGACGCCATCGGCAATCAGGAACGAACACGAACGAATATGGTCGGCAATCACTCGCAGTGATTTATCAGTCAAATCGGAAACTTTGAGAATTGTTGCCGTGGCTTTGATCAGGAATTGGAAAATATCTATTTCGTAGTTGCTATGCACGCCCTGTAGGATTGCGGCAATGCGCTCCAAGCCCATACCGGTGTCAACCGAAGGCTTTGGTAGCGGCTCCATGGTACCGTCTGATTGACGGTTAAATTGCATGAATACCAAGTTCCAAATTTCGATGAACCGGTCACCATCCTCCTCTGGAGAACCTGGAGGGCCACCCCAAATGTGTTCACCGTGATCATAGAAGATTTCAGTACAAGGGCCGCAAGGACCGGTGTCACCCATTTGCCAGAAGTTATCTGACTCATAAGGCTTGTCTGCAGACTTGTCGCCAATGCGAATAATACGATCGACTGGGACGCCAATTTCTTTGGCCCAGATATCGAACGCTTCGTCATCGCTCTCATAAACAGTGACCAGCAAGCGTTCCTTCGGAAGTTTCACCACTTCGGTAAGAAACTGCCAAGCATAACGAATAGCGTCATGTTTGAAGTAATCGCCAAAGCTGAAGTTGCCGAGCATCTCAAAGAAGGTATGGTGGCGAGCCGTGTAGCCTACATTTTCCAAGTCATTATGCTTACCACCTGCACGTACACAACGCTGCGACGATACTGCTCGGGTGTAGCTGCGTTTCTCTGTGCCCAAGAAGCAATCTTTAAACTGGTTCATTCCCGCATTGGTAAACAGCAATGTCGGATCGTCATGTGGCACTAACGAACTAGATGCAACAATCTGATGTTCCTGCTGCTTAAAAAATGACAAAAAAGCTTCCCGAAGCTCTGCGGTGGTCATGTACATGCGTCGTTCCCGATACAATTGAAATGCCAGATCTTTGTTCGGTGTGGCACCACCGATAACAGTAGCTACACGCAAGATCTGAACTAACAGACAAAAAGACTGGCTATTATACGCAGTGCATTGGGGCTTTTTCCACCGCCTTGAGGCCGGAAAAAAATTTTTATTGTCGCTGACAGGCGTATTGGATTTGCTCTTGATTAAATCCGCGCAGGAATAGGTGGCGTTGCTGCTTTTGTTGTTGCTTAAACTCACTCGGCCAATATTCACCAAAGCGCTTTTGACGCTGTAGCAGAGCTAATTCAAACCAATCGCCTTCAAATTCCATTAAAGCGCGATGAATTAAGTCCGAATCAAGGCCTTTTTGCTGCAATTCTTGCTGAATGCGGATAGCTCCATAACCGCGTTGTGAACGCTGTCGGATATAGATTCGGGCGTACTCCGCCTCATTGAGCCAGTTTTGGTCGATACAGTATTCTATGGCTTCGGTGATGATGTTGCTGTCAAAACCACGCAACTGTAGCTTTTGGAAGAGTTCTCGTCGGCAATGATCGCGCCGAGCAAGAATAGCGGTGGCAGTTTGCACTGCCACCGGCAAGGAATCACTATGCTGGCTCTTGTTCAGTTTCGCTTTCATCTTCTGGCGTCGCTGCAACTAGTAGCCGAGAGCGAATTTGGGTTTCAATTTCATTGGCAATCTCTGGGTTTTGCTTCAGAAAGTTGACGCTATTGGCTTTACCTTGACCAATGCGATCACCCTTGTAGCTGTACCAAGCACCAGCTTTCTCAACTAGTTTTTCCTGCACACCCAAATCAATCAATTCGGCATGTTTACTAATCCCTTGGCCATAGAGAATTTGGAACTCCGCTTGTTTGAATGGTGGTGCCACCTTGTTCTTCACCACTTTGACTCGGGTTTCGTTACCAACGACTTCATCACCCACTTTAACCGCGCCAGTCCGACGGATGTCGAGACGTACCGACGAATAGAATTTCAGTGCGTTACCACCCGTGGTGGTTTCTGGGTTACCAAACATCACGCCGATCTTCATGCGGATTTGGTTAATGAACACCACCATACAATTGGTTTTCTTGATGTTGGCAGTCAGCTTACGCAACGCCTGAGACATCAAACGGGCTTGCAAACCAACATGCGAATCACCCATGTCGCCTTCAATTTCGGCTTTCGGTGTCAACGCGGCAACCGAGTCAACAATAATCACTTCAACAGCATTGGAGCGGACTAACATGTCACAAATTTCAAGGGCTTGCTCACCGGTATCTGGTTGAGACACCAACAGCTCGTCAACATTAACGCCCAATTTAGCGGCATAGACAGGATCTAACGCGTGTTCGGCGTCGACGAATGCACAAGTCTTTCCTTGGCGTTGAGCTTCTGCTACCACTTGTAGTGTCAGTGTCGTTTTACCACTGGATTCAGGGCCATAGATTTCGACAATACGACCGTATGGCAAACCGCCGATACCAAGGGCAATATCAAGCGTTAGTGAGCCGGTAGGAACACTATCAATATCAAGTACATTACTATCACCCAAGCGCATGATGGAGCCTTTACCAAACTGGCGCTCAATCTGACCTAACGCGGCGTCTAACGCTTTCTTTTTATTGCTATCCATTGGTGTTCTCCAACCGTATTTTGCTTGAATGCAAATAAATTGATTTTGTTGAAGCTCAGTATACTGGTCATTCATACAGTATCAACCCCTGTATAAATAATTTTTCGTATTGACGGCCATTCAACTAGCTAACTCGTTTATTTTCCTCATCATTCGCATTTGCTAGCTTTTGCTGCAACGAATCACTTGATGGCGGTTTTGCCGAGTTGTTACCATCTGCGTCCTACTTGAGGTTTATAACCAACACCACCAGAGGCTTGTGTGAGCAGCAATTCCGAATCAGCGCTTGAGCTGACTTCCCATACCCCGATGATGCAACAGTACTTACGGATTAAAGCCGAGCATCCCAGTATTTTACTGTTTTACCGGATGGGAGATTTCTACGAACTGTTCTATGACGACGCAGCCAAAGCTTCTCAATTACTTGATATCTCATTAACAAAGCGCGGCAAATCTGGCGGCAATGCCATTCCCATGGCTGGCGTTCCATTCCACGCCGTAGAGGGCTATCTGGCTCGCTTAGTGCAGCTCGGTGAGTCAGTTGCGATTTGTGAACAGGTCGGCGATCCCGCCACCAGCAAAGGGCCGGTCGAACGGCAAGTCACTCGTATTATCACCCCAGGAACAGTCAGTGACGAAGCGTTGTTGCAAGAGCGCAGCGACAATCTACTAGCTGCAGTTTACTTCCAAAGTGGTCGTTTTGGTGTTTCTACATTAGATATCAGCAGTGGTCGGTTTCAAGTGATGGAAGCGAGCTCCGCCGATGAATTGTCATCACAGTTGCAGCGCGCCAACCCGGCTGAGTTACTCTACCCTGAAGATTTTCCTTACACCGCATTGCTGCAGCAATACGCCGGCTTGCGTCGCCGTCCAGTATGGGAATTTGAGTTAGATAGTGCGCGCCAACAATTGTGCCGCCAGTTCAAAACCAGCAACTTAGACGCATTTGAAGTCGACGCCATGCCATTAGGGCTCGCCGCTGCTGGTTGCGTGTTGCAGTACATTAAAGATACCCAACGTACCGCATTGCCCCACATTCGCAGCATTTCGCCGCATCATATCGCCGATTCTGTGCAACTTGATGCCGCCACACGACGCAATTTAGAACTGACGCAAAGTTTAAGCGGCGATAGCCAAAGCTGCCTAGCGGCAGTCATTGATAAAACGGCTACGGCTATGGGCAGCCGTCTACTCAAACGCTGGTTGCACGATCCACTCGCCGACCACGGTCGTTTGCAACAGCGCCAGCAAACCGTTGCCGAGTTGATCGATTATGCCTTACCCGAATCGCTCGCCCCGGTGCTGCGTAATGTCGGTGATGTCGAACGTATTCTTGCTCGTGTTGCATTGCGTTCAGCCAGGCCAAGAGACTTTGCTCGCCTACGGCTAGCCCTGCAGCAACTGCCTGAACTTCAACAGATTTTGAGTGACGCCAATAGTGTAAAACTTCAAGCTTTGGCACAGCGCTGTCCAGTGCAGCCCGAGCTGCAACAACTGTTAGAGCGAGCCATCATTGACAATCCACCAGTGGTGATTCGTGATGGCGGCGTATTGGCCGAAGGGTACAACGAGGAGCTGGATAAGCTTCGAGCACTGAGCCAAAACGCAACAAACTATTTGGTTGAGCTGGAAGAACGTGAAAAAGAACGCACCGGTATCCCAACCCTAAAAGTTGGCTTTAATAAGGTCCATGGCTATTTTATTGAAGTTAGTCGAAGCTATGCTGACTTGGTGCCTAGCGATTATGTGCGCCGCCAAACTCTAAAGAATAATGAGCGCTTCATCTTACCCGAATTAAAAGCATATGAAGACGAAGTACTCACCAGCCAAAGCCGCGCACTGGCATTAGAAAAGCGGCTCTATGATGAGCTATTTGATGTCATTTTACCGAACATCGAAACACTACAAACACTTGCCGCATCGATCGCTGAACTTGATGTATTACAATGCTTCGCGGAGCGCGCTCAAAGTCTTAACTACTGCTGCCCAACGTTGACCTCAGAGCCCGGCATTCATATCGAAGGCGGACGCCATCCAGTAGTTGAAGCGCTCAGCGATGAACCCTTCATTGCCAACCCTTTAATGATCACCGAATCACAGCGGATGTTGATTGTCACCGGCCCCAACATGGGTGGTAAATCAACCTACATGCGACAAACAGCACTCATTGTGCTGTTGGCTCACATTGGTAGCTATGTGCCTGCGGAGGCGGCAACCATTGGCCCAGTTGATCGAATTTTCACTCGCATTGGGGCGTCTGACGATTTGGCCAGTGGCCGCTCGACGTTCATGGTCGAGATGACAGAAACGGCAACCATTTTGAACCATGCAACCGCCAATAGTTTGGTATTGATGGACGAAATTGGCCGCGGAACAAGTACCTATGATGGCTTATCATTGGCTTGGGCTTGTGCTGAACAACTCGCACAACAAATCCAAGCAATGACGCTATTCGCTACCCATTACTTTGAGTTAACTCAGCTACCCGAGCTCTACAATGGCATTAGCAATGTTCATTTGGATGCGGTCGAACATGATGACGGCATTGTCTTCATGCACGCAGTACAGCAAGGCCCTGCGAGTAAAAGTTACGGTATTCAGGTGGCTCAACTAGCTGGCGTACCTCAGACTGTCTTGCGGCGCGCAAAACAAAAGCTTCATGATTTAGAACAGCTAGCGCCATCTGAGCACAGCGCCAAAGAAATTGGTCAGCAGTTATCGATTCTACCCGAGCCATCGCCGTTGCTTGATGAGCTCAAGCAGTTGCAACTGGACGAACTCACGCCCCGCCAAGCACTGGCTTTACTGTATCGTTGGCAACAAGAGAACCGCTAAACGTATTGATTTCGTAAGCTTCGAATGTCATCGATGTTGGCAATAAAAATATCGACAAGCTTGGGATCAAAAATCTTCCCACGCTGCTCGAGAATGTAGTGGAGCACATCCTCCTCGGGCCATGCGTCTTTGTAGCAGCGATCCGATGAAATAGCATCGTAGATATCAGCCAGCGTAGTGATGCGAGCCAGCAGGTCGATCTCATCCCCTTTTAAACCTTGAGGGTAACCTGAGCCATCCCAGTATTCATGGTGCTGATGGGCAATAATGCAGGCTGTTTTGAGCAGCGCCCGGTCGGAATTATGGAGGATATTGTGGCCGATTTGAGCGTGGGTTCGCATGATTTGATACTCATCATCCGTCAGTTGGCCGGGCTTATTCAGAATGTTTTCGGGAATACCTATCTTACCGACGTCATGCATTGGCGATGCCGCTTCAAGCATCTTTAACGTTTCCTCAGGCAACCCCAGCTTGGCGCCAAGAAAATAGGAGACTTTAGCTACCCGAATCACATGATTGCGGGTTTCATGGGAACGCACTTCGATGACTTCACCCAGAATTGTTAATAGCTCTCTTTGGGTATCGATAACCTCCCGATCCAGCTCCATCAAACGTTGATTGTTACTGTTGAGTACACGTTGCTTTTTCAAATTGAGCAGCAGCAACATCAAGATCATGAGTAAAGCACCAATGATCACCAACGCTGGAATGATGACTTTTTTGTGCTCGTCCCAGAAACTTTTCGGTCGATTGATCACTCGAGCGCCGCCGGGTAATTCGCTAAAAGGAATACCGTGTTTGAGCAACGCGTGATAGTCGAACAAAGACTCGTTCAGAGCCAACTTAGTTTGAAAGCTTTCAACATACTCAGCTCTCAGCAATCGCAACACACCGATCGCTGCCTGATGGCCAATGTTCTGCGCCGACAACACGCGGCCACCAACAATACCGGGCGCCATTTGAAATGCCCAAGAAACAAACACTGGAGCATTAGAAGCTTCAGCAATGGCAGCACCAATTTCGTTTTGGTGATAAGAGGAGCCATCACTAGCGCGAAAGTAAGGCAGCAAGTAAACGATATCGTCGGCAGAAAATTGCTGCGCTCTGGTCTGCAAACGCTCCTTGGTAAGGCCATTGAGATAAACAAATGTCACTGGCACATCAAGTTCCGCAGCAACAGCTTCCACTTCTTTTCGAATTGCAATTCCTGTAGTGGAGTTATCGGCCACCACGTATATGTTGTTCGCTTCTGGTCGCAACTCAAACGCGAATTTGAGCGTACGTTTGTGATCGACCAGTTCAGCAATAACACTATGCACTGGCGACTGCAGTGGCGGCGGTAATGCACCATTAATACCGCCAGCGATCACTTTTGCGCCAGGAAAAAGCATCGCGCCATAACGGTTGTAAAATGCCATGGCATTATTATCAGAGAGAATGATGCCGTCTGGCTTGTTGTCGACGTACTTGTAGCGGTAGAGCTCGGCAAGCTGGGCTAAATAATCGGGGTGAAAAATGTTTTTGGTATCCATGAATTCGACCCGGATACGGCTTTGCGGCGACATTGAAGCTATGGTGTCGGTGATCCCTTGGTGGATTTCATTGGTCCATTGAAAATCGGTGGAATAAGAGTGCAGCACCAAGATACTAAACGACTCATCATTGCTCCAAGCAGGCTTACTCCAGCAACAACCAAGCAACAGTAGCACCCAGCACTGAAAACAAATTTTGCCAATCACGATAGCTGCACCTTCAGCTCTCCATACGCAACAATGAAGCGTCAACATCTCTGTCCCTAGCTTTAGCAAATCATTTACAAAGCTGCACGAATATCAGTAAGTTCCTTGATCTGATTCGTTTTGGCAACACGGTTTACTGAACTTAGTAAGTAGTCAGAATCGCCACTTTTAAGTGAGATTCACTGTTAGGTTGGTTAGTTGATATGTAAATTATATGAAATTCATATAGTTAATTATTGGAATGAAACCTGCTAGATCGACAACTTGAGATTTACAATTAAACTACTTGATGCAAACAATGAGCAAAAGGATCGCCCCCATGCCTGTAAAGCCAGAAGACAAACCAATCGAGAAATTGCGACAGGAAACTATTGATCAACTGATCATGAATTACAGCCATGGTGAGATATCCATTGATGCCTTTGAACGCCGTTTAGATCAGGCGGCAGGGGCAACTGAGCATCAACAATTGACGGCATTAACCGCCGATTTGGATCTACAAGTTGATAGCGAATACGCCGAACAAAAACAGCACATGATGGGATGTAACTACAAGCCCGGAGAAGCAAAAGAATCGGAGCACATGGTTAATGTGTTTAGTGGCAGCGACAGTAGCTACCATGGTGATTTACCGAAAGAGATCAAATCAATAGAAGTATTCTCGGGCTCAACCATAGATTTGACAGACGCTTGCTTCCGACAACCAAGCTTAACCATTAAGATGTTTAGTTTGTTTTCTGGCCCAACAATCTATGTTCCTGAAAATATACGCGTAGTTTCCAAAGTGTTCTGCATTTTTGGCGCCATCACGAATAAAGCGTCGCCCAATAGTGTCGGCGAAGTACCGGTTGTGTATATCGAAGGAATTGCATTGTTCAGTGGTCTAGACATCAAGCTCAAGAAAACCATCAAAGAACGCGTTAGCGAGTTTGCCCAAAATTTGCGGCGTAATCTGCTGGGGTAACAGAAATCCTAGGGGTTGGGGGTGAGCCAAATGGCTCACCCAGCTAAATCTAACTCATCAACAAAGCCAATACTTGTTCTGTTTTTTGCTTCATCAATTGCACATCAGCTCGACTTTCAACGTTTAACCGAACCACTGGCTCGGTATTGGACTTGCGTAAGTTGAAGCGCCAGTTGTCAAACTCCATGCTGATGCCATCGGTATGATCAACACTCAGGGCATCCGCTTGCAAGGTATCAAGTACGTGAGCGATGGCAGCATCCGGATCCGTCAACTTCTGATTGATTTCTCCCGATGAAGGATAAGCAGCAATACGCTCTTTCACTAGTGCTGACAAAGGCAGGCCCTTAACACTCAATAATTGAGCAACAAGCAGCCAAGGGATCATGCCGCTGTCGCAGTAAGCAAAATCACGGAAATAGTGGTGGGCACTCATTTCGCCGCCGTACACCGCGTCTTTTTCACGCATAATCTGCTTAATAAAGGCGTGTCCAGTTTTGCTTAAGATCGGCTCGCCACCAGCTTGGTTAACAACATCAATAGTATTCCAAGTTAATCGTGGGTCATGAATAATTTTGGCACCTTGCAGGCTCTGAAGAAATGCTTCGGCAAGTAAACCAACAATGTAATAACCTTCAATGAATTCACCGTTTTCATCAAACAAGAAACAGCGGTCAAAGTCACCGTCCCAAGCAATCCCCATGTCGGCACCATGCGCTTTAACGGCATTTGCCGTTGCCGGCCGATTCTCTGGTAGTAGCGGATTAGGAATACCATTGGGGAATGTGCTATCGGGCTCATTATGAATCTTGATTAGCGACACAGGGATGCTGAGCTCCGCAAAGGCTTGCTCCAGCGCATCAACAACATGACCAGCGGCACCATTGCCGGCATTGACCACCAGTTTTAACGGCTTGATCAATGACGGCTCAATGTAACTAAGCAAGTGTTTTACATAGTCGTTTAGTAAACTCATTTGCTTGTAGTCGCCAGCTGTTTCAACTGCTGTTTCAGCCCCTGTTTCACGCCACGGAGCTTGCTCAGCAAGGGCTTTGATTTGCAATAAGCCATTGTCGTTGCCAATAGGGCGGCTGCCTTCACACACTAACTTCATACCGTTGTAGTCAATCGGGTTGTGACTGGCTGTGACCTCCACTCCGCCATCGACGCCGAGATGAAAAGTGGCAAAATAGATTTCTTCTGTCCCTGTTAAACCTAAATCAATCACGTTGGTACCGGCATCTCTTAAGCCTTGCGCCAAAGACAGCTTTAGCGATTCACTGGTTGCTCGCGCATCGCCACCGACAACCACCTGTTTTGGCTGCAAAATTTGCCCATAGGCACGACCAATATCATAAGCAATTTGGTCATTTAGTTCGGCGCCAAGTTGGCCTCGAATGTCGTAGGCCTTAAAACAAGTTAGCTGAGTCATATTCGTTGTCACTCCGTTTGGTATTGCGGCTCAAATCGCATTTATTTTGTTCGACAGCCAAGCTAAATGGTTTTGTAAAAACAATGTAACGAACCTCTCATTTTGGAACCGTTTACAATCCAAATTGCTTGATCTTAAAAAGTTGAATGGCATTATTTGTACCACAAAGATGTAACCGTTTACAGGATTAATCATGAAGTTATTGACCTTAATACTGCTTACCGTACTGACCGCTATTTCTGCTCACGCGGCCCCCTTGGTACATAACAAACTACAAAGCAACAAAGACCAATATTTCATTGAACTGATTGAGTTAGCCTTAAGTAAGGTCGGTAAGACCCATGCGTTTGAATTGCAGCAAACGGCCGAAGCTCTCAACCAAGATCAGGTCGTCGAAGGGATTAAGTCCGGCAGCGTTTCGATACTTTGGGCTGGCACACAACCAGCTTACGAACAAAGTATGCGTCCGATCAGAGTTCCTCTACTTAAAGGATTGCAAGGTCATCGGTTGTTTATTATCAACAAGAATAATCAGTCAAACTTCAACCACATCAACTCATTAGCCGATTTACAAACTTTAAATGCAGGCCAAGGGCGCTCTTGGGGCGACACCCAAATCTTGCGCGACGCAGGTTTGAATGTCGTCACTGCAGTGAAGAAAGAGAGCTTGTTCTACATGGTCGATGGTGGCCGATTCGACTACTTCCCACTCGCGGTCCATGAGCCTTGGGATGAAATTCGAGCTCGACCGGACTTAGATTTGAGCGTTGATAAAGAGCTGTTGCTGGTTTACCCAATGCCAATGTACTTTTTTGTCAGTCAAGACAATGAAGAGTTAGCCCAAGCGATAGAACAAGGCTTAAACATTGCGATCGCTGACGGCAGCTTTGACCAAGTGTTTTATCAAGCACCTCATATCAAATCGGCATTGCAGCAAGCTCAATTAGCAAACCGCCGCGTCATTGAAATCAATAACCCAAATTTATCACCGGCGACACCGCTGGATCGTAAAGAACTCTGGCTCGACCTAGCCAAAGTCATGTAGTAGGTCGAAGGAAGTGGTGTGCTTCCTCTCCCCCCTTTCGCCCCTGTTTCTCCTCCAGGGGCTTTTTTATGCGCTTTGGTCACAAGACCTCCAAGCATGGGCGTTCATTTTCCCCCGCCAGCCTTACAACTAACATCTGTTCGTTCAGCCCGCATTGGCCATCAATGCAGATTCGATGTAGCGGATAGTGGCTGTTGTTCCACTCAACTCAGACATGTGCTCGCCTTCAAACTCGGCGCTGTACAAGCCATTAAATCCGGCATTTTGAAAAATTTGCAATAGCTTTGGGTAGTCCAGTGTGGTTTCGCGACCGGAGGCATCAAAGTCGTGAGACTTCACACTGACTCCTCTGGTGTAAGGCGCCAGGTCAATGAGCCCTTGAACTCGGTCGTACCTGCGCTCCGGGTTCAAACCCCAACCTCCCATAAAGAAGTTATCCAAATCGGTAAACACTCCCAGGTTCGGGTGGTTCGTCAATTCGATGAGCATCGCCAGCCAAGCACCGTTGTTGGAGGCATTCCCATGGTTTTCTACCAACACTTCGATGCCATAGTCGTTGCCAATCGAAGCAAGGACAGCGAGCGACTCAGCACACTGGTGAAGTTGCTGTAAGTAGGTTCCATCGCCGTAAGCATTAACCCGTATCTGCTTACAGCCAAGGTAGGCGGCTGCTTCAAACCAGGGTTTATGGTTGTCAATCGCTTGTTGTCTTGCTTTGGCATTACTTGCGCCGATGGCACCAGTTTCATCACACATCAACAGCTGAAAGCTAACGCCGTTATCCTTGGCTCTCAATTTAAAGTCATCAAGCCAGGGCTTGTCCTCGGCATGGCCGAAGAACAAAATG
Source organism: Neiella marina (assembly GCF_002165625.1). Lineage (GTDB taxonomy): Bacteria > Pseudomonadota > Gammaproteobacteria > Enterobacterales > Neiellaceae > Neiella > Neiella marina. Next base: position 246,569 of record NZ_NGNS01000004.1, read on the forward strand.
TTGACTAAATCAACCCGGTCAACGCCTAGTTGACGCGACAACTTAGTAATATCCCGTGGATCTAAGCGCCCCAACAATACGTCATCGGGGCTTTGATGCAGGGTCTTAATGAACTGTGAATAGTTATCTCGGCTGTTGCCAAATATTGCCCGATGAAAACACCATTGAGACAGGGAAATGCGCTCAGAGAAGCGCGCGGCCTCTACGCGGTTATCAGAATCGGCGACACTCTGGCTACTGCCCAGAGCGGTCGATGCGGCGATTAGTTTTAACAAATCTCGGCGCGACAAATGACTCATAAGCTTGATCCGAATTGATTACCTGCTGATTTCATTGATTAAAACCGGTTGCGAAATATCAAGCTGGCTACCGACTTCTGTTAGCTTGCCATCACGACCAATGGCAAAAGATACGATGGAATTTGAATGTTGATTGGCAACGAACAAAAAGCGCTGATCCGTGCTGATATGAAAATGACGAGGCCAGCGACCTGCACTTGATATGGTCTGTTGCTTTGATAGGAGCCCATCATCAGTCACTTGAAACATCACTAAACTGTCGTGCCCCCGATTGGAAACATAGAGGTACTGGCCATCTTGGGTAAGCGCAATGTGTCCAGCCTGACTAGTTCCTTGATAACTCTCCGGCAAAGTCGAGAGCTGCTGTACCTTTGTTAGCTTGCCATTTGCTTCGACATCGAATGCCATAAGGGTATTGCTCAACTCATTGAGCACATAAGCTTTACCATTTTGTTGATGGAACACCATATGTCGTGGGCCCGAGCCAGGTGCCACTGCCGCAGCTTCTATGCCCTTCGACCAATTGCTGCTTTGTTCATACAGTGTGATGGTGTCAGCGCCTAAGTCGACTGCGTATAGCCGGTTGCCATCCTCGGTCCAATTCGCCCAATGCATATGGCTGCCTCGCTGACGGTCTTTATTTGGCCCAGAGCCGTGATGTTGATTGACAGCAATGGTATTGGTCAGTGAGCCGCCCAACTTATCGACGCCGATTACCGATAAAGTTCCTGAGCCATAGTTAGCCACCGCAAGGTGAGCGCCATTAGGCGACAACGCGATGTAACACGGGTACGAGCCATGACTCGCGATGCCATTGATGGCATTCGCTTGCAAGGTTTCGCCAGAAGATTGCAGCGCAAACACCGCTATATTTCCCGCGCTCATTTCTTCAACAGCATAGAGATAGTCGCTGTCTGCTGAAATGGTCAGGTATGAAGGGTTTTGCAGAGATGCTAACAAATGCGGTTGCCGAAAGTCGCCGTTAAAGGGATCGAATCGAACCCGGTAAATGCCATCGCTTTCGAAGGGGATCGGCGCAACAGCCTCGCTGTGCACTTGAGTGTAGGTACCCACCACCAATTGATAATCTTTGCTTTGTCCCCTATGTTTCGACAATTGGCAGCCTGATAGCAGAACTAGACTAATGGCGCTTGCAACGAGTGTTGCGCAGTTTAAGTACTTCATGTTCAATGATTCACAAAGCTCAGTGGTAGAGCATTTCCACTCTCGCCAATTGAGCCTTGCCTCCTCTAAACACGACTTTGATATAGCGATACTGCTCATCTCCCTGATACGAGTAGAGTTTCGGCTTCCAGTAGCTGTAATAGGATTCGTTGTTAGCAAATGTTTGCGGCTTCACATTGAGCTCTGTCCAACTTTTACCGTCATGAGAGCCAACCAGAGCTAAATAAGAGAATCTTGTTTGCTCAAATGCATACAACAGGAATTTGTCGAGCTTGCCTGGAATTCGATATGTTGCTTCAGAGCCATAATCACCGGCAAGGCGATGGCGAATCTCCTTAAAACTTCGATCGCTGCCCGTTACCGGATGAATGGCTTTGCTGTCTTCGACCACGCCAAGATTTTTCATGGTGTCTATTCGCGCTAGCTGGCTAACTTTGATCGGTCCAACGGTGTTTGAATAACCAGAATCACCGGCACTGTTGATGGCCGAAACTCGATAGTAATAGCTATTGTCAATTTGCGCAGATTCATCATGGAACAACGGGAAATAAGGCACGTCAGCATCGGAAATATTGTAACCAACCCGCAGCCAAGGACCCTCAGTCGATTCAGACCGCTCGACGTTGTAGCCAGTAGCGCCCATCGAGCCTTGCCAGCTAATCGAATAAGCGTTGGCAATCGGCAATAATGTAGGCGCCAGTGGCTTAGAAATCGGAGGCACGTCAACACCTTGTATTTCAAACGCTTTGTTTCGATACATTTGCATCAAGCGTTGCTCATCATAGGCCTCACCGGACGGGAAGCCTGGCCAGTGGAAAGCCTTGAACAAGCCGGCTCCGAGTGGCTCAGAATGCCAATAGAAACCACCGTCTTTGCGGTGATGCCGCAGACTCCAAATGAGTGCCCCCATGACGTCTTGTTCAGCAATCACCTTATCTAACGCAGACTCAATGGCAGAACTGCTGGCAAAACCGAACTCACCAACCACATAGGCTTTGCGCCCCTTGATCAGATCGAGGTTGCGCTGAATATTGTGCGGAATAAGTGTGGTATCACGCTCGTAATGATGGGAAGTGACAATATCGATCGACCATTCATCCAGTGATTCTTCGCGCACCAGAGGGTAATCTAAATCATCACTAAACCAACCATCCATCACCAAATGATTACTGTCTTGCGATTTAATATAGCGAGTAATTTCTCGGGTCCAGCCCATCGGGCTGGTTAGTTCATTACCGGTTTCCCAGCACAAAATCGCTTTATCGTCTTTGTACTTAACTCCGGTAACGCTGTTGGTTCGATTCAAGGTGAATTCGATGGTTTTCTTGAAATCACTGATCAACTGCGGGTCAGTCCAAAAATCCTCCGCCGTCTTGCCGCGGAACTCTGCATAGTTGGGCCGTCCCCCCATCCACTGGCGATTATTCAACAGCGGAAAGATCACTCGAACGCCATACTCGTTAGCCAACGCCAACATCATGTCTGTGACTTTAAAGGCTTCCTCGTTAAACCGGCCCGGCCCCTCAACATAGGTTGGCGCTTCTTTTGGGAAATTATTATTTCTTACCGGAATGGTATAAATGCGCACCACCTGCCCGCCCATTTCTTTAATGGTGGCAAATACATCCCGCATTTCGTACTCATCAGGCAACTGATACGGGTTAGTCGTTGCGAACGACATTTCATCTTCTTGATAGTTGAGTGTCGGCACGTTGAACGAAATGAAGCGATATGGCTTGTTGCCATCCATCAACTGGTTACCATCAACCGTTATAAAATGTTCAAACCCCAACGCATGTAGGCTCACAAACGCAGTCACAACCGCTAGGGCTCTACCAAGTAGTTTTATCAAAACCTTCTCCTGTTAAATGATCCAGCTAAAGGTGGACATGAACCAACCTATGAACCGGTTCATCAAAAAGTGACTTTATGCTAGGAGGGACAACAACACAAACCGACTCTTACAAAGTGTTAAGCAGTTATCACACACAGCTGTGTAAGCTAGCTCAGAACTAACGCATCAAAAACAAACTAAAACTATAATAATCATTACGTTATTAAATATAAAAAGCGATTAAAAATACACTATAAGTTTCGCTTAGGAGCGACTTAAGAAGTTCCCAACTAATAACATAAGGAGCAAAATAGAAACTCTAAAATGTGATGTAATCGGTTACAAATATATTCCTTATGCTTTATCTTTCAGCACCTAATTCATGATTTACAACAATGCCGAGTGGTTCATGTCAGCTAAATCTCAGCTCTTATATTCGCTAATTCTCAGCATGTCGATTTCGGCTTGTGGCAGCAGTAGCTCTTCTCCTGAGCCAAAAGAACCAGAGTCGCCCATCGAACAACCGGAGCCAGAACCGCCCGTTGAGCCACCACCAGAACCAACAATTCCAGAACCTGAATTACCTAGCTATGTCGTGGTTGGTGATAGTGAATACCCATATTGCGGCGCAGACGATAGTGATCCCGATGGTGATGGCTGGGGTTGGACCGGTTCAGAGTCTTGTGTAGTTAGAAATTCAGCAGCGGATCCCGATGGCGATGGCTCCGGCATTCTTTCGCCTGTACCAGTAGCAGACATGCTGCTGACTTCGGAGTTGGTTAACCCGCTCGCCACATCAACAACCAAAGCCGTATTCGAATACCTACACAGTATTTTTGGCAAACAAATTCTCTCTGGCCAACAAGATTTGACCTGGAAAGACAGTACTGACATGTATCAACGGGTCATCAATGATACCGGCAAAGCACCTGCCATTATGGGCTATGACTTTATGAACTACGGCGTATTCAGCGGCGATGGCGGTAGTGGCAAGTCACAAACCGAAGAAGCAATCACTCACTGGCAGCGCGGTGGTTTGGTCACTTTTGCTTGGCATTGGCGCGACCCCAGTGGCGGCAATGGTTGGCCAGAGTTCTACACCGACCGTACAGAATTCCGCATCCCGATGGATGGCGACAGCCTCGATATGGATAGCGAAGCATTTGAACAAATGGAAGCCGATATTGAAATCATTGCCGCAGAGCTGCAAAAGCTACAAGCGCACGACATTCCTGTGCTTTGGCGACCATTGCATGAAGCATCTGGTGGCTGGTTCTGGTGGGGAGCTTCAGGCCCGCAAGCGCAAATCGCATTGTGGCAATACCTATACGACAAGCTCACCAACTATTACCAATTGAATAACCTCATTTGGGTTTGGAATGGTCAGCACGCCGATTGGTATCCAGGTGATGAATACGTCGATATCGCCAGTATGGATGTATACGCCACAGCGCAACAATACGGCGCTGAAGCTCATTCTTACGCTAGCGTTCAACAGTTTAGTCATCACAGCAAACTCATTGCGATGAGCGAAAACAACAATATGCCAGACCCCGACGCAATGGCTGAAGAGAACGCTTGGTGGCTGTATTTTACCGTTTGGAACGATGGATCAAGCGCTGAAGGTTTAACTGATCCAAACAATTTCTGGACCGGCGAGTACTACAACACGGCTGAGCACAAACAGCATGTTTATGGCCATGAACTGGTTATTACTCTTGATGAATTGCCGAGCTTCCAGCCTTCACCCAATTTCCCCTGAACGGGTTGCATGGCGAGCATGCTGTGCAGCCCGGTTTTGCCCCATTTACGGATAACAACATGTCAATAAATCATATCGTTAGGTCTGCGCAAAAATGCTGTTTAGCGCTAGCTGCTGCACTCTGTGTCAGTTCAGTTGCCGCGCAACAGCCTGCTGATTGGCCCATCATTACCCGAGATGGCGATCAACTCTTAGAAAACGGTAAACCATTTCGCTTTATGGGGTTTGCTGCACCCAACATTCATCAGAATGAAACTCAGCTGCTGGCAGACTATACCAATCGTTTCCCCGATGAATATGAAATCCGCGATATCTTGTCAGCCTTGCAGCGGGTTGGCTCACGTGCCACCCGAACCTTTGCATTGTCCGTTTACTCGCCAGAAGACAATGGGCTACCCGTTTATATTCAGGGCCATCGCGACTACAACGAAGAAGCATTCAAAGCCTTAGATCGCCTGTTGGCCTATGCGCCAGAATATGACGTTCGCATCATCATTCCACTGATTGCTTCGCAGCAATTTCCCGGCTGGCGTGGCGTCGACGAGTTTGCCGCGCTCTCAGGTAAAGGCGCTGGCGAGTTTTGGACCGACCCAGCGGTCAAAAAAGACTTCAAACATTTCCTCGATTTCGTTACCAACCGCGTCAACACAGTTTCCGGCCTACGTTACAAAGATGACCCGGCCTTGCTGGCATGGCAATTCGGCAATGAATTTACCAGTTACTGGCTCGATAGAAAGTTGCCTGAAGATGAGTGGCAACCGAAAATCGAAGCTTGGACGGTGGAAATGGCAGCCTACCTCAAATCCATTGATAACAACCACTTAATCATGGAAGGCAATGGTGGTCGCCGTGAGGTGTTTATCGACGATCCGAACATCGACATTATCAGCGAACATCTATACGAATACTGGAACAAGTGGGCCGGTAAACCTTGGCAGCTGGCACCGCTGGCCGAAGAAGTATGGCAGCAGACCAAAGGCAAGAAGCCACTCATCATCGATGAATTTGGTCTGGGAACGACCGAAAACATCGAAGCGCTAATGCAAACCATCGTTGATAGCGGTATGACCGGCGGCTTGATGTGGAGTATTCGAGGCCATCGCCGCGACGGCAGTTGGTACTATCACAATGAAGGCGGCACGTTCGTCAATAGCTACCATTACCCAGGCTTTGCAGCCGGTCGGGTGTATGAGGAGCAACGCACCCTAGATTTGGTGAAAAAGTACGCCTACAGAATCCGCCAACAGCCAATTCCAGCCAAGCTTGCACCGTCACCGGCGCCAGTTCTATTCCAGCAACTGGATGGCTTTACTTGGCGTGGCGCCACCGGAGCAGCCTACTACAGTATTGAGCGAGCCAGCTCCGAGCAGGGGCCTTGGCGAGTGATTGCCACTGGCTTACAAGACTCCATCGTCGAGGATGTGAAGAACTTTGAGTACACCAAAGCAGCGTCTGAGCCACTGGTGCTGTTTTACGATGTTGACGTTGAGCCTAACCAAACCTTGTTTTACCGCGTTCGCGGCCACAATATTGCAGGGGCTTCAGAGTACTCTCAGCCGCTGCAAGTAGTTTGGAAATAACCTTGTGGTGAAACAGTTAATCAAGATCATTAGTTTGGGGTTTGCAATGACTTATGCCATTGCAAGCCATGCACAAACAACAGCGCTCGTTGAACCGTCTTTGGCAACCGACAATCATGCTTCTGCTCGCCCCAACATTTTATTGATTCAAGTCGATGACATGGGGTTCGATGACTTATCCAGCCACGGCAATACCCAAGTCGACACACCTTCCATTGATGCGCTGGCAGCTGAGTCCGTTCGCTTCGGCCAATTTTACGTCAACCCACTGTGTGCGCCGTCAAGAGCCAGCTTGCTTACTGGTAGACACTTTCTTCGCACTGGCGTTTCGGGTGTTCATGGTGGCCGCGACTACATTCATCTCGATGAAACATTGGTGTCAGAGTTGTTGCAGCGAAACGGCTACGCAACCGGCATGTGGGGTAAGTGGCACAGTGGCAAATCTGATGGTTACTTCCCTTGGGATCGCGGTTTTGATGAAGCCTATTACGCCAGCTTGTACAACTATTTCGACAACAATGGCTTACTAAACGGGCAACAGATTAGTACCAAAGGCTCTGCCACCAAAGCGATTACCGACATGGCAATCGATTTCATCCAGCGCCACAAAAATCAGCCATTTTTTGCTTACGTTCCGTATATGGCACCGCATAACCCATGGCGTGCGCCAGCTGAAAGCATTGAAAAATACCTAGGCAAGGGGTTGTCATTTCCTGCCGCGAGCTTGTATGGAATGATTGATAATCTCGATGGCAACATCGGCCGCCTACTCGAAGAGCTCGATAAACAGCACCTTGCCGATAACACCATTGTGGTGTTCTTGAGTGACAACGGGCCGTGGATCAAAAGCTATCGATTTGGCTTAAACGATCAGGAATGGCAATTAAGAAATCCCAATGGTCGCAAAGGCCGCAAAGGTGACACCTGGGAAAATGGTGTTCGCTCGCCACTGTTTATTCGCTGGCCCGGCAAGTACCAGCCGCAACACATTGACAGCTTGAGTCAAGTCGAAGACCTGTTTCCAACCCTACTGGATTGGGCAGGAATTGCCGTACCGAAGGAGCTTGAGTTAGACGGCATCAGCCTAGTCGACGGCTTGGTAGATCCCAACAACTTTGTTGACAGCCGAACCTTAATCAATGCATGGGCATCACCACTGGTACCAGAGCAACAACATCACTCACTAGATTCCATTGGTTTCTATGCCCCATTGACGCCAAGATATCGCAACCAAATCCAATTTGACGCTCAGCGTCTGGCAATTCGCCAAGGCCAATACAAGTTGGTTCGCAATGAACAAATTGCCGGCCAGCATGCGTTGTTTGATATTGCCAACGACCCAAAAGAACAGCATAACCTACTGGCGAAGAAACCAGAGCTAACAAAGCATCTCAATGGCCAATTACAAGCTTGGTATCAGGGAATATTGGCTTCCCCCCGAGCCATGACTATGCCGGAATTCCAAGTTGGCTATCAGAATCGAATCACTAGCCAAGTGAACGCCTATGCGCCGGCGGATCTGAGCGATGATCTGATCAACAAGGATCACTTCCTAGCCAATTGGACACACCCGGGGCAATGGGCTTCATACAACACCAAGGTTCACACGGCTGGCAACTATCAGGTTTATTTGATCAGCAAAATGAAGCATCCCGCCGATCATACCTTCAAGTTGTCCGTTGGTAGCGACAGCGTCGAAGCTAGCTTGAAAGCAGGCTTCGCCAATCCGGTTGGGACCTTAATTCGCAACGAGAGTGCTTATTGGCAAGACTTTGACCGCTACGAAACCTTTAAACACGATATCCACAACAGTTACCTAGGTCAGATAGAACTCGGCCCGGGCAAAGCACAGCTGAAGTTAGAAATGACCGAGTTACGCAACCCGAAACAAGCGGAAATGCTTGATCAGGTGATTGCCATTCAATTGGTTGCCACCGAACAAAACTCACATGGAGCCGGTACAGACCATGATTAACACACCCCGTTTGCCGAAATTGCTGAGTTTGTTTGCATCGGTATTAGTGAACTTAACAGCTGCCAACGGTGCCTTTGCAGCCACAGAGCTAAAGGTCAGCGGTTTTATCTATCATGACCAAAACAACAACGGCACTATGGATTCAAGCGAACAAGGCATCGCCGGCGTCGCTGTTTCAAACGGTATTGATGTGAACGTCAGCGATGGCGATGGCCGCTATGAAATAACCTTAAATCACGGTCAAACACTGTTTGTCATTAAACCGAGTCACTTCGACTTACCAGCTGATAGCGACGGCTTTCACACCGCGTACTTCAACTATTTCCCAGAGGGCACGATAGAAACCGAGTACCAAGGTTTACAGCCCACAGCAGCTCCGGATCAACCCTTGAACTTCGGCCTGCAAACCAGCGACACCGGCGACTCTTTTAAAGTCGCCATGCTTGGCGATTTGCAAATGCGGATTCAGGAAGAGATCAACTATACCAATCGCTTGCTGACGCCAGAGTTATACCAACGCGATGATTTGGAATTCGCCGTAATGCTGGGTGATATTGCCGACGATAACTTGAATATTTTGGGCGGCACCCGCCAAATCACCAAATGGTTTAACATGCCAACCTATCCGGTATTCGGTAACCATGATCGCAACATGGAGCTGCCATGGCAGAACAATTTCACCAGCACCTTTAACCACCAGTTTGGCCCGGATTATTACGCCGTCAACTACGGCAAAGTCCACTTTCTCATGCTCAATACCGTTCAGCCATCTGACCAGGGGCATTACCGCGCGCGACTGTCGGAGCAGCAGCTTCGCTTTATCGAAAATGACTTACAGCATGTACCTGATGATCACTTGATCGTTTTCAGTCAACACATCCCCATCTACACCATCGAAAATGCAGATGAATTAATGGCGCTGGTAAACGACCGCCAACATGTGCTCGCAGTATCCGGTCACCGCCATATTCTTGAGCAGCAATTCGTACCCTATGGCCAAGGCTTGGAAATGCATGAAGTGGTTGCCGGTGCAGTCTGTGGTCTTTGGTGGGATGGCGAGCGTGACTGGAAAGGCATTCCTGTTGCCGTAATGGGAGGTGGAGCCCCCAAGGGATACTACGTGTTCAGCTTTGAGGGCAATCAGTATCAAATGGCCTACAAGGCGATGGAGTTACCCGCCGAAAAGCAGCTCAATATTTGGGTGTGGCAGCAAGATCGTGGCGACTGGTCAATGCAGCAGCCCAAAGGGTTCAAGGGCAACGAAGTGTTAGCCAATGTGTTTGCCGGATCAGCCAAAACCAATGTGATGATGCGAGTCGACAAGGGCAAATGGCAGCCGATGAAGAAAGTCATGCAACAAGACCCTTACATCGCCCGCATTATTCGCCATGAACAAGAAAAGATATTCCCAACTAAGGGCCAGATTCCATCCGGATTGAAAACGGAGCCTTCGCGGCATATGTGGTTGGGTTACTACCCAGAAAACCTAGCGCTGGGATCTCACATGGTTGAGGTGAAAGCACAAGATGAATTCGGGCTTGATGCCTATGAGGTTTCATTTTTTACCATTGGTTCATTTGACTAGGTCAATGCCAGCTTATGCCATCCGATTAAAAGATGGAGCACCAACATACGTTGCACTTCTCAAACTAGGTAACAGACATGTTTAAACGAACTTTACTCCTTTGCGCATTTTGCTTTGGCTGCACCGACGGCAAAGCACCCGTTAGTGATGCCACTGAAGCAGCAATAGAAAAGCCGAATGTGGTTCTGTTTCTGACTGACGATCAAGGCTGGGGGGACGTTGGTTTCAACGGCAATGAGGCACTTTCAACGCCTCACATCAACCAAATTGCCGAGCAAGGAGTTAGCTTTGAGCGGTTTTACGTAAACCCGGTCTGTTCGCCGACCCGTGCGGCCCTGTTAACCGGTCGCCAACCTTTGCGGACCGGCGTATTTAGCGTCACACGCGGTGGCGAAAAGATGCGCAGTGAAGAATTAACTCTTGCCGAGGCGCTGCAACAGCATGGTTATGCCACAGGATTGTTCGGCAAGTGGCACAATGGAGCTCAATACCCTCATGATCCCACTGGCCAAGGCTTTGATGAATACTTAGGCTTTGTCGACGGCCACCAGACGTTATATTTCGATGCCAAGCTGCTTCGCAATGGTGAGCCAGTTGAAACCTCCGGTTACATCGCCGATGTAACCACTGATGCTGCCATCGACTTTATCCAGCGTAATCATCAGCAACCTTTCTTTGCCTATGTGCCATTTAACACGCCTCACAGTCCGTTTGAGCTGCCGGACAACTATTTTCGCAAATACAAAGATCAGGGGCTGAGTGATTTAGATGCCTCGATCTATGGCATGGTTGAAAACATTGATGACAACGTTGGGCGAGTCTTAGCCAAGCTCGATGAACTCAACCTCAGCGACAATACCCTTGTCATATTCTTGTCCGACAACGGCCCTGCGTTTCCCGGCGGCAATAGTCGCTACAATGGCAACCTCAAAGGCCATAAAGGCCGGGTTGATGAAGGCGGTGTGCGGGTACCTATGTTTATTCATTGGCCCAACCACATTGAAGGCGGTCATCAAATCCAGTCCATTGCTCAACACATGGATATCTACCCGACAGTGTTAAGCTTGCTGGGGGCTAAACCCGACCCAGAGCGACCACTCGATGGTGACGACATCTCGCCGTTGTTGCTCGATAGCAAAGCTGATGACTCATGGCCCGACCGAACCATTTACACCAATCATTTTCGTAATACACGCCGAGAAAACGAGCAGGCCATTGCACCTTTTCCCGGCTCGATTCGCACCCAACAGTGGCTGGCAGTCTATGACTACGACGGTCAATGGTACTTGTTCGATATTCAGGCGGATCCTCAGCAAAGCCAAGATCTCGCCAACAGCAACCCATCGCAGCTAAATCGACTAAAAGCCGATTACATGACGTGGTACCACGAGCTCACCGCATCGCCGGTGCAAACCATCGCCATTGAGGTAGGACATGCCGTTCGGCCAGCAGTCACCCTCTCGGCCCATGAAGCTCATATCGAGGGCCAAGCCATTGACTATGCCTTTGAAGCTGGCTGGGCACATGATTGGAGCATAGTGCGACCGAATCAGGGACAAGCGCAGTTGAAGTGGCCAGTAAAAGTGGTATCAACAGGTTCTTACACTGTCATCATGGAGTACGCCACTCCCAACGGCGCGGCGGAGCTATCTGGTAGCTTGCAGTTAGCAAGCGCCAACTTATCACTGTCGAAATCACTGGCTCAGTATGCTGCCACGGAAGTACCTGGCAAGCGCTTGTATTACACCGATGAAGCACCCGACCTTCAATGGCGTTCAGTTGAGCTGGGCAAGTTGCAGCTCACGCGGCAATCCGGCGACTTACTGCTAAGGCCTGAGATTTCTGGCTCGGAACTGCACATCAAATCAATTCGCCTAGAGCGAGTTGATTAAGCGGCAGCGAATATCGATTCAAGGAACAGTATTTACAACATTTCAAGGTAATGACAATGAGACTCAGTTTGCTCAAACATTTAGCGTTGCTAACTCCCTGCTTTGCGTTGTCTGCTTGTAGCTCACCCCCCAACGCCATGGGGTCAGACACGATTGGCACTCAACGCCCCAATGTCATCATGATTTACACCGATGATATGAACTTCAAAGATGCCGCGGTATTTGGCGGCAAAGAAGTCATGACCCCCACTATTGATCGACTAGCCAATGAGGGAGCAAGGCTCGATCGCTATTATGTCAGTAGCCCAGTTTGTACTCCAAGTCGCTACAATTTACTCACTGGTCGCTATGCCTCTTACTCAAGTACTTTGCTTGAACGTTACCCAACGTCAGAGCCAGCATTTTTACGCTGGAATACTCACATTGAGGAAGGCGAAAACACCATTGCTGAGATGTTTCAAAACAGTGGCTACGTGACAGGCTTTGTTGGCAAATATCACAACTTTGAAAACGAAGCGATCCAGCTCCACAACGAGCTTGATGATGACCCTCGTGATCCAGAAGTTGCCGCCCGCATCGCCAAAAACTATCAGGATATGAAGTCGATCATTCAACAGTTGACCGGCTTCGATTACATGGAAAGCTTGTACTACAACAATCTTCACGCCATGGCCTTACCCGCCGAGATGCAACAACATAACCAAGAGTGGGTGACCCAAAGCGCGCTTGAATTTATTGATCAGAACCACGGCAAACCTTTCTACCTGTATATGGCGACTACCACTCCTCATGGACCGCCGCCAGTGGCTTCCATGAAGTCTGATCCACGCATCACCCCCGCAGGTTTTCTCGACCAAGCACCGCAAGTGCAAGCGTCGCGCGACAGTGCTTTTATTCGGGTGAAACAGGCCGGATTACCTGAAAGTGCAGCGGTGATGCTGTGGATTGACGATGCCATTCAAGCCTTGCTGGATAAACTCGAGCACCATGACTTACTCGACAACACCATGATCATCTTCGCCAGTGATCACAGTGGTAAGAACGGCGGTCGCGGCAAGATGACCAACTATGAGGGCGGCGTAAACACCCCTGCGTTTGTTTGGTGGCCAAAGAAAATTAGTCCGCAACAAGTGGATGGGCTGGTCAGCTCCGTCGATATTGTACCTACTATTCTAGACGCCACCGGCGTCAGCACCGAGCAACCACTTGATGGTCAGAGCATGTTGCCACTGCTGACAGGTCAGACCGATCAACTTCGTGATGATGCCTACTTAGAAATCACTTATACCCGAGGAGTAGTTACCGATCGCTGGAAGTACATTGCGGTTCGCTTCCCTTCTGATATCAGAGATGATGCTCGACAAAATCCAGGGAAGTACAATCAAGAAGGATTAACTCAAACCACCGATGCGCTAGCCGGTACCCTTCGTTCACGTTATCGCGCCCATGAACTTCACCCAGGCTACTTCGATTTCGATCAATTGTACGACCTGCAGAATGATCCCGACGAGCGCCACAACCTTGCTAATGATCCGGCTTACGCGGACGTATTGGCGGAGATGAAAGCAAGGCTCAAACAGCACGTTGCGCCTTTGCCGCATGCCTTTGGTGAATTCAAATAGCGCTGGCACCATAGTGCTAGTATTTTCTTGTGATCCCTGCCTTTTCGGCAGGGATTTTTTATCGGATTAATGCTGCCAAATAAGAACCTGCACTTCGCCACCTTCGGTGCGCGCAGCTCGGTACATGCCTTTAGTATTGAACGGCATAGCAATACACATCGCCAATAGATTGTGGAGTTTCATTGGAGATAATTCCCGAGGGATGGAAGCTAGGCATTAACGTAACGATTGATTATTCAAATAAAGATGACCAGAACACAAACAATCGGTCAAAAAAATCCCCGCACGAAGCGGGGGCGACATTATAAGTCCAAGGGGGGGAAGCAGTTAAAAAGGCTAGCTAGGGCTGCTTAAAGGATTCAATATTCGATGGTCCCGAGTGACCCGACTCATTAAAGGCAGTCACTCGATAAAAATAGGTGGTGCCAGCTTCTCGCGGCATTGGATCAGCAAACAGTACATCGGTAGCAGGATCAAAGCCGTTGCGGCCATCAGAGATACCATCACCGATAACTTGCCAAGGACCAGATTGACTGGTGGCTCGCTCAAAGCGATACCAACGACCAACGGGCGCCCCAAGCCATTTCAGGTTGTTGGGGGTGTCGATTGCTCGTAACGTCGGCGCTTGCGGAGCAGGCAATGGCATCACTGTATCGTCGCCGTTCATCTGTGCAATCGCGGTGCGAACCACATCAACCACCGCTTGCTCCTCGTTACGGAAACCTTCTGGGAAGCCAGGTAGGTGATAGCTGTAATGACCGGTGTATTCGCGGTGCCAGTAGAAACCACCATCATGGCGACGACCGCGGAAGCCCCAAATAAATGCACCTGCAGCTTTAGCGCCTTTGTATTCTTCATGCACAGCCGCTTGCATCACCGAGTTAAGGAACTCAGCAGATTCCAAACCGAATTCACCGACGAAATACACCTTTTTGCCATCAATCGCTCGCAAGTTCTTGCGCACTTCTTCTGGGTTATTGTTGTTATTAACCGTGTAGAAATGGTTTGAAATGATGTCGACGTTCGGATCAGTTTTCGAAAATTCGTTAATTTTTAAGTAAGTGCCATCCATCACCAACTGGTTTGGTGCCAGGCGCTTGATATGAGCAGCAGTTTCACGAACGAAAGCTTCAGTTGAGCCTTTCAATTCATTGCCGGTTTCCCATGCCATGATGGCTTTTTCTTGGTTGTATTTGCGGCCAGTAATGGTGTTGGTGCGGTGAATCACTTGCTCAATAATGTGTTGGTACGCCGCGTAGGTTTTGCTGCTGGTGTCGTAAAAGTCGTCTTCTTGTTCACCATAGAACGCGGCTAATTGTTCTCGTCCACCCCACCATTTCCAGTGATCGATGAATGGCAAAATCAATCGCAGACCGTGCTTGTCTGACAACGCAATCATGCGGTCATAATGAACCATGGCGACTTCATTGAGGCGCGGCATGCCATCTTTGCTTGTTGGCGGCAAAATGTGAGTTTCGCGCTCACAAGCTTCATCATATGGTGTAGCCACTGACAATACGTATACCCGCATTGCCTTGTGGCCAGTCAGTACCAACGACTGAATCCAGTTATCTTGTTCATCAGCCGTTGGCCATTGAAAATATTGCCCCCAACCACGTGGATCTTCTTTACACACGCCACGCGCATCATTTTCGATGCGGTGTAGTTCCGGGGCATGAATACCAGCAAACCGAAACACTTGATCGCCATCTTTTAATTGATGGCCATCACGGCTAATAAAGTGATCAAAAGCCAAGGTTGGCGCAGTCAATAAGGCTGCTAACGTGCCGACCAGCGCTTTCTTTCCAACACGGCCAAGGATCAATTTTTTCATACTTCTACCTTTCGTCGTTTAGTTATTTTTGTTGTGGATGCGATCAACTAGTTTGCTGATCTCCATCATCGCCCGACCATTGTGGTACGGCGCTTTCCAGCCTCCTGCTTTGTAGACTTCCGGATGATTGGCTTGATCGATTGTTGCCAACCAATGCCATTCGCCGAACTCCACATCCTTGTGGAAGTCACAGATAAACTGCCAAATGCTCTCGTACAGAGGGAGCAACTCTTCGTTACCATTGAGGTAATAAGCATTAAGGAAACCAACCAATGCTTCAGCCTGTGCCCACCAATGGCTCTCAGGGTGGTTAGTGCGCTTGACGCAATCAAACTGGTCGAGCACCTGACCACGCTCGCCAATACCTTCGGCCAATGTGGTATCCGCTAACTTCAACACCACTGGCGTTAAACGCTGTAACCGCTCTTCGT
>NZ_NGNS01000040.1 GCF_002165625.1 Neiella marina
GCTTCAGTTAAAGTGCTGTGGCAAGGATGGCTCAAATTACAAGCCATCCTTGAAGGGTACGAGCTAGCCAAGTCTCTTGAACTCTAAGATGTGATCAAGAGACAGGCGTTAAGCTGGCTTTTTTTGGTGCTTTCACTGGCGGATGAGCAACAGCATGAAACACGTTTTAGTCGATGATGAGCCAATCAAACCAAGCAAGATCGTTTGTATTGGTCGCAACTATGTCGAGCACATCGAGGAGCTTGGCAATGAGGTGCCCGAACAAATGGTGGTGTTCAATAAACCAAATTGTTCGTTAAGCGACAGCTTGATAGCAACTCATGACGAGCCGCTTCACTATGAGGCTGAATTATGTCTAATGGTTCGTGATGGCCAATACGCAGCGGCTGGCGTTGGTTTGGACCTAACCAAACGGGCCTTGCAGAGCCAATTGAAATCGAAAGGTTTGCCTTGGGAACGAGCTAAGGCATTTGACGGTGCCGCAATACTTAGTTCATTTATCAGTATTGATGACAACTTGGATAGCTTGTGGTTCGAATTGTGGGTTGATGGCACTCTTAGGCAGCAGGCTGATCAGCAAATGATGATTTATCCACCAGCAGTCATTCTGGCTGAATTACAGCAGTTTACGACGCTGCTCGATGGTGATGTAGTGATGACCGGCACGCCCAAAGGGGTCGGCCAGATTGAATCAGGCCAAACCTTTTTGGTCAAGCTGTTTGCCGGTGACAAATTACTGCTAAATCACAGCTGGGTGGCGGTTTAGCGGCTCAATGCTGCGGCGAATTCTTCGGCTTTGTTGGCACGCAATGCAATGCACTGATCGATGATTTCCACTGTTTCTGCAATTTTTCTTGGGGCACCGGCGATCTTGCTTTGATTGGCAGTGAAAAATGATTGCATATCGTCTCGTTGCTCTGGACTGCAAAATGGTGATGCTGAACTGACGATACGAGCAACGCTAAAGGAGCTGTAGCGCTTGAGCATGGCGTCTAAATTATCTTTTAGCCAGTGCCACGTAAAATCTCGCAATACCGGGTTTTGGATAAATTCAGCCAGTAGCCGCTGCGCTTCGTTGGAGCGTACTTCAGCTGCCAACAGTAGCTCTTCAACCAGCAGTTGCCCCAGTATGCGGTCTTCAATATTGGCCAAGGCAGTAAACACTTGCTGGCGTAGTAGGGCATTGCTGGATTCAAGCCCGAGTTCTTTCAACTCCCAGATATAGGTTTCGTCACCATCTTGTACTGCCACAATCATGGCAATACCAACCAGATTTGGATCAAGCGCAGTTAGGTCGTAAGGACGACTGCCCAGGTAATCATTCAAACGTCGTTTAAGCTGTTCGCGAATCGCCTGGTTTCGGGCAGTAACGGCAAGCGCTTGGATCACGTTTTGACGAAGCAATGATGTGGCATTGGCGTGCTCGATATCCGCTTGGCTATCGGCGTTAAATCCCAACTTGTCGAAATGTGGTTGATAATAGTTGCTCACCAGTTCGGTGAATGGAGTTGGCGATTGATCGGCGAGAAGTCGGTGTTGGAGGCGTTGCAGTTGCTGCAACGGCATGGCAGCAACATCCCAATACTCAGAGGCGCTGAGCACTTGATATCCAGCAAGCAGTAGCTCTGAAGATACTGCGCCTTGCAAATAGCTGGCAAACAGGTTGTCGCCTAAACTAATTAACTCCGGCGCAGATAGTTGCTCGGCTTGTGTCAATAGACTTCGCCAGCCGTCATCTGTTAATTGCCAACGATAGTAACCGGCTGCTTCGGCATTAGGCATGAGCCAGTCTTCACAGCGCCAATCTCGGCGAAATTTAGCGTTTTCTAGCATCAAGCACTGTTTGCCATCCTGAGAACGAACGCAAACTGGTACCTGCCAGGTTTGTGATTTACTGGGTTTTACTCCCAATGGCACGTATCTGGTTTGTTGCAACAGTAATTTATCAATGGATGTCTCGCACTGCTGCTCAATGGAAACAGTGGGAACGCCAGATTGATAGAGAAAGGTTTTGAACCCAGGAATGATTTCTGGCAAGCCAGAACCATCTGCTAGCGATTGCAAAAAGTCATTGATATCGGCAGTGCCCCACGCATGACGTTTCATGTGCAATCGAACGCCATCGCGAAAACGATGTTCGCCGACATAGCTTTCAAACATCTGAAGTACGCCACCGCCCTTGCGATAAGTAATCGCATCAAACGCATTCATTATGTCGTCGTTGGCGACAATCGGGTTGCGAATTTGACGCGCTGACGCACGAGCATCAACAGCCATTGCGCCATGTGCTCGCATTGTCAATGTCCGGTCGAATTGTAAATCGGGGCGCCATTGATGCGCTGCTTTGTAGGCAATCCAAGTAGCGAAAGCCTCATTGAGCCAAATATCATCCCACCATTTCGGCGTGACCAGATTGCCAAACCACTGATGGCCAAGCTCATGGGCATGAACGACACCGTAGGCTCGCAATTGCGATACTGGAGCATGTTGATCAAGCAGTAATAGGGTTTCGCGGTAAACAATAGCACCAGCGTTTTCCATGGCGCCAAAAGCAAAATCTGGGGCCGCAATAAGGTCGAGTTTTTGGTACGGATAAGGCTGATCAAAGTATGATTCTAAAGCCTCTAAGATTGCTTGGGTGTTGTCCAAAGCAAAGAATAATTGCTCGCCTTTGCCTTTGGCGGCAATGCCGCGCAATGGGATTGGTCTCGAACGCAAATCATTCGCTGGTATTGCTGGCCATTCAATGACATCAAATTCACCCACCGCAAAAGCGAGTAAATAGGTTGGTAACGGCTTGGTCGTGGCAAACGTATGTTTCACCAAGCCGTTTGACAGTTGCTCCGCTCTGAGCTCTGGAGTGTTACTAATGACGGTGTTTTTGGCCTCTGAAGTGACGCTAATATCAAAGGGCGTTTTGAACAGTGGTTCATCAAACGAAGGAATCGCCATCCTCGCAGATATGGCCTCCATTTGACTGAAAACATAATGACTGCCAGCTTCCTCGACTTGATAGATGGCGTCCAGCGATGTGCTGTAATCTGCTTGGTAGTCAATTGCCAGAGTTGCATCGCCGGACACAGCCTGTGGCAAGGTGATTCTTACCACACCGCTGTCATCAACTTGCTGATACGTCGCTTGCAACGTCTGCTCCTCGCTCAGTAACTGCGAACTGCTGACGCGCAATCCTTTGCCGTGAAGAAAGAATGTGTCGGTGGTTTGGTTGAAGGTTAGATCGATTTCAACCGAACCATTGAAACTAGTGTCTTGTGGAATCAAGGTGAGATCGATGCGGTAGTGTTGCGGCACGACCATGGTGCCCAGTTTACCCTTAGGTACAGCCACTTTGTTGTTGTCAGACCACACTGAGCGACCATCAGCGCTGGTGCCTGAGAAGTCAATGTTGACGACGAAAAGAGTGACGACGATGACGACTGCAACGGCTGCAATGGCGGCAATGATTTTATTCATTGGCTGGACTCTGTGACTGGCGGCTAGTAACAACTTGATTCTACTTGACAACCGCAGTGGCTCATATGGCTGCAGTCACAGCATTTTAACAATCACTGATGACTTAGCGGTTGTGCACTGGAGCGAAAAGTCATTTTCGCAACTCAGCTCAAATTATTTTGATTGTTTCGACATTCTCGTATCAAAGCAAAATGTAACCGGTTACAGTTGTGGCGTGTTGCCTGACATTTGCTGTTGCAGTGAATGCGATGCTTAAGCGCGTCAGGCGGTAAACTTAGAAACCCAACTATGGAATTAAAATGAACAAGTTAATTCAGTTGAGCTGCAGTGTTGCGATGTTGGCGTTGAGTGCGCTGACACCTGCGCAGGCAGAATTCGACCACTTCATTACCGTTGATGGCACGAAGCTAATGGACGGTGATCAGGAGTTCCGTTTTCTATCATTCAATGTCCCGACATTAAACTACATTGAAGATGAGATGGACTTTGATCAGCCAAACCCATATGGCCTGCCATCAGAATTCGAACTGCACGATTTATACAAAACCGTCAATGAACTGGGTGGCCGAGTTATTCGCTCATACACCATTCCCGTTCGCAATGTGAATTTCCCCAAGGACTCGGTCACCTATGTTGAGGCACCGGGTGTGTTTAACGAAGCCGCATTCAAAAAGATGGATTTGGCGTTAGCGCTCGCTGAGCAATATGGCATTCGGGTGGTTGTACCGTTGCTGAACAATTGGCAGTGGATGGGAGGTCGTCCAAACTACGCCGACTTTCGTGGTAAAACCAAGGATGAGTTTTGGACTGATCGCCAGCTGATTGAAGATTTTAAAAAGACCATTCATTACGTTCTCAATCGCACCAACACCATCACCGGAGTGAAGTACAAAGACGACAAAACCATTATGGCCTGGGAAACCGGCAATGAGCTGGAAAACCCGCCTGAGTGGGCCATTGAAATTGCCCGCTACATTAAAAGTCTGGATTCAAACCATTTGTTGATCGATGGCTACAATGCCATCCACTTGGAAGACTACAGCAATTGGATTAAGCAATATTCCATCGATGAGCCAGCCATCGATATGATCAACACGCATCATTATGAAGTCAGCCCGACGGAAATGGTTGCTAACATCAAGAAAACTGTGGCAATGGTCGGCGGCAAAAAGCCGGTATTCCTGGGTGAGTTTGGCTTTATTAGTACCACCGGTATTGAGAAAGTTCTGGACTACGTGATCAGCGAACCAGCTATCCCTGGCACCTTTATTTGGAGTTTACGTCGTCATCATCCGCGAGGTGGCTTTTATCATCATTCGGAGCCGGTTGGCTATGGCTTGTACCGCGCTTATCATTGGCCGGGTTTTACCGATGGTGAGATCTATGATGAGCGCAACTTGCTGAAGATGTATCGACGCAAAGCATTTGAGATTCAGGGCAAGCCAGTGCCACCAATCAGTCCGGCTGAACCGCCAGTGCTATTGCCATTTAGCGATGCGCCAACATTCAGTTGGCAAGGCTCGATGGGAGCTGCAGGCTACAACATCGAGCGCGCCGATTCGGCAACAGGACCATGGCAGCAAATTCAATACAACATCGAAGATATCGATACCCCAGGCTTTGATTTGTATAGCGATACTTCCGCAGAAGTTGGGCGTCAATACTACTACCGAGTCAAAACAATTAATTCCGAAGGGCTGGTTTCTGCGCCTTCCAATGTCGTTGGCCCAGTGACGATCAATTATTTGACCCTGGTTGACAAAGCTCGCAATGTCGCCATGCTCGATGAATCTAAAGGCGTAACTATCGAAACATGGAATTATCGGAGTTACAAAGAAGCATTTAGCCGTTTGCATGGCGACGAAGGGGCGGTTCTCAGATATTACTCGCCCGGAGAAGAGCTGTTGGATTTGCGGATTTACGCCTACGAGAAAGGTCAGCAACCCATGCTGGAATTTTTCGCTTCTGATGATGGCGTGAGTTTCGAGCCGATTGAGGTCAAAACGGAGCAATATGCCTCGCCAGAGACGAATTATGACTACTTAGTGCCTCGACTTTACCAAACTGGTCGACTCAAGGGGACACGTTACGTCAAGATGACATTCAAAGGCACCGCTGATGTCGTTCGTGCCGAGTTAGATTATCGCTAGATCATCTTGACGATAGCGCTGGCTCAGTCACCAGCGAGTATTGCAGTCATGTTAGGCCCCGGTTAACCGGGGCTTTGTTTTTTTGCGTTGGTGTTGATGGCTTATTTCCAGTTGCTAAATTGTGTTCAGTTTCTGGTCGTTCAAGCCTTTAGGCCTTGCAACTGCTTGGCTGATGAATTTATTGTTGCCGCCTTACATAAAAAATATTTTTGTTATAACGTCTAGATACTTAGCAGATCGTTGAGTTTCCACTATCTTTCTTAAGTTAACGGAATTTATTACTAAAAAGGCAGGCTATAAATATGACGCAATTTCGCAAGATCTGGACAGGTCTAGTGACAGGTGCGACTGTGGCTTTAACATCCCATCTTCCATTGGCTCATGCCGATACTGATGAGGTGAATGTTGAAGCTGAGGTGATACGTCCAGTCAAGATAATGCGCCTTGGCGCTCCTGGTGAGCGAAGCATTCGAACATTTCAGGGCCAGGCTGAGTCGAGCAACAGAACAACGCTCGCATTTCGGGTCCCCGGACAGCTATTCGAGATGCCAGCAATTGCTGGCCAAGAGGTCAAAAAGGGTGACTTGCTGGCACGCCTTGATCCGATTGAGTATGAGCTGACCCGCGATAAAGCACTTGCGCAGTACGAACTTGCTAAAGTTCAGTTTGCACGAACTGAACGACTGGTGAAAGACCAGTTGGTGAGTCAACGCATGCACGATGAAAATCGCGCTCAACTATCTCGCACTCAGGCAATTTATGAGCAGGCTGAGGCCAATGTTGGCTACACCTATTTACGTGCTCCTTTTGATGGCGTGGTGTCTCGCACTGCGGTTGAAAACTGGGATTATGTTCAGGCCAAAGCCGCGATCATCAGTGTCCAATCTGAGGGCATGATTGACGTTAATTTCCAAATCCCCCAACACATTGTGACTCGTCTAACTCGCGATTTTCTGATTAATTTGCAAGCCCAAGTACAGTTTGTTGCCCAGCCTAGTTATCGCTTTAACGCCGTCGTTAAAGAAGTGGAAACCGAAGCCGATCCACAAACCTTGAGTTACAAGGTGACGCTGACACTGCCAACCCCACAAGAGTTTAATGTCACCACCGGCATGACCGCTCAGGTCAACATTGATTTAGCACCACTCGATCCGCTCCAAGTGAAGTATTACGTGGTGCCTGAAGCGGCACTGTTGACGTTGGAAGACGGCTCATCACAAGTGTGGCGAATCGCGGCCGATACCATGACTGCAGAAGCCGTTAAGGTGGATGTGCTGGGCAAGGCTCGTCATGGGGTAAAAGTGTCCGGTAACTTGTCTGCCGGTGATCAGGTTGCCACAACCGGTGTGAGTAATATTTCTGAAAATATGGTGGTTCGCGAGTGGATTCGCGAACGCGGCATTTAGCGCGGAGGCTAATCACATGAAGCCAACTAAGAATTACCGTATGGCGGTTGCGATTGGGCTTTGCTCGGCCTTTGCGTTAACTGCTTGTAGTAAACCCGCGGCGCCGGTGAAGCCGCCTGCGTCCATTGAGGTGGCAAAAATATCTGATGATATTTTCGGCACCATGCGAGATTTTCCAGCTGTAGTTCAAGCCAGTGACCAAAGTGATTTAGCGTTTCGAGTCTCGGGCGAACTGATTGAACTGCCTGCAATAGGAGGGCAGCGGGTGGCCAAGGGCGACCTGCTTGCTAAGGTTGACCCCGCTGACTTTATCCGTGCTGTTGACGATGCGACAGCAACCTTTGATTTGGCCAAGCTTAATTTCGAGCGGGCCGCTTCATTGCTTAAAAGTGGCTCAATCTCTGCCTCAGAACACGATACGTTGAAGGCGGAGTACCAAATCGCCGAAGCGGAACTCAATATCGCCAAGACTCGTCTGGGCTTTACTGAGTTGCGCGCGCCGAAGGAAGGCGTGATTGGTTCGGTTGCAGTTGATAATTTTGAGAACGTTCAAGTTGGCGAGCCGATTGTGGTCATCAACAGCATTGAAACCATCGATATTGTGGTTGATGTGGCTGAGCATTTATTGGCGGTGGCCAGCCCTCGCTCTGCGCAAAATGATGTCCAACACAAGGTAACCATTGAAGGTATTGATGGTGAGTTTTACGCCTCCCGCTACGAAGTTGAATCGGAAAAGGATGAGGTCAGTAAAACTTACAAAGCAACCTTGCGGATGCCAAGACCTGAGAAAGTCGCCATTTTACCGGGCATGAGTGCCGTGGTTAGTGTCGATATGAACAAGATTTCTCGGGACGCATTTTCCGGGCTGGTGTTACCTAGCTCAGCAGTCCAATTTGAGCCGGCAATGAGCTTAAACGGCGAAAATTCCTTTGTTTGGAAGCTTTCAGAGGAAGGAGATTCCGTTGTGAAGCAAGCTGTTGAAGTTCAGCAACTATCTGAATTTGGCGTCGAAATAAAATCTGGCGTGGCGCCGGGCGATGTCATTGTTGTTTATGGCCAAGGGTTATTTGAAGGTGCGCCGATCCATGTGGTGAAAACCAGGGAGATTAACGGATGAGCATTGCTGAGTACTTTGTAAAAAATAGAATTATCAGCTGGTTAGTGACACTCATTTTGGGCCTAGGCGGAGCCGCTGCATTTACTGGTTTGGGCCAGTTAGAAGACCCCGAGTACACCATTAAAGATGCGGTGGTCATCACTTCCTACCCAGGAGCGTCGCCACAGCAAGTTGAAGAGGAAGTCACCTATAAGTTGGAATTGGCGATCACTCAGCTGTCATATATTGATGAGATTAAGTCAATTTCGACCGCCGGCTTATCGCAAATTACGGTGACCATGCAGAATAAGTACGACAAGCATGATTTGCCTCAGATTTGGGATGAGCTCCGACGCAAAGTTGGCGATGTCGCTGCGCAATTGCCGCCGGGTGCCTCCACCCCGCTGGTCAATGACGATTTCGGTGATGTATTCGGGGTGTTGTTGGCCTTCACTGGTAAAGGCTATTCCTACAAGGAACTGAACGATTACGTTGACTTTGTTAAACGTGAACTTGAGGTGATTCCAGGCGTTGGCAAAATTAACTTAGCGGGCGTGTTGTCGGAACAAGTGTTCATTGAAATTTCCTACAAGAAGCTTTCGGCTTTGGGGATTTCTCCTGACACCATATATGGATTGCTGAATCAGCAAAACGCAGTGGCTCCAGCTGGTGCGTTCCGTCATGACGATGAGTACATTCGAATATACTCCACTGGTGAGTTTATGGATGTCTCCGAATTGGAGAATCTCATCATCGCAGGCGCAGGTTCTGACAAATTAGTCTATTTGCGAGATGTCGCTGATGTTTATCGCGGCTATGAAGAAGTCCCCTCCAACTTATATAACTTCAACAACCAACAAGCCATCACCATGGGCATTTCATTTGCCTCTGGGGTCAATGTCGTTGATGTCGGTAAGTTGGTTAAAGATCGCATGGCAGAGTTGGAATACACCAAGCCGCTGGGTATGGAAATTGTCCATATCTACGATCAACCTGGTTCGGTTGAAGTGTCGGTGCAAGGCTTTATTCTCAACTTGGTCGCGGCGGTCGTTATTGTGGTCGTGGTCCTGTTGTTCTTCATGGGTGTTAAGAGCGGCTTGTTGATTGGCTTAATTTTGGCTCTGACCTGTATTGGTAGCTTTATCTTCATGGCCCAAATGGGCATTGATTTGCAGCGAATTTCCTTAGGGGCACTCATTATTGCGCTGGGGATGTTGGTGGATAATGCCATTGTGGTGGTCGAAGGGATTTTGATTGGCATGCAACGTGGCATGTCGAAAGTCAAAGCGGCTGCCGCGATTGTCAAACAAACCATGTGGCCGCTGCTTGGTGCCACCGTGATCGCTATCGTCGCCTTTGCGCCGATTGGGCTGTCAGAAGACTCGACCGGTGAGTTTGCCGGCAGCTTGTTCTGGGTACTGCTGATTTCGCTGATGATGTCTTGGTTTACCGCCATTTCCATCACGCCGTTCTTTGCCGACTTGTTCTTTAAAGAAGAAAAGCATGATCCGGATGCTGAATTGGAAGATCCGTACAAAGGCATCGTATTCGTTGGCTACAAGAAGCTGCTCGATACAGCAATGCGCTTTAAATGGGCGACTATTGGTATCTGTATCGCTCTGCTGGTGGTCTCGCTGTATGGCTTCACTAAAGTGCGCCAAGCATTCTTCCCGCCGGCAACAACTCCGATCTTTTTGGCTGATGTTTGGTTACCTCAAGGCAGTGATATTCGCTACACCAGTGAGGTTGTCGATGAGATGGAAAAATGGGTACTGCAGCAAGAAGAAGTGAAGCAGGTAACCACTACCATCGGCGCTGGTGCCCAACGCTTTATGCTGACCTATGAGCCAGAGAAAACCTACCCGGCTTACGCTCAATTACTGGTCAATGTGAATGAGCCTGAGCAAATGCATCCGATGATGCAGCGGTTGCGTGATACCTTTGCTGAAGACTTCCCACAAGCGCAAATTAAGCTGCGCAACCTCGAAATTGGACCGTCGCCTTCAGGTAAGATTGAGGCTCGTTTCTCGGGTGCTGACCCTGATGTGTTGCGAGAACTGTCCGAGCAAGCCAAGCAGATCCTGCGTGATGATCCGGTGGCGACCAATATTCGAGACGACTGGCGTGAACGTTCGAAGCTGATTCGTCCGGTCTATGATGAATCATTAGGGCGCCGAGCAGGTATTAGTCGTGCTGACTTGGATAGCACCTTAGAAATGGCTTATTCGGGTTCTGCGGTTGGCTTGTATCGTGATGGTACCGACTTGCTACCAATTGTCGTTCGCTTGCCAGAAGAAGAACGCGCCGACAGCTCATCTTACGATGGTTTACAGGTGTGGAGCCCAGTTCAAAATCAGTACATTCCGATTAAGCAGGTGGCGCCAAATTATGACTTGGCTTGGGAAGATGCAGTGATCCAACGTTTGGATCGAAAACGCACCTTAACGGTCATTGCTGATCACGATGTGTTGGGAGTTGAGACCGCAGCGCAAGTGTTTGAACGTGTTCGCCCGCAGATTGAAGCCATTCCATTGCCGAAAGGTTACACTTTAGAATGGGGCGGTGAATACGAGGCGTCGAATGATGCGTCGGTGGCGGTATTTGGTTCGTTGCCGGGTGGTTTGCTGATCATGTTCTTGATCACCATCTTCCTGTTTAACTCGGTCAAGCAACCGCTGGTTATTTGGTGCTGTGTACCAATGGCTGTCGTGGGTATCACTTTTGGCCTGTTGCTGCTCGATGCTGCTTTTGGCTTTATGGCGTTACTCGGAGCTTTGAGTTTGATCGGTATGCTGTTGAAGAACGGTATTGTGCTGTTGGATCAAATCAACCTTGAGATCAAAGAAGGCAAGGAGCCGTATCAGGCGGTGTTTGATTCTGGCGTCAGTCGTGTCCGGCCAGTATCGATGGCGGCTATCACTACTATTTTGGGAATGATTCCATTGTTGGGTGATGCGTTCTTTGTCGATATGGCGGTAACCATTATGTTCGGGTTGGGCTTTGCCACGGTTCTGACGTTAGTCGTAGTGCCAGTCTTATACGTGGTCTTCCATGGCTTCAAGTATCGTCCGCTTGACAGCATGAAATAACGCCAGCGTTAACGTCTAAAAGCCACCCATCAGGGCTGTCTCTTGATCACATCTTAGAGTTCAAGAGACTTGGCTAGCTCGTACCCTTCAAGGATGGCTTGTAATTTGAGCCATCCTTGCCACAGCACTTTAACTGAAGC
>NZ_NGNS01000041.1 GCF_002165625.1 Neiella marina
GCGAGATTACCCTATCAGCAGCGCAGATATACGGTGGGCTATCGGGCACTACATCAAGCAAATTCACCAAACAGGGATGCCAGAATTATGAGGGGATCCCCCAGCGCTCTTTGTTAAACGAATGAATGTTCGAAAAATTCATACTGAAGGGAAAACTGATACGACTAGAGCCAACTGGCGATATAGCGACATAGCGACATAGCGACCCATTTGAATAGCCATGCTTCAGCGAACAGTTCCCTGTTTGAATCTCAAAAGCTACAACCTTATAGCCTTAAGCAAGAACAGCCAAATAATGCTATATTTATAAACATCAGACGTATGATGCAAGTCACAAATTGCCATTACGAAGAATTGTTTATTTGGGCTAACCGACTGCTCCCCCCCTTCACGACATTCTTTATCAGTGAAGATGGATTGAGAGCAAAAAAAAGGCCCCAAACGGGGCCTTAACGGTTAAGTGAGTTGTTCATCCTTGCCCTTAGAGGCGCACTTGAACACCCAACTGGATCTTACGTTCGTTGATGAAACGCTTATCGACCAAGTCTTTCCACTGCAGGTATTGCTCTTGCTCTTCTTCGAACAAGTTAGTGCCTTGCAGCATCACTGTGACGATCTCATTGAAGTCATAGCTCACTGATGCATCAACATAGTGAGTAGAGTCTTGCCAACGAGCAAATGAGTACGGTGCTTTGTTGACGATCCACTTGAACTGCTTAGAGCGATAGTTGTGAGCGATCCGCGCTTGCAAACCATCTTTCTCATACCAGATTGCCAAGTTAGAGGTGTGCTCTGAGTTATCAGCGATTGGCATTTCGTCGCCATCGTAATCTCGAGAGTCACTGTCACTTGGCGAGTAGGTGTAGTTAGCTGTCACACCAAAGCCGCTCCAGATACCAGGCAAGAAATCAAACGCCTGCTGATAGCCAACTTCCATACCTTTAATGGTACCGCCGTCACCGTTTGACTTAGTGGTGGTAGGCGTCACACCAGTAAACTCACCGGTATTGACGTCGTAACCACGGACTACACCATCACTATCCGGCTGTGGCAGGTAGACAGTTTCTTGGCTAATGAACGATTCGATGTCCATGTAGAACGCGCCAACACTGAAGATGCCAGAATCATCGAAGTACCATTCCCAAGAAATGTCATAGTTCTTCGAGCGCCATGGATCCAAGTATGGGTTACCCGTTTGGCTCGCACCGGTGGCACAGAATACTGTGTCGCCATTAGCAGCCGTCACGTTACAGCTCTTGTCACGGTTGATGGTGACACCACCGGCCAAGTTCAAGGCATCGTGAGTAGTCACAGTTTTAGTGAACGCACCACGTAGCTTCATGTCATCGGTGATTTCCAGCGACAAGTTGAGCGATGGCAGCCAATCGTGATAATCACGCTTAGTGTTCACCACTGGACCGATTGGGTTTGGTGAACCTGGACCACCACCAACGATGTAGGTCTGGCCATCAATCTCGTAAGTGGTATCAGACGTGCTTTCGTATTGGTTAATATCGAACTCAGTCTTAACGTAGCGGAAACCAAAGTTACCGGTGTAAGCCAAATCAAAGACTTCGCCATCCAAGTTACCTTGCAGGTAATAGTTGGTGGTTTCTTCGGTCAAGTCATAGGTATTGGCATTGGTGAGCATTTCATAGTTCGG
Organism: Neiella marina; assembly: GCF_002165625.1. Classification (GTDB taxonomy): domain Bacteria; phylum Pseudomonadota; class Gammaproteobacteria; order Enterobacterales; family Neiellaceae; genus Neiella; species Neiella marina. The sequence continues at coordinate 1,664 of NZ_NGNS01000041.1, forward strand.
CACACCATAAACGTCTTCGTGGAACTTGGTTGGGTTGTTCATCGACTTCGGATTAACGAAGTACAAGGTACCCAAGCCGGTAGTACCTTCGAAGTCATTGATGGCTTTAATTTTGCCTGCCAATACTTCATCGTTGAATGAAATTGGCGCAATGTATGATTCACCAGTAAACGGCGCGCCAATCTCAGAGTCCTTCCAACGAGCCAAGAATGGGTCGCCATAGGCATTGGTCGCTGGCATCACGCCATACCAACCTTCGGTATCAACATCGCGTTCGGCATAACGAGCACCGAAATCAACAGATACCAAGTGGTCCCAATCAAACGCATACGACACATCAAAACGGTAAGCGTCTAACTCAGCATCTGAGTAGTAACCTTGCAAGTTGGTTGAGGTCAGGCTGTAGCGATCAACATTGCTACCCAACACTTCTTCAGTAATCGAACCATCGGCTTCAGTTACTGTCATGGTTGGCATGGAGTAATGAACCTTGCTGCCATAACGAACATGAATTGGGATCATGTAGTGAGAATCTTCTACCGGAGTACCATCAGGTAGCTGAGCCCACTGGCCCTGATAACCCCATGGGTTAGATGGGCTGATTGGTACACCACCTTCTCCCAGATAAAAGCGGTTGCCCTGCTCACCAGAGTTGAAGTATGAATCAATCACGCTTTGTGATTGGTCTTCACGCGCTTCACCATGGACCCAACGAATCGATGCTTTGATCTTGTCACCATCATCGTAATCAAGCTGCAAGTTGGTGTTAACCGCTTCTTTCTCAGTGTAATGCGTTTCTGAGTGAGTCATGGTACGGCGAGCTTGCAAGGTACCGGCATGGAACGAGTTGTACGCGCCGTCTAGAGTTTCATACTCGCCAGTATCTGAGTTCAGCACGATATTGTCGTGTGCGGTGTAGCCGTCGGCATCTGGAGTGAACCAGCCAGTAACACCCGACCAGTCTTGTGACGCATTGAACGCCGCAATGTATTCGTACTCTTCCATATCGGTGTAGAACACATCACCAGTCAGTTGCAAACTGTCAGTGATATTCCACTGTAGCGAGCCGTTAATACCATTACGCTCACGCTCGATGAACTTGTTGCTGGCAGCGTGACCTTGGAAGGCGTAGTAAATATCGTCAGTGGTGCCATTGCCGTTAGCGTCAACTTCATCAACTACGAAACCAGTCGCTTCGCTGGCGTTAAAGCCCCAGTCATTACCGGTCGAACCAACGGTGTAATCTGCCAAGTGAGTCTCGTCGCGAGACACATTGATGTAAGCGGCAACGTCACTATTCCAGTTATAAGACGTGAATAATGCCAACTTAGTATCAGTGTCGTCGCCCATAGAACCATCTGCAACGGCGGCTTTAGCTAAGAAGGTTAAGCCTTCATCCATATCAATAGGGCGAACAGTTTTCAGGTTAACAACACCTGACATACCGCCATGCATGGTCTTCGCTTGCATCGACTTGATAACGTCCAAACCATTGACCATGGTTGATGGAATATCATCAAAGTTCGGCTGAATCGTCGTAATTGAGCCAGCCGATAGCATTTGTTCACCGTTCAGCGTGGTCATTACCTGAGGGGTACCACGAACACTAATCGATGAACCTTCACCACCGGAGCGGTTAATCGAAACACCGGTAATACGCTGTAATGAATCAGCGATGGTGGTATCCGGCAGCTTACCGATATCGGTTGCAGTAATCGTATCGATCACTTGGTCAGCGGCACGCTTGTCCATTACCGACTTGGTCATTGAGCCACGAATACCGCGGACCTGAATTACTTCCGCTTCTTCGTCAGCGGCGACTTCTGCCGCGACAGATACGGTTGGAGCCATTGATAGTACTGCGACAACACTTGCTGCCAGCAGACTAACTTTAAATTTGTTCTCTAATTGAGCCATCTTAATAAGCCTCATTTATGTTCTGTCGAGGGACTTGTCCACCTCTCCTTGAGCCCTTCCCCTGGGGTAAGGGTGGGGACAAATGACATCCCCCCGACAGAATAATTTCCTAGTTGCTGGTTGCTGTTACTCTGCAGATGCTTCGAGCATCACGCTGTCGACATAGAACTTGGCTTCAGTTGCGGTCGCATCCAAACCTTGGAAGCGGACACCGTAGCCTTTGATTTCTTGGTAGCCAGTGATATCGAGCATCAGCGCCACTGGTGCACCGTCAACATTGACTGCAGCTGGCCATTGCTCTACATCGTTGCCATCGGCATCAACGCCTTTAACAAACATGTGAACATTGACATCAGCACCAGCACCTTCGGCGTAAGCGGTCAGTTTGATAGCAGTTAGGCCATCTTCGAGCAGCAAGCCAGGGTAGGTTTGCAAGACAACGTTGCCAGGCTCAGTTTCCGCACTCAGGTCTTTCACTAAGCTCATTGAGTTAGTGCCATCAACACCCCAATCTTCTGAAGGAGTCAGGCCTGAAGTTGGCGCCCAGTTGACTTGACCTTCCCAGCCATTGAGCTGTTCAAAGTCATCGTAAGTGGTGTCACCGTCAGCGTTGCTGAAGCGAACGTAGTCAGCAAAGAACTTGGCATCCGTTGAGGCCGCATCGAAGTTGATGAAGCGAATACCAAAACCATTCAAGTGGTCGATTTCGGTCAGATCAATGGTCAACTCAACGTTGTCTGCATCGACTGCACCGCTATCAGTCCAAGCATCATCTTGGTCTTTGACGAACAGCATCACTTGCGCACCGGCAGCATTCATTGCTGTGGCATCAACTGTGATTGAGTCGTACATGCTGACGTCAATACCGCCTTCTGGGTAAGTTTGGATGATGACATCGGTAGCACCTTCAACTTCAGTTAGGTCACGGAAGAAGGCAATGGCTTGTTCGCCTGCGCTTGACCAAGCTTTTGAGGTCGCAAGACCCGGAGCACCGCTCCAGTTGATTTGACCTTCATAGCCTTCAACTGATTCGAAGTCTGCAATCAGCTCGTCATCCAACATCACTGAGTCGATAAAGAAGCTAGCGTCAGTTTGCGTTGCATCCATGTTTTGGAAACGCACGCCGTAACCAGTGACTTCAGTGTAACCAGTGATATCTAGGCTTAACTCAACTGCTTCGCCATTAATGGTGGTTGCTTCTGGCCATTGCTCGACTGGGTTGCCATCAGCATCAAGGCCTTTGACAAACATGTGAACGTTGACGTCAGCACCAGCATTCATGGCATAGGCCGTTAGTGACAGAGTGCTTGGGCTATCTGTCGCAATCACAGGGTAGGTTTGTAGAACCACGTTACCCAAATCAGCAATTGCAGTCAGATCTTTGCTTACGCCCATCGACTTATCGCCATACTTCGACCAAGCAGAGCTGTATGCCAAACCTGTGGTTGGGCCCCAGTTTACTTGAGCTTCAAAGCCGTCAGTGTGGTCAAAGTCGGCAACAGTACCGGCTCCGGCTTTTTCGATACCGCCAGGCAGATCGTCGTTATTGACCAGCGCGCTGTAGCTGTAGTTTTCAGCAATAACCGCTGGATCCATTGCAGCAGGACCGATAGTCGCAGGGTTGTTCCAGTCTGAATCACTGTTCCAAGTGATGTAGAACGACCACATGGCGCCAGTTTCATGCATGAACTCAACGTTCGGCACGGCACCAGTTTCAGTCAAGGCAATCAGTTTCTTACCGTTGAAGTGTTCCTTCAGGGTATTGAATTGACCAACAAATGGCGCATCCGGATCGTGACCATCAACATAGCCATCGAAACCAGCGATATCGACGTACTCATCACCTGGGTACCAGTCCATATCGAGACGGTCAGTAAAGGTGTATGCCCAGATCAGGTTGTTGAGACCATGATGAGTTGTGAAACGGTCATACATCAGCATCCAAAGTTCTTTGTATGCATCAGCACCAGTTGCACCCCACCAGAACCAACCGCCAGCAGCTTCGTGGATTGGACGCCAAATGACAGCAAGGCCAGCATCCTGAAGTTTCTTCAGCTCAGCAGCAACGATGTCCATGTCAGCAATCAACGCGGCATAGTCATCACTTGAGGTATCAGCCAAAGTTGCGGCTAGATCGAACGTTGTGTTTGCTGTGTAGAATTGGCCTACTTCACCTTCGGCGTGGCCAGAAGGTGCGCCCCAGTGCCAAAGCGCAGACAGAACAACGTTCTTGTCGGCTTGCGCCGCAATCATGTCTTCGGTCAGAGTGCCTTTGTCTTTGTCGGGATGATCATCACGCGACTTGGAGTAATCCATGAAGTCAAACGCAACAATGGCTGGCGCTTCACCGCCAGTGGCATCAACGACGCGTTGGTAATCACGCAAGCCATAGTTGCCGTTGGCATAATCTGAGTATTCGGTTTGGCCGGTAATAGTGTTGGTACCGTAGTGGCCAACCATAAATTCCATCAAAGCATATGCTTCGTCGGTGGAATTTTCATTCACTAGAGTTGCAGGAACTGGCAGTAACGGCGCTTCACCAGAAGATGGCACTAACTTAATGGCGTCAACGCGGTAATAGTTCCAGCCACAGCACACTGTTACTTCAGTGGTGCCCTGCTCAAAGTTCACCGTACCAACACGCAGTTCTTCCCATGCGCCGGTTTCTTGCAAATCAAGGCTGTACTCAACGCCATTGACGCTCAGAGTACCTTGCTTGCCGCCATAGCCTGCGCCGATAGCATAATTGAGATACAACGAGTACAGGCCTGCTGATTCAGCATCCATCTCAACATCGAATACCACTTCAGTGCCCGGTAGCATGTCAGACAAGTGAGCGTCGCCGCTGGCACCTGGAATGAACATTTCATGCCCTTCAGTGGCGATCTCTAATTCAGCACTGAAGCGTGCTTCTTCAGCCTCAAGGGTAATCACTGCGTCCGGATCAAACACGGTGATCTTGACGTCATCCATCAATGGATTGCCGTCTTCATCATTGACGACCTCACCGGCGCCATCTAGGGCGACGAGTTCAAATTCATAGGTTTCGATGCCATCAACTGTTTCAACAACAAACGTGAATTCAGGAGAAGTCCAATCAATGCCTTCTAGTGGTTCACCCGCTGTTTGAGTCCAAAGCAGTGTTTCATTTGTTACGGTACCCGTCAGACGGCCGCTAATCGTGATATCTGTGCCAGGTGCGTACTCTGCATCTTCACCAGCGAGAACTCCCAATGGACGCTCTTCTGGTGTGTACTCGAAGTCTTTGTTATCAGCACTTCCGCCATCGACACAACCGGTGACGCCCCCCATCAATAACGCAGCTGATAGCAACGTGATTGACGATTTGCCACTCATATTAAATTTCATTTTCCACCTCATGGTTGCTTCCTTTGCCGACCCCCGAGTCTCGCAAAAGAAATGAACCGGTTCACCTTGTTTCCCTTAAAAAACCGGAAATGCCTCAAACTACTGGACGTAACCGGTTTCGATTTTTGTAGTAACACGGTGAAGGTAAACAAACTGTTTCAATGTTGCAATTAAGCAATGAGTTGGTTGCTTCAGTTCTTGAAGTGAGTCACGAAATAGCCCAGTTAGCCCTGCGCTAAGCACCCTATTAAAACGCAATCATGGTCAGCTAAGGCTAACACTTGATCATCTTCACAAAATCTAACAAAAATATCATAACCAATTGTTTTTAATTAATTTAAAAACAAACCATGTCGCTTTATAAACATCGAGTTATTGAAGTTAACCAGCTCGAGTGACTGCTTGCAACAGTCGCGCAACGAATTGAGTCCCGGAGTAGAGTAACCAGAAGATAACGATTAAACATCGACCAACCATTATCGGACCCCCAGAATGAATGTAACCGTTTACCTTTAGGTTGTTTTTGTTTCATCCCGCATGAATGACAAAACAATGGAACAGCTTTTCATTCTACCAACAGTCAACGACTGGGACTGGACAAAAAAATGCCCGCAACATGCGGGCCAGACGAAGAGGTCTTAGGGGGAGTATTGGCTTACACCAATGAAGTGCGCTAACTAGCACACGAAACACACTCTTTCTGCGTGATAGCAATTCAGTTAAGGCTGACGGTAAGTCGCTACATTTGACGGCGTTGACTGGCCGGATTCATTAAAGGCCGTCACCCGGTAATAATATGTTTGGCCAGACTGACGCGGCATTGGGTCCGCAAACAACACATCAGTGTCGGGGTTGAAACCATTGCGGCCATCGGAAATACCATCGCCAATAACAGTCCAAGGGCCAGCTTTGCTAGTGGCTCGTTCAAAGCGATACCAACGGCCAACCGGCGATCCCAGCCACTTAAAGTTGTTGGGCGTATCAATAGCTCTGAGTTTCGGTGGCTGCGGTATAGGTAGTGGCCGCATGTTTTGTTCGCCGTCCATTTGCGCGATGGCCAACCTGACTCCATCCGATATCGCCATCTCTTCGTTACGATAATTTTCAGCGGCTCCGGGCAAATGATAGGCGTAGTGGCCGGTATACTCCTGATGCCAATAATAACCGCCATCATGGCGATGACCCCGATAACCCCAGAACAAAGCGCCAGCAGCTTGCGCACCGTTGTGATCTTGGTGCACCGCAGCCTGCATGACTGAGTTCAACAATTCAGCGGTTTCCAGACCAAACTCGCCAATGAAGTAGACCTTTTTGCCATCAATGGCCTTTAAGTCCTTGAGCACCTGATCAGGGTTGTTATTACCATTAACGGTATAGAAATGATTGGTAATAATGTCGACATTTGGGTCGGTCAACGAAAAGTCATTGACCTTAAGATAAGTGCCATCAATCACCAATTGATTAGGTGCTTGGCTTTTGATTAACGCCGCTGTTTTGCTGACAAAATCCTCAGTCGACATTTTTAACTCATTGCCGGTTTCCCATGCCATGATGGCCTTTTCTTCAAAGTATTTGCGACCAGTAATGGTGTTGGTTCGGTTGATTACCTGTTTAATAATGCTCTGATAGGCGGCATAGGTTTTACTATTGGTGTTGTAAAAATCATCTTCGTGTTCATCATAGAATGCCGCCAAATCCTTGCGCCCCCCCCACCATTTCCAATGGTCAACAAAGGGCAAAATCAACCGTAAGCCGTGCTTATCTGATAGTGCGATCATCCGGTCATAGTGAACCATGGCTGCTTCGTTGAGCCTTGGCATACTGTCTTTGGTTATCGGAGCCAATATGTGAGTCTCGCGCTCACAAGCCTCATCCCACTCGGTGGCGATCGACAGCACATAAACCCGCATGGCCTTATGGCCTGTTAACACCAATGACTGAATCCAGTTTTCCTGTTCCTCAGCGGTTGGCCACTTAAAGTACTGCCCCCAACCTCGCGGATCTTGTGGGCACTTACCGCGCGCTTGATCTTCGATGCGATGGAGTTCTGGGGCATGAATACCGGCAAACCGAAATACCTTGTCACCATCTTTCAGTTGATGACCGTCACGGCTGATGAAGTGATCAAATGCCATTGCTGGCGCGGTTGCTAAAGTCGCTAGCAGACATGCTATCGTCAGCTTTTTCATAAACTACCTACTGTTAAACTTTCTCCGCCGATACGAATCCGATCAACTAGCTCGCTGATCGCCATCATCGCCCGACCATTGTGATAAGGCGCTTTCCAACCGCCTGCTTTGTAGTAATCCTGAGCACTAGGCTGATCAAGCTTTGATAGATATAGCCATTCACCAAACTCATGGTCTTTGTGGTATTGATTGATGAATTGCCAAATCCTATCGAGCGCCTTCAGTGCTTGCTCATTACGTGTCAAATAAAACAAGTTAAGAAACCCCACTAAAGCCTCGGCCTGAACCCACCAGTGGCTCTCAGGATGGTTAGTGCGCTTGATGCAATCAAACTGGTCGAGCACCTGACCACGCTCGCCAATACCTTCGGCCAATGTGGTATCCGCTAACTTCAACACCACTGGCGTTAAACGCTGTAACCGCTCTTCGT
>NZ_NGNS01000042.1 GCF_002165625.1 Neiella marina
GCCCCCTTTGGCCCGTAGGCATCATGCGGTATTAGCAGTCGTTTCCAACTGTTGTCCCCCACCTCTGGGCAGATCCCTAAGCATTACTCACCCGTCCGCCACTCGTCGGCAAAGAAGCAAGCTTCTTCCCGTTACCGTTCGACTTGCATGTGTTAGGCCTGCCGCCAGCGTTCAATCTGAGCCATGATCAAACTCTTCAATTAAAAAGTTTAATGCGTTGCTCAACTGATTGATTTCGATTAATCGAATTGACTGTTCATTCGAACACTCTTCAATAAGTTGATAATTTTTTATCTCAACTCACTGCGAGTGCCCACACAGATTGTCTTGCTAATTGTTAAAGAGCGATGCGCCTTAAAATGCGCGTGCTGCACAAGGATGTGTGAATGTCGAAATCATTCATGGATGAATGTTTTATTTCGACCAGCTCCTTGGCTGCGGGAGGCGTATATTACGCTTCCGATTCTCAGTGTCAACCGCTTTTTGAAATCTTTTTTCAAATCGCTGCTCATCGTTATTTGAAGAGCCTGGTTGATTGAGTGCTTCGAGAAAGTTTGAAACTTTAGAAGTTTGCCGTTGCCCCGAAGCAGTGGAGGCGCATTATAGGGACTCTTCGAATTCGGTCAAGGGCTTTTTTAACTTTTTGTTCCGAGCGGTCAATTATTATTCAAAGCATCAAGATTTGCGTAATTTCAGGATAAAAAACGCACAAAAACCGGAGCTATCGCTCTCTTTTTAATTTTGATTCTCAAAATGTCTATTAATAATGACTGAGCCCAATAGACAAATGGCGCCACATTTTCCTTACCCACCCGGTAACAATGGCTTGTTTTAACCGGTAGACACACCAAATCGCGCCAGCCAGATCCACAAAAACTACTTTTGCAGTCGGGCCGCTACTCAAACTTAACTGGCCACACGACAGGTCGAGATAAAAAATCGGACGTCTTCAACGCTAACTAAGCAACTGTTGACTATATTAAATTCGACTCACAAATCGAGTTTTTAATCTAATGCCATCAAACACCTTTTTAAGGCATTAGTTTTGCTTGATAGCACACCGTCTCTTAGCCGTATCGGGAGATATACCGACAAACAGTTATTAATCAAATAAAAAGCATATACCTTAATAAAGGAGATTAAGAATGCTTCACGACAAAAGGATGTCGAGCTTTTTACTTCTAACTTCATCGCTTTTACTGCCAACGATGTCTTCGGCAAATGAAGTAACAGCAGCGGATACTGCGAAATTCAAAGCTCTCGGCCAATCCACTTTTCACCAATCCAGTAGCAAAAACTACATTGTTCAACTTAAAGATCCCGCCGGCATTACTATTGCCCAACTCAGCGGTGGTTTGACTCCAAGTAATCCAAGCAATGCGTTTGCCAATAATAGCTACAATCCGAAACAAGCCGTTGTAAAGTCGCATACGGACAAACTAGAGCAATTGCACCAAAAGATCGCCCAAAAAGCGGGCTTATCGAAGATTCACCACTCTTACACTCATACATTTAATGGCTTCAGTGCCATGCTTACCGAGTCACAGGCCGCGGCTTTAGCTGCCGATCCTGATGTTGTAGGCGTATGGGAAGATGAATTACAGAAACCAACAACAGCAAATACACCAGAATTTCTCGGCCTCAATGGCGGCAATGGTCAACACTCTTTAGATATTAAGGGTGAAGGCGTTATCGTTGGCGTGGTTGATACCGGTATTTGGCCGGAGCATCCAAGTTTTGCTGATGATGGTTCTTATTCAGATCCGGCTTTGCTCGGTTGGAATGGCAACTGTGATCAGGGTGATGACGAAACATTCAACTGTAATTACAAGTTGATTGGAGCTAGTTACTTTAATAGCTCCTTTGTCGCAGCCTACCCGCTAATTGAAGAGGAATTTAATTCGCCGCGAGACGCAGATGGCCACGGTAGCCACACTGCAGGCACCGCTGCAGGTAACGAATCAGTAACAGCAACTCTATTTGGTACCGACATCGGCTCCGTAACCGGCATTGCACCAAGAGCTCGAGTCGCAGCATACAAAGCCTGTTGGAATAGTGACTTTGTCACTGAAGATGGCGAAGAACAAAGCGGCTGTTTCTATGGCGATACCATGGCGGCAATCGATCAAGCCGTCGCCGACGGTGTAGACATCATCAACTACTCCATTGGCGGTAGTTTAACTGATCTAACGACACCTGCGGCGACATCAATGCTACTTGCTGAGCAAGCAGGTGTGTTTGTCTCCGTATCAGCCGGTAATTCAGGCCCTACAGCGCAAACAGTTGGCACACCGGCTCCGTGGGTCATGAGTGTAGCGGCGTCAACTTACTCCGGCGAAAGTGTCACTAACGCCATTCGTGTCACCACTTCCGATGAGTTCTCAGTGGACTATCAATCGGTGGAAGGCGCGATCACAAAGCCATTGGTAGAGTCTGGTGACATTACCGCAGCATTGGTAGTGGCGAGCCCGTTGGAAGCTTGTTTTGTTGCCGAAGACACACCGACGGCTCTCGATAATGCCGAAGCTATCGCGGGTAAGATTGCGGTCATATCACGTGGCAGTTGCGCATTTGTTGAGAAAGTTGCTCGCGCGCAATTAGCTGGTGCCGTGGCTGTCGTGGTGTACACCAATGACGACGGAAGTCCAATAGTTATGGGCGGTGATGATAGCTTTGATATTCCTGGCGTCATGGTTAGTAAAGCCGATGGCGAATTGCTAGCCAGTCAAATCGATGCTGAACTCGCTCCTATTGCGACGTTAAGTGTCGGCAACTTTGTTGCCAGCACCGAAGTCGGTAATATCATGGGTGACTTTTCTTCGCGTGGGCCAAACCTATCAACCGGCGACCTAATTAAGCCTGATATTACTGCGCCGGGTGTTCGAATCTTGGCGGCAACTACCGCAGCGCCAGCCTTTGCAACTCAAGGTGAATCATTTGCCTACCTGCAAGGCACGTCAATGTCGGCACCGCATATCGCAGGTATGGCAGCCTTATTGAAGGAACAAAACCCTACGTGGACTCCATCAATTATCAAATCTGCGTTGATGACCTCTAGCTATCAGACTGTTGTCAAAGAGGACGGCGTCACCCCTGCCGATCCATTTGATTTTGGCGCAGGCCACGCAGCGCCAGTCGCCGCAATGACACCAGGTCTCGCTTATGAAGCCAATTTCTTTGATTACATGGCATTCATGTGTGGTTTGCAGCAAGAAGACTTTGTTGCCGGTATCAGCGGTTACAGTTGTCAGGCCTACGTCAATGCGGAATTCGACATTGATCCAAGTGAACTCAATTCGGCTTCTATTGCCATTTCGGAATTGTCCGAAACCGAGGATGTGCTCAGAACAGTAACCAATGTCAGCACTACTGATTCGGTATACACGGCAACAATTGAAGCTCCTGCAGGCGTTGATGTGCAATTGTTCACCGCCCAAGAGGACGGCTCACTGGTCGTCGCTGCAGGCAGTCGTGCTCAGTATGCGCTGGTCTTCACACCGAATGATAGTGCAGTGCTGAACCAATGGGTATTCGGCGCTATTACTTGGACAGATAGCTTTGGCCATTCAGTTCGCAGCCCAATCGCGATCAAGGTTGTCACGCCTAAGTTGATTTTGGCACCGGAATCAATCAGCGATACCGTCAACGCGGCACGCGATCGATTGAGCTTCCGTATTGCAATGAGCTACAGCGGCCGCACAAGCACTGAATCTCTCGGTATGACTGCTCCGTATTACGCCACCGAAACCATCCCCCAAGATGAAGACGGTTCATTCGCTTTTTACGAGGCTAGTCTCGGCAAGCACTTCTTCCAAATTACTGACGACGTCAAAGTCCTCCGTTTTAGCCTCAGCGATCAGCTAGTAAGTGTCCCTGGTGCGAATCTGGATTTATATGTCTACCGTTGTATTGAGTGGAGTTGTGGCTTCGTTGGACGTTCTACTGGCGATACATCTGATGAAACTGTCATGGTTGTCGATCCAGAGCCTGCTGACGATATTTCTGTCGGTAATGTCTACCTCGTGATGGTGCATGCTAAGAACATTGATGGCACCGCTGAAGCGGTTGTGAGCTATCAAATGCCGAGTTGGTTTGTCGATTCAGCAAATCCGTCAACCACTCGCGTTTCAGCCAGCACCCGTGCGATAGCAGGTCGCGACAATCGTGTCTCCGTTACCACCAAAGGACTAGCTGCCGGCCACACCTATATGGGCGCAGTGACGTTTTACGATGGCGATGGTGTCGAACAAGGAACAACTGTTTTGGAATTAACGGCCGAGTAATCGCGCCACATGTTGTGATTTCCCAGCAGCTATTTGCTGCTGGGACTTTTAAGGAATCAAAAAGATGTTAAAGAAGTTTTTATCGGTTTTATGTTTAGCCTCAACACTAGTTTTTAGTGCTGCCAGCAATGCCACCCTAATCTCTCAAGAAATTATTTTCGGCGGCGCGGTTGAAGGCTCTATTGTCTATGACACCGCTCTGGCGGATGACTTTGGCTTTATTAATGGCTGGGAATCGTTTGATTTTCTCGGTTTGACGTTCGATTCAGCCGATGCTTTCGTCGCCGACCTAGAAGTGGATCCGACAGATCCGCTGCTGGGATTAACGTTTCTGTTCATTGATGCGACCGACACGCTGGGTATTCTCGATGTGTTCATGGAGTGGGATGCTGGCTTTGGCGATTTTACTGCTACCTTTGTCACAGGAGAGCTATTCGACTTTGTACCATTTGAGTTGGGCGCTGTGACCGAAGTGGTAGTCAACAATGGGCCGGTTGATGTACCTGAGCCTTCGGCGGCAGTGCTTATGTTAGCGGGGTTGCTGCTAGTCGCCTGCCGCAAGAAAGCCAAGCGATAGAGATTGAAGACGCCATGTTGTAAAAAAGCCCCTGCATGCAGGCAATGCTGATCAGTTAAGGATCGGTTGACCGATCTTCTGAACATAGGACAATCCGGTTTCCCCTTATGGAGCCGGATTTTTTTATGTCTATTACTGCCGTCCTCA
>NZ_NGNS01000043.1 GCF_002165625.1 Neiella marina
TTCAGTTAAAGTGCTGTGGCAAGGATGGCTCAAATTACAAGCCATCCTTGAAGGGTACGAGCTAGCCAAGTCTCTTGAACTCTAAGATGTGATCAAGAGACAGCCTTCGGGTGGCTTTTTTCGGCGTCATGTTCATGTTCTGCAATCCTCAAACATCCCATTGCTATTCGTAGCGTTAGCTTTACTGACGGCTCTGGTTCACTGTCGACGTTTTGTTGATTGACTGAGCTAGAGTATTTGCTCTTTCGTTAGTGTGGTGCTTTGCCGAGGAGTTCTCATGCCAGCTTGTCGCTCAATGGCATGGCAAAATACGCGAGAGGCTGGACAGAATTCTTTACATTAGTCTTTTAAATCGTTATTTTTCTGGCCTACTTATCTTTAAAGTGTATCCGAGTCGGATGTTGTCCAACAGCGACTCAAAATGGGTTGATTGAACGCGCTATGAGACTTGAAGTCATCTGTGAAGATCGTCTGGGGATTGCCGAAGAAATTCTGTCCATCATGGTAAAACATGGCATGAATCTTAAAGGCATCGAAACCGATGTGAATCGCAATATTTTTCTTAATTTTCGCCAACTAGAATTTTCTGAGTTGCAAATGTTGCTGCCAGAAATTCGCCGAATCAAAGGGGTGGAAGATGTTCGAACCGTTCCATTTACACCCTCCGAGCGAAACACCCATGAATTGAATACCATTCTCAAGACATTGCCAGATCCAGTGTTCTCTCTCGATACTCGGGGTCGTATTGTAATGGTCAACGAAGCAGGGGCCATCGCTCTGCGCAGCCAGTTAGAAAAACTTGAAGGTCAAAGTATCAACCAATTCGTCCATGGCTTTTCGTTTCAGCGCTGGTTTGACGATGACGACGTTGATGTTCGCAATAGTAAAGTCACCATGAATCAGCGTACATACCTAGCTGATGTTTTGCCGATCCGAGTGGAGAATGAAGAGAGCTCGGAAGACCAGCAAGTATTGGCTGGGGCTGTGTTATTGATGAAGTCAACGGACCGTTTAGGGGAACAGGTACACGCTTATCAAAAACAAAGCGGCGATGGCTTCGAGCGCATTTATGGCCAAAGCCAGCAAATGAAGCAAGTTTTGATGCAGGCTCGAAAAATGGCGCAGCTCGACGCGCCATTACTGATCCAAGGCGAAACTGGAACAGGTAAAGAACTGCTCGCTCGCGCTTGTCATGAGTTCAGCTTCCGCGACGGCAAACCGTTTGTTGCGTTGAACTGCGCTTCATTGCCCGACAATGTTGCTGAGAGCGAATTGTTTGGCCATGGTGAGAATGCTTTTGAAGGTGCTGGAGATGCCCAACGAGGTGTTTTGGAAATTGCTGCGGGCGGTACAGTGTTCCTCGATGAGATCGGCGAGATGTCACCATCGTTGCAGGCTAAGTTCTTGCGCTTCTTGCAGGATGGAACGTTCCGTCGTGTAGGTGAAGAAGATGAAGTAAAGGTAGACGTCCGTATTATCTGCGCAACGCAAAAGGATCTACCTGAAATGGTACAAGGCGGCAACTTCCGCGAAGACTTGTATTATCGTCTTAATGTGTTGTGCCTCGTTGTGCCGCCTTTGCGGGAACGTAAATCTGATATCTTGCCGCTGGCAGAGCGTTTCATCGAACGCTTTTGTGCTCAAAATGGTCGGCCATCGGCCATGATCAGTAAGTCTTGCCGTGACTACATGATGCAATATCCATGGCCGGGTAACGTTCGCCAACTTGAAAATGCACTATATCGGGCTATCAGCTTGCTCGAAGGGAATGAGTTAACCGCCGAAGACTTACAACTACCATCCTATGCCAGCGGTTCTGGTTATTATGATCAGCCATTTGAAGGAACCCTTGAAGAGTCGGTCAAGCGATTTGAAAGTAACTTACTGCGCCGCTTATACCCGTCTTATCCAAGTACCCGCCAGTTGGCTCGTAAGTTAGGGGTATCCCATACCGCGATTGCCAATAAGCTGCGCGAATATGGTATCAACAAAAAGACCATCACCTGATGTCATCACTAAAACCCGCCGTCTTTCTTGATAGAGACGGCGTCATCAATCGCGATACTGGTTATACCCACAAGCTTGATGAATTAGAGATCTTGGCCGGTGTCGCTGACGGTTGTCGCCAATTGATAGCCGCAGGGCTTGAACTGGTCATTGTCACCAACCAGTCTGGTATTGCTCGCGGTCTATACAATGAGCAGGACTATCAAAGGTTCAGTGATGAACTACTCAATCAGTTAAGTTCACAAAAAGTTCATTTTTTAGCCGTTTATTTCTGCCCACACCACAAAGAAGGTGAAATGTTACCTTATCGCCAAGTGTGTGATTGCCGTAAACCAGGGCCGGGTATGCTGTTTCGAGCTGCCAATGAGCATCCAATCGATTTATCGCGAAGTTATATTGTCGGTGATCGGGCATCTGACTTAGAAGCCGGACAAAATGCTGGCCTCAAAGCTAATGTTCTGATTGAAACAGGTAAAGCCATTACACCTGAAGGGCAGAATAAAGCCGATTATGTGGCAGCCAATTTTATCACAGCGACTGAGTGGATTTTGACCGATTTCAACTCCCACTAAAATAAATGTGATTTTCTTCAAAAAAGCCCTTGACCGAATTCGAAGAGTCCCTATAATGCGCCTCCACTGCTTCGGGGCAACGGCAAACTTCTAAAGTTTCAAACTTTCTCGAAGCACTCAATC
>NZ_NGNS01000044.1 GCF_002165625.1 Neiella marina
TGATACTCCCCAAAAAGTAGTGTGGAGATCAGATCGAAGTTAACGGAAAAAGTTCAAAAAAATCCCCGCCAATTGCTTAGCGGGGATTTGTGTATAAGAGACAGGCTAAGGCGGCCTTTTGTTGCTTGCTCAAACTACTTACGCCATGCCTTGTAAGTATTGATCAAACCATTGGTCGAGCTATCGTGGCTGCTGATATCTTCGGCGCCATCCAGCTCTGGCAGAATCTTGCTGGCTAATTGCTTGCCCAGCTCAACACCCCATTGATCAAAGCTGTAGATATTCCAAATGACACCCTGAACAAAGATTTTGTGCTCATAGAGGGCAATCAAACGACCCAAAGTTGCCGGCGTCATTTCTTTAAACAAAATCGAGTTGGTTGGTCGGTTACCTTCGAATACCTTGTGTGGTACCAAGTCGGCTACATCAGCAGCCGATTTGCCAGCCGCAGCAAACTCGGCTTCAACTTGTTCTTTGTTTTTGCCGAACGCCAATGCCTCTGTCTGAGCGAAGAAGTTGGCTAGCAATTTCGGGTGGTGATCGCCAATTGGGTTCTTGCTATTGGCCGGAGCCAAGAAGTCACAAGGGATCAGTTTGGTGCCTTGGTGAATCAACTGGTAGAAAGCGTGCTGGCCATTGGTGCCTGGCTCACCCCAAATGATTGGGCCAGTCTGGTAGTTCACCACATCGCCATCACGTGTCACGTATTTACCATTACTTTCCATGTTGCCTTGCTGGAAGTAGGCGGCAAAGCGATGCATGTACTGGTCGTACGGCAAAATTGCTTCAGAATCGGCATCAAAGAAGTTGCCGTACCAAATACCCAATAACGCCATCAATACCGGCACGTTTTCGCTAAAATCGGCTTGCTGCAAGTGCAAATCAACTTCATGGGCACCCTGCAAAATTTCTTCAAAACGGTCATAACCAATGGTTAGCGCAATGGACAAACCAATGGCGCTCCACAAGCTGTAACGACCGCCGACCCAATCCCAGAATTCGAACATGTTGGCAGCATCAATACCAAAGTCAACGACGGCATCTTTGTTGGTCGACAAGGCAGCAAAATGCTTGGCAACATGGGCTTCATCACCAGCAGCATTGATGAACCAATCACGCGCACTATGGGCGTTGGTCATGGTTTCTTGGGTGGTGAACGTTTTGGAAGCAATCAAGAACAAGGTTGTCTCTGGGTCAACGTTCTTGAGGATTTCGACGATGTGAGTGCCATCAACGTTAGACACAAAGTGAGGCGTAATGCCTTTATCCCAGTTTGATTTGAGTGACTCAGTGACCATCACAGGACCCAAGTCTGAGCCGCCGATACCAATGTTTACCACATCGGTAATCGCCTTGCCGGTGTAGCCAGTCCATGCGCCTGAGTGAACTTTTTCACAGAAGGCTTTCATTTTTGCTAGTTCGGCATTGACCAGAGGCATAACATTTTCGCCATCGACCAATACCTCACTGT
The DNA here is from genome assembly GCF_002165625.1 of Neiella marina. Classification (GTDB taxonomy): domain Bacteria; phylum Pseudomonadota; class Gammaproteobacteria; order Enterobacterales; family Neiellaceae; genus Neiella; species Neiella marina. Next base: position 1,472 of record NZ_NGNS01000044.1, read on the forward strand.
TGCTACGGTTACGCAAGGCAGTATGCAGAACCGCACGATTTTCAGTGGCGTTGATTTTGTCGCCAGCAAACATAGCAGCAATCGCTTGCTTCAGTTCAGTTTGCTCAGCCAAAGCCAAAAGCTTGCTTAAGGTTTCGTCATTAATCAGGTTTTTCGAATAGTCGAACAGAATATCTTGAAACTGCAACGAGTATTTGTTGAAGCGGTCAGCATCGCCATCGAACAAGTCTTTAATGGTGGTGGCTCTCATGGCTTCGGCATGTTGGCCGAGTTCTGACCAAGCCTGAGTTTGACTTGGATTGATTGACTTAAGCATGGGTTCTCCTCTAATTAGAGCTTCTGAGCTAGCAAGACACACCGATTGAGCAAGCCGTTGGACCTGCACACACCAAATAGTTATAGATAGAAAGTGACGGTATGCCCTTTAAAAAACTGATTTTTCTTTCCGGCAACCATTGCTCCCTTGCAATGCTGCAGGGAAAAGATAGCAGAGAGGGTCGCATATTATTAAATTTAGTCCTTGATCTCACCCCTTTTAACTGCGAATGAGCGTTGTCACATAATCGCAACAATTGTCGTTTAATTTTCATCCTGCTGTGATATCACGGCTTTGTCACTTGATAGTGACCTCGCTACAGTTTTAAGCATTATTTGGGGACTGCACGATGGAACGATTGGAATTTGGTTACTCAGACAACTCATACGACAAACCGGGCCGCACCACTCGCAATAAGCGCAAATGGCGCGAAATCGAATCTCTCAAAGAAAAATACCGCTTAAAGAAAGAACTCGAAGAACTCGATTGGGCCGGCGACTTCGGCTCAGGCGATCTTGAGCTGTAAACAAAAGCCCCGCTAAACGGCAATGCTGATCAGTTAAGGATCGGTTGACCGATCTTCTGAACATAGGACAATCCGGTTTCCCCTTATGGAGCCGGATTTTTTTATGTCTATTACTGCCGTCCTC
>NZ_NGNS01000045.1 GCF_002165625.1 Neiella marina
TGTTCTATAGTGACTTGCTGTTATCGGTGGGCCGATGTTGTTAAGTCAGTGTTGTTTTGTTGATGTAAATGTTATGTGGTTGGTGGCTTTGTCGATACTCGCAAAACTGCGGGTCTGGGGCAGGAAAAAACACCGGCTGAAGGGCTAGTAAAACTACCAGTTCTGACCGCAGGCAAAAAAAAGCTCCAGCAGAGCTGGAGCTTTTAACCGTTACTGACTTGCAGCTTTCATGTCATTGGAGATGACTAACTAAGTTCCTTTCTTAGTTCGATTCGCTTCGCCTAGTACTGGTACGTTAAATGCGCCAGTTGTAGGTCAAAGTTAAGGTTTCTGTACCAGGATTCCGATCGCCGATACTGGCATTGGAGAGGTGACCGAACTCCAGGCGTAAAAATGCGTCTTCCTGAATGTCGTAGTTGGCAAAAATACGGGAATAGAACTCGAGGTGATGGCCTAGATGATCAGTATCGCTGTGGTAACCCACGACATTGCCAAAGCCCCAATCCCAGCGCTCACTGATGGTAAATTCTTTTAACCAGCCGCCCGCTGCGTAGTACTCACCATCTTCACTGACCATGCCGATAACCGTCGGGCGGATGCCCCAAAGCGGCTCATACTCGGCAAATTCATAGGCACCTTGGACGTAGTAAATATCCATTTGCTCCATGGCTTCCCAAACACCGATACCGAAGCCTAAGCGGTGTTGTTGCGCTTCAGAGTCGACCTCACTGGCAACTGCAGTGGTACTCAGAGCCATTAGACCAGCTAGTAATAGTTTGGCAACTTTCATCTTGTCCATTCCTTGTATCAACCAGCAAAATTAAGAGGGGGAGTGCTGGGGTTGTTAATCATGTATTGCATTGTTTGTATTACATTGTTTGTATTACGTTGTTGAGATAAAGATTAGGGCGCTTTGATATCGTTCGGTACTAGCAAAATTGCCGGTCTGAGGCTGGAAAAATCGCTAGCTTTTTGCTGGTAAAAGTACTTGCGCAAACGGCACCAAAACATCAATAAAAACATCAGCAAAAACATCAGCAAAAAAAAGGCCCCGGCAAAGAGCCGAGGCCAAACGCGTTAACGTAGGGGGAGAATTCATAAAACCATGTTGATGGTGGTGTTACGCTGTGGCGCTCAACACCATATCCATCGAGATACCTTGCTTTTCAAAGACCACGCGCAGCTTGTTTAGCGCCTTGACCTGAGCCTGACGAATACTTTCACGCGTCACGCCCATCTCTTTGCCAATTTCTTTCAGTGTCGTTGGCTCGTGACCCAATAAACCAAAACGGCGGGCGAGGATTTCGCGTTGTTTGGGCTCCAGTGTTTCAATTGCTGCTGCTAGTGAACCGTTTAGCTCATCTTGTTGAATGCGATCTTCGGTGCTGATGTGATTGTCATCGCGAATCATGTCCGCCATGGTGGCGTTTTGATTTTCACCGACCGGAATATCCAACGAGCTGGTTTTGCTATTGAGTTGCAACATACGGTGTACGTCTGCAACTGGTTTACCCATGTGAGCGGCTAACTCTTCGGCACTTGGCTCAGCCCCCAGCGATTTGCTCATTGCTTTGGCAGTACGCAGGTAAACATTCATTTCTTTAATCAAATGCACCGGCAGGCGCACCGCGCGGCTTTGGTTCATTAGTGCGCGTTCGATGTTCTCGCGGATCCACCACGTAGCGTAAGTCGAGAAGCGGAAACCGCGTTCTGGGTCGAACTTCTCAACGGCGCGGATTAAGCCGATGTTGCCTTCATCAATCAAATCGAGCAGTGGCAGACCGCGGTT
>NZ_NGNS01000046.1 GCF_002165625.1 Neiella marina
ATGATACTCCCCAAAAAGTAGTGTGGAGATCAGATCGAAGTTAACGGAAAAAGTTCAAAAAAATCCCCGCCAATTGCTTAGCGGGGATTTGTGTATAAGAGACAGGCGTTATGCTGGCTTTTCTCTATTCACGGATTAAAGGCAATGCGCAACCAGATACGGTCAATGCAATGGCGCTTCAGCAAACGACAGTCGCTTTTCGCTGTCAGCGCTTTCGTTTGGCTGGGCTTTTTCGTGTTGTTTAATCTTTATTGTGTCTTTTGGCGAGAGTATGCCGCAGGTGCCCAGTATAACTTCGCAGACTCTTTAATCTGGTTTGGTAAAGAATGGGGTGGTTGGCTGGTTGCGACCGTGCCGTTGATATTGGCGCTAAATGCCAGCCGGCAAGCCGGATATTTGTTGCTTGGCGTTGCGATTAACGGTTGCTTCGTTGTTATCTTTGTGATGGCCGTGCGGATCATGCTTGATACTGGCGAGTTTGGCCAAGCATCTTACATTCGAATCATCATTGAACAAATGCCAAAACATGCGTCTGCACTCGCCATTTTTGTTGCCATCTGGTTTTACCTTGGAGGCCAACGACCCTCTCAATCAATCGCTTCTGAGTACCAACCATCAATGACTACTGATGAACCATGTGAAGCATTGTTTATTGTTGCTGAAAATCAAGGCATAGAGCGGCAAGTGGCCATTGCCGATATCATTCGAATTCAGGCGGCCAAGAATTACATCGACATTGAAACTAACGACGCCCACTATGTGAAACGAGCCACCCTAAAACATATTGCCGATAATTTTGCCGCATCAGACCTGCAGCAAGTTCACCGTAGCTTTATTGTTAATCTCGCTAAAGTGGCGCAATTGCGCAAGAACTCAAATGGCGGCACCTTAGTGGTAATGGAGGATGGCAGTGCGGTGCCGGTGAGTAAATCCTATGCCGCTAGATTGAAGCAACGCCTTATGTAGTTGCTAGTTGCTCCCTCTGTACGTCAGTTGGTCCCAGTTTGAGTGTGTTGTAACCTTCATTCGTCCCATGTCTGTTGAGCTAGTCCCATTGCGCTGCTCCTCGTTGAATTGCAGTTCTAAGATACTGGCAATTTCACATGGAGGACATTATGAACAATCGCTCGAATCGACTTACCCGCTACCTTCACTGGTTGATGGCTTTAATATTGTTACTCGCAATGTTGCTGGGCTTTTACATGACTTACACCGAGTCTTATCAGTTGTACGCCTTGCATAAATCATTAGCCGTTATCATCGCTTTGCTGTTTATATTTAGGTTGTATTGGCGGCAACGTTCACCTTGGCCTTCAATTGCAAAAGATTCTGACCATGAAAGGCTGGTGAGTGGCGCGCATAAGCTGTTACTAGGGCTCGTGGCGTTAATGCTGTTGTCTGGCATCAGCTACAGTGGCTTCGCAGGCTACGGTGTGGCTTTGTTTGGCTTAGAGATTATCCCAAGCCAATATGATCCAGAGGGCAACGCCGTACCATTTCACTCAGAGCTGTCTGTGATGGGCCAACAAATTCATCATTACACGGGGTTTGTCTTTAGTGCTCTGGTGGTTTGCCATATTGGAGCGGCGCTCAAGCATCATATTGTTGACAAAGACAACACGTTGAATCGGATGTTGGGCAAATCTTAGCGCTGTGGAATTGATAGTAAAAAGCCGCCTAAAAGGCTGTCTCTTGATCACATCTTAGAGTTCAAGAGACTTGGCTAGCTCGTACCCTTCAAGGATGGCTTGTAATTTGAGCCATCCTTGCCACAGCACTTTAACTGAA
>NZ_NGNS01000047.1 GCF_002165625.1 Neiella marina
GGGGTGTTTATCTGTTTGTTTTTTGGCGAAAGTAATTAGATCAAATCGCCTCATGCGTGTCTATCTTATTGAAAGGAATCAATATTATGAGGGGATTCCTTAGAACGAGGCGTTAGTGTTCTCAACACAGGCAAACACGAGAGATAATAAAGAAGCATAATGCTAACTGATATATTTGCAGACCGTTACCTTGGAATCCAGATGTGGGAAGCCTTCACAGATGTGGAGGAGCGCTTCTTAGTTCAGGGATTTCGCATAGTAAGTGAGCAGCTATTTCCATATTACAGGGATGGCAAAGAAAATCCCGCCTCGAAAGCGAGTTGGACATCGATCCATGACAAGTTAAGTATGGAGCTTGGCTTGGATGAGCTTTCTCCAAAACGATATCATTTCAACACAATTTATAATGGTAAGCCTGTCACTCAAAGTGGGGCTTGGTCTATGGAAAAGGTCTGCAAAGATTTTGTTAACTCAAAATTTGATGGGACAGTATCTGCTGATAGGTTCATTAAAGAAAGACTGAGCTTTATTGAGCTAGCGTTTCGTGAGCGAGAGAATCAACTTAATGAAATTAATAGCAATTTGCCGAAGCAATTGTTGGATGCCCAAATCCAAGATAAGCGAGTTAAACCTGGAGGCATCAGAATTCCGGGTAACCGAGCAGATGGCTTAAAAGCATTTAACGAAACAATTAATGCATCATTTCAAGCTTCCGTTGAAGAATTAAATGAACGTCTACGTCGAGCAAACTTCAATCTTAATTATCATAATGGCTTTATACAGATTTCTGATGACGAACTGCTAGAAGAACAGATTGAAAGAGCGTTCTGGGACATAACTAAAGACCCGCTCTGGGAAAATGTCGACATCGATATGAAGGAGGCAGTAGATCTCAGAGATAGCAATGGTAGAGACCCTGCCTTCTATGCAGCTCGAGCTTTGGAAAGCGCTATTAAGATTATTTCCGACCAGAAAGGATGGACGCACGGCGGGGAAAAAGGCGCACAAAACTATATAGAGAACTTGGGTAGCAAAAAGAATGGCGCATTTATCAGTGACTGGGAGCGAGATGCTTTGAAAGCTTTTTTTGCAGCAGTGAGAAATCCTTTTGGTCATGGCGCAGGAAGTGAAGAAATGCCAAAGCTTTCACAGCAGCAAACTGACTGGGCAATTGAAACTTGCATGTCTTGGGTAAAAACCTTAGTAAAGCGTATGTAGCGAGTTATGTGCCAAGCAAACACTAACAAGGCGTTCAATTCGTTCGCTATCACTCACTGGGACGCGCAAAATGCGGCGCGCCCATTAACGCGGCGCTGGGGGATCCCCTCATAATTCTGGCATCCCTGTTTGGTGAATTTGCTTGATGTAGTGCCCGATAGCCCACCGTATATCTGCGCTGCTGATAGGGTAATCTCG
>NZ_NGNS01000048.1 GCF_002165625.1 Neiella marina
TTCGAACTTCAAATTTTTTGGGTTTCCAAGTTGTTAAAGAGCAGAGTTTCATCTTCCAGAGGAAGAAAAAGCTCAAGCGTAAGTAGTTGATTACTTAAGTTTGAGCTCTCATTACGAAAGATTTTTTCGAAGTGCTAGGCGCAAGAACAGGAGTTTACATTCAGTAAATGACTGTTCGCAGCAACGACGCAATTCGGAAAAATGGTGGAGCTATGCGGGATCGAACCGCAGACCTCTTGAATGCAAATCAAGCGCTCTCCCAGCTGAGCTATAGCCCCATCTATTTGCTGCTGCTTTGCTTCCTATTCGTCGCCTTGACTCCTCACTCATTCAGTTACATACCTGATGTATGCGCCTTCACTCGTTCGTCAGTCGGCTCGACTAGAAACCAAATCATTGCAACTAGCGGTTTACGCCGCCTAAACGTTTTTTTGCTAAAACGTTGCATTCTTTTCTTAATCGAGGAGTGTTAAGAGGAAGCGTATTCAAATAGGCGACGACTAACACGACAACGAGTAAGGAAAGAATTGGTAGGCTTGGGCAGACTTGAACTGCCGACCTCACCCTTATCAGGGGTGCGCTCTAACCAGCTGAGCTACAAGCCTATTCTTGCTCGGCTTGCCGCTGGCTAAGCCAACAACAAACACGCATCGCTTAAATCGCTCTAAGCGCGCGACTGCCGTTTCAGCATTTCTTTCGCTCTATCTCACAAGACAATCTGTGTGAACACTCAGCAGCTCGCTGAGCTTAGGTAAGGAGGTGATCCAGCCCCAGGTTCCCCTAGGGCTACCTTGTTACGACTTCACCCCAGTCATGAATCACTCCGTGGTGATCGTCCCCCCGAAGGTTAGACTAACCACTTCTGGAGCAACCCACTCCCATGGTGTGACGGGCGGTGTGTACAAGGCCCGGGAACGTATTCACCGCAGCATTCTGATCTGCGATTACTAGCGATTCCGACTTCATGGAGTCGAGTTGCAGACTCCAATCCGGACTACGACAAGCTTTAAGTGATTCGCTAACTCTCGCGAGCTCGCAGCACTCTGTACCTGCCATTGTAGCACGTGTGTAGCCCATCCCGTAAGGGCCATGATGACTTGACGTCGTCCCCACCTTCCTCCGGTTTATCACCGGCAGTCTCCTTAAAGTTCCCACCCGAAGTGCTGGCAAATAAGGACAAGGGTTGCGCTCGTTGCGGGACTTAACCCAACATTTCACAACACGAGCTGACGACAGCCATGCAGCACCTGTCTCAGAGCTCCCGAAGGCACTAATCTATCTCTAGAAAATTCTCTGGATGTCAAGGGATGGTAAGGTTCTTCGCGTTGCATCGAATTAAACCACATGCTCCACCGCTTGTGCGGGCCCCCGTCAATTCATTTGAGTTTTAACCTT
>NZ_NGNS01000049.1 GCF_002165625.1 Neiella marina
CTCGCCTGTGCTTGATGGTGTTCGCCTGAAATTGTGCCACCCAATTGTTTTTAATAGCCACCATTCCTATGAGCCGCAACGCCCACTCGGCCAACATGGCAATGAGTAGTAAAATGTCGAATCGTTTAGGGCAACGGCTGTTACTGTGGCGAAGCCCTAATCCATACTGCGGGCTTTTGATATCTCGGAAGCTTTCTTCAATCTGCATCCGCTTAGCGTACAGGTTTACCAGCTGCTTGGAGGTCATCGATTGCGGCGGCAAGTTGGTGGCGAGTAGCCACGGCTCTTTGGCATTGCGCCGATAGCTTTGCTGGGCGGTATGGTGTCGACCGGCTTTGGAAGAGCGCGCATCGTTGCGACCTTTCGGGTTTGATTTATACAGGTGCAATGCCGCATAGATAGGACTCTTTCGGCCCAACTCTCCTTGCCCTAAGAAGCGTGCTTTGGCGTTAGCAGTTGGGTAGTAAGATTTGTTGCTATGCCAGTGTTTATCGCCCTTGGGGCGGAATCCAACCTCACCACGAACACGGCCAAGCCAGAACCAACCTTTGGCTTCAATGGCCCTAAACCAAGGATTTCGGTAGCCAGCATCCGTGACAACCAACGGGCAGCAGTTAGCCGGAAGAATGCTGGCCAGCTCGTCAATAAAGGGATTATGACTGACCGGAGAATTGTATTCAGCAAAGGCAAAGACACGCTCGTAAATCGTGACCGAGCGGCCTTCAAAACTGACCGAAGCGCGCAGGGTTTGATGACGCATTTGTTCTCGAACATCAGACCAATCCACCAAGATAATCGGCATCGGATTAGCCCCACACAGCAGCCTTGCATGCCAGCGATAAATGGCTAATCGCTCTTGATGAAGCGAGCCATTACCAAGCAATCGGTCGATGCGCTTGATATTGTGCTTGGCGGCGACAGAGCCTGGAATGTTGCGCCCAAGCTCAGTGAGCGATAGCTGGTGACCATCAAGCAGAGATTGAACGGCTGTCATCAGCGATTTAAGTCGTTTGTTGTGGACTGAAGGGCATTGATTTTTAAGCAAATCATGTAAGATACATACGTCACGCATGGGGTGTTTATCTGTTTGTTTTTTGGCGAAAGTAATTAGATCAAATCGCCTCATGCGTGTCTATCTTATTGAAAGGAATCAATATTATGAGGGGATTCCTTAG
>NZ_NGNS01000005.1 GCF_002165625.1 Neiella marina
GATACTCCCCAAAAAGTAGTGTGGAGATCAGATCGAAGTTAACGGAAAAAGTTCAAAAAAATCCCCGCCAATTGCTTAGCGGGGATTTGTGTATAAGAGACAGCCTAAAAGGCGGCTTTAACATTGAAAAGTAGCGACTGGCTTAGGCAAAGTTTTCTGCTGCGAAGTCCCAGTTTGCCAATTTCCAGAACGCTTCCATGTAGCTTGGGCGCAAGTTACGGAAATCGATGTAGTAAGCGTGCTCCCACAAATCAACGGTCAGCAGTGGTGTAACACCTTCTTCGGTTAGCGGCGTTGCTGCGTTTGAGGTGTTAACGATGGCCAAAGAACCATCAGCTTTTTTCACCAACCAAGTCCAGCTAGAGCCGAAGTTGTTGATCGCGCTGTCGGTGAACTTGGCTTTGAACTCGTCGAAAGAACCGAAGGCTGCATTGATAGCTTCTGCCAATGCTCCAGTCGGCTCACCGCCGCCATTTGGGCTCAGGCAGTGCCAGTAAAATGTGTGGTTCCAGATCTGTGCAGCGTTGTTGAATACACCACCGCTCGATGTTTTAACAACATCTTCTAGGCTTTTTCCTTCGTACTCGGTGCCCTCAACCAGACCATTTAACTTGACCACGTATGTGTTGTGGTGTTTGCCGTAGTGATACTCTAAAGTTTCTTTAGAAATCAATGGCTCTAATGCGTCTTTCTCATATGGTAGGGGGGGTAATTCGAATGCCATATCTCTCGTCTCCATTGGCAGGGTGTTATGCCCTTTTGATGATTTTTTTATACTGAAGCTATTCTAACGGGTATTTACAAAACGAAAAGCCACATTTAGTTATTTTTGAATGTCTCTACCTATCAAACTAATAGGCAAAAACCACTCCAACAGTCGGTTTGATTCGCTACACTAGCTGCGTACAATGTTGCCTCTGATAAAAATTCATTGGCCTAAAGAGAACATTTATGGAAACGCTGGACCGTATCAAAAAGCAAATCGCAGAAAACCCAATTCTTCTGTACATGAAAGGCTCTCCGAAATTGCCGAGCTGCGGCTTTTCTTCGCAAGCTTCGCAAGTTCTGATGCAGTGTGGTGAGCGCTTTGCTTACGTTGATATTTTGCAAAATCCTGACATCCGAGCAGAACTCCCTGCTTATGCCAATTGGCCGACTTTCCCACAATTGTGGATTGATGGTGAGCTAATTGGTGGCTGCGACATCATCATTGAGATGTTTCAGCAGGGTGAGCTGCAACCGATGATCAAGGAAACAGCGGCAAAATATGCCGATGATGCGAGCGATTCAGCGTCGGAATAACTGAACATCTGGTAGCTGGCCCAAAAGGGGGCCAGAGCCTCATAAAATGGAGATAAACAATGGCTGTTTTAGTTGGTCGTCCCGCCCCAGATTTTACTGCTGCTGCAGTGCTTGGTAACGGTGAAATCGTTGATAGCTTCAACCTGAAAGAGTACATCGCTGGTTCTAAAGCGGTAGTTTTCTTCTACCCACTGGACTTCACTTTCGTTTGTCCATCTGAGTTGATCGCATTCGATCACCGCATTGAAGAATTCGAAAAGCGTGGCGTTAAGGTTATCGGTGTGTCTATCGATTCTCACTTCTCTCACAATGCGTGGCGTAACACTGCTATCGAAGATGGCGGTATCGGTGCTGTTAAGTACCCACTTGTTGCTGATATTAAACACGAAATCTGCCAAGCCTACGACGTAGAGCATCCAGAAGCAGGTGTTGCGTTCCGTGGTTCATTCTTGATCGATTCTGAAGGCAACGTTCGCCACCAAGTCGTTAACGACCTGCCTCTAGGCCGTAACGTTGACGAAATGCTGCGAATGGTTGACGCCCTGAACTTCCACGAGAAGAACGGTGAAGTTTGCCCAGCACAGTGGGAAGAAGGCAAAGAAGGTATGGACGCGTCACCAGAAGGTGTTGCTAAGTACTTGTCTGAAAACGCTGAAGGCCTGTAATTACACAGCCTCGTTTAAAGCGTAAAAAAAACCGGAGCTAAGCTCCGGTTTTTTGTTTTGCTCAGAACGCTCGACAAAGGGGCAAGGACCAATTCGACAAGCATCCGCCGCAGGGAGCGGCGGCTGAGCCATCAGGGATGATTTTACGGCGTCTTGTCGTGTTGATTCTTGCCTCTTTGCTTTTGCTGGAAAACCTGCGTTGTTTGTCAGGCCTGCTGAAACGGGTAAATCGAGCCGAGCTGAAGCAGTTGAGTCAGTTCATCAAGCGCGGTGTTACACTCTTGGACGAATACCGGATCGGCGAGATCGGCGACGTCCACACGATCACGGTAATGTTGCTTCACCCAGGCTTCCAGAGCGCTGATTTTAGTCTCATTCATAACACAGGCTTGATTGACTGCAGCTTGTTCTTGCTCGCTCAGTACCACACGCAAGCGCAAGCAAGCCGGGCCACCGCCGTTTTGCATGCTCTGTTTGACGTCAATATATTCAACATGCTGTATTGCCGTGTTTTGCTGTAACAAGTTGTTCAGATAACGATAGACAGATTCTGTTTGTTGACACTCAGTTGGAGCAATCAATGCCATATTGCCGTTTAGCGAAATCAACTGAGTATTGAACAGGTAGCTGGCAACGGCGTCGGCAACAGGCACTTCAGCAAGCGGTACCTTGATGAATTCCATCTCGCCTAAGTCGTCAAATGCGCGTTGCAAATCGGTCTTCGTTTGAGCCTCATCAGCAAAGGCTAATTCGTGATAAAACAATGCATTACCATTGCCTACCGAAATGACATCGTTATGGAAAACACCGGCATCAATGACGTCAGGGTTTTGCTGCGAATAGACAGTGCGATCAGTGCTTAAACCATGGCGTCTGGCAACCGCTTGGCTTGCTTCTAAGGTTTGTCGTGCTGGAAACTTTTGTGGTTGTGGTTTGCTACCATCAAATGCAGCTTTGCCGTAGACAAAGAATTCTACCCCATCACTGCCGTAACCATTACAAAAGCGAGTGTGGTTCGCTGCGCCTTCATCACCGAAGTGATCGCTCATTGGCAGCGCACCGTGATGGACAAAATGATCCTGGCTGGGAAACACGCGTTCGAGAAGTGCAGTGGTAAATGGATGCTCCAACGAACGGTGAAATTTATTGATTAGGTTGGCCGCACTGAAGTGAACTTTGCCGTCGGCTGTATCTGGACTCGGTGACACCGTTGCTGCGTTGGCTGTCCACATTGAAGATGCGGAGACACAAGCGTTAAAAATTGCCGGCGCTTGGGCTAACGCTTGGCTCATTACATCAGCGTCATTGCCCTGAAAGCCGATGGCTCGCAATGCTTGCACATGTGGGCGTTGTTGCGGCGCAAAGACACCTTGCGGGATACCCAACGACATCAGCTTACGCATTTTGCCTAAGCCTTGCAGTGCGGCTTGTTGAGGGTTTGATGTTGAATTGGCGTTGCCTGTCGAAGCGACGTTACCGAAAGATAAACCAGCGTAATTGTGATTTGGACCAACCAGTCCATCGAAATTGAATTCTTGATAGGTCATTACCTATGTGCCTCTCATTGACCTTTTATGCTCACATTGTCTTTTGTGGAGCCATTTTTTATAGAAAAGGCAAGGTCTTCCTTGCTCGAGTAATTGCTCGTTTTACAGGTTTATTAGGAGCGGATCAACTCAACGAGTAGGTAAAAATATTCGAGTTAATATGTCATTTGTTGGAGAAAAATTTGCAATGAAAAGTTGACATCCTTGCATCTGGGGCGTTATGCCTCTATATATACGCTTCTTTTTCTGCCACTTATCGTTTGAAGGACAGCAGTAATCTTTATGGGAAAATCGCTGGTCATAGTGGAGTCGCCCGCCAAGGCGAAGACTATTAACAAATATTTAGGCAAGGACTTCATCGTTAAGTCCAGTGTCGGCCATATCCGTGACTTGCCGACAGGCTCTCGGTCATCTTCTTCGACTGCTAACCGCAAACGGACCTCTACTGCGGGAATGTCACCTGAGCAAAAAGCCAAGCTCAAGAAGCAAAAAGAGCAGGCGGCTCTGGTCACGCGCATGGGCATTGATCCCAACAAAGGGTGGCAAGCAAGCTATGAAGTGCTGCCCGGCAAAGAAAAAGTGGTCAATGAGCTAAAAACGCTGGCAGCGAAAGCTGACAACATTTACCTCGCAACGGATTTGGACCGCGAAGGGGAGGCCATCGCTTGGCATTTGCAGCAAGTGATCGGCGGTGATCCGGAGCGGTATCAGCGCGTGGTGTTTAATGAAATCACCAAATCAGCGATCAAAGATGCCTTTGCGAACCCTGCTCACTTAAACACAGATCGGGTTAATGCGCAGCAGGCGCGTCGCTTTCTCGATCGAGTGGTGGGCTTTATGGTCTCGCCGCTGCTATGGAAGAAAGTTGCTCGGGGATTGTCTGCCGGTCGTGTGCAGTCGGTCGCTGTGCGCTTAGTGGTTGAGCGCGAACGAGAAATCAAAGCCTTCATCCCCGAAGAGTTTTGGCGAATTCACGCTGATTTAAGCGTTTCTGGAGAGCAGTTCCGAGCAGAGTTGCAACGCTATGCCGGTAAAGCTTTCAAAGCTGTCAATGAAGAGCAAGCCAATGCTGCAGCTGCGGCGATTAACGCTTCTCAGTTTATTGTGGCTGACCGCGAAACGAAACCAAGCCGCTCCCGACCTTCGGCACCATTTATTACCTCGACCTTGCAGCAAGCAGCGAGCACTCGTCTGGGTTTTGGTGTGAAGAAAACCATGATGTTGGCTCAACGCCTTTATGAAGCCGGCCACATTACGTATATGCGTACTGACTCAACCAACTTGAGTCAGCAGGCTGTATCAGCTTGTCGTGATTACATCGGCGCCAACTTTGGTAGCAACTATTTGCCACAGGCGGCCAATGTCTACGGCAGCAAGGACAATGCACAAGAGGCTCACGAAGCGATACGGCCTTCTGACGTTAACCTAGTGGCTTCGCAACTATCTGGTGTTGAAAGGGACGCAGAGCGCCTCTACGAGCTTATTTGGAAGCAATTTGTCGCTTGTCAGATGGTACCGGCAGAATACGATGCCACTAAACTGACGGTACAAGCCGGTGATTACGAATTCCGTGCCAGCGGTCGAACCCTTAAGTTTGATGGCTGGACCCGAGTGTTAGCACCATTGGTTCGCAAGGCAGAAGACGAAGTGATCTTGCCTGCTGTGACCAAAGGGCAAGCAATCAACAAAGAGAAGTTGGAGCAAAAACAACACTTCACTAAACCTCCTGCACGTTTCAGCGAAGCGTCGTTAGTGAAGGAACTTGAGAAACGCGGCATCGGCCGACCATCGACTTATGCCAGCATTATTTCGACTATTCAAGATCGCGGCTACGTGCGCCTCGAAACGCGCCGGTTCTACGCCGAGAAAATGGGCGAAATTGTGACTGATCGGTTATTGCAGAATTTTGATGACCTGATGAGCTACGACTTTACTGCGCAGATGGAAAGTACCCTCGATCAGGTCGCTTCTGGTGAACAAAACTGGCTTGATGTGTTGGACGTCTTTTACGCTGATTTTTCGGGCAAGTTAGAAACTGCAGAGCTACCCGCTGATGAAGGCGGTATGTCTGACAACCAGATGGTCATGACCGACATTCCGTGTGGCAAGTGTGGCCGTCCTATGGGGATCCGTACTGCTCGCACAGGCGTTTTCTTAGGATGTTCTGGTTATGCATTGCCTCCGAAAGAGCGTTGCAACAACACCATGAACCTGACATCTGGTGATGAAGCTGAATCGGCTCTGGAGTCAGAAACCGAATCTCTGATGGCGAAACATCGTTGCCCTAAATGTGGCACTGCGATGGATAGTTACTTAATTGATACCGAACGCAAACTTCATGTTTGTGGTAACAACCCTCGCTGCGATGGCTATATCGTTGAGAAGGGCGAGTTCAAGATTAAAGGTTACGACGGGCCCGTTATTGAATGTGATCGCTGTAGCTCTGATATGCAGTTGCTGAATGGTCGCTTCGGTAAGTACTTTGCCTGTACCAACGAAGAGTGTAAGAACACTCGTAAGCTGTTGAAAAATGGCGAACCAGCACCACCGAAAGAAGATCCAGTGATGCTGCCAGAGCTACCATGTGAGAAATCCGATGCACACTTTGTGTTGCGTGACGGCGCAGCGGGTATCTTCTTGGCTGCCAGCACGTTCCCCAAGTCGCGCGAAACTCGGGCGCCGTTGGTTGAAGAGCTTGCTCGGTTTAGAGAACGTATTTCGCCGAAGTTCTACTATCTCGCTGATGCGCCTGCCAAGGACCCAGATGGCAATCCGTCACTTGTTCGCTTTAGTCGCAAAAACAAAGAGCAATACGTGATGTCTGAAGTTGCTGGTAAAGCAACTGGCTGGGTCGCACATTACCGGGATGGTGAGTGGCACCAAGAGCAAACCAAGGGTAAGAAAACCACTAAGGCGAAGAAAAAGTAACGCTTAGAGATAAAAAAACCACCGCAATGCGGTGGTTTTTTTGTGTCTACTGGCAACAAAAAACGGACCCTGAAGGTCCGTTTGTCGATACAAATGCGGCTACCATTTTTTCTTGTTGAAAATCAGATCATCCTCGTCGGATTTGCGCTTCAGCTTGGCTTGGTTCTCTTCTTCAACCTTGCGGTTTACCGCAGCAAGTTCTGCTCTCAATCGTTCGATATCACTAATTTTGCCGGCAATATACTCATCGGGAACAGTGACGGCAGAGATGACAGTTTCGGCTTTATCAAGCATTTGACGGCAAGAGCCATATTGCTTGGTTAACATTGACGATGTCGCTCGCGACATCAGGTTTTCCAAGTTGATTCTGATCAGCAAGCGGTCGATTCTTTTTTCTTCATCAACGAAAACCGCGGGCGAAACCTGGCCTTTGTTGTGTTCGGCACGAATCAGTAAACGCAGTTTCTTTAAGCCTTGGAGTAGAGCGATGGCTTGTTTCTCGTTGTCGGGAACCTGAAACGCGCGCTCAGAAATTTCACTGTAGCCGCCATCAAGCTCTTTCAGCTGGCCATTAATGTCCTTTAATCGACGATTGACCTCATCGGTGCCTTGAACCTTCTGCCAACTTTGCAACGCATTTACTACACGTGTCAGCAGTACGCGCATAAGTTGCTTGCTCATCGGCATCTTGCTGCTCAGCAGCATGACATCTTCGGTCTCATCGATGATCGCTTTCTGGCGAGCAATTTCTGTACGGCGCTCTGCGTTTTGACGTTCTTTTTGTTGTTGCATCACATTGACGATGATGACAAGAAATATGAGTGCCACAATCAGCGCTACAATTATGATTGCCGTACCAGTCATTAGACCTTTATCCTGTACATTAAGTTTTTGTATTCCAAGGCTCTATACTCTATCGAAAAGCAGTGCATTAGGGTAGCGTTAATGTAAAGACGCTGCCGCCGAAATGGCCACCATTCGAGAGCTCAATATTACCCTGAATCGATTTATTCTTGTGTGAGCGTGCAATCAATCCAGCAAAGTATAACCCCAAGCCGGTGCGGCCGTTCTTAATATCAAATGACTGCAAATCGCTGGTGGTATCAAATTTTAGCATTTGCTCGGGGTAACCGTTGCCATCGTCTTCAATAACGATTTCCAACATTTGCTCGTCATTCACTCGAGCGCTCAGCAATAGTTGTTTGTTGCAATACCTGAGGGCATTGTTCACCACATCGGTGAGTAAGTTATTGATCAAATCGCCATCGAGATACCAAATTAGGTCTGGATCGACATCGGTATCGATGACAATTGCTTTGCTTTCAAGATACAACGAGTTTTTGGCAATTAACTCGTCGAACAGATCGGCAACGAAGTACTCTTCGATGGTTAATGGCAGACGTTGGCGCTCAAGCCGGTACAAACTCAATAGTTGCATCAGGTTGGTATTAACCCGATAGGCCTCATAGTGGAGCTTGGCTAATTCTTGCTGTTGTTCGGCGGGAAGATCGTTGTTGTCGGCCAGCTGCTCGATGGATTGCAACAACATAAACAAGCTGTTTTTCATATCGTGGACGCAGGCGGCGAGCACGGTTGAGAAATCTAATTGATGATCTGGCATTTATTGATCCCTACTACAACTGTTGAACCTTGCTCTTCAACGTTTGATATCGTTTATATCTTGGATTATTCGGTTGTAAAAATCGCTGTTGATCCAATAATGTGGTGCATTCATCACGAACTTTCATACGATCAGTGCCTGGTGGCAAGTGTTTCAGTAGCGCTTGCACCAAGTTAAGAGTAATCGCGGTGCTTGCGGGGTTATTGGCTACCGCCTCTCTAAAACTATCAATTGCCGCCACGTAATCACCCGCTTCATATTGTTTAATTCCGCGCACATTTTCGACACTTTTGGCTGCAATTTGTTCACGTTGCTGGTGTTGTTCTCGCGATTGTTTTAGTTGCTGCTCAACGTGTTGCCGATGTTCAACCATATTGGTCTGCTGTAAGCCTTTTTGTAGCATAGCCAAGGTCAACTCATCTTGTTGTTGCATCATTCCCGGAGCTTGTTCATAGACTTGAGTCAGTAACTGCTCCGCCTGTTTGCTTGATCCTTGTACTCGCGCCATTTGTGCTTGCAGTATCAATCCTTGGCTATGATGGCGTTCATCGATTTTCTGACGACTGAAACGTGTCAGTTGTTCTTGTGCTTCGGCTATTAAGCGGCGCCGGTTAACGCCGGATTCCACTTCTGCGTGAGTGATGAGTTGATTTAAGTAATGGACATTGTCATCAGGCTCGGCCTGCACCGAGTGCACACCCAATTCGTGAATGTGGCGCAGAGCCCTTAGCTCAGCTTGGGGATCTTTATTGAGCTTGGCAATTTGTGCGGCAATGCGCTGACGTTTGATCGAACGCGGTGAAATAGCGATTGCTTGCTTAATAAAGTCGTAAGCCTCTGGATATTGCCCTTGCGCCATGTAGCACTTCGCCAACAATTCCATGGCATCGATCGCTCGGTTGTTCTCCGCTAGAACTTGTTTAGCGACATCAATGCAAGCATCGATTTCAGCCAACATGAAATGACTTTCAGCCAAACCTTGCAGTGCCCATCGTGATGCCCGAACATCAATCATTTGTTGATAGATGGCTTTGGCTTCTGCCGGTTTTTCCTGACGTAAGAGGATCTCTGCTAACAAACGATAGCAGGCGCCGGCATAGCGGCTTTTGGCTTTAATATGAGCGGTGCAGCGCTGCCGAGCGAGGGGGTAATCATGCTGACCCAACGCCTCGTATATGTCGGAGAGTTCAGCTTTCTGCTGTAACAGACGCGTCAACCTGGTTCTCAGGTTGGCTTTGTTGATAGGTTTTGATAAGTAATCATCGGGCCTGAATTCCAGCGCCCCCATGACCATGCTAAGCGACGTCTCGGCGGTGATCAGGACGAACACCGTATCAGCACGCAACCAACCCCTGAGGCTGATTTCTTCGAGTACTTGCTGGCCGTTTTGCTGCTTGCCTAAGTTGTAATCGCACAACACGATGTGGTGGCGGTTTTGTTGATACTGTGCAACTGCCTCTTCACCGTTTTTAGCTAAGTCGACTGCGGCGCAACCAAAGCCATCAACCATAGAACGCAATGACAGCCGAAATTCGGCGAAATCATCAACAATCAGTACCTTTTTTTGACTAAACAAGTCGTACATGCAGTTAAATTGTTATTCCATTGAGTTGGAGAAAAGGATACGGTTTCGTACAGTCAAGTCTAATGCTCTGCTCACAGTTAGCAAATTGAGGGAACAAAATGAAATTGCAGCAACTTCGATACATAGTGGAAGTGTTCAACCATAACCTCAATGTTTCAGCCACGGCAGAGAGTTTATACACCTCTCAACCAGGTATTAGTAAACAAGTTAGAATGCTTGAAGACGAGCTTGGTGTTCAAATTTTTGGTCGTAGCGGCAAACACTTAAGCCATGTAACACCAGCAGGGCAGCAAATCCTAGAGGTTGCCCGGTCGATGCTTGAACAGGCTGACAGTATTCGGGCGATTGCCAGCGAGCACACTCGCCCAGATGAAGGCTTACTAAACATTGCGACGACCCATACTCAAGCCCGCTACGCATTACCTGAAGTTATTAAAGGCTTTATGGAGCGCTTTCCAAAGGTCAGTCTGAATATGCATCAGGGAACACCCGCACAACTCAGTGAAGTGGCAGCTCGTGGTGAGGCAGACTTCGCTATTGCGACTGAAGCCATGCACTTATATCAGGACTTGGTGCGGCTACCTTGTTATCACTGGACTCGCTCGCTGGTGGTGCGGCCTGATCATCCGCTTGCCCGAAGCAGCAATATCACCATCGATGAACTCGCTGAGTATCCCTTGGTCACCTATGTGTTTGGTTTTAGTGGTGGTTCAGCGCTGGATGAGGCTTTTGCAAGGGCCGGTTGCAAACCGCACATTGCTTTCACTGCCACTGATGCTGATGTCATCAAGACTTATGTGCGCCTTGGTTTAGGTGTCGGGGTGATTGCCACCATGGCAATCGATCCCGTTGTCGATAACGATCTAGTAACGATTCACACCGAGCATTTGTTTGAACGTAGTACCACAAACATCTGCTTCCGCAAAGGCACCTTCATGCGTGGCTACATGTATGATTTTATTGAGCGATTCGCTTCCCACTTAAACCGTGACTTGGTTGATCAAGCCATTGCTGCCAACTCTCCTGAGGAAATGGACGCCTTATTTTCCGACATCGAGTTGCCGGTTCGTTAGCACTCGATCACGTTTACCGCTAGGCCGCCGCGGGCCGTTTCTTTGTATTTGGTTTTCATATCGCGACCAGTATCGCGCATGGTGGTGATGACCTTGTCGAGCGGTACTTTGTGATTGCCGGAACCACGCATTGCCAGCCGAGCGGCATTAATTGCTTTGATTGCGCCCATCGCGTTGCGCTCAATACAAGGTACCTGTACTAGACCACCAATAGGGTCGCAAGTGAGGCCCAGATTGTGCTCCATGCCAATCTCGGCGGCGTTCTCTATTTGCCCGTTGGTACCACCAAGTAACGCGGTAAGCGCCGCTGCGGCCATTGAACAAGCAACGCCGACTTCACCCTGGCAACCAACCTCCGCGCCCGATATCGAGGCATTGTGTTTGTACAATGAACCGATTGCGGTTGCCGTCAGGAAGAATATCTCAAGGGTGTCATCATCCAATTCGCCGACAAAGTGTTGATAGTAGGCCAGCACGGCAGGAATAACGCCAGCAGCGCCATTAGTCGGCGCCGTGACAACTCGACCTCCGGCGGCATTCTCTTCGTTCACTGCCAGAGCATACAGGTTCACCCAATCCATCGCATTGAGTGGATCTTGATTGGTTTTTTGTTCAGCCTTTAGCTGGCGCGCGAGCAACGGAGCTCGACGTTGCAGTTTTAATCCGCCAGGCAGTACACCTTGTGTTCGGCAACCTCGGACAATGCATTGCTCCATGACAGCAGCGACCGAGCGAATGTGCTGGATGATTTGGCTGTAGTCACACCAAGCAGTTTCATTGGCTTTCATCACTGCTGCGATGGTCATCCCTTGTTCTTGGCAGTGCGCCATCAGTTCGGCACTGGTTTCAAATGGAAAAGGTAACGCAGTGTGGTTATCTTGCGGTTCCATCTGGCCCAATTGCTCAGCTGTAACGACGAAGCCTCCGCCAATCGAATAGTACTCTTGGCTCAGTATCAATTGTTTATCGCTGAACGCTTGCAGTCGCATGCCATTGCTATGTTGCGGCAGGCTTTGTCGATGGTGAAACACAATGGCGCCCTTCTTGGGAAAGCGGACGACATGCTGTTGATTCAGCGCAATCTGTTGCGTGTTGTCAATTTCTGCCAACAATTGCGGTACTTGATCAACATCGACAGTTTCAGGATCGAGTCCAAGTAGACCGAGAATCACGGCTTTGCCTGAACCATGACCTTTACCGGTTTGACCAAGTGAACCGAACAGTTCACATTTGATGTCAGTGATAACAGTCAACTGTCGCTGTTGCTGAAGTTGATCGACGAAATCGGCTGCGGCTCTCATTGGGCCGACGGTATGGGAGCTGCTGGGGCCAATTCCAACGGTAAACATGTCGCGGACACTAAACATAGAGTTCCTAGTGGGGGCTATGATTGCGGAATAGTTCGAACGCCATATTAACCTGCCACCTTGAGGTTACGCGAGCAGTGGCCACTGAAGCATTGTTGGCTCGATTGGCAAGATATGTTGTCAGCTGCGCTCGGCGTTGCGAGTTTGGCGGAATAGATGACTGTAAAGGTTGTGAATGATCCCTGCCGTTACGCCCCAGATATAGTGGCCATTCCATGGAATCCAGTAAACGTCCAATTGGCGTTGGTTACGCTTGACGGTATAACGATAATGGTTAGTCGGGTCCATTAAGTGAGCTAACGGAACCGAGAAAGTGAAGTCGACCTCTTCGGGGTTTGGCGTTGGCTGTGGTACTTGCTCAAACCAACCGATATAGGGCGTGATTGAGAAACCACTATTGGACACGTAAGTCGGTAATTGGCCCCATACAGCATCTGGCTGGATACCAATTTCTTCGTCACACTCACGCCATGCGGTGGCTTGTAAGTTGCTGTCATCTGCATCGTAACGACCACCCGGAAAACTTATCTGGCCGCCATGATGCCTGAGATGAGCGGCTCGCTGGGTGAAAAGCACATGCAGTTGTTGGTGGTGTTCAAACAGCGGAATGACAACAGCTGCCTCATGCTGATAGCTGGCCTTGTGATCTTCAATTTGCAAGGGTTGCAAACTGAACTGAGTTAGAAATTGCTGTCGACTCGCTGTCATCCTAGGTCATTCAACAAAGGTAAAATCTTGCTCACCTTATCATGGGTTTCCTGATATTCGGCTGAACATTCTGAGTCCGCGACTAAACCGCCGCCGGCCCAGCAATAAATCTGTTGGTTGTTGTCACACAACAAGGTCCGAATGGTAATGCTGGTATCCATTTGTCCGGTCACTGAAATATAACCAATCGAACCGCAATATATGTTGCGGCGGTGCGGCTCTAGTTCGTCAATGATTTCCATTGCCCGAATTTTCGGGGCGCCGGTAATTGAACCGCCGGGGAACGCGCCTTCAATCAGATCATAAACATCATGCTCATCAGAAAGCGTCGCAGTTACTGTGGAAACCATATGGTGGACAGAAGGAAAGCTTTCAATGCCAAACAGTACCGGTACATCAACGCTACCAGGGGCTGCGACCTTACTGACGTCATTGCGTAACAAGTCCACGATCATCAAATTCTCTGCGCGATCTTTGTCGGCTCGTTGCAACTCCTGCGCTTGTCTCTCATCACTAACTCGATCGTTGCCACGTGGTCGCGTGCCCTTAATCGGTTTGGTTTCTATTTGTTGCTGGCGACATTCGATAAAACGTTCTGGCGACAAGCTGAGAACTTGGCCCTTAGTGGCGTTGATGTACGCTGAAAAGGGGCCAGCATTGTGTTGTCTGAGTGCCAGATAGGCGTTAAATGGCTCACCTTCAAACTGGCTTTGGTGGCGCTGCGCTAGATTGACTTGGTAGCAATCGCCGGCTAGCAAATAGCGTTGAACTGAAGCAAACTTTGCTTGGTATTGCTGCTCCGACATGTTTGATGTCCACGGCGAAAGCAAGCGAAAATCGGCGGCCTGTTGCGCCGGGCGAAGGTGGTGCAACTCGGCGCTGAGCTTTGTGACCGCTTGGCTTTCTCCAATCACGTAGGCACGTTGCTCTGTTTGGTCGATAATCAGCGCCGCCTCATACCAACCGACTGCCATATCTGGAAAGTCGATGTCGGCCACGGCATTGTTTGGCAGGCGTTCGAGATAACGACCAAGATCATAGCCCCAAAAACCCAGCCAACCACCATCAAAGGTTTGAATCAATTGCGTGGTCGATTGCCAGGCAAGTTGTTTGGCTATGTACCGCATCGCGGCAAAAGGGGATAGCTTTGGATCGGTAGGCAGTTGCACCGGCTGTTGCCGCTGGCTGTCGATCTTGGTTTCACCCCGTTCGGTGATGAGTTTTAGGCGTGGTGACCAGGCGATGATGTGACAACGGCTATTGGCGTGATTGTTGTTTGCTGAGTCCAGCCATACGAAATCTGGTTGGCGATAAAAATGCCGAGCAATCTCCTCAGGATCACCAAATCGGTGCCAGTCTAACAGCTCAATTGCGCCTTGCCGTTGTTGCAAAAATCTGTTCTCCAATTATTGACTTACCCGCTGGTAGCGATGGGTGGCGGAGGTTATCATAGCGCCAGCGTGAAAAACATCTATACCCTCTAATAACAAACGGGACCTTAGTAATTGGTCCACGGAGATAACAATGACCATCATTCGCCAAGACGATTTGATTGAAAGCGTCGCCGATGCGCTGCAATACATCAGTTATTATCATCCCCTCGATTTTGTCAATGCACTCGCCGAAGCATACGAAAAAGAACAATCTCAGGCAGCTAAAGATGCAATTGCACAAATTCTTATCAACAGCCGAATGTCAGCCGAAGGTCGTCGACCGATTTGCCAGGATACTGGGATCGTCACTTGCTTTGTTAAAGTTGGAATGAAGGTGCAGTGGGATGGTGATCTGACGCTGCAAGAGATGATTGATGAAGGCACCCGCCGAGCATACAACAACCCTGACAATCCATTGCGTGCATCCATTGTCGCCGATCCAAACGGTAAGCGCTTGAACACCAAAGATAACACTCCAGCCGTTGTGCATACCGAATTGGTTGCAGGTGATCAGGTTGAAGTGATGATCGCAGCTAAAGGTGGGGGCTCTGAAAATAAGAGCAAAATGGTCATGCTCAATCCGTCCGATGATGTTGTTGAGTGGGTTTTGAAAACCTTGCCGACGATGGGCGCTGGCTGGTGCCCTCCGGGTATGATTGGCATTGGTATTGGTGGTACGGCCGAAAAAGCTGCGGTGTTGGCGAAGGAATCGTTAATGGATCCGGTCGATATTCACGACCTGATGGCCAAAGGTGCGGATAACGCCGATGAGCAATTACGTCTCGATTTGTATGAGAAGGCCAATAAGTTAGGTATTGGCGCCCAAGGGCTCGGTGGTTTGACTACTGTGGTCGACGTTAAAGTAAAGACTGCGCCAACTCATGCAGCGTCTAAGCCGGTCTGTATGATTCCAAATTGTGCGGCGACTCGTCACGTTCATTTCCACCTTGATGGCTCCGGCCCGGCAGAGCTCAAAGCTCCGAAAGTTTCGGATTGGCCCGAGGTCACTTGGGAAGTGGGTGACAATGTGCGTCGGGTCAATCTGGATGAAGTGAGCAAAACTGATATTCAGGAATGGAAAACAGGCGAAACAGTATTGCTCAGTGGCACTATTTTGACCGGCCGAGATGCGGCTCACAAGCGCATTCAAGAGATGCTTAGCAAAGGCGAAGGCTTACCTGAAGGTGTGGATTTTACCAATAAATTCATCTATTACGTTGGTCCAGTTGATGCTGTGGGTGATGAAGCGGTTGGACCTGCAGGCCCTACGACATCCACTCGGATGGACAAATTTACTGACATGATGCTTGCTGATACTGGCCTGATAGGCATGATTGGTAAAGCCGAGCGGGGGCCAGCGGCTGTCGAGAGTATTAAGAATCATCAAGCTGTGTACCTGATGGCTGTTGGTGGCGCAGCTTACTTGGTTGCCAAAGCGATTAAGAAAGCCAAAGTGGTCGCTTTTGAAGACTTAGGTATGGAAGCCATCTATGAGTTTGAAGTTGAAGATATGCCCGTTACGGTTGCGGTCGACAGCACTGGTGACAATGCCCACGTCCGAGGCCCAGCCTTGTGGAAAGCAAAAATCGAAGATTTGGACGCAGCACTAAGCGATTCGTGAATGGCTATTTAACTAGCAAAAAGGCCCCAACATTTGGGGCCTTTTTTATCCTTGCGCTAGCATCATGCTAGAGCTGATAGCTACCAAGCATCAGCAAGCGACCATTCTCATCTTCCAATCGCAGTGGCACTTGCTGCTGGTTAGCGGCCGTCGAGTCCAGTTGATGCAATAGGGTGTTGACGCCGCCGGGAAGCTTCAGTGGCGCGGTGAATCTTGCGTCGATATCACGAATGTTGGCTTGAAGGTTGTTTTGTAACACTTCAATACTCCGAATGAAAGTGCCCATGCCGTGAAGTACTCGAGTGCCAAATGGCGACATTTTCCCTACCCAACGGCTCCAATGAATCGGGTTAAAGTCGCCGCTTAACAAGGCGAAATCACGGCCGTCATGATCATTGGAGCTCCAGTGGCCAATGACACTATATGATGCCTGTGTTTCTGGAAGCTTGTTGCGTCGCTTACTGGCGATGCTGAGCGGAAACAAGGTTTGCACTTGCAATTCAGCAGCGAGCTCATCGTCATAATAAATACTGATGGTTTGGCTCACCCGCGCTTTGCCTGGAACTTCCCGAACTGATGTCACGCTGACCTTAGCCATCACGGGGGTTTCCCAAGGCACCGGCTTGATGACTGTCATTCGGCAGCCTTGATTGATTACTTTGCTCAGGCGATAGCGCGATTGCGCAAGCTGTTTGATACACAAAGGCATCGCTAATTGAAAGAATATATGTGTGGGAATGCTGGCGCTATATCGTCCTTTATCGCAGCCTGCCCATTCCATGTAGTGGCTAATAAGGCGTTCGCTGGGCGTTGCTAGTTCAGCCGTTATGTCGGCAAACGAATCGGGGTTTTCACTCGCGATAGTAAAAGGAACTAGTTCTCTGCCGATAACACCGGCAAAGGATTTCAACATGGGCCCTTGCTCTAAGAGCAAACTAACAGGTACTCGTTCCATGATGTACTCGATAATCAGTTAACAGAGAGATCGGCAAACTAACGGCCGACCGTTAATTATACAGGAAAATGAACGTTTAATTGCAACCGGCGGATACTGGAATTATAGCCAGCGTCGCGTTTGCTGAGTGTATGAACTGAATTGAGAGCCAAACTGGGCTCGCAAGGCTCGTTCTTCCGGAACAATTTGGAAGCGGGTCATGTACAGCACAAACAGACCACTGATGATAACTCCAAGCGGTTGCAACCACCACGCGGACCAGCCAAGCAAGGCGATCAACATACCTAGGTACATGGGGTTGCGCGAGTATCGGTAGATTCCAGAGGTGACCAGTTGAGAAGCTTGTTCTGGTAGCAAAGGATTTACCGTTGTTTGGTGATGACGAAACTGCCAAACGCCACTGACAGCGATGGTAAAACCTAGAATGGCGCCAGTTATCGCCAGCGTTGACCACAGTGGCCAATGGGGGAAAGAAAGAGTCGATGCCGGACTCAAAACAATGAGGCCGGCAGCAATGGCCACCTGCAACACAGGTGGCAACTTGAGTTCAAGCCAACCAAGCTTAGGCTTTGGCACTGGCTTCCATTTGAGTCGACTGAATTGCTGTCAAAGCGATGGTGTAGACAATGTCTTCAACCAGTGCGCCGCGCGACAGGTCATTTACCGGCTTGTTAAGACCTTGCAGCATTGGACCAATACTGATGAGGTCGGCTGAACGTTGTACTGCTTTGTAGGTGGTGTTGCCGGTATTCAAATCAGGGAAAATGAATACGGTTGCTTTACCTGCTACCGGGCTATTTGGCGCTTTACTTGCGGCGACATTTTCCATGACGGCGGCATCATACTGCAGCGGACCATCGATAATTAGGTCTGGACGACGCTCTTGTGCAATTCGCGTTGCTTCGCGCACTTTATCGACGTCGGAGCCTGAGCCACTAGTACCGGTTGAGTAGCTGATCATTGCTACTTTCGGATCAATACCAAAGGCAATCGCCGATTCCGCTGACTGGATGGCAATTTCCGCCAGTTGTTCAGCATTTGGATCCGGGTTAATCGCACAGTCGCCATAAACCAATACTTGATCCGGCAGCAACATGAAGAAGATTGATGACACCAACGACGAACTTGGCGCCGTTTTAATCAATTGCAAGGCAGGACGAATGGTATTGGCCGTCGTATTCACTGCGCCAGAAACCAGACCATCGACGTCGCCCATTTGCAACATCATGGTGCCTAGAACGACGGTGTCTTCTAAGTGTTCACGAGCAACCACTTCTTCCAAGCCTTTGTGCTTACGCAACTCGACCATAGGGGCCACGTAGCTTTCCAAAACCGCCATTGGATCGAGAATTTCAACACTTGGTGGTAACACCACACCCTGTTGTTCCGCAACGCGATTGATTTCAGCAGGGCTACCCAACAGTACCGGGCGAGCAATGCCTCGCTCTGCACAGATAGCGGCGGCACGGATGGTGCGCGGCTCATCACCTTCAGGCAATACAATGCGTTTGTTGGCGCGACGAGCAAGTTCGGTCAACTCATAACGGAACGCTGGTGGCGATAGTTTACGAGAGCCCTCTACGCCGTCCATTAACTCCATCAGCCAGTTATTGTGAATGTACTGTGCTGCGTGTTCTTGAACTAAGTGCAGACGTTGGGCATCGTCAATTGGCAACTCAAGGTTGAAGTTCTGCAAACTCAACGATGTTTGCCAAGTGTTAGTGTTGATCATCATCACTGGCAAGCCGCTGTCGAATGCTTGCTTACACAAATCCATGACGTATGGATTTGTTTCATATCCGCCGGTTAGGAGCAACGCGCCGATTTCTACGCCGTTCATTGCAGCCAAACATGCTGCAACGACGACATCGTAGCGGTCTGCTGAGCTGACTAACAAAGAGCCGGGTTTAAAGTGCTCAACCATATTGGGAATACTGCGAGCACAGAAAGTCACGCTGCGCAGGCGACGAGTGTCTGCATGGCCTTTGTTCAAGTACTTGGCATCGAGGTGTTCAGCCAAATCAGAGACACGCGGCGCGATCAGATCAAAGTTCCATGGAATACAACCTAATAGCGGTACTTTGGAGCGACTGAACGCTGATTTGATTTTGTCGATGTTTGCCGACAGTGTCGCTTCGTGCTCATCGAACATTTCTGATAGGTCAGGGCGGTTACGGCCCAACTCATCAACTGGCGCGCCAACTTTGTTGACAATAACACCCAGCAAGCGTTTGTTTTTACTGCCGCCGAGGTTGTTGTAAGTGATCTCTACGCGCTCTTTCAAGTCTTTCGCTTTGTCACCACCAGGAATAGTGACAAAGACGATATCAGCGTTCAGCGCTGTTGCTATTTCAAAGTTCAGGCGTGTTGCATAGGTGTGGCGGCGAGTCGGCACTAGGCCTTCGACGATAACCACTTCACCTTCAGAACAATCGCGTTGGTAGCGTTCAACAATGTCTTCGAGCAGGATGTCTTTTTTGTCACCACTGACCAAACCTTCAGCCATTTCCAAAGGAATGGAGTCGATGACCGGAATGCCGGTCGCATTGGATACGATACGGGTCGATAACTCAGGCCCTTCATAACCAGGACGAGGCTGGCCTACAGGCTTGAAAAATGAGCTGGATAAACCCAAACGCTGGAATGCGTGTAGCAAACCAAGGCTGATGGTGGTTAGACCAACGCCTTCGCCGATTGGGATCAGCATAATGGTACGTTGCACGGTTATATACCTCTAAATATTGTTCTTCTTGTTTAAACGCCAGCCAAACGAGCGCTGTCCTGAGCGATAATCCACTCTTCATTGGTTGGAATAACCAAAGCTTTAAAATTACTGTCTGCGGTAGTAATGCAGCCCTCGTTACCGAAACGAGCGTCAAGGTTACCTTGTTCATCCAGTTTCAAACCGAATACACTCAAGCGTTCAATGACTTCCTTGCGGGTATTGGCTGAATTCTCGCCGATGCCGCCGGTAAATACGATCGCATCAATGCGTGGCAGGGCCGCAGCATAAGCGGCAATTTGCTTCGCTAAGCGGTAACACATGACGCTATGAGCTCGGATTGATTCAGGCTTACCTTGTTCCATACCTTCTTCGATGAAGCGGCAGTCACTTGATTGTTCGCTTAAACCTAATAGGCCACTTTGCTTATGAACCATAGTGTTCACTTCATCAAGTGAATAACCCAATTTGTCGACCAAGTGGAAGATGATTGCGGGATCGAAATCGCCAGAACGAGTCCCCATCACCACACCTTCCAGTGGAGTCATCCCCATAGAGGTGTCAACCGACTTGCCATCTTTAACCGCACAGATTGAAGAGCCGTTACCTAGGTGAGCAACGATAACGTTGGTTTCGGCAACGTCTTGGCCCAGCATTTCAGCAGCTTTTCGGCTCACGTATAAGTGACTAGTACCATGCATACCGTAGCGACGAACACCGTGCTGCTTATATAGCTTGTATGGCAAAGCATAAAGGTAGGCATTTTCTGGCATCG
Source organism: Neiella marina (assembly GCF_002165625.1). Lineage (GTDB taxonomy): Bacteria > Pseudomonadota > Gammaproteobacteria > Enterobacterales > Neiellaceae > Neiella > Neiella marina. The sequence continues at coordinate 20,303 of NZ_NGNS01000005.1, forward strand.
TTTGGTGGAACGCTGTGTCGAATACCGCAGTTTGTGGTAACGACGGGAAAGCCGCTTGCGCTGCGCGAATACCAATTAAGTGGGCCGGGTTGTGCAGTGGTGCCAGAGTGGCACAATCTTCAATGCCTTTAACAACCTCTGGCGTAATCAAAGCTGAAGCGGTGAAGTTTTCACCTCCGTGAACAACACGGTGACCGACAGCAACAATCTGATCATTGAAGCCTTCGTCTTGAATCAGTTTTACCAAGCGCTCGAGCGCTTCGCGGTGAGCGGCACCTGCACCTAAATCTTCCTGAATTTTTTCACCATTCAGTTTCCAAATAATGCGGGCTTCAAGAAGACTCAAGCATTCAGCTAAGCCGCTTAAGTGCTCATCACCATTTTGTGAGTCAATCAGGGCGAATTTTAGGGAAGAGCTGCCGCAGTTAAGAACCAGAACGAGCTTGCTTTGCATGGCGAAACGTATCCTTTTGTACAATGTAGGAGGTAATAGAAGATGCCGCTAAAAGTTGTGTAAAGAGTAGCCAAAACTGGCCTCTTTTACCCGAAAGAAGTCATTTAGAGGATCAGGTTGTAATTTTGTAATTTTTTTACCGATTTTTCCATGTTTAAGACTTAATCTATATCAATTTTTGTTGGAAACTTTCATTTTCTTCGAGTGTCGAAGATCTCAACTCATGGAAAACTCGTAAACCAACCTTGAAATCGCTCGAACTGAACGCTATTTATGAAGGGTAGACGGGTAAATGGTGATGGCATGAAATTTACGCAAGTATTTGTTGATGGACAGGACTATATGCGGGCATGGCCAATGCGCGCGGAGTTGGCTGTACTGATGCCGGAGAACCGAATTATTGACCTGACTCGCAAAGCACAGGTTTGGATCCCTTTGTTTGCGGTATTGACCGTGTCGTTGCCCATTGGTCTGGGGTTGCCTGAGATGGTGCCATCCGCCATTGCCTCCGCGTTATTGATGTTGAGCTTACCGCTGCAAGGATTGTTTTGGCTCGGAAAACGCTCGCAAGCACCATTACCACCTGGACTCCGTAGTTGGTATCGAGACCTACACCAATCAATGGCCGAGCAAGGCTGTCAGCAAGTTCCGAAAGTGGCTAGCACACCAAAGTTTTATGACTTAGCAGTGACTCTCAAACACGCATTTGAAAAGCTCGAGCAATTTATCCAGTCTGACCGTTAAGGTTCAGTGTCGTAAATAATCCCAATCGTTGAAGGTATATACATAACTCGGCTTGTATACCACCAGTAGCGTGATGAGCATGCCATTGAGTAACGCCTCAGGGAATAACATCAGCGGCAGCATGGTGATTAGGTAATGATCGATTTGTTGCGGCTCAAATTGCTCCGTCAGTCCCAGCCAACCAGCTTGCAATAAGATACTCAAGGTAATCGCCAATGCCGCAGCAAGGAAACTATTGACGAAAATAAAGACGAATAAATGGCGTGGCAAGTATTTACGGCTTACTAGCAACAGGCCATAGCTCAATGCAATGGCTGGCAGAATTTGCACCAGCCACATTCGCGGTAGTACCGACCATTCAATTAAGCCAACTGTCGCGAGCAACAATAAGGCACCGCTCGTTGCCCAGCATGACAAGCGAAACCCCAATATCAGTGACACTGACGTCACCAGCAGAAAGTGCAGCGATAAGCCTTTAATGAGTTCTATGTCGAGCTGCCATAACACAGCAAGTAATGCCAAGCTGACGGCAAAGGCTTTGGATGAAAAAGGCGACGTCACTAAGCGTCGCCAACATTGCTTTGGCTGGAGCAACCCGAGCAATATGCCCCAACCGATTGCGCCAACCAAGCTCCAAATCATTAGTAGATTACGGGTAGGTCGTAGGATTTGAAGATCGCTTGAATGGTCTCCATGGTTTCCTTGCTCGGTGGATGAACCTCATTCAGCTCATATTTCTCGCCCATGGCTTCCCACTTGTGCTTACCCAGCTCATGATAGGGCAGTAATTCGACTCGCTCGATGTTTTTCATTGGCTGCAGAAATTTAGCTAATTCATGTGCCGATGCTTCATCGTCGGTGTAGCCGCCGACAACGACGTAACGCACCCAAGTTGGTTGATTACGTTCTTGCAGACGTAAGGCAAACTCTTTGCTGTGGCGGTTACTCACTTTGGTCAAATCGATGTGTTTAGCGTCGTCCATCTGCTTGATATCAAGCATCACCAAATCACTGACATCCAGCAGGTGCTCAATTTTTTCGCTGTGGTGGCGAACAAAGCCATTGGTATCAAGGCAAGTATGAATGCCTTCGGCCTGGCAAGCTTTAAACAATTCAGTGACAAATTCAGCCTGAAGCGTTGCTTCGCCACCAGAGGCTGTAATACCACCGCCAGAAGCTTCAATGAAGTGTCGATAGCTGAGCATGTCGCTCATCAGGTCTTCGACGGTTTTTTCATTGCCGCCATCGACATCCCAAGTGTCGCGGTTGTGGCAATATTTGCAGCGCATTAGGCAGCCCTGCATAAAAACGATGTAGCGAATACCCGGGCCATCAACTGTGCCGCAGGTTTCGACGGAATGAACGCGTCCGGTAATGCTCATATAATTTTGATTTCTTGTAAGGAAAAAAAAGGCCTTGCAGATTGCAAGGCCTAGTGTAGCTGAGCTTTAGCTCAGATGCATTAGAACGATGTTGTAAACGTACGAGAGATTACGTCGTTCTGCTGCTCTTTAGTCAGCGAGTTGAAACGCACCGCGTAACCAGAAACACGAATGGTCAACTGCGGATACTTGTCTGGGTTTTCCATCGCATCGAGCAGCATTTCACGGTTCATGACGTTCACGTTGAGGTGCTGACCACCTTCAATCGCTGGCGTGTGGTGGAAGTAACCATCCATCAAACCGGCCAAGTTTTTCTTACGAATTTCTTCTTCTTTACCCAGTGCGTTAGGCACGATAGAGAAGGTGTAAGAAATACCATCTTTAGCATATGCAAATGGCAGTTTCGCAACTGACGTCAACGACGCTACAGCACCTTTTTCGTCACGACCGTGCATTGGGTTTGCACCTGGCGCAAATGGCGCACCTGCTTCACGACCATCTGGTGTGGTACCAGTTTTCTTACCATAAACCACGTTAGAGGTGATGGTTAGAACTGACTGAGTTGGAACCGCATCGCGATAGGTAGAAAGTTTCTGAATCTTCTTCATGAAGCTTTCAACCAGCTCACAAGCAATGCTGTCTACACGATCATCGTTGTTACCATATTTAGGGAAGTCGCCTTCGATTTCGAAGTCAACAGCAATGCCGTCTTCGTCACGAACTGGCTTCACTTTGGCGTATTTAATCGCAGACAGTGAGTCAGCAGTGATCGACAGACCGGCAATACCACAAGCCATGGTGCGGCGTACGTCGCGGTCGTGCAGTGCCATCAACGCAGCTTCGTACGAGTACTTGTCGTGCATGAAGTGGATGCAGTTCAAGGCAGCAACGTATTGCTTTGCCAGCCAATCCATGAAGGTGTCCAAACGAGCAACAACGTCATCGTAGTTCAAGTACTCATCAGTCACTTTGTCAGAAACTGGGCCCACTTGGATTTTCAGTTTCTCATCAACACCGCCGTTGATTGCGTAAAGCAGTGTTTTCGCCAAGTTGGCTCGAGCGCCGAAGAACTGCATGTGCTTACCAATAACCATTGGGCTCACACAACAAGCGATACCATAATCGTCAGACTCGAAGTCATCACGCATTAGGTCGTCGTTCTCGTACTGCACAGAGCTGGTATCGATAGATACTTTGGCACAGAAACGCTTGAAGTTATCTGGCAAGTTCTCTGACCAAAGAATGGTCATGTTTGGCTCTGGGCTTGGGCCCATGGTGTACAGGGTGTTCATGAAACGGAAGCTGGTACGAGATACCAAGGTACGACCGTCTAAGCCCATACCGGCCAAAGACTCGGTTGCCCAGATTGGGTCACCAGAGAACAACTCATCGTATTCTGGAGTACGTAGGAAGCGAACCATACGCAACTTCATGACGAAGTGGTCGATCATTTCCTGCGCTTGAGCTTCAGTGATCTTGCCAGCAGCAATATCACGCTCGATGTACACATCAAGGAATGTAGAAGTACGGCCCAAAGACATAGCGGCGCCGTTTTGGCTTTTAACCGCAGCTAGGTAGCCGAAGTAAGTCCACTGAATCGCTTCTTGCGCTGATGTTGCTGGCGCACTGATATCAAAACCGTAGCTAGCCGCCATTTGCTTCATTTGGCCGAGTGCACGGTGTTGCTCAGAAATTTCTTCACGTAGACGAATTGCACGCTCAAGAGCGGCTGCGTCTGGTGCATTGTACATCGCATCTTCGAGTGACTTGTGCTGACGTACTTTGTCTTTCATCAGGAAGTCGATACCGTAAAGCGCAACGCGACGGTAGTCACCAATGATACGGCCACGGCCGTAAGCATCAGGCAGGCCAGTAATAACGCCAGACTTACGACAGTTACGAATGTCGCCAGTGTAAACGTCAAATACGCCTTGGTTGTGAGTCTTACGGTACTCAGAGAATACTTTGTTGACCATTGGGTCGAGTTCTTTGCCATAAACGGCACAGCTTTGCTCAACCATGCGGATACCACCGTTACAGATGATGCCACGCTTCAAAGGCGCATCAGTCTGCAGACCAACGATAGTTTCTAAATCTTTATTAATGTAGCCAGCATCGTGAGAAGTGATGGTTGAAGGCAGATCGGTATCGAAGTCAACAGGCGCATGAGTCGAGTTCTCTTGCTTGATGCCTTCCATAACCTTGTCCCACAACTGAGTCGTGGCTTCAGTTGCGCCAGCTAGGAAGCTTTCGTCGCCTTCATATGGGCTGTAGTTTTTTTGGATAAAATCGCGAACATTTACTTCATTTTTCCAGTCGCCAGGTTGAAAACCTTCCCAAGCGCTGGCAAATGTTTCGGTTTGATCAGCCATTACTATTTACCTTGTGATTTGAAATATGTCAGTCGCAGATGCGATTGCAGCATACGACACGAATACCTGATAGCGGGCGGATTACGACCGCCTTTCGACACGCCACCTTATTCAGCTTCAATCAGAACTGTTACTGCTGAAAGTGATGATAATTCTAGCAGCCCATCTGAAGGATGGTTTTATGATTTCCAGCTATATTGGTTTTACTTCCAACTTAACCAGCTATAATTATTGGTCTATTTGGTTAAAAACATATTAAATATCAGTTATTTGCTGATATTGGTGGCACTGTGCCTTTTGTGTGGCATCAAGGTATCGAAATGTGCCTTGAGAATGATTGATCTGGATCAGATTTCAATACTTCTTGTAAAAAAATTACATAATTTTCTGTCAACTTAAAAACCATGAAAAGATCGCGGCTATATAAGCATTTCAGCAGCAAATATTTGGCTTGATGTAATTAAATTTCGTCATTCTTTCAGGTGTAACATAAGTTTAACAACTAGTTTACGTCGGATTTACAGCGGCTGATTTTCAGTTTTAAGTCAGCATAGTAACCAGTAAATTGCTTTTATTGTTTTGTAATCTATTGTTTTTATGTAACAATTTGAGTGTTAGTGAAATCTGTAAATGGCTTGGTTGTTGGTTGTAATTGATTTTCATCAATGAAATTAATTTCCATTGTCCATATGGTGTGCGCGTTTGACGCTTTCAGCACCTCAATATTGCTCGCCGGGCCACCAAAACAGGGTGAGGGTATTTCGCTGATGCGAGCAAAAAATCAGATCTTAGTTAGACTGATTACACGTCATTCATTGTAAAGAATTATTTAGCCGTCAAAGTAGTTTGGCACCGCCCGACTGCTTTACTACTCATTCGAGCAACAACAAGCGAAACCTTATGGAACAGCAAGAAAACAAAAGCTACCAGGAGCTGCACAAGCCTGCTAGTGAATTTGAAAGTCGCTCTGACTATCTCGATCATGAATTGCAAATCATGCAGCCAAAGCGTTGGGGGATTAACTTACCCTTCCGCGATTTCCGCTTTGAGTGGGAAGACTTAGTTCCTGCAATTGCCGGTACGATCGGCATTATCGCCATGTATTCAGCGGTGATGATGGCTTGGGCTGATGGCTTGTCGGCCAAGTGGGAACATATTCAGTTAGGCAAAGATTTCGCAATTGAAGTTGCCCGTGTCGAAATGTTGATCCCTGCATTACTGTTCTGTGTGTTGGCATCGGGGGTATTCAACCCCAGAGCGAACTTGGCCGGTAACCACGGGCCAATGATTCCACTGATTGGCGCTATTGCTTTGGCCGGTGCACACCCGTTAGCGCTGGCTATTTTGCTCGGTATCTTTGGTTTGCTGCTGAGTTACTTTAAAGGTGGCTCGAAACTCGTCAATCTCACCAGTGAAGGGGTCGCCGGCGGTTTGTTGGTGTTCCTAGGGTTCACTGGTGCCATGAGCATGATTGGCAACATTCAAGATTGGGCTGTTGGTCTTGAGAGTGCTGAAGCCGGTGTTGCCGCAGGCGAGATGGGATATGTGGGCTTAGTTGTGCTCGGTGTCACTGTGATTTTGTATGCCGTGCTGGCGCGTTTGGGTAAACGCTGGTTAGCCATCCCCGCTTGTGCCATTACTGGTCTACTGATTGCCTTGGCATTTGGTGCCGGTTTCGATTTGCGCTTTGAAACCGAAATGGGTCTGCCAAATTTGAATCCAATGTATTGGTGGGGCAGCACTGAGCAAGGCTGGATGCTGGGCTTGCCGACGGTTTCACACTTCATCGCATCACTGCCATTTGCTTTGTTGGCCGTCGCCATGTGGTCACCTGACTTCCTCGGTCACCGTATTTTCCAAGAGTTAAACTACCCGAAAAACTCTGAGCGCGTATTGATGGATGTTGATGACACCATGACGGCTTGCTCGTTCCGTCAAATGGTTGGTACCGCCGTTGGTGGTGGTAACATCACCTCGTCTTGGGGTACATACATGATCCCTGCAGCTATCGCCAAGCGCCCGATTCCTGCTGGTGCGATTTTGCTTGGTTTACTGACCATGATTGTTGCTGTGCTCGGCTTCCCAATGGACGTTGCTGTGTGGCCGCCAGTAATGCGCGTTGCGCTGTTGGTTGGTGTGTTCTTGCCGCTGTTGGAAGCGGGTATGCAAATGATCCGCAATGAAAAAGATGCACAAGCCGCAGGTATCTGCGTGTTTGCTGCTGCAGTAACCAACCCAGTTCTGGCGTGGGCATTGACTATGCTGTTGGACAATAACGGTTGGATTGGTGATAAAGAGCGTCCGAAGAAACTATCTAAGCTCGACCGTTTAGTGATTCCAGGTTCAGTACTGTTGATTTGTTTGGCAGCAATGCTTGCTGTTGGTATGTTGGAACCTAAGTACGCGATTCCAGCGTTACTATAAAAAAAATCACTTTTCAATGATTCAGAACAGGGCTCTTCGGAGCCCTGTTTGTTATTTTGACTCTCAACTAAAAACGAAACGTACTCCAGACCGGCGCATGATCTGATGGTTTGTCGATGCCTCTGAGTTCGTAATCAACGTCACTTTCAACGCAGCGTGCTTGCATTGAGGCGCTGGTCAGTAGTAAATCGATTCGCAGTCCCCGGTTGTCATCAAAGCCACGGGAGCGATAATCAAACCAGCTGAATCGTTCATTTTCATCGGGATGCAGTGCCCGAAACGAATCTGTGAGGCCAAAGCCTTGTAAAGTGGCTAGCCATTCGCGCTCCTCTGGCAAGAAACTACATTTGCCTGTTTTGAGCCAGCGTTTAGCATTATTCTCTCCAATACCGATGTCGGAATCGGTTGGAGAAATGTTCATGTCGCCAATGAGCACTAAGTCTTGCTCTGGAGTGCAGTGTTGCTCCAAGTACGTTTGCAAATCTTGGTAAAACTGGCGTTTGTAAGGAAATTTAACCGGATGATCGCGATTTTCGCCTTGCGGGTAGTATCCGTTCATCACTTTTATCGTATTACCATTGGGGAGCGGCACCGTCACCGTGATCATTCGCCGTTGTGCGTCGTCTGGATCGGTTGGAAAGCCTTTCTCAACGCTCAATGGCTCAGCTTTGGTTAGCATCGCAACGCCGTAGTGGGCTTTTTGGCCGTGAAAAGCAACGTGATAGCCCATGGCTTCAACTGCTTCGAGCGGAAACGCATCGTCATGCACTTTGATTTCTTGCAGTCCGATAACGTCGGGACTGTGTTTGTCAATCAGCGCTTGCAGTTGGTGAAGGCGAGCGCGGAGGCCATTAATATTAAAAGAAACGATTTTAAAGTCGGTCATAGAATCTTCGGTTACCGGGTGTCATAAGCGCTGATTGTCGCAAACGCCCTGCAACCAAACAAGTACCTACATTTTCATTCGCTTTAGGAATAGGGAGGAGGTTTAACGTGTTATATACGAACTTCTTTAGTTGGAAAACTCAAGTCAAACTGCAATTAAAAGAGCATCATATCGATGTCGATACCGATGACCAGGCAATTGCTAAGGATATGGAGTTCTCCTACTTTCAGCGGCACTTGTCAGTCGAAGAATATGTCAAAGAGATAGCCGATCGTCAGCAAGGAAAATCAGCCTGATGAGCAACTTTTATCAACAAAAAAGCCGCACCTAAGGGAGCGGCTTTTCATTACATTACTTGTGAGGGATTTATTCGGTCTCAGCTTTACTGTCGCGATTAGCAGAGCACACTTGCTTGTCATCAAAACCATCGCGGTAGAATCGAATATTGACACATTGCTTTTCGTATATTTCTTGTAAGTTGGAACGAACAACAACTGATTCGGTTTGGCGAATACGCTTAGATAGCTCGTCGCATTCACGTCGTTGAGCATTAATGTCTTCAATATTTTCACAGCTATCGGTTGTCGAGCAACCAGCGAGCAAAGCCGCGCAGATAATTGAGAGCGGAAGCAAACAGCGCATTGTGTGTCCTTAATTTGTCGTTATTTTAAATTGTCTTTTGAAACGTTCGCTAGTGTAACTGGGTCGCCAGTTCACATTCAATCAAAGATCCCGCAACTTTGTCGTTATTGCCGTTTTAATTGCTGAAATTGCCCCCAAAGCTCATTTTTACGACTTCTGTGCTGGGCAGGGAGGCGGACGCCATCAACCGATTTGAACAGCTCCTCACATCTTCGAAGTTGTCCAGGACTCATTTTTTTAGACTCGGACAAACGTTTGAGTAGGGTTTGAATTAAATTGAGCGCAGCACCGGTATTGGTTGGAGCAATTTGCAATGCTTGCTCGAACTCCTCAATTGCAGTTTTAAAGTCATCTTGATCGTAGGCTGTCATACCCGCTTTACTGTGCTGCTGAAACGTATCGTGGCGACTCTGCAATCCGGTTGTCTCATCTTGTTGATGAGCGATAGTGGCTTTCAAAAAGGGATTACTGGAGTCGAGCTGCTCGGCTTTAGCTAGCACTTTTTGAGCCTCTTCCAGCTCGCCAATCATGCTCACTGTCGCTAGGCTTTCAGTAATGAAATCGGTTGGTAATTGGCTCTCATGAGAGCTTTCGTCGTAGCGTTCGGTGGCCTTGTAATAAAGCTTTTTGGCCTTTAATAAATCACCTTTGCGAGCAAATTTGGCGGCGTTAATCAGATCCTCATAGTTTTGAAAATCAAAGCCATTAAATTGAGAATCTTGGCGTGCCCGCATTAACGTGCTGAATGCTTCACTTTCCAGTCGTCCCGATGCTCGTTCGTCGTCGCTATTGAGCGACGCCTCCACGGTACTGCGAACATAATTACAAAGGTGCTCAGTATTACGCTCTATCGCTCGGCGGCTCTGATCATAGACTTGGCGGAAAGCGTCATTGGCAAGCAAATACTCTTCGTTACTAAGCGCTAACTGAGCAAGTTTCTCTTGCCGCTCTGGCCGAAAAGGCGACAGTTCAGCTGCCTTTTTAAGCATTTCTAAAGCGCGTGCTTCATCTCCCAAGCCAATGTATGCCTCGGCAATACAATCATGAGCCTCAACCGTCAGCGGACTGCTTTTTAGTATTGGAGCGACAGTAGTAATTGCCTCTTCGTGACGGCTGCAGTCATTCAGCGTGTGGCCCAAGCTGACACGCGCCCAAATCAAATCACGTTGCTCAAGCGTTTCTCTGAGAATTTTTTCCGAATGCTGAGGATTGCCTGTCCGACGATGAAATTCAGCGAGCATTTTCTTACATAGGCCGCTGTAACGACTGTTTTCCGCCAACAGCTTTTCACATTCGGCAATTGCTTGCGGCAGATCATCGCCATAGACCGCGTTGTAAACCGGACCTAGTTCCAGGTGCTTGGAATATGCACGCTCTAAGCGATTAGCTAATTGTTTCAGGGAAAACGGTTTGACCAGATAGTCGTCTGGTTCACGCTCCAGCGCTCCGAGAACAATCCCCCGGGTGCTTTCACCAGAAATAATAAAAAATACCGCCGCGGGGGATAGATACTTTTGTTCTCGCAGGATTTCAAGCAGTTGCTGTCCATTGCGCCCCGGCCCTAGATTGTAATCGGCAAGTACAATATCAAACTTGGTTGAACGGCAAGCTCGGATGGCGGCTTCAGAGGATTCAACGAAGTGGATATCTTTAATGCCCAAATTGACCAGCATGCCTTTTAAGGTCACTTGAAAGGCTCTTTGGTCATCAACAATCAGAATTTTGGTGCGCTTGAAATCGATGTTTGACTTCATCCAACGACTTTAAAACGTGGGTTTGCTTCGAGTGTAACACAAGCAGGAGAAAAGAAAGTGTCTTGAACGGACAGAGCAAAAAGTGGTGGAGGGGGAAGGATTCGAACCTTCGAAGGCGGAGCCGTCAGATTTACAGTCTGATCCCTTTGGCCACTCGGGAACCCCTCCACTGTTGCACATTGCGCGCGAGTCTGCTGCTTGACCAAGCTAACAGCATGGCGGCGAATTATACGAAGAATTATGGTGATGTAAATACCCAGATAAGGAAAAAACAGAGATTTTTTTGCCAACCTTAGAAGCTTTTTACTAAAGAAATAAACAATTGCGCCGATACCTTTCTTGAAGTGTTGTTTAAAGTGTATCTGAAGGCGGAAATATAAGTGTTGTCGCAGGTTGAAAGGCCTCCAGTTTCAAATGAGTATGACTTGGGTCAGTCGATCAATGTCGCTGCAGCGTCAGGTAACTCTGAAACCTTTCGCTTGCTGTTGTCGATGCTTTCTGCCGATGTTTGCGATCAACCACAGTTCAGTCGTTTACCTTCAGACGTCAAACAACCCGAAGATCTGCGTCAAGTACTGCAACTTGCAGATCCTCAGCCATTTTATGATCAACATCACCCGAGTTATCAATCAAGCCTCACTAATGCTTTTCATGCTGGTGGCCTAACGGATGTACGATTGCTGGATGCGCTAAAACCAGAACCATTGGTGGCAGGTAGCGAGGAAAGTAACCCCGTGCATCAAATTCAAGCCTTGCTGTCTCCTTGGCAACAGCATAAAGCTTCGGGTAATCAACCTGAATGTCATCCCACCGATTGGCAAGATGCTGATCGTGCGCTACTTGCGGTTGCCGCTAACGGCTAATTAACATAACGATAACTGGATTAGATTAATTAATGAGCTGAGAGTAAAACAATTCATTTTGCATCATTGTTTTTACTGACTATTATTTGCGCCGTTGAGATGTTGATCACAAATGAAGGAGGTAAATCTCGATGAATCGTTCTAAGTTTATCCAGTGCCTGTTTCGTGTTGGGCGAGAGCTTCAAGCGCACGGCGTAAAATAATTAATGAGAGAGGCGGCAGTTGCCGCCTTTTTTATTTCACCAGCTTAGGCAGTCAATGATTCAGTCAGCGGCCAACCACCAAGTTGTTGGTAGCGGTTGACGATTTTGCAAAACAGTTCGGCTGTTTTGCCGGCATCGTAAGCTGCGCTATGTGCGGATTGCTGATCGAAGGCGATGTCAAAACGTTCACAACAGTCTTTTAGTACCGACTGACCTAATGCCAGGGCGCCGAGCGTTGCCGTGTCAAAGGTTACGAATGGGTGGAATGGACTGCGCTTAAAGCGCGTTCGATTAATGGCGGCATTGAGGAAACTGTTGTCAAATGCGGCATTGTGAGCAACCAATACACAGCGCTGGCAACCATGCTGTTTTTGTAGTGGCCGGAGCGCCTTTGACAATTGATTCAGCATGGTCTTTTCATCAACCGCTTGTCGATCCGGACAATGCGGATCGATACCTGTAAAGGCCAGGGACGATGGTTCTAAATTGGCACCATCAAATGGTGCCACATTGTAGGCAAAAGTTGCAGCCGGAGTCAGTAGACCTTCCTCGTCGATAGTGATCGCCGTTGCGGCGACTTCCAAAACGGCGTCAGTCAAAGGATTAAAACCAGCGGTTTCGATATCGACGACTACTGGGTAGTAACCTCTGAATCGTGAAGCTAACGCTAGTTTTGGATCTACTGTTTCTGTCATTTCTGTACTCGAACGTTGAAAAACGAGCGCTATTATTCCAGAAAATCTTGTTTAATGGTGAATCTAACGTAAAAATGACTCAAGTAATCTGGAACGCCGCCGATTATAGATGCAGGCAACCATAAGAAGACGCGAAGCCATCATGAAACATCCAGTGCTGACAACTGCAATGACCATAGGGATACTGTCTGTCGTGAGCCCATTCGGTGAGGCGACAGTGCGGCAGTATGCAGCGCCAATTGGCCATTCTGACTGGGTACTGACCCAAAGTTCTCCTTTGGTGTGTCAACTAGAACATGGTATTCCGAGCTATGGTACGGCAGTGTTTACCGACAAGGCAGGCAGCGGTCATGCATTGCACATGACGCTAGAAATGTTGCGCCGTCCGCAACTCAGCGGCAACGCCAGATTAATGTCGGTACCGCCGAGCTATAAGCCCGGTATGGAAGCCAGTTTAATGGCTAATGTTCAGGTTTATGATGGTTTCAACACCATGGTTGGTGAACAATTATCTTGGCAAATCTTAACCGAATTAGAGCAGGGCAATAACCCTACTTTGTTTTATCAAGACGGCTATAGTCGCTTGGGTGATATTGAAGTTGCACTCAACTCTGCCAATTTCCGCCGTTCGCTCAATGAGTTTGTTGATTGCGTTGGCGGATTATTGCCCTATGGCTACGATGATGTCGCCATTAGTGTGTTGAACTACAAGCTGAATAGCGATGAGTTAGAGCTTGAATCGTTAAAAAGGTTGCGCAAAGTTGTTGACTATCTGCGTCATGATGATGCGATTGTCCGGGTAGAAATCGATGCTTTCTCGGATAGCTATGGCGGCCGTTGGTTGAACTTTGAGTTGTCCAAGAAAAGAGCTGCCGCGGTGAAAGATTTTATGATTGAGCAAGGTGTCAAAGATGACTTGCTGATTACTGCTGGCTATGGTGAACGTCGTCATGTGGCTTCAAACAAAAGCCCTATTGGTCGCCATAAGAACCGACGTGTGGTTGTGCGACTGACTCGAGACAACAGCCAAGAGCCGTCGCCGATGGCACAAAAAGCCTTGACGCCGAAAATTGCTAAAGCGCTAACCAAGGTCGAGCCTGATACTGCTTCCCCACAATAATCTTGTTTTGACTGCTCAACATAGCTTTGAGCAGTTTTTCAAGCTTCCGCCATTGATTGAACCTGGAACTAGAGTTTAAACAGCTCTTTCCTGCTTTAATCAGCTCTTGCTGGTCTCCATGGTGTGAATTTTTGATTCGCCAATGTTCTGTTTTTAAAGCGGAAATGCCATGTGTGTGGCATTTTCATTGTGCTCACCGATAAGCACTAAAATATGCCGTTTTAAACTTAGTTCGAAAAATAAATTACTTGATCTGGGTCAAATTTGGTTGCTGTTGGTGTATAATTTTTGAACGACTTTGATTGGTCGTTTACAGCCTAGCGAGTGACTTGAACGCTCGTTGGCCATTTCATTCGGTGGCTGTTTGTGTTGACACCAAACAAACGGAACAGGAGGCCCCACCATGAGAATCAGCCAAACCCTTCCTATCGTTTTGATTTCTTTTAACTCCGTTGCCAGTGGCATTGACGGTGTCGAAGTTGGCAACACCATCCAGCAAACGTTTGCTGTCAACCATCAACTGCCTGCGACCAAGATGGCAGGGTGTTACGAGCAAAATGTTTATCAGACCGTGGCTTTAGATGAGCTGCTTGCTTCTCGAGTCAGTGAGCAATTAGATGAAACCATCGACATCGTTCCAGCATCGATGGATCAATACCAACAGGCGGTAATTAATGACCAGCAGATTGCCCAATTGGCTCAGAGCGATCAGTTGGTGGTCTGCCATTTTGAGTTTGACGCCAACTCGACGTATGACAACCCTCTACAGCAAGCCATGTCAGGTTATTACAAGCAAGCACCAATGAAGCAAGTTGGCATTGCATATATGAAGGGCAGTGGTCAGATTGTGTCATTATCAGTTTATCGACAAACGCCCATTGCTTCATCGATGGTTCAAGTAAGGCAACATTACATGCAGCAATGGCGAGATGCAGAGTTTATTGATAATGGCCATTATTATGAATTTGCTGAACACCGCTACTGTGAGGTCACAGGATTGCACTCGGCACATTGCACGTACGATAGTGAAGCAAAACAGGAACTAGTACTCAAGCAACAACCGGAGTTATATGCTCAGCTTCAGCAGATGGCCGACTATATGGTCATTTCAACACTTCAACAATTGCCTGCTACTGCAGCTGGTGGGCCACAAGTTGATGCTGAAACTTATGCCGCCAATAGCCTTTCCAGTAATTGCTCTCGCCAATAGTGGTTCGTTCAAGCCGTCAGAATTGTAACGATTCTGACGGCTTGAACATCTTCAAATCCTTCACATTTATCAACTGATCTGAAACAATTTAGCGCTCAAAACCTACCACTGCACCCAAGATGGTCTGTGGCTTTTCATACCAGTACAAGGATTATGTATGAAACTGTTCAGTGTTGCCGCTTTGTCGCTCGTGTTTTGTTCTACCATGGCTTACAGCGAAGATCATAGTGAGTCTTATCAACCCAGCTTTGATGTTTCGTTACTTGCTGGTACCAGCGGTAGCAGTAATTTTAAATCGGTGGATTCTGATTCGTATACGCTTGATACCGATAGTGGTACCAATATCGCAGTTAGTATTAACTACTTGCAAAAGTATAAGCATGGTAGCCGGCTGCAATACGAGCTTTATTTAGCGCAGACAGAAACTGATTTGGTGATCAAAGATGTTGCCACTGCTGAGAAAAGTACGTCAGAAATGGATATTCGTTATTACCACATTGGTGGGGTGAATGAGATCGAGTACAGCGATTCTGATTTCGTGCCCTATCTAGGAGCTAGTATCGGCCTGACCAGCTTTAAACCCGACGATTATGATGACGAAGACGAGTTTTCATTTGGCATCAATGCTGGTGTTAAGTGGTTTGCTACGGATTGGATTGGTGCGAGATTTGATGCCAGAGGCATCGGTACTGTCATTGATAGCGACAGCGCAATTTTTTGTAATGGCGGTTGCATCGCGAAAATCAATGGTGGTGTCTGGTGGCAGTATCAATTGACCGCAGGAATGTTTGTACGATTCTGATCCCGAGTCGCCAAGCCACGTTCAAGTAAGCTATAACTATTCTCATTCCACTGAATTGAATGTGAATACTTACCAATAAATTTGATGTATCTCTGTTGGGCTAATTTAATTAAGCATTTGATTTAAAATGTTTAGATAAATTTTGCTCAGCTTTGGTGCGCGGTATTTATTCACTATTTATGCGTTTCTAGTGGCTACATGTAGCCTATTAATAACGCAATATTGACATTTTAAACCCGTGATCAAAGTGGGGTTATTGATTAAAAACTAAACTATTGCCGTTTTTTCGTGTCTATACTTAGCGACCTGTTGCAAAGCCAAAGCCACCTGAAAGCGCAGTATCTAGTTATAACTTGCAACGAACGAAGGTTGTTTCAAACATGAGGACTGAATCATGAGCGAAAATTATTTTACTTGGCGTAGTGCGGTAGCAGAACAAGCGAAGCACATGACCGGTTTAGAAAACGAGATGGTTGATGCAGCAAACGACCAAGTGCTGCAAGACCAATACTTTTACGAGCAACTGACGCCGCAACAAGCAGCTGAGCGCTTGATGCAAAACCACAAGGCTGCAGCCCGTTAAGTCACTTTAAAAGCTACCTTTCAGTTTCAGCGGCTCCGATATCGGGGCCGCTTTCATTTCTGGGCCTCATGGATTGGCAAGCTAGCGCCGATGCAGATCAATACCCAGTGGATAATTTGACATATACTTGGGCCGGATTTTTCTTTGGAGTTCAGAGTATGATGTTGGGAACCCCGCTATCTCCCTCAGCGACCAAAGCCTTGTTGTTGGGCTCAGGTGAATTGGGTAAAGAAGTTGCGATTGAATTGCAGCGCTTAGGTGTGGAAGTGATTGCCGCCGATCGCTATCTCAATGCCCCGGCAATGCAGGTTGCTCATCGTAGCTACGAGTTAGACATGCTTGATGGCAGTGCGTTGCGAGCGATTGTCGAGAAAGAACAGCCTGACATTATTATCCCTGAGATTGAAGCGATAGCGACCGACGAGCTACTGAAGCTGGAAGCCGAGGGCGTAAGAGTCGTGCCAAATGCTCGTACTACCGCTTTGACCATGGATAGAGAAGGTATTCGCCGCCTTGCGGCCGAAACGTTGGGGCTGCCAACCTCAGGCTACCAGTTTGCCGATACCGAACAACAGTTCCAACAAGCGGTGGCTGAAGTCGGTATGCCATGCGTTGTTAAACCGGTCATGAGCTCATCAGGTAAAGGCCAGAGCGTGGTGCGTAGCGCTGATGACTTGCAGCATGCTTGGGCCTACTCCCAGCAAGGTGGCAGAACAGGTGAGGGGCGTGTCATTGTCGAGGGCTTTGTCGATTTCGACTATGAGATAACACTACTAACGGTACTAGCAAGTGATGGTGTTCATTTCTGTTCCCCGATTGGTCACCGTCAACAAGATGGTGACTATCGTGAATCATGGCAACCACAAGCAATGACCGAGGCAGCTTTGAACAACTCTCAGTCCATCGCTAAAGCAGTTGTTGAAGAACTCGGTGGGTTTGGCCTCTATGGTGTGGAATTGTTTGTCAAAGGCGATGATGTTTACTTTAGTGAAGTATCACCACGTCCTCACGACACTGGAATGGTGACGCTTATCTCACAACAACTGTCTGAATTTGCTCTCCATGTTCGAGCGATTTTAGGACTGCCTATTTGTGGCATCGAGCATTATGGCCCCAGCGCATCTGCTGTGATATTGCCTTCTGGTCACTCACGGCAAACGCAATATGGCGATCTTCATCTTGCCTTGGCTTCGCCAGGCACCCAGTTGCGGTTATTTGGTAAACCAGAAATAGCAGGGACGCGTCGGATGGGAGTGGCGCTGGCGACCGCTGAAAGCGTCGAGCAAGCGATTGAAAAAGCCGTTGAAGTGACGCAGCGAGTGTCGGTGACATTCTAGAACTCGACAGTTTTCAATAAGTATTCGAGAGCCCCGCTATTGCGGGGCTTTTTTTGTCTCGAGGTAGATAAACACAGCGAATGCTGAAAAAACGATCTATGACAAAAATCTTTTGTTTGTTATTACCAATTTGTGAGACCTGTTTCTCTAGAATGGTATGTCCAATTAACCTAGAGTTGCCATTAAACGAATTCAACGTGAGTTTCTTTACCCACGTCTATCTATCAACTTGCTGTTTTGGAGGATATACCATGGCAACAACGACACCACTGACTAAGGATGAAATCGTTCAGACTGCTGAGACACTGGCATCTGCGCGTTTCTCTGGTGGTTTACTAGAAGGCTTTCCGGGCCGTGTTCCAGGTACCTTAGACGAAGCTTATCAAGTTCAAGACTTGGTTATTTCAGCTGCACCTGAGCCAATTGTTGGTTGGAAAATTGGCATGATACCTCCGGAGTTACGTGAGCAATATGGTGCAGAGCGAATTATCGGCCCTGTTTTTGACAACGTGAATCATTTCCTTGGTCGTGCACATGACGACAACGAAAAGATTGTTCTACCAGTGTTCGCTGGCGGCTTCATTGCTGTCGAAGCAGAAATTGTGATTGAAATTGGCCAAGATATTGAACCAGGTAGTGTGGATACTGCCGGTGGCGTCGAACATTTGGTGAAAGCCATGTATGCCGGTGTTGAGATTGCCAGTAGCCCGGTTCCTGACCTCAATAGTTATGGTCCAGCGGCAATCATTTCAGACATCGGTAACCAGCACGGCATGGTGATTGGTCCCGTCATTGAAAATTGGCAGACGGTTCTTGCAGAAACGACCGTTGAAACCATTATCAATGATGAATCCATTAATCAGGCTCCGGCCAACGGTATTCACAACGGCCAACTTGGTGCCTTGGCATTCTTTATTGATTGCTGTGCCAAGCGCGGCATCAAGGTACCTGCCGGTACCATGATTTTAACCGGAGCTACCACTGGCGTTCATGAAACACTGGTAAACTCATTTTCAACGGTGAAGTATGGAGCCTTAGGTAACATCAATATGGAGTTAGTGCCGATCAAATAAGGCATAAAAAAAGCCGCGGTCAAGCCGCGGCAAAAGACAGAATGAGAGAAAATATCAGGGTAAAAATTACGCTTGAGGTTGTTGAGCTGTCTGCGCTTGAGCCAGATCGCGAACCTCTACATGACCTTGCTGGTGACCGCGTATGAAGTTAGCTGTGTTTGCTGCCCCGTGCTCTGCGGCAAAAGTGCCGATGTCTTCACCGTTACAAACAACATTATTGGCGACTTTCTTCATGGTCAAATTGTAGCTTTTGACAACATTCTTGAAGTTGTTCAAGCGGTCTGTAGCACTGCTGTGACAGATGTTCTGCAACGCTTTTTCAACCACCGGATCCATAGCTGCGTTGCTTACTCCAAGATTCAAAACACCAAAAGTCAAAACTGCAGTGATTACTAATTTTTTCATTGTCCGATCCTCCGGTTTAGTAGGACAAAGTGATTTAGGCGTCTGTTGCCGTAAATCGATGGCTCTATTTAACACCAGTAATCAAGAGTTTTTTTAGTGATCAATAACAGTTTCTGTATCTGATTTTTCGATTAGTTTGAATCATTGATCTGCAGCAATATTGACACCTGCAATGGGTTACATTTTTTTATGGTTTGACTAAGTTTAATTGCAGTGGTTTGAGTTTAATTAGCTATTTTTTATGGTTTTATAAGTAATGCTAATGAATGGTGAAGAGCGTCAGGTAAGCGATGCTGCTTGATTTTTTGTATTAAAAAATCTAATTAAATTAGCTAATGGGTTACGGGTTCTATTAGCGTCATTTTCTGTGCTTTTGTCATTTTTTTGACGCTATGTTCGCGTTTTAATGCGAGCGAGCGATTTTCATAACTTTCGATATGGACGATGCGTTTGGGGGCTTGTGTTCTAAAGTACTTTGCTCCTCGCGCTCCAACCTTCCCTAAATGAATGTCGCAATGTTGCTGGAATCGTTTGTCAACATCGGTGGTGATGCCGGTATACAAGTTGCCATTGTCGGTTTCAATGATGTAGAGGTACCAATAATTTTCATTCGCCATAACAACTTACCGATTTGCTGCATTTATCGCCAGTGGCACGAATGTTGTGATTTAAAACAACATTTGGGTTCAAATTGATCTCAGTTCAGCTGGCTGCAAGGTTGGCCCCGTACTATAACTTGTAATCATCAGTGGTAACTATAACTAAAGGAAGTAAGCGTATGAGTGCCGCATTTATTGTTTCTTTTGCAGGTCCCGATCGTGCCAACTTATTGAAGCAGTTGGCGCAGTTTACCCATGAGCATGACGGTAAGTGGCTCAGCAGCAAAGTCAATTATCTTGATGGCCATGTCGCTGGCAATATTAAAGTCACTGCACCACAAAACCAACTGGATACCATCAAGCAAGAGTTTGCTCGGCAACAAGGGCTAGTTGTTCAAATTGACGATGTTGTTGCCAAAGACGGCCCAGCACAAGTGGTCAAATTGAGTTTCCATAGTAATGACCGCTCTGGTCTGGTACACGATATCACGAGCGTGATTGATCAACAGGATGCTGAGTTGGCGCATATGGATAGCGCCCGGATTCAAGTTGAATCGCTAGGTACGAATGTCTTCGTTGCAAAACTTGTTGTCAATATGCCACAAGGACAGGCGGCAGAAGATCTGCTCGCTGCTCTCCGAGCGCTGGATGAGCATGTGGTGGTTGATTTAGAAGACTAGGCCAGCCAACATTTGACTTAAAGCCACCGTTAACGGTGGCTTTTTTGTTTTTGCTTGATTAGCGTATGGTTGGTCATTGGGGCGTCATTTGAGGTGGTTATGCTTGTCCTCATGAAGTGTGTTGCCAAACGTATCGAGTTTAATTGCAAGGTGGTCTGAAATGGCATTGTCGACTCAGTATGATAATTACTGTGAGCGGACTGATTTTAGTTTTTGGGCGGAACCCATCAATGCGATGACTAATGGCTGGTTTGTGGTCGCTGGCGTTGTCGCAATGATGATGCTGTTGCGGCGGCCTGAGCGTTGGTCTGAACACCTTAGCCTTTGGTTGCTAGCGGCAATCATGATCGCTATTGGGGTGGGAAGTTTTCTATTCCATACCTTTGCTACTCATTGGGCAATGCTTGCCGATATCTACCCCATTTATTTGTTTCAAATTGTGTTCCTATGGTGTTATCCACGGCGAGCGCTGCAGTTAAGCATTGGTATGGTGCTAGCGTTCTTTGTTTTGTACGCCGCAGTTACCATTGCCAGTGGCCATTTACCGATTGAGCTCAACGGCTCGGAAATGTACTTACCAACCATAGTCACATTGGCAGCCTTTGGCTTGAGTTATGCCATCAAGCAAGGATTCGTCGACAAGTTGTTGCTAACCGCTGCGCTAGTATTTGCCTTGTCGCTGACGATGAGAACGATTGACAATGCAATTTGCACCAGCTGGCCCATTGGAACACATTTCCTGTGGCATACATTGAATGCCTTGGTACTTTTATTGTGTTGGTTGAGCTTGTATCGGCACGATATCAACACTAAGGTTGAATAGTTTGATTGCCCGAATATGTTGATTGCTAAAGCAATATCTACTCAGGGTTAAGGAATTTGATAAGGAGCTTTTATGGCAAAGGTCGCGGTAATTCTCGCCGGTTGTGGCGTGTTTGATGGCGCTGAAATTCATGAGTCCGTATGTACTATGTTATCGCTAAGCCAACGTGGCGTGGATTACCAGTGTTTTGCTCCGGACGTTGAGCAAGCCCACGTAATCAATCATTTGACTGGTGCTGAAGTCGATGAAAAGCGCAATGTGTTGGTGGAGGCCGCCCGTATCGCTAGAGGAGAGGTAAAACCTCTGACCGAGCTGAAAGTTAAAGATTACGACGCCTTGATTGTGCCTGGTGGCTTTGGTGCCGCCAAGAACTTAAGCGACTTTGCTTTTAAAGGCACTGAGCTATCACTCGAAACCGAATTCCATCGAGTGCTGGAATCATTTGCTGATGCTGACAAACCGGTGGGATTGTTGTGTATCGCTCCTGTGGTAGCGCCACTCATTTATGGCCAAGGCGTACAGCTGACGATAGGCTGTGATGCTGAAGTTGCCGCCGCCGTTGAAGAATTAGGAGGTCAACACGTTGAGGCGTCTGTCGATCAAGTCGTTGTTGATGAAGCTAATCAGTTGGTAACGGTCCCCGCGTATATGCTGGGCCCGGATATTGCCTCTGTCGCCAAGGGGATCGACGCTTTGGTGGCCAAGGTAGTGGAGCTAGCAGCGCAATAATCTGAGCAGTCGGTCGTGGCAACAACTAGCGACCGACATCGCCCGACAAATTACAAAACAACCGCTGCCAGCCAACCCGCAGCAAGCAACGGCAGGTTGTAGTGAACAAAGGTTGGTACCACAGTATCCCAAATATGGTCATGCTGGCCATCAGCGTTTAACCCTGAAGTGGGTCCCAAGGTTGAATCAGAAGCTGGCGAGCCAGCATCGCCTAGCGCCGCTGCAGTTCCCACCAAAGCAATCGTCGCGCTCACTGAGAAACCCAAGCTCATGCACAATGGCACATAGAGTGTGGCAATAATCGGAATGGTGCTAAAACTTGAACCGATCCCCATGGTGATCAATAAACCCACCACCAACATCGCAAACGCCGCGAGTGGCTTATTATCTGCAAAGTGTTGAGTGAGGCTATCAACCAAGGTTGAAACATGGCCGGTGGCTTTGACCACTTCAGCGAAGCCAGAAGCCGCAATCATAATAAAACCAATCATCGCCATTAGTTTGAGGCCATCGTAAAACACATCATGGGTTTCATGCCACTTGACGACGCCGCTAACGGTAAACACCGCTAACCCCGCCAGTGAGCCAAGAATAATCGAGCCCGTTTGGAGCTGGATGATCAGTGTGACAACAATCGCCAGTACCGCTAACCAACGCTGACTGACCGAGGGAAGTGTCAGTTCTTGCTGGTCACTAATGTGAGCGCTGGAGTATATCCTGCGCTTACGATAACTGAACAATACCGCAATCAATAAGCCTCCAAGCATGCCCAAGGCGGGGAGCGCCATCGCTGGCATTACCATGCTGGCCGTGGCTTTGAGGCCGTTGCCGTTTAAATTTGCTAACAAGATCTCATTGAGAAAGATGTTACCAAAGCCAACCGGTAGCAGCATGTAGGGCGTGACTAATCCAAAGGTTAGGACGCAAGCCACCAAACGGCGGTCGAGTTGAAATTCGTTCATTAAACGGAGTAACGGCGGTACCAAAATGGGAATAAAGGCAATATGAACTGGGATCAGGTTTTGCGACATGATTGCCATCACCAGCAATGCCGCCAGCATTAGAAGTTCAACAGTGAAGGTCTGTTTTGCTGTCGGCTGATGACCGACGCGGGCAATAATGCTATGAGCCAGCCACAGGGTGATGCCTGAGCGCGAGAGTGCCACCGCAAATGCGCCAAGCATGGCATAACCAAGAGCAATAGTGGCGCCGCCGCCAAGGCCTTTTTCAAATGCCTTAACCACATCGGGCATTGGTAAACCAGCACTCAGGCCAGCAACCACGGCACTAATCGTTAAGGCAATAACAACATTAATTCGGACAAGGCTGAGCAGCAACATTAGCGCCACAGCGATAACAACAGCGTTCATGAAAATCTCAATCTGTTAGGTTGTGGCGCCGATAACTCGAGGCGACAAGTCAAAAGCAAAAGTTTAGTTGAGCTCAGTGAACAAGCGTTGATTAAAGCTCTTTTCACAATAGTGACATTTTAGAATGACGCCTGAAGCCGATTCGCCGATGTGGAATTTGGTATTGACCGGCTCTTCATTGCTGATGCAATTGCTGTTCGGACAAGCCAATACCGAATCAATCGCATCGGGCAGAGTGACTCGGTACTTTTCTACCACCTCGTAATCGTCGATGACATTGATAGTGGCATCCTTGGCAAACAACGCCAATTGGTTGGCTTGGGTGACATCAAACACCGTATCTTCAACTTTGATGATGTCTTTTTTTCCTTGGTGTTTCGAACGCAGATTGAGGCCCACCGTAATCGGGTGGTCTTGATTACTCAACTGGAAAAACTTCAGAATTCGGATCCCCATGCCCGCTGGGATATGATCGATCACAGTGCCGTGGGCAATGGCTTCAACTTGCAGTTTGTGCTGTGGCATCAGGCGAACTCCTCTGAAAGAACAAGAGCTAGCAGTGCCTGACGGGCATAGACGCCGTTTTCAGCCTGCTCAAAGTAATAGGCGTGTGGTGTTGCATCAACGTCAGTAGTAATTTCATCTACTCGAGGCAGAGGATGAAGTACTTTGAGGTTGTCTTTAGCGTTGCTAAGCATCCTTGCTGTGAGGATGTAGTTAGCCTTCATATGCTGGTATTCAGTTGGATCGAAACGTTCTTTTTGCACCCGGGTCATGTACAGCACATCGAGTTTTGGAATGACCGCTTCCAAATCATCGACGACTTCGAAGTTTACCCCTGCTTGGTTGAGCTCTTCACATAAATAGTCCGGCATCGCCAACGCTGCTGGCGAGACAAAATAGAATTTACAGCCAAACAAAGACAAGGCTTGCGCTAATGAGTGGACGGTGCGGCCGTATTTCAGATCGCCGACAAAGGCGACATTCAAACCTTCAAGGGTGCCTTGAGTTTCATAAATTGAGAACAAATCAAGCAGGGTTTGAGTGGGATGCTGGTTGGCACCATCGCCGCCATTGATCACTGGGACGCTGGAAAACTCCGAAGCCAGTCGCGCCGCGCCTTCTTTGGGGTGGCGCATGAAAAAGGCGTCGGTATAGGAGGAAATCACTTTCACGGAATCGGCGAGTGTTTCACCCTTTTGCGCCAACGAAGTATTGCCGCCAGAGTCAAATCCAATGACCGTGCCACCGAGGCGCTGAACCGCTGTTTCAAAGGACAGTCGAGTTCGTGTCGATGCTTCAAAGAAACAACTGGCTACCACCTTGTTGGTGAGCAAGTCGGGACGAGGTTGTTGTTTTAACTGTTTTGCTGTGGCGACGATGAGTTCGAGTTCGTCGCGAGATAAATCAGCAATAGAAATAATGTGCTTGTTGTGGAGCGGATTGGTCATGCTGCTTCCCTGAGGATACGGCAGTTGCCGACGTGCCTGATGGCCAGGCACAGCCGGAGCGCGATTATAGCAAAGCAATGTCATCAGAGCGACAAGTTCAATTGTGCTTGTGATGGAAAAATTGCGTTACATCATATTCAACTGAGGCCATCGTCAACTGAGCGGAATTACATTTGGAACCAAATAGTTGTCAAGAATATCAATACCGTCATTGATACCAGTGATTGCCACTTCCAGGTTGACAATGACATCGAAATCGGTTGCCAAGTTATCGCTCGATGAGATGCTTTGGCACTGATCAATGCGATCAAGCTGCTACTGGCTAACCCTGTTAGGTTCCACCACAACCACGAGACGCTTGGCAACCAAAGCCAGACAATGATGTTTGCGGCGAGTCCGACAATAAAGCCGATGAGCGTGGCAGTCGCGCCGACCGATGGGGCAAAGATAGCAATGGCGAATATGGCCAGGAATGGCCCATTGGCCAACGAGCCAACTTTGTTAATGGCTTCTAGCACGGTAGGAGCTATGTGCTCCACCTGATAGGACAGTAACACTGCGAATGCCCCCCAGCCAAAGGTGGCAACTTTTGAGGCCAAAAACAGCTGACGCTCTGATAGCTTGGTGTAGCGACTGACGTAGTCTTCTACGGTACTGGCCGACAAGCTATTCAAAGCTGAGTCGATTGATGACATTGCCGCCGCGAATAAACCCACCATAGCTAGCCCTGCTAGGCCGGGAGCAAACTCTAAACTGACAAAAGCCGGAAAGACTAAGTTTAAATTAGGGCTGCCATCGCTCGTTGTTGGCAGGGTGGCGACAAATGCAGGATGCTCAATGGCGTAAGCCGCAAGGCCGAGGCCAACTACGCAGTAACAGAGTACTAGTGGAAAGCGTAGCAAGCCGTTGAGCATCAGCACGGTTTGAGTAGTGGCCGGATTTTGCGCCGACAACAGTCGCTGAGCCTGACTTTGATCGCAGCCGTAGTAAGCAACATACAAGAACAACCCGCCAAAAAACATCGGCCAAAAACCATACTGATTACCGGACATCAATCCCCAGTCGTTTGCCAGTGCTTGGGTTCTATCGCTAAGGCCGTGGTAGTGGCTCATCAAAGGTTCAGACAACCAAAACAGCGACAAGACGACGGCACCAAACAGCAATACCATTTGTACCACGTCGCTGAGCACCACTGCCTTCATACCTCCCATTAGGTCATAGGCAATGGTGATTCCCATCAGCAACACCACTGCTGTGGTGTAAGAAATGCCGGTCAGTAGGGCAATGACTGATGCCACACCGTAGACGGTGACGCCAGTCGCAACGCCACGAAAAAACAGAAAGCAGCCACTGGCAACCAGGCGACAACGGACATCCAGCCGCTGCTCCAGAAATTCGTAAATAGAAATGACATTGGCTTGCCTGATAGGCATAAAAACAAAGCAAAGCACTAGCATGGCTAGGGGGACTGCCAGCTCATATTGCAGCCACAACATGCCCCCGCCAGCAACAAAGCCGACAAAGGCTGGCGCTCCCAACAGACTATTGGTGGAGCATTGGGTGGCAACGATGGATGTCGCTAGCGTCCAACTTGGCAGCGATTTTCCTGCCAAGTAATAGTCGGCGCGAGAACCTTGCTTGCGTCCCAAATACCAAGCGCCTAAAAGCATTAGTGCCAAATAGATGGCAATTACCCACCAATCCAAGACGTCCATGTGTGCTGCCTTTCAGTTTGTAACCTAAGGTCATCATAGAGCTTTTATGATCGGCAAAGCTAGTTTGGTATTGTCAGTGTTGGGTTGATGAAGACTTGACGACCTACGGGCCAATAAAAAAAGCCGCTAAAAGCGGCTCTTTTCATTGGTCGCATGGCAATCATTTATTGCGTCTGCGTTGCCTCTTGTTGCTGAATTACTGAAGGATCTGGCAACAAGGTCACGCGGTAAGTGCTGCCTTGGCTCAGTAGTTTCACCGTGTCGCCAATATTAATCGGTGCTTCTTTTTCCGAATTTGCCTGTACCACGGAGATAACGTTGCCGTTTTCTAGCCGAATAGTGTATTCAGTGCCTTGTTGCTGAGTGAGCTTTTCTTCAGCTGCGGCGCCTGCTGCGGCACCAACAATTGCGCCAACCACAGTGGCAATGTCTTTACCTTTACCGCCACCAACTGCAGAACCGGCAACACCACCTAGCGCACCACCGGCGGCAGAGCCGGCAACGGTTTTAGTTCCTTCAATGTTCACCAGTTGCATGTCTAATACGGTACCAATTTCCACCCGTTGAACTTTGCGCGCTTCGGAGCGAGAGTAGTCGCGACCGGTTTGGCTAGAGGGTACACAGGCAGTTAAAGTGAACGCAGTGGCGAACAACACAATAATTAAACGCTTCATATCGAACCTACTTAGTCATATTTGTAATAGAGCATAAACATCCATGAGATACGCCCTCAATGGCCCTATAACTGCGTACTTTAGATGCTCCCTGACACTAAATAAACCGCAAAATTGTATAAATTTGTAGCCTACAGTGGCTAGATTAACTTGCCCTGAACCGTTGCTTGAAGGTAGCTCCAAGGGGTGTAAACTTCGGATATATCAACTGAAAAAGCAAAGAGATTCGCATGACAAGGAATTCGATTACCCTGTTGCTGTCTGCTTCGCTGTTGCTTGGTGCTTGTACATCAACGCCAACAGGCCGCTCGCAGTTAGCTTTTCAAGATTCTGGCAAAATGGCTGCTATGGGAGCCCAGTCCTTTGAGCAGTTAAAACAAAAAGAGAAGGTAAGTCAGTCCAAGGCACTGAATGAATACGCCCAGTGCGTGTCACAGGCCATCGTCAATGAGGTGCCGCCGTCATTTGGCTATGATCCAAGCTCTTGGGAAGTGGTGGTGTTTGAAAGTGATCAGGTCAATGCGTTTGCTTTGCCTGGCGCCAAGATCGGAGTTTATACCGGCCTAATGCGTGTCGCTGACAATCAAGATCAGCTTGCTGCCGTGATCGGCCACGAAGTCGCACACGTTTTGGCCAAGCACTCGAACGAGCGGATGAGCACCCAAATACTGACTTCGGTGGGACTGCTGGCGGCGGGAGTGGCACTTAGCGATAGTGATAATAAAGGGATCTACATGGCCGTACTGGGCGCGGGCGCAGCTTATGGTGTGATACTTCCTTACAGCCGAGTGCATGAGTCTGAGGCTGATTACATGGGGCAAGAATTGATGGCCGAAGCAGGCTTCGACCCCGAGGCGGCTGTTGAGCTCTGGCACAACATGGCCAAAGCCTCAGGCGGCAAGCAACCGCCTGAATTAATGTCAACACACCCATCGCACCAAACTCGCATCAGTGACTTAACCCATGGGCTAGTTCAATTTGAACCCATCTATCAGCAAGCGCAAGCGAGCGGTAAACGGCCCGACTGTGTCAAACCGAAAATGCCGCCGCCAGCCAGCAAAGAGAGTTAGGCTTTGCGGCCAACAACGATGCTAATGACTGACGTAACTGCCAACAGCATGACGTAATAGCTGTTGGCGACTACCGTCATCGGCGCCAAACCAAAGCTTGAGCCCAGCAACAATGCTTGAGCTCCCCAAGGGATCAAGCCTTGACTGATACAGCTGAAAATATCCAGCAAGCTGGCGCTTCTTTTGGGGGCAATATGCTGCTGCTGAGATAGGTTTCTGGCGACATCTCCACAGACAATGATGGATACCGTGTTGTTGGCGGTACAGCAATTGGTGACTGCCACCATGCCGGCGAGCGCAGATTCGGTTGCCCGCTGGCCCTGCTGTTGTCGGCCAATTTTGTTGATCAGACGCTGACACAGGGCGGTAATGTAGGCTAAGCCGCCTTGATGCTTGATCAGCTGACTTAAACCGCCAATCAACATCGACAAGACAAAAATTTCCTGCATCTTGGTAAAGCCTTGATAGATGTCTTTGGTGAACTGCAGTACTGCGTAATCGGCTTGCATCAAACCGATGACACCTGCCAACACTATCCCTATGGTCAGCACCACGAAAACATTCAAACCGGCGACGGCTAACACCAAGATAGTAAGATAGGGTAGCACCAATAGCCAATCAACAGGGTTTACTGGGGCAGGGGAGGTATCAGGTTGGAGTAGGTAAAACAAAATCAGAGCAAGCAATGCTGCAGGAACGGCAATGTGCAAATTCTCGCGAAATTTATCGCGCATACTGCTGCCTTGAGTGCGAGCAGAAGCGATGGTGGTATCCGAGATTACCGATAAGTTATCACCAAACATGGCACCACTGAGCACTGTACCAGCCATTAGCGCTGGATTTATATCGGCACTTTCTGAAATACCAAGCGCCACTGGAGCAATCGCTGCGATGGTGCCCATTGACGTGCCCATGGCAGTGGCAACAAAGCCAGAGATGATAAAGATGCCGGGCAGAATGAATGGTTCAGGCAGTAACGACAAGCCAAGGTTAACCGTCGCTTCGACACCTCCAGTTGCTTGTGCCACCGACGAAAAAGCACCTGCTAACAGGTAGATCAGGCACATGGTGATAATGGTATTTTGGCCAGCGCCAGCCATAAAGGTATTGAGGCTGTTGTTAAGCGGTTGTTTACTTAACCAAAGCGCTAACATGATTGCTGGCAATATCGCCACAGGGGCAGGTAACTGGTAAAACGCGTAGGCTGTTTGTTGTTGTGTCAGGATGATGCCCGTGCCGACAAAGAGCAGTAAAAACACCGCAAATGGCAGCAGCGCCAAGCCATTGGGCTTCGGCGATTTTAGATCCGTTTCTGTCATTCAATTACCTAGCTTGGTGAAATGATTTTTGTTTCATGATTGATTGCGACATGTTGTCAGGATTGGCTCAAAAAGCATAGTTAAGTCAACAAAATTTATACTTCGAACTAAATCAGCTAGCTGATTTCACAGAAATAATTCAAAGCCTGAAAAAATTTTCTTTACAACTGAAAAAAGCGTCTACACTTGAACACAAGCCGTTGCAAAGACAACGGTTTAACCCAGCGAGTTCCCTAAAATTTATATAAATAAGGGACGCGATTGGCAAAGCGAAAAAGGCTAATCAATAATAATAATCTGAGCGCAACAGATAAAAGGCTATCCCCCTCTGAGCCGGCAAGCGATTGCTGGCTTTTCTTTCTCCAAAGAGAAGCAGAGAGGTTCAAAACCACAACAAAAAACGCCGGTCATCGACCGGCGTTTTTTGTTTGCTGTTGTTTCGTTAACTTACTCGAGCTTGCTACTAATGCTCGTGTGCCGGACATGTCGGCATGTATTCCACCATCCGAGTGATACCCCACGTATTGCCCGATGGAGCAATCGAGTTGCCTTCCAACTCAAAGTAAAGTGGTCCGCGAACCTTCTCGCGGTGCCCGACTTCATTCATGGTACTGGTGTCATAAAGGCGACCGTTAATCACCACCATGCTGACAGAGTCGGTATTGCGGATATCTTCAAGCGGGTTTTTGTCAAGGAGAACTAGGTCGGCTAGTTTGCCTTGCTCAATGGAGCCAAGTTCATGACTCAAGCCGAGGAAGTCGGCACCATTGACTGTGGCCGCGCGCAACATCTCCATTGGTGTAAAGCCACCTTGAGCCAACATCCACATCTCCCAATGGTAAGCCAAGCCTTGCAACTGGCCGTGAGAGCCGACGTTGACCTTCACCCCGCGGTCGCTGAGCGCCTTGGCTGACTTGGCCACTGTTTGATAAAAGTAGTCATGTTCTGGTGTTTTGGTTCGACGCATCGCCCGGGCGCGAAGCTCTGCTGCCGAGGTATATTTGGTGAGCAGCGGATGGAGCCAAACATCATCGTGCTGGTACCAATAGTATTCGCCACTGAGACCGCCATAGTTGACCACCAATGTTGGCGTGTAGCTCACGTCTTTAGCTGCAGTCCAGAGCGTCAATACATCTTCATACAAAGGCGCAATCGGCAAGTTGTGCTCAACGCTGGTAGAGCCATCAATAATTTGAGTGAGGTTGTTATAGAAGGTTGAGCCGCCTTCTGGATACACTGAAATTCCCAACTGACGAGCGGCTTCGAGGATTTGCTGACGCTGATCGCGGCGCGGCTGATTGTAGCTCTTGATCGAGAATGCCCCTTGCGCCTGCAGTCGCTTTAAGTGCAACTTGGCATCTTCAAGGCTATCAATTTCTACCTTGTAATCACCACCTGCGCCATAAATGATGCCGCCGGTAGAGAATATACGCGGCCCAACCATCAAACCTGCGCGAACTAACTCTGCTTGGCTGAATACCGTTTCAGTGTTGGCTGATGGGTCGTGCGTTGTGGTGACGCCAAATGCCAAGTTTGCATAGTAAGCAGGGTTGCTCTGCGGCAGCGGACTACTTGGGAAGTGGTTGACATGAGCATGGGCATCAACAAAGCCCGGCACCATTGTCTTACCGGCAACGTCAAATACCAATGCATCTTCTGGTATCTCAACGGCATCCACTGGACCGACCGCGACAATACGGTTACCGTCGGTGACAACGGTACCCTGAGGGATCACTTCATCTCCCTTCATGGTGATCACGCGAGCGTTGGTGTAGGCAATGACGCCATCAGGCTTATCTTGAGTCACGCTGATCTGAATTGGGTGCTGAGTTTCTGAGCCGTCTTCGAGCTGATAACTGTATACGGTATCGCCCAAACCCCAATGGAGGGCTTGTTTGGAAAAGTGCAGATAATTACCTGCCGCATTGTCCATTGCAGTGACTGCCAGTGAAGTAATTTCGTCATTGAGATCTTGGACGTTACCTGTTGCCACATAAGGCACCAGAAAAACTTTGAAGCCATCTTGAATCGCAATGTATTGACCGTCCAAGCTCAACGCCACATATGTTGTGGAACCTAACTTGAATACGTCTTTTTTATCGCCGCCAGTGACGGCATAACTGACCATCATTTTATCGGCGTTGTAGCCATCAATCGCCCAAATTCGTTCACCGTCTGGTGAAAACATTGGCATCCGGCCTTGGCGAGCGACAAAGTGCGCGGTCTTATCGAATAGCTTTTGCCAGTAGATTCCCGGTTCGGTGCCGTGGGCAAAACCGCGCAGGTTGTTACCGCCGGTTTTTTGATAAACCACTTTGTCACTGTCCGGTGAGAATTTTGGGTTTAAGTAGTGACCAGGCTTAGCTGTAATGCGAGTTGGCGAGGAGACGCCGCGGCGACCCTTCCAGCTTGCGACATACACGTGCCCATATTCACCATCTTCCCAATTGGTAAACACAATGCGACGGCCGTCAGGACTAAACGACGGGCTGTATTGAAAGCCACTCATACTAAATAGTCGTTTGGGCTTGCCGCCAGATATTGGTTGTGAATAAAGCGCGCCGAGGGCATGAAAGATGC
The DNA here is from genome assembly GCF_002165625.1 of Neiella marina. Taxonomy (GTDB): domain Bacteria; phylum Pseudomonadota; class Gammaproteobacteria; order Enterobacterales; family Neiellaceae; genus Neiella; species Neiella marina. The sequence goes on from NZ_NGNS01000005.1 coordinate 52,262, forward strand.
GATATTTGCCATCAGGGGAGGTGGCAATATCACGGATCATCTTGACATCAAATTGTTTGCTATCGATTTCTGGTTGGGCTTTCACTGCTCGGGTCAGCGTCATATCGACGTCAGCTTCAAACGGAATCTCAGCGACTCGGCCACTATCAATGTCGATTTGATGAATCTTGCCTTGAGCCCAAAAAACCAAGCTCTCGCTATCTGGGGTCCAAGCAAAATTTGGTGATACGCCAAAAATTGCCCAAGCTTCTTGTTGGTCATGATCGAGTTCGGAATACAGTGCGGTTTGACTACCTGTATCTCGATCGTAGAGATAGAGAACTGACTGGTGATCAACGCGCTTCACGAATGCCAGATACTTGCCATCAGGCGATACCGTAGGTCGCACTGCACCGCCGGGACCGGACAGTAAGGTGATTGTTTCGCCAGTCTTTAAGTCGCGCCGTTTAATACTGTAGATACCCTTGTGAGGGTCTTTATTGTATTGAAAGTAGGGACCTTGAGTGGTGTCCTGACTGTAGAACAGATAACGACCATCGGGAGACACCGAAGGCTCATTGACGTCTTGTTGCTCGTTTGGTTTTTCGGTTAAACGCAACCCTTTACCGCCATCGAGGTGGAACAACCACATTTCGCCTGATCCCATCGATCGAGTGCCGGTGAAATGCTTGCGAGCGATAATCGCTTTACCATCTGGAGTCCAAGTCGGATTCATCAACAAACGAAAGTCTTCGTCAGTAATGGCCTTCTCTTCGCCACTGGCTATGTCCATCAGCCAAATGTTGTTGCCGCCTTGCCGGTCACTGATATATGCCAATGATTTGCCATCAGGGGAAAACTTGGGTTGGATTTCTTGCGCAGTCGAGGTGGTCAGACGCATTGCTTTACCACCATCAATCGGCAACAAATAGAGGTCGCCCAACAAATCAAACGCGATTTGCTCACCATCGGGGCTGACGTCCAAGTTCAACCAAGTCCCTTCATCAGTAGTGAATTGCAGTTGATGGGTTGAACCACTGAACTCACTTTGTTGTGGGGAAGCGTCGGCTGACGCGTCTTGAACATCGCTATCCGTAGTGTTGGCTAGGCCCACTTGAGCCCAGAGTATGCTGCACAAGCTGGTGCATACGGCGGTACGCAATGCGGCTGATCGCAGTGACTTCATATGACGGTGATCCTTGACAGGTAGTATGCTTGAGCCCTCTAAACGGAGCTCTAAATGAGAATCGCTATAAGCGCCAGAGCATATCATGAGGACCGAGCAAAACGTACCATTTCACGGCTTTTCGCCACCTATTGGCTGATATTTACTGTAAGACTGTGACAAGTAGCATTTTTGTTAATTGCAATGACCACACTATCTAATGGGTAATTGGTCATGAAAACAACTAGTTAAACTTCAATCTGGGTTACTGATTATGTGACCTGAAACGCGCTTTTGTGGTTTCGAGAATCAGCTCAAGACGAGGCCAAAACCTTGTGATATGCTGTGCCACTTATTTTAATCCTATCGTAATGCGGTTGGATTATGGGCTACTGCCCAAAATGCGATCAATTGAGCTACTAGTTTAGCTTGCTATTAGTTAATGGAATTTTGCTTCTATGAGTGATCTGGCTAAAGAGATCAGCCCCGTCAATATTGAAGACGAACTGAAAAGTTCTTACCTCGATTACGCCATGAGCGTGATTGTCGGTCGTGCCCTCCCTGATGTGAGAGATGGCCTCAAGCCTGTACACCGTCGAGTGCTGTTCGCGATGAACGAACTAAGCAACGACTGGAACAAACCTTTTAAGAAATCAGCCCGTGTGGTTGGTGATGTGATTGGTAAATATCACCCTCATGGTGACTCTGCGGTATATGACACCATTGTTCGTATGGCGCAACCTTTCTCGCTACGTTACATGTTGGTTGATGGCCAGGGTAACTTCGGCTCGGTCGATGGCGACTCAGCGGCGGCAATGCGTTACACCGAGGTACGGATGGCGCGCATTTCTCACGAGCTGTTGGCCGACCTAGAGAAAGAAACGGTTAATTACGTGCCAAACTATGACGGCACTGAGCAAATCCCAGAAGTGCTGCCAACCAAAGTACCAAATTTGCTGGTTAATGGTTCGAGCGGCATTGCCGTTGGTATGGCGACCAATATTCCGCCACATAACCTGACTGAAGTGATTGACGGCTGTCTGGCGTACATCAAAGATGAAGCCATCACCATTGATGAACTGATGCAGTACATCCCAGGCCCCGATTTCCCCACTGCGGGTATCATCAGTGGCCGCAAAGGCATCATTGATGCCTACCGCACCGGCCGCGGCAAGATTTATGTTCGCGCCAAAGCCGACATCGAAGCCGATAGCTCCGGTAAAGAAACGATTATCGTTACCGAGTTGCCTTATCAGGTCAACAAAGCGCGCCTGATTGAAAAAATGGCCGAGCTGGTCAAAGACAAGAAAATTGAAGGCATCACTGGCCTACGCGATGAGTCTGACAAAGACGGCATGCGGATGGTCATTGAATTGCGTCGTGGTGAAGTGGGTGAGGTTGTACTCAACAACTTATACGCCCAAACCCAAATGCAGACCGTGTTTGGTATCAACATGGTGGCGCTGGACAAGAACCAGCCGCGTTTGTTTAACCTCAAAGATGTCATCGAAGCATTCGTTCAGCACCGCCGTGAAGTGGTGACTCGTCGCACCGTATTCGAATTGCGCAAAGCCCGCGAACGTGCCCATATCCTTGAAGGTCTGGCGATTGCGCTGGCTAACATCGATCCTGTCATTGAACTCATCCGTCACTCGAAGACTCCAGCTGAAGCGAAAGCGCAACTGGTCGCACGTGGTTGGGACCTGGGTAACGTTGCCGCCATGCTGCAAAGTGCCGGTCAGGATGCCGCGCGCCCAGAATGGCTCGAGCCTGAATTTGGTATTCGCGATGACAATCAGTACTACCTGACCGAAGAGCAGGCGCAAGCGATTCTCGACTTGCGCTTGAACAAGCTGACTGGTCTTGAGCATGAGAAGATCCTCGATGAATACAAAGAGCTTCTCGAGCTGATTGCCGAATTACTGCACATCTTGGGCAGCCCTGCGCGTTTGATGGAAGTAATTGAAGAAGAATTGCACGCCATTAAAGAACAGTATGGTGATGAGCGCCGTACTGAAATTACTGCTGCTAGCCATGACATCGCCATTGAAGATCTGATTGCTGAAGAAGATGTGGTCGTAACCCTGTCCCATGAGGGCTACGTCAAGTATCAGCCGTTGGCTGATTACGAAGCGCAGCGCCGCGGCGGCAAAGGTAAAGCCGCAACTAAAATGAAAGATGAAGACTTCATTGAGCGTTTGTTAGTGGCATCGACCCATGATCAAATTTTGTGTTTCTCATCGATTGGCAAGGTGTATTGGCTGAAGGTATTCCAACTGCCGCTGGCCAGTCGGACCGCGCGTGGTAAGCCAATCGTCAACATTCTGCCGTTGGACGAAGATGAGCGGATTACCGCGATCTTGCCGGTGAAAGAATTTGCTGACGATAAATTTGTGTTGTTTGCTACCGCCTCAGGCACCGTTAAGAAAACACCACTGAGTGCTTACTCTCGTCCGTTAAGCTCAGGTATTCGTGCGATCAACTTGGTCGAAGGTGATCACCTCATTGGTGTGGCGCTAACGACAGGCGCTGATGACATCATGTTGTTCTCTGACGCGGGTAAAGTGGTGCGCTTCAATGAACAAGCTCGCGACAGTGAAACTGGCGAAGTGAAAATTGACCCTGAAACCGGTGAGCCGATGATGGCGCTGCGCCCAATGGGCCGCACAGCAACGGGTGTTCGAGGAATTAAACTTCAGCCAGATCAACGCGTTGTTTCATTGATTGTGCCACACAGTGATGGTCCGATCTTGACCGTGACCGAAAATGGCTATGGTAAGCGTACCGAACTTGCCGAATACGGCGCCAAGAGCCGTGCGACCCAAGGTGTGGTTTCAATCAAAGTCAGTGAGCGCAACGGTAAAGTCGTTGGTGCAGTGCAGGTTGATGAAAACGACGAGATCATGATGATCACAAATGCCGGCACGCTCGTCCGTACCCGAGTTCATGAAGTCTCGTTGGTTGGCCGTAATACTCAAGGTGTGACCTTGATTAAGACCACCAAAGATGAACTGGTCGTTGGTCTGCAACGTATCGAGGAAGTCGACGAAGAAGACGATCTCGCAAGCGTCGACGGTGAAGCCACCGAAGCGGTTGCTGCCGAAGGCAGTGCTGCGGCCGAAAACGAGACGCCTGAAGAAGGCGACGCAACGGAATAAATGGATGTCGAAGGTTTATAACTTCTGTGCGGGGCCGGCCATGTTGCCGGCCCCTGTTTTAGCTAAAGCACAACAAGAACTGTTGGACTGGCAGGGGCTTGGTACTTCGGTGATGGAAGTGTCCCATCGGGGCAAGCATTTCATCGAGTTAGCAGATAAGTCAGAGCAAGATTTGCGCAAGCTGCTCAATATTCCCAGTAATTACAAAGTGCTATTCATGCACGGTGGCGGTCGAGGTCAGTTTGCTGCGGTGCCATTGAATATCACCAAAGCTGGCGATAGAGCATCATTTGTTGATACCGGCGTGTGGTCGAAAAAAGCGGTTGAAGAAGCTCAGCGCTTTATCGACACCGAGGTTGTGGCATCAAGTTACCAAGATGATAACGGCCTTTGGCATGTGCCACAACAACAAGTGGTCGAGATTGCTGAAGACAGCAAGTATCTGCATTTTTGCCCGAATGAGACAATTGAAGGCCTAGAATTCAATTTTTGTCCGCAAGCAAGCACTGGCGTCCCTGTCATTGCTGATATGTCATCGACCATTTTGTCTCGCCCGATTAACGTTGCTGACTACGGCATTATTTATGCTGGAGCACAAAAGAACATCGGCCCATCGGGCCTAGCAGTGGCGATTGTTCGCGACGACTTGGTTGGTTATGCCCGCAAGGAAACGCCGGCAATTTTGAACTACCAGCTCACTGACGAATTTGATTCGATGTATAACACGCCACCAACTTATTCATGGTATTTAGCCGGCTTAGTGTTCGAGTGGTTGCTTGAGCAAGGTGGCGTTGAGGCAATGGCGAAACGTAATCAAGCCAAGGCCAACATTCTTTACGATTACATCGATCAGAGCGATTTTTATCGTTCACAAGTTGCTATCGACAGCAGAAGCTGGATGAACGTGCCATTCCAATTGGCTAATGATGACTTGAATGCTGCTTTCTTGACGCAATCGGAGCAAGCCGGTTTACGCGCGTTGAAAGGGCACCGTATTGTCGGCGGAATGCGCGCAAGCATATACAACGCCATGCCAGAGCAAGGCGTGCTTGCTTTGGTTGATTTCATGAAAGAGTTCGAACGCACTCAGGCCTAGGTAAGTCACATTAGGTAGGTCACATTAGTTAGGTGACGTTAGTTCGACCATATTAGTGAAGCCGTATTGCATTTAGGAGTAGTGATGAGCTGTGATTTTCTTGCTTTAGCCAATTCCGGAGTTCAGAGTTTGCAGCCCTATCAGGCTGGTAAACCAACTTCTGAACTTGAACGAGAACTTGGCATTCGCAACATTGTAAAGTTGGCGAGTAATGAAAACCCTTTGGGTATTAGCAATCGCGTCAAGCAGTTGCTGTGTGATGAGCTGGATGAGTTGTCGCGCTATCCGGATTCCAATGGTTTTTATCTCAAGACTGCGCTGGCACAAAAACTGACTGCCAAGGCCGAGCAAATTACTTTGGGTAATGGCTCCAATGACGTATTGGAGCTCATAGCAAGAGCCTTTGTTTCTGAACAGCATGAAGTGATTTTTTCGGAGCATGCGTTTGTTGTTTATCCATTGGTGACCAAAGCCATTGGCGCTACCGCAGTGCAAGTGCCGGCGAAAGACTATGGTCATGATTTGGATGCCATGGCAGCAGCAATTACTGAACGCACCCGCCTTATTTTCATTGCTAATCCCAATAACCCGACAGGAACATTTCTAACGAGCTCGGAGTTAAAACACTTCCTCGACAAAGTGCCAGAGCATGTTTTGGTGGTACTTGATGAAGCATATTATGAGTACGTTGATAAGGCTGAGCGTGCACCATCGATTGCTTGGCTCAATCACTACCCTAATTTGATCGTATCTCGCACTTTCTCAAAAGCTTACGGTTTAGCTGGTCTGCGGGTTGGCTATGCGGTGTCAAACGCGGACATTGCCGATGTGCTTAATCGCGTCCGTCAACCATTTAACTGTAACTCGCTGGCTCTAGCGGCTGCCGAGCTGGTGTTAGATGACGCTGATTACTTAACCGCTTCGGTTGAAATCAACCGTGTTGGTATGATTCAGCTGACTGAGCGATTTGATGAACTGGGCTTGGACTATATTCCATCGAAAGCAAACTTCGTGACAGTTGATGTTGGTCGTAATGGCGCCGAGGTTTATCAAGCCTTGTTACAAGAAGGTGTGATTGTTCGCCCTATTGGCGGCTATGGCCTGCCGAATCATTTGCGGGTGAGTGTCGGGTTGGAAAACGAAAACCAACGCTTCCTCGAAGCCCTTTGCAAAGTGCTTGCATTAAAGTAAGCTCTCTCACCACTTTTATTCATGGGCTGACTCGTTGTCGGCCCATTTTCTGATAGCTAATACTAAAGGAGCGTTTTGACTCCATGGATTCTCTGACCCTCAATCCAATTGCTCGCGTCAATGGCACCGTTAACTTGCCAGGCTCTAAGAGCGTATCTAACCGTGCTTTATTGCTGGCTGCGCTGGCCAGTGGTGAAACTCACCTGACTAATCTGCTCGATAGCGATGACATCCGCCACATGCTCAACGCGTTGAAAGCGCTGGGTGTTGACTATCGACTTTCTGATTGCAAAACCGAATGCTGGGTGCAAGGCAATGGTGGTCCGTTTGCGGTAACTGAGCCGTTGGATTTGTTTCTTGGTAATGCCGGTACCGCAATGCGTCCGCTTTGTGCCGCGTTGACGCTCGGCTCTGGTGAAGTTGTGCTTGGTGGTGAGCCGCGGATGGAAGAGCGACCAATTTTGCATTTGGTTGATGCCTTGCAAGCGCTCGGTACTGACGTTACGTATCTGAAGAATGAAGGTTATCCACCAGTCAAAATCGTTGGCACAGGTTTGAATGGTGGCACTGTTAAGATTGATGGCTCGATTTCTAGTCAGTTCTTAACTGCGCTACTGATGTCTGCGCCGTTAGCGAAAGAAGATTTGGCGATTGAAATTATCGGTGAGTTGGTCTCCAAGCCTTACATCGATATCACCTTGCACTTGATGGCGCAATTTGGTGTTGAAGTCAGCCATGATGATTATCAGGTTTTCCATGTCAAAGCAGGGCAAAGCTACCAATCACCTGGTGATTTGTTGGTCGAAGGTGATGCATCATCTGCATCTTATTTCCTTGCTGCCGCCGCCATCAAAGGTGGCGAAATCAAAGTTACCGGCATTGGCAAGAACAGTATTCAGGGCGACATTCAGTTTGCTGACGCTATTGCGGCTATGGGGGGCGAGGTTGAATGGGGTGACGATTACATCATTGCTCGTCGCGGCGAGTTAAAAGCCGTTGATATGGATTTCAACCATATTCCAGATGCAGCGATGACCATTGCCACAGCGGCGCTATTTGCCGAGGGCACCACGGTGATTCGCAATGTCTACAACTGGCGGGTAAAAGAAACCGACCGTTTGGCTGCCATGGCGACCGAGCTACGTAAGGTTGGCGCCGAAGTAGAAGAAGGCGAAGACTATATTAAGGTTGTACCGCCAGCACAGTTGCAACATGCGGCGATCGATACCTACAACGATCACCGCATGGCCATGTGCTTCTCACTGGTTGCTTTGTCGGATACGCCGGTCACTATCAACGACCCGGGTTGTACTTCAAAGACTTTTCCTGATTATTTTGATCGTTTGGCGCAACTGGCCAGCGAATAAACAAATCACCGAAAAAGTGCATCTTGTGTAAATAAGGCGGTCCAAGGGCCGCCTTTTTGATCCCATAATTTCATCATTCTGACATTGTATAGGGATGATGACCCTCTATAATGTGCCGCCATTAAAGCAGCAGCTTTACTTTTCTTTGTTTTCGTCGGATAGGAGCAACACATGAGCCAAGGGCAACAGGATTCAGCCACAGACACACACAGCAACATTCCAATGATTGCTGTCGATGGTCCCAGTGGCTCCGGCAAAGGCACCTTGTGCAAACGTTTGGCGAAGCACCTTGGCTGGCAACTCCTCGATAGCGGTGCGATATACCGAGTGTTGGCATTAGCTGCTCTGCATCACAACGTTGAATTGGATGATGAAGAAGCGCTCGTGGCTTTGGCAAGTCATCTTGATGTTACTTTTGAAGCCCGCGAAGATTCCGAAGTGGTCAGTGTCATGCTCGAAGGCGAAGACGTCAGTAAGGCCATTCGTACTGAAGAATGCGGTGCTGCTGCATCGAAAGTGGCACCATTTCCGAAAGTGAGAGAGGCGCTGTTGCAGCGGCAACGTGCGTTTCGCAGCGCCCCTGGCTTGATTGCCGACGGCCGTGATATGGGAACCGTAGTATTCCCTGACGCACCAATCAAAGTATTTCTTACTGCCAGTGCTGAAGAGCGCGCCAGACGGCGGGTTTCTCAGTTGCAAAGTGCCGGTCAGAGTGCTAACATCGCGCAAATTTTAGCCGACATCCAAGCACGGGATGATCGTGATATGAATCGAGCCGTGGCGCCGCTTAAACCAGCGGATGATGCTATTAGTCTTGATACCACGACATTGAGCTTAGATGAGGTAGAAGCCGAAGTGTTGGCATATGCCAAAACACGGCTACCAGAATTAAAGGCGTAAGCCATTCCCGTATGATGATCCTTACAGGAGCTCATATAGGGAAAACGGACATTGTGTAGGGCAACGTTCCTACGAATGGGTACTGTTTGTATGGATGCAGACGGTAATTTATAAGCAGCCCCAGCTAGCCGGATTGCTAGGTGGTACTTTTGTATTTTAAAAAGTTAATTAAACATGACTGAATCATTTGCTGATCTCTTTGAAGAAAGCTTAAAAGAACTTGAAACCCGTCCTGGCTCGATCGTTAAGGGCACCATCGTTGCAATCGAAAACGGTGTTGTTCTGGTTGACGCTGGCCTGAAATCTGAATCTGCTATCCCAGCAGAGCAATTCAAAAACGCCGAAGGCGAACTTGAAGTCGCTCTGGGTGACTCTGTAGACGTTGCTCTGGATGCAGTTGAAGATGGTTTCGGTGAAACTCAGCTGTCTCGCGAGAAAGCCAAACGTCACGAAGCTTGGATCGTTCTTGAGAAAGCTTACGAAGACGCAGAAACTGTTACCGGTGTTATCAACGGTAAAGTTAAAGGCGGTTTCACTGTTGATGTAGGTAACATCCGCGCATTCTTGCCAGGTTCTTTGGTTGACGTACGTCCAGTACGTGACACTTTGCACTTGGAAGGCAAAGAGCTGGAATTCAAAGTGATCAAGCTCGACAAGCGTCGCAACAACGTTGTTGTTTCTCGCCGCGCAGTTATCGAGTCTGAAACTAGCCAAGAACGTGAGTCTCTGCTTGAGAACTTGCAGGAAGGTCAAGAAGTTAAAGGTATCGTTAAGAACCTGACCGAATACGGTGCTTTCGTAGACCTGGGCGGTGTAGACGGCCTGCTGCACATCACTGACATGGCTTGGAAGCGCGTTAAGCACCCAAGCGAAATCGTAAATGTTGGTGACGAAATCAATGTTAAAGTTCTGAAGTTCGACCGTGAGCGCACTCGCGTATCATTGGGTCTGAAGCAACTGGGTGAAGATCCATGGGTAGCAATTGCTAGCCGTTACCCAGAAAGCACTCGCTTGACTGGTCGCGTGACTAACCTGACTGACTACGGCTGCTTCGTTGAAATCGAAGAAGGCGTTGAAGGTCTGGTACACGTTTCAGAAATGGATTGGACTAACAAAAACGTACACCCTGCGAAAATCGTTCAATTGGGTGATAGCGTTGAAGTTATGGTTCTGGAAATCGACGAAGAACGTCGCCGTATTTCTCTGGGTCTTAAGCAGTGTAAAGTTAACCCATGGGATGAGTTCGCTACTAAATTCAACAAGGGCGATCAAGTTAGCGGTAAGATCAAGTCTATCACTGACTTCGGTATCTTCATCGGTCTGGACGGTGGCATCGACGGTCTGGTTCACTTGTCTGACATTTCTTGGAACGCAGCTGGCGAAGAAGCCGTTCGCGAATACAAGAAAGGCGACGAAGTTACTGCCGTTGTATTGCAAGTGGACCCAGAGCGCGAGCGCATCAGCTTGGGCGTGAAGCAACTGGCTGAAGATCCATTTAATAAATATCTGAACGACAACAAGAAAGGTGCTATTGTTACTGGTAAGGTTGTCGCAGTTGACGCGAAAGGCGCAACCATTGAGCTGGCAGACAGCGTTGAAGGCTACCTGCGTGTAGCTGACATCTCTCGTGACCGTATCGAAGATGCGTCTTTGGTATTGAACGAAGGTGATGACGTTGAAGCTAAGCTGATGGGCGTTGATCGTAAGAACCGCCAAATCAATCTGTCTATCCGTGCTAAGGATGAAGCAGAAGAGAAAGCGGCTCTTGACAAAGTCAACGAGAGCAGCAGCGATGCTGGCTTCAGCAACGCTATGGCCGAAGCATTCAAAAACGCTAAAGGCTAATGTTCAGGGGGAGGTAACTCCCCCCAGCAGCAACCAATACTTGGCAATAACAGGACGGTGACGTTAGGTATGACTAAATCTGAACTGATTGAACGTCTGGCCAGCAAGCAGTTGCAGCTGTCAGCTAAAGAAGTCGAAAACGCCATTAAAGAGCTCATCGAGCAAATGGCAACCACGCTGGAATCAGGTGATCGCATTGAGATCCGTGGTTTCGGTAGTTTTTCACTGCACTATCGTGCTCCTCGTGTCGGACGCAATCCGAAAACGGGCGACTCGGTTGAACTGGAAGGCAAATACGTCCCACATTTCAAGCCGGGTAAAGAGCTGCGTGAACGAGTGAACAACGTTGGTTAACGATTTCTTGTACTGAAATCAATCGAAGACGGCATGCCGAATAGGCGTGCCGTTTTTTTTTTGCAATAATCTAAGTCATTCGTTTGTTAATAAGTTTTCAATTCTATGAAACTGTTCCTGACAATTGTCATTGTTGTGTTGTTAGTCGTGCTGGGGCTAAGTTTTGGCGCCCAGAATGATACTCAGGTCACCGTCAACTATCTGATTGCTCAGGATACCTTCTCGCTTCCCAGTGTGATTGCGGTCGTGCTTGTGTTCGGCTTTATTCTCGGTTGGGCAACTACCGCAGCAGGCTATTTTTCTCAGCGCTGGAAATATGGCCGATTGTTGCGAAAAAATCGTAAGCTACAACGTCAAATTGATTCGGCAGAAAGCTAAGTATGCTTGAGCTGCTGTTTCTTCTGCTGCCGATTGCCGCTGCCTATGGTTGGTACATGGGGCGTCGGAGCGCGGCACAACAGCAGCAAGATCAGCAACAGCAATTATCAGAAAAGTACGTCGCTGGTTTAAACTTCTTGTTGTCCGATCAGGCTGATAAGGCAGTTGACCTGTTTATCGAGATGATCGAGGTCGACAGCGATACCATTGATACTCACATGGCACTAGCCAGCCTGTTTCGCAAACGCGGTGAAGTTGAAAAAGCGATAAAGATTCACCAAAACATCCTCGAACGCAGCCAACTTAGCCAAGAACAGCATCGCCAAACGATCTACGAATTAGCTCGAGACTTCTCGGCCGTCGGCTTGCTTGATAGGGCCGAAGCTCTGTACAAGAAAATCGCCGGTAAAAAGAACGTCGGTGAGCAAGCAACTCGGGAACTTGTTGCTATTTACCAGAGCATGCGCGATTGGCACAGCGCCATTAGCTACGCTGAAAAGTTACCGGTCGATTGTGGTATGGCCAAACAAGTCGCGCAGTTTTATTGTCAGCTGGCTGATGAGCTCGGTGAGCAAAAAATCGAACAACGTATGAAGTACTTGCGCAAGGCGCTGAAGATAGACTCTCAATGTGTTCGAGCCAGCATTATGTTGGCTCAGTGTTATCAATCGCAAGGTCAGTATCAAAGTGCCATTGAGTTCTACCAACAAGTACTTGAGCAAGACATTGATATGGTGTCAGAAGTGCTAGTGCCATTGACTCAGTGTTATGACGACATGCCGGACAAAACGCCAATGCAGCATTTTTTGATGACTGCGGTCGAGCGGGGCGCAGGGGCGTCGGCAGTGATCACTCTCGCCGAGTTGCTGCAGGAACAACAGTTAGCCCAAGATGCTGAGCTACTAGAGTTAACTCAGTTACGACGTTATCCATCGCTAAAAGGCTTTTTCCACTACATGGATTACCACCTCGCCAGAGCAATGGAGCCAGAGGCAAAAGCCAGCCTTGAAATGTTGCAACAACTGGTTGGTCAGCAGTTAGCGGTTAAACCCAAGTACCGCTGCAGCAACTGCGGATTTTCCGGCAACGTCTTGCAATGGCAATGTCCTTCCTGTAAAAGCTGGGGCGAAACTAAACCGGTCCGCGGATTGGACGGTGAGTAGACCCCGAAAGAATTAGGATTTATATCTTAGATGACAGACTCAAAAGTAATTGTGGCGTTGGACTATCCAACTCAAGAACAGGCGCTGGCTTTCGTGGAGCAAGTCACTCCGGAAAGTTGTCGACTGAAAATTGGCAAAGAAATGTTCACCTTATTTGGGCCTGAGTTTGTTAAACAATTGGTTGCCAAAGGGTTTGATGTGTTTTTGGATCTTAAATTCCATGACATTCCAAATACCGTGGCGAAAGCTGTAGCCGCTGCTGCAGAGCTTGGCGTTTGGATGGTCAATGTCCACGCCAGTGGCGGTAAGGTAATGATGGAGGCTGCCAAAAAGGCGCTCGAACCATACGGTGACAAGGCACCCAAATTGATTGCGGTGACCGTGTTAACCAGTATGAGTGCCGATGACTTACGCGATACTGGCATTAAGGTTGAGCCTTTTGAACATGTTCGTCGACTGGCATCATTGACGCAAGAAGCGGGTTTGGACGGTGTGGTATGTTCAGCGCGTGAGTCGCGGATGTTACGCAGTCGTCTAGGTGACGAATTTCTTCTGGTGACGCCAGGTATTCGCCCAATTGGCGCTGATGCAGGCGACCAACAGCGTATTATGACGCCAGAAAAGGCAATCGAGCAAGGTTCGAGTTATTTAGTGATTGGTCGTCCTATCACCCAAGCAGAGCAGCCATTGCAAGTATTAGAACAAATCAACCATTCGCTGGCCTAAACAGTTGCCAAATAATACTTAAAACTAGCGACTCATAACGCTAATGCTGATACCGAGCAAGGCGCCAGAAATGGCGCCAGCAAGATGGCTTAACACAGCGACGTTGGCATCGATCAATGTTGCGGTATAACTACTACCACCGATGAACTGCTCCCACAGCAGCTTAACCACTAATCCCACAGCCAAAAACAGCATGAATTTCGGCCCAGTGCTAAATTCACGAATGATCAAGTATGCGACGACGCCATGAAGAGCGCCTGATAGTCCGACTAAGCTAGAAAGTTGCTGATTGAACAAAGCAAAACCAAGGGTGCTAAGCCCTCCCAATAGCAGAGTTAACGCAGGCATGCGCCAACTGGCTAAGCAACAAACAGATAAACTTGCGATTAAGCCATAGGCAGCGATGTTCATGATTAGGTGGTAAAAATTAGTATGGAGCAGTGGTGCAGTGATCAGTACCCACAATTGTTGGAAAAGAGGAATCGATGCTTGGTATTCCAACAATGCGTTGCCAGCAGGCCACCACCAAAAAGCTACCGCAGCAGCTGCGGGGATGGTTAACTGCCACAGGATCGCGACTTTGTTCAATCTGTTGTTCCAGCCTAAATGATGGGTTGATCCGAGCAGCATGGTAACAAGCCTTAGTTCGGAGAACAGAGCAAGCGATAAAAATCTGTGCCAGTAAAACGCAAAAAACCTGAACTAAATCAAAATTTGAGACCTTCAACGGCTTTTATACTCGATAACAACCGGAGAAGTCTTGTCAATTTCAACTCGAAGTCGCGCTCAAGTCATCAAGTTTGCGACTTTCACGACAGGCCCAGCTTCAAAGGATTGAATGAAATGATTGAGCCGATACGTCGTTCCACCCAAACATTCTAGATCTTGTTTGTGCTATTTCGAAACGACCCAAGCTGTATTATAGTGTCGAACTGATTACGATTCTTATTTTCATTAATATTGGTGTCCAATGACATTAGATCGTTTAAAGCCCAGCCAGAGAGCCGTGGTAAGAGCCATTGATTGCAATCAGCCATCGCGCGGCAAATTGATGGATATGGGAGTGATTCCCGGCGCAACTATCACCTATGTGCGGCCTGCACCATATGGAAAAGGCTGCCAAATTGAAGTCAAAAGCACCCAGCTTATGCTGCGGGGAGACTTGGCAGAAGCGATCGAGGTACAACAAGCTTGAGTAGTTCTACAAACATCGCTTTAGTCGGCAATCCAAACGCAGGTAAAACCACCTTGTTTAATGGCCTGACGGGCTTAAAGCAGCGGGTGGGTAATTTCCCCGGAATCACGGTGGAGAAAAAACAAGGGCGCCTCAAACACCAGGGCATGGAAGCAAATGTCATCGATCTGCCCGGAGTTTACTCCTTGATCCCACAGCAGCAGAGCTCTCAGGATGAACGGGTAACTCTTGACTTCCTCATTCATGAAACCCCTGACGCCATTATCAACGTGTTGGATGCCACCTGCCTTGAACGTCACCTCTATCTGACAACGCAGTTAGCAGAGCTGGGCATTCCAATGATGTTGGTGCTGACTCGAGCCGACGTCGCCCGCAAGCAAGGGGTGGAGGTCGATATTGATGCCCTGAAGCATCGTATGGGCGTTGAACTTGTGGTGATTGATGGTACTCAACCGCAAAGCTATCTCACCGAAGTCATCCAGCGACTAACAGCAACTAGTGTTTGCCAGCTGGTTCCAACTTATGACGCACACATTGAACAATGGCTCGAGCAAAACTCAGGGAGCTCTCGCCTTGGCAAGTTGGTGGATCTAATTGACCGTCATTATCGCGGCGAACAACCCGTGGCAGGGGATATCGAACTGGATATTGCCAGCCATCGGTACCAATTGTGTAACGATCTAGCCCGTGCCGTGGTGACTGATCCTTCTATTGCTGCTGAGCAACTCAGTCACAAGCTCGATCGGTGGGTGCTGAATCCTTGGTTCGCGTTGCCGATTTTCTTCGGTGTGATGTATTTGATGTTCATGTTCACCATCCATGTTGGTGGTGCTTTTATCGATTTCTTTGATATCGCTGTCGGCGCTATCGCAGTTGATGGCACCGCATCTATGCTGGAGTCAATTGGTGCGCCGGCAATTGTAATTGCTTTATTAGCAGATGGTGTTGGCGCAGGTATTCAAACAGTCAGTACCTTTATTCCAATTATTGGTTGTCTGTATTTATTCCTCACTGTACTGGAACAGTCTGGTTATTTAGCCCGGGCCGCAGTGGTGGTCGACAGGCTGATGAATCGCCTTGGTCTGCCGGGACAAGCCTTTGTTCCTATGATCATGGGGTTTGGTTGTTCAGTTCCTGCGGTGATGGCAACTCGAACGCTGGAGCAGCAGTCGGAGCGGGTCATCACCAGTGCCATGTCGCACTTCATGTCGTGTGGCGCGCGTTTACCGGTCTATGCATTATTTGCCGCCGCGTTTTTCCCTCAAACTGGGCAAAACATGGTGTTCCTGCTGTATTTGATCGGCATCTTGATGGCTGTGTTAACGGGGCTTGCTCTTCGTCATTCATTGTTACCAGGGCAGAGCTCCAGTGTGATCTTGGAGCTGCCTAACTATGAGCGACCGCACCTGAAGCCAGTGTTACTGAAAACTTGGCAAAAACTAAAAGGCTTTGTGGTGGGCGCCGGTAAGATCATCGTCATCATGGTGACCTGCATTGGTTTGCTCAATTCGATGGGGACCGATGGTTCGTTGGGCAATCAAGATACTGACAAATCGTTGTTATCAAAGGTTAGTCAAACCATCACGCCATTGTTTTACCCAATGGGTTTAGATGATGATAATTGGCAGGCAACGGTTGGCATTTTCACCGGTGTATTTGCCAAGGAAGTGGTGGTCGGCACGCTGAATAATCTGTATCAGGCGGAATCAGAAGAAGAGCAGGGCGCAACATTTGGCGAGTCAATGGCTGAAGCGGTCGGTTCAGTGTCTGGCAATCTCGCAGCTATCGCCGGTGCTTTATTGGATCCACTGGGCATATCCATTGGTGATGTCGACGACTTGGACACTGCTGCGGAAGAACAGGAAGTCAGTAAGTCGACTTATGCATCGATGCAGGAGCGCTTTAATGGTGCGATTGGTGCCTTCGCTTATCTGCTGTTTGTCCTGATGTATATTCCATGTGCCAGCGCTACAGGTACGATTGCGCGTGAAATCGGTCTGAAGTGGGCGGTGTTTATTGGTATTTGGAGCACACTGCTCGCTTACTGCTCGGCAACTGCGTTTTATCAAGCCGGTTATTGGTGGCTGGATGGTTCTGGATCTGTGGTGATTGCTATCATCGCCATTGCCATTCCATTACTTACCTATATGGCGATGCGGACCAAACAAGCAAAGACCTTGTTTGAAGGGCAAAAGGTACAGGCCTATGCTGCATGACATTTCGGCCTTGCTGCAAAAGCAGGGGCCGATGAGCAAAGCGATGATTTCACGCGAGTTAAAAGCCAGTGAATCGGCGGTGGAGCAAATGCTTGAGCTGCTAATCGCACGAGGCCGGCTCAAACGCCTGTCGGCAGATGCTTGCTCTGGCGGCTGTTGCGATAGTTCCGGCGTTGACCTTTACCAATGGCAAGGCGAGCAGGCTTTGCCGTTATCGACCTCATTGGATTGATGATCCGACACCCTAAGTAAACAGCCAGCAGCGATGCTGGCTGCTTTGATCTCAGTCTTCCCCCAAAATTCAGCGAATAGCTGCTACTAACTGAGCGGAACAAATTTTTCGTTAACAAGCTTCAGCCGCAGGACGCGGCTGCAGAGCCATCAGGGATTATTTTACGGCGTCTTGTTGATGAAAGGTTTGTGCAGCTGATTACCGCAGTTGTTCGAGAAGAGCATTGAAACGTTGTGTTGAAACCAGCAAGCTTCACCATTCGGTGAAGCTCAAGTCTATTCTTGGAGCGCTCTGCAACCAACTTCCATGCTGGCTGAAGCACCTCATCGCGAACCTTGATGGTTTGACCGGCTTAGAAGCTTAGGCGAGTTAACTCTCGTAAGCGAGCGGATCTGTGGCTTGGTTCTCTGCAAATGCTTCTAAACGCTCAACGCAAGCGCCGCATTTACCGCAGGCTTTTTCTCGACCGTTATAGCAAGTCCAAGTTTCGGAGTAATCCAAGTCCATGCTCAAACCATCGGTCAAAATCTCAATCTTGGATTTGTGCAAATAAGGCGTGACGATATCAACCGGCTCATAGTTGGCAAGCAGTGATACTTCCTTCATCTTCTCGACAAACTCAGGTCGACAATCCGGGTAGATCGCGTGGTCACCACTATGGGCACCATAGTAAACCGCTTCAGCTTTGATTGAGACAGCATATGCAATTGCCAACGACAGCAATACCATGTTGCGATTTGGTACCACGGTTGACTTCATGCTTTCTTCTTCGTAATGACCTTCTGGAATATCAATGTCATCAGTGAGCGAACTACCTGCCAGCAACGCGTTGATCGCCCGAATGTCGATCACCTGGTGTGGCACGTTTAGACGGTCGCAAACGCCTTTGGCGACATCGATTTCTTTGACATGTCGTTGACCGTAATTGAAGGTCAGGGCATGGACTTCTTTGCCATCCTTAATGGCACGGTTCAATACGGTGTATGAGTCCATTCCACCTGAATAAATGACGACGACTTTGTTACTCATATTCTTGCCTGAGCTGCTAGGATCCTGTACAAGACGCGCATTCTACAGAAAAGCGGAGCTGACGGCAGCATGAAGTATCCTATCAATGAAGTATTTCAGACCATTCAGGGCGAAGGGGTCCACACTGGAGTGCCTGCACTGTTTGTTCGGCTGCAAGGATGCCCGGTCGGTTGTGCTTGGTGTGACACTAAACATACTTGGGATGTTGAGGCTGATGACGAGGTTGATAGCAACATCATTGTCAGCAAAAAAGTTGACTCCCCTCAGTACACCAAGCTTGATTCAGAGCAACTGGTAAATTTATTTCAACAACAAGGCTACCAAGCTAGGCACGTGGTGATCACTGGTGGCGAGCCCTGCATGTATGATCTGACGCCATTGACCGGTTATTTGATTGCCAATGGTTATTCTGTGCAGATCGAAACCAGTGGCACTTATCCAATAAAAGCAGCAGAACAAACTTGGGTGACAGTGTCGCCAAAGGTTGGCATGAAAGGTGGTATGAAAGTGTTGACCGAAGCATTGCAGCGGGCTGACGAGATCAAGCACCCGGTAGCTCGTCAACAAGACATCGACAACCTCGATGAACTGATGGTTGGTGCTGAGTTAAATTCGGCGGATGTGTTCGTATGTTTGCAGCCGATTAGTCAAAAAGCTCGAGCGACTAGACTATGCATGGAAACCTGCATTGCGCGAAATTGGCGCTTGTCGGTACAAACCCACAAATACATCGGCATCGCATAAACGATTGATCTAGCAGCACGGACCAGTCTGATTTGGCGTGACTTCGGCGGTTGCGTCCATATAATTGTCCCCGCACAGAAAGGGGTTATTCATGACGGTTATCAAGCAATTATTTAAGAAAAATGAGGAGTGGGCTGCATCGACCAAAGAAGCAGATCCAGAGTTCTTCGATAATTTAACAGAGCAGCAAACACCGGAATACTTGTGGATTGGTTGCTCTGATTCTCGTGTCCCAGCCAATCAAATTGTTGGCTTGCTACCCGGCGAAGTGTTTGTTCATCGCAATATTGCCAATGTCGTGGTGCATACCGATCTGAATTGCCTGTCAGTCATTCAATACGCAGTCGAAGTGTTGAAAGTGAAGCACATCATGGTGGTTGGCCATTATGGCTGTGGTGGTGTAAAGGCTGCCATGGGTAACGAGACGTTTGGCCTCATTGATAACTGGTTGCGCCATATCAAAGATGTCTACCGGGCTCATAAGGCACGCATCGAAGCGGTTGCCGATGACGAGCAGCGTTTTCGCTTAATGTGTGAATTGAACGTTCGTGAGCAAGTTGCCAACGTTTGCCATACCACCATAGTGCAAAATGCCTGGCGTAACGGTCAGGAGCTCTCAGTTCATGGCTGGATCTATGGTCTCGACGACGGCTTGATTAAAGACATGAATGTTTCGGTAAGCCGTCTCGACGATGTTAGCAGCATCTACTCGATGGATGGTGAAAGCTAATCTCGCCGGCTAAGCCAAGCTGGAACGGTCTGCTCTAACCAGTAAACTGGCTTACGCCAACTGCCTTCAATAAAGCCAACATGGCCACCATGTTGGCTCAACACATAATCGATATTGCTCGGTAACTCACTTAATTTCGGAATGACGTCAGAATTCATAAACGGATCGTCGGCGGCGTGAATGATCAGCGTTGGTCGCGTTATGCGATGCAGATAGCGTTTGCCACTGCATTGCTGATAGTAGTCATTGGCATCGCTAAATCCGTGCAATGGCGCGGTCACACGATCATCAAACTGCCAAAAGGTGTTCATCTGCAGTAACTCGGTGTCTGAGGGCAGGGTATAAGACTGCCAATCGACCCGGTGGCGCTTGGCGATGGTTTTGTTGATCAGCGAGCTCAGTAAATGTCGCTGGTAGATTCTGGCGCTCCAGTGTGCCATTTGGGTGGCGCAAGCGGCTAAGTCGAGTGGTGCAGAAATAATCACAGCGTGGTCAATCAAGCTATTGTCGCCATGGGTGCCGAGATAGCGAGCCAACACATTGCCGCCCAAGCTAAAGCCGACTGCATCAATTGTTAGCAGCGGGTATTGTCGTTTCAACCACGTTAAAACCTGCTGCAGATCGGTTATCTCTCCGGAATGATAAGCCCGGGCCTTGGTGTTTGGTGCTTGGCCGCATCCTCTAAACTCAAAGATCGCTACGGCAAATCTCTGTTGCTGTAGCGCACTAGCCATGCCGAGAATGTAATCAGACGCGGCGGAGCCCTCAAGACCATGGACTAGCACCACCAAGCCAGCGTGAGATTGGCAGGGTTGTTGTAGCCATTGGATGGTCAACAGTTCGCCATCATCAGCGACAACGTGACTTTTGCTGAATTGTTGATGGTGCCGGCGAGGCTTTAGTCGAGACCAAATGGTTTGAATATGACGATTGCGGAGGTGAAATGGCGGAGAGAAATAGTTCAATGTCGATACCAAGGTTGATCACAACGAAAGGTTTCATTGTTGCGCTGCTGACAATGCGA
The DNA here is from genome assembly GCF_002165625.1 of Neiella marina. Classification (GTDB taxonomy): domain Bacteria; phylum Pseudomonadota; class Gammaproteobacteria; order Enterobacterales; family Neiellaceae; genus Neiella; species Neiella marina. Next base: position 72,754 of record NZ_NGNS01000005.1, read on the forward strand.
GCGATTGCGATTTATGTTAACGAAAAGGCCGCCTTAATCACAAATCTAAGCGCCAAATGTGATCGATTGTTGGAGCAAATCAGTTGTCATTGCTATGTTCGCCTGCAATTGAGTGAACGACACCGCCCCGACAATCGAAACAACAAGAACTTAGCAGACTATGTTTAACGCCTCCCAATCACCATACAGTAAAGTTTGGCTTGTCGTCGGCCTTGGTTTTCTGTGGCTGGGGTTGCTACTCGCTCAGCCTGAGCCCAGTGAAGTCGTGGCTGAGCACTATAAGTTCTCCTTTCTTGGCATTCTGGGGGCTATCTTCGCCAACAGTACGGGGGCAGGGGGTGGCGTTGTCTTTATTCCTGCTTTTCACCAGTTAGGCTTCTCCGAGTTGCAGTCGGTTGCCACTAGTTTTGCTATTCAATGCTGCGGCATGACGGCGGGCGCGTTAACTTGGTTGTATAGCTATCGTCACAATCATCGCGCTGAGTTGCAGTGGCAGGGATTGTTCCCCGCAGTTGTTACTTGTGCTTTGGGATCCGTGATCGCCATTTTGCTTACGCAGTGGTTTGCTCTTGGTGCTCCGGCTGCAACTCATGTCATTTTCAGTATCTTTTCCATCGGGTTAGGCTTGATTACCCTGTATTGCACATTGGCACAAGGCAAGCGCAGTACTGTGTCTGGCCTGCTTGGGCTGGACTATGTCGCGCTAGCGGTTATTGGCTTATTCGGTGGCGTAATTACCGCCTGGCTATCAGTTGGCGTCGGTGAACTGATGGCCGTTTACCTTATTCTCAGAGGCTTTAACGTCAGTATGGCAATTGCAGCAGCGGTGATGGTGTCAGCTATTTCGGTTTGGACCGCTATTCCACATCATATCTACTCGACCCAAGCCATTTCTTGGCAGGTGGTACTGTTTGCTGGCCCCAGCGCCATACTCGGCGGCATCATTGCTCGTTCAATCGTTGAGTATCTATCACCTAAAGTCGTGAAACTTATCTTTTCAGGCTGGGTACTGTTAACCGGCTTGTGCATCATCATTGCAGCTTAATTGACCTGTTGAACTCAGTCTCATTGAGGTGAGCTACCGTTAATTTTATTTGCCAAGTGAATGTATTTGCCCGCAACTGAAGCTATTACTCTAATTTAGATCTTTTTCACAAATTTGACTATTAACTCGAAGTTTATTGATGCAGGTCATTTTTCATTATTTGCTTAAAAAATGGCCTTGCTGTTGATCAAATAACGTTGCCCTGACTGCATTGCTCCCACTTTTTGACATTAACAAACTGATATATGGGACCGGTATCATAATCTTTTTAATCCATCCTTGATGAAAACTGATTTAAAACAAGAAACCGGCCTATTGCTCGCATAGTTGGCGCTCAATCAGCTCTGTTGCATTCATGTATTCTTCTTGTTAGCGTCGGTGTTAACAGTGCTGTTAGCGATAACATTTATCATTCTTGTTACGGTGGATCGCGAGTTACATCAGCGTTGTTTTTATAAAACACACATCCCAGGGGAGAGAGGGGAAACCAATGCAAATTAATTCATTCAAACCCAGACTATTGTCTCTGACAATTGCGTCAGTGCTGGGCTGCACCAGCTACACAGCGCTCGCAGAAGAAGCGCCAGCTGATGACACTGAAGTCATTCAGGTAACCGGTATTCGTGGTTCTTTGAATAAATCCGCTGACATCAAACGTATGTCTAGCGGTGTTGTTGACGCCATTTCTGCCGAGGATATCGGTAAGATGCCTGACAGCAACTTGGCTGAGTCGCTGCAGCGTATTACCGGCGTTTCGATTGACCGCCAAAACAACGAAGGTTCACGTGTAACGGTTCGTGGTTGGGGTCCAGAATTCAACCTGATTACCTTGAATGGTCGTCAGATGCCTGCGGCAAACCTGAGCGCGACTTCGGCTAACAGCCAACGTTCTTTTGACTTCGCTAACTTAGCTGCCGAGTCTGTGTCAGGTGTTGAAGTTTATAAAACCGGTAAAGCTAGCCTAACTACAGGTGGTATTGGTTCTACTATCAATATCCAAACCATGCGCCCATTTGATAGCCAGGACATGGTTGCCAGTGTTGGTGTGAAAGCCATCATGGACCGCTCCAATGAAGAAGGCGATGATATCACTCCAGAGATCTCTGGTATTTACAGCAACACTTTTGCTGACGATACCTTTGGTGTTGCGATCAGCGGTAACTATTCAAAGCGTGATAGTGCCTCAAATCGCTATGAAACAACTTCTGGCTGGAATACCAGTGTTCAGAACGGTGAAATCCGCGATCCTGCGGGTGATTTGATTTATGACACTGCTGGTTCTGATGTCATCTACATGGCGCCGCAAAATGGCATGTATGCATTGGAAGACATTTCTCGTGAGCGTATCAATGGTCAAGTGACTGTGCAGTGGGCTCCGATCGATACGGTAGTGACTACGCTCGATTACACCTATTCAAAACTGACTCAAGAGGTGGCTCGTCAAGAGTTGTCTGCTTGGTTTGGCTCTGGCAACTGGGCTGGCACTGATTTCCGCGAGAAGAATGGTATCGTTTCGCCGCTGTTGTTGAACAACAATGACTGTTGTGACTTTTCTTATGGTGTTGGTGCATGGGAAACCGAGAATGAAAACAAGTCCATTGGTTTCAATCTTGAGTGGCAAGCAACTGATAACTTGAACTTGGCATTCGATGCTCATGATTCAGAGGCAGAAGCTCAGCCAAAAGATTCTCGTGGTAGCAACAACATTGTGACAGCGTCTACCTTCCGCCGAGCAAATACACAAGTTGATTACAGCAAAGACGTACCCACTTTTATTGGTACTTTGACTGATGATCAATCGTTGGACCCAAGTGCAATTATTGCTTCAGGTAACAGTTTCCGTAATGGCTACATGAAGACGGAAATCAAGCAGTTTAAGTTTGATGGTGTCTACACCTTTGATGACGGTATCGTCGAGAGTGTTGAGTTTGGCCTATCTACCTCTGAAGTTGAAAACCGCTCAGCATTTAGTCTTAACCAAGGTGGCGACTGGGGTGGTCTAGGTTATACCGGCCAGACCTCTGGTGGTGGTTGGAACTCACCTGACGGTGATGGTGATGAAAACTTTGATGATGATGCATTCACTGTTAAAGATTTGAACCGCGTTCCGAGTAACGGCCAAGAAATTGGTATCAATGGCCAGTATGTCGACGTTGACTTCAAGCAATTCACTGCCGACATCGCTGACTTGTATCTTGCTAACCCAAGCCTGCCGGGCAACGTGTTCACTAACTGTGACCCTGGCACTTTGTGTGCAAACCCAGAGTATGCCGTTGACCGCCGTTTGAAAGAAGAACAAGACGCATTCTATGTTCAAGCGAACTTAGATTTTGAGCTCGGCGACATGCCAGCAAAAGTGAACCTCGGTGTTCGTTACGAAGAGACAGATGTTACTTCTAATTCTTTGATTCCAAACTATAACAATGAGTTGTGGCTATCTGCCAACGAACTTATTTTGGAACAAGACGGCGGTATTTTCGCTGAAGGTACAGGTAGCTATGACCACACCTTGCCAAACATTGACTTCCAACTGGAACCAGTAGAAGACGTTGTACTGCGCGCATCTTGGAGTAAAACGCTAGCTCGTCCTGGTTATGATGATTTGCAGGCCGGTATTGCGCCGCAGAGTAGTCAGGCTCGTACCTTCGACCCAAGCCCTGCTGCTGGTGGTAACCCAGATTTGGACCCATTTGAGTCGACTAACATCGATTTCTCGGCCGAATACTACTACGGCGAAGGAAGCTACATCTCAGTCGGTTATTACGATAAAGACGTAGACAACTTCATCGGCGACAGTATCCGTCAAGGCGTGGTGATCTATCCAGAGATCTACAACCCTGCGACTGGTCCTCGTCTTGCTGAAGCGCAAGCGGCGGTTGTTAACCCAGGTAATGCTGCACAAGAAATTCGTCAGTACTACCTTGATCAAGGTTGGATTGCCGCAGACGGTAATTTGGTCGGCGACTCGGCGGCCAATGGCTATGATGTACTGACCTACACTGCGACCGTGCCAGTTAACCAGGATTCAGCATCGATTGATGGTTGGGAGATCGCCGTTCAGCACATGTTTGGTGAGTCAGGGTTCGGTGTCATCGTCAACTATACAACGGTTGATGGCGATGTGGACTACGATGACAGTACTGTTGGTGAAGACCAATTTGCACTGCTTGGCTTAAGTGACTCGGCTAACTTGGTTGGCTTCTATGAAAAAGATGGCTTCCAAGCGCGTTTGGCTTACAACTGGCGTGATGAGTTCTTAAGTGCAACGACTGGCGGTAACAACCAGTTCGAGCCTGCTTACACTGAAGAGTATGGTCAGTTGGATATGAGCGTTAGCTACGATATCAATGAGTCGTTCACTGTGACGTTTGACGGTATCAACGTGCTAGAGGAAAACACTCGAGTGAGAGCTCGTGCTGATGACGCTGTTATTTCTGCAGCAGAACAAGAAGCGCGTTACACCATTGGTGTTCGTTGGACTTACTAATATTGGTAAGTTGATCTGAAATAGTTCAAACAGCCACCACAAGGTGGCTGTTTGTTGTCTTTCAAGGAGGCCTTAGTTTTAACTCATAGCGCTGGTTGACTGGTTTTAGTAGCAAAGTAAACCAAAAGAAGTAGCTTGCAGCGGCTGACACACTCTCACTGATTCACTCCAAGCACTTCGTCAAGTTGGTTTTCTATTGACCACAATACAACCGAGATAATGCTACTTCACAGTTACACCAATTGAGCTGCCAAGCTTATGGTACTAGCAGTGTTTTTAGCGCTAACATTGGATCGATTCGACGGACTTTGTTTTGTTGAACCTGGTCCGGAATACGGCAGCATATAAGCGATTCAGCGGGTTTCATTGAACTGCTCTATCTATAGTCAATAATCAAAAAAAGCACTGATAAGAAACTATGTCGAAACAACAAATTCTGAACAATGTTGAGCATGCAAATCTAAAAGTTAATAGCAAACGCAGCGCCGCATTCGGTGATGACAAAATGTGTGTGTCATTGACCTTTAGCGAGATCCGAAACGCTCAAAGCGATCATCCTATTTTCTTTCACAAAGACCACCAAAATGGTGTGATTTATCCAATGGCAATGCTGGGTTTGGAAGAAGGTCAGAATTTATCTCTTACTGAGCAGGGTTGGAACGATAGCTTTCAACCAGCCATGATTGAAAAAGGGCCATTCAAAATCGGTAAACAGCAACGCTCAAATGGCGAAGAAGGGCTGATCGTCAGTGTCGACGTCGATGATCCCCGAGTCGGTCTAGAGCATGGGGAGCGCCTGTTTATGCCCCACGGCGGTAACACCGAATACACCAATCGAATTGTTGATGTTTTGCACCGGTTGCACTCCGAACGCGAATTGACCAATGACTTCTGTCTAGCGCTGGATAAGTTAAAACTGCTCGATCCGTTGGCGCTTGAGTTTAAGGATGCGAGTGGCGAAAACGTCCGTTTAAGTGGCTTTTTCGTGATCAACGAAGAGTTGCTCAACAAATTGCCTGCAGCGGACTTGGAGGCACTGGCGAAGCCGTTGTACTTGCATGGTGCCTACATGTGTATTGCATCTTTATCGAATATCTCCAAGTTGATATCGAAACACAATAAAGCTGGCGCGGCACTAGTGGGGTAGTCGCATGGGGGTAGATGTCAAAACCCAAAATATGCTCAGAGACATCGCTGAGACGGCGCTAGAACCTGTCGTGTTGAGAGGAGCAATTGCCGATTGGCCCATTGTAAAAAAGGCCAATCAGTCGTCTGAACAATTGTCTCAATATCTCAGCCAGTACGCTGGCAATGAGGCTCTTTTGGCTTATTTTATGGAGCCTCAATGGCAAGGAAGAATTGGTTATCAGGCCGATTTCCAAGGCTTCAATTTTGAGTCTTTGAAGATTACTGTCGACCAATTGTTCGAGCAGTTGGCACGCTGTGCTGAAGCGGACCAAAAGCCAACTTTATATATGGGCTCAACCAATGTTGATCGTTGGTTTCCTGGTCTCAGCGATGATAATCCGCTGGATTTCACTTCGTTACCGGTACTGACTAACATTTGGATTGGCAATCAGTCCATTGTCTCCGCACATTTTGATTGGCCGGATAATTTTGCTTGTTTGGTTGCTGGCAAGCGTACCTTTACCCTTTTTCCGCCCGAGCAACTTGAGAATTTGTACATTGGACCGTTGGATTATACTCCGGCAGGTCCTGCCATTAGTTTGGTTGATTTTGATGCACCTGACTTTACTAAGTTTCCCAAATTCAAGACGGCCCTTGAACATGCTCAAGTATTTGAGCTGAACCCGGGAGACGTGCTGTTTGTGCCAAGCATGTGGTGGCATCACGTTAAATCGCATGACGACGTTAACGTGCTGATGAACTATTGGTGGAAAAAATCAAAGGCGTATTTACCAACACCGATGGATAGCTTGAACTTGTCAATTATGTCGCTTCGCTCGCTGTCAAAAGAACAAAAGCGTATGTGGTTAAAGATGATTGAATACTATGTGATGAATGACGACTTTTCTCATATCCCAGAGTCATCGCAGGGCCTACTCAGCGATTTGTCCATCGATGATGCGCGTAAATATCGCTCGATGATTCTGAACGCATTGAATCGCTGATTTTTATATAGATTTTGTAGAATTTTTTTATTTTTGGTGGGGGATTATGATGACTGAGTCGATTGACAAGGTGGTAATTGTCGGCGGTGGTACCGCTGGTTGGATGGCAGCCGCAGCGTTAAGTCGCACCATTCCGAGCTTAACCATTACGCTGATTGAGTCGGATAAAATCGGCACCATAGGGGTGGGTGAAGCAACTATTCCTACTATGCAGTTCTTCAATGGCTTACTTGGTATTGATCCCATTGAGTTTGTTAAGCAGACGTCCGGCTCCTATAAACTCGGTATTAACTTTGAGAATTGGCACCAGCAAGGTGAACAGTATTTTCATGCCTTTGGAGAGACCGGGCGAAGCTTGTGGGCTGCCGGTTTCCACAACTTCTGGACCAAAGCTCAGCAACTGGGGATGACCAGTAAATTCAGCGAATTCAACTTAGAGGCCTCTGCGGCGCTGAGTAATAAGTTCACCAAACAGCCCAAGGGCTTGAACTACGCTTATCACATTGATGCTGGCAAATACGCCAAACTGCTGCGCAATTTGGCGGAGAGCAATGGTGTCCGCCGTATCGAGGGCATGGTCGATCGCGTTAATCATGATCCTGACACAGGGTTCATACGCTCTGTCGATGTTGACGGTGCGGTTGTCGAAGGCGATCTGTTCATTGACTGCTCGGGGTTTAAATCGCTATTACTCGGCGAGTCACTAGATACCGAATTTGTTGACTGGTCGCACTGGTTGTTATGCGATCGGGCGATCGCGGTTCAAACCAAGTCCGATGAACCACCAAGACCTTACACCCGTTCGATTGCAAATCATGCTGGCTGGCAATGGCGAATACCGCTACAGCATCGAATGGGCAATGGCATTGTCTATTGCAGCAAATACATGTCAGATGAAGAAGCTGAACAGTTGCTGCTGTCATCGGTATCAGGCGAGACCATCACCAAGCCGTTAAAAATTCGCTTCAAGACAGGTCATCGAGAGAAACTTTGGAGTAAAAACTGCGTGGCGATAGGATTGTCGGGCGGCTTTATTGAACCATTGGAGTCAACGGCTATTCACCTGATCCAGCAGGGCATTCTCAAACTGATCAAGCTGTTTCCAAGTCGCGGTATCAATGCCATCGAAGTCGATCAATACAACAAGTCAATGATCCACGACTATGACCAAATCAAAGACTTTATTGTCTTGCATTACAAAGCAACACAACGCGACGATTCCGAATTTTGGCGCCGATGCCGCGATATGGCAATCCCTCAAAGTTTAGCTCAGCGTTTAAACATGTTTGAGGAAACAGGCCAGTTTATCCTAGGCCATGACGAGCTATTTGTCGATTCGTGGCTACAAGTGATGATTGGCCAAGGTGTGGTGCCGAAACAGTATCACCGAGTAGTGGATGAAATGTCCGAAGCTGAGTTGCAGCAGTTCTTATCATCTATGCAGCACAAGTTGGTCAATGACGTGGCTCGAATGACCTCGCATCAAGAGTTCATTGACAAGCACTGCAAAGCGACGATGTAGCCATTAGGGCCGCGGTAATCATCGATCATTGTCTTGTTATTGGCACACTATAAGAGGTTCAAAGCAACCCGATGACTAAAGCAGTAACTAGAATTGTCATTGTCGGCGGTGGCTCGGCTGGATGGCTCACTGCGGCGATATTGGCAGCAGAGCATCATGGTCAAGCAGAAAGCGGTATGTCGATTACGCTGGTCGAAAGCCCTGATGTTAAAACCATAGGTGTAGGCGAGGGTACCTGGCCATCAATGCGCGATACCTTGCGTTTGATCGGCATTGATGAACATGAGTTTCTGCGCCGGTGTGATGCTTCGTTCAAACAAGGTTCTTGTTTCGTCAACTGGGTCAGCGGTGAACCAGCAGACCGCTATTATCACCCGTTCGAATTACCCTCGGGCTATCTCGACAGTGATTTGATTCCGTTTTGGCAAACTCACTGTAAAAATCAGTCTTTCGCCGATGCCTTTAGTAGTCAAAGCCATTTGTGTGAGTTGGCAAAGGCTCCCAAACAGCCAGCAACGCCTGGCTATGCGGCGGTCGCCAATTACGGCTATCACCTCGATGCGGGTAAATTCGCTGGGTTGTTGCAACAGCATGCTACTCAGCGATTAGGAGTGCGTCATGTCCTTGACCATGTCACTGCCGTCAACAGTGCTGCTGATGGTGATATTGAGTCGCTATCGACCAAGCAACACGGTGAATTAGAGGGCGATTTATTTATCGACTGCAGTGGCTTGGCGTCTATTTTGTTGGGCCAGCACTATCAAATCCCATTTGTGAGTCAAAAACAGTATTTGTTTAATGACCGAGCGATAGCACTGCAGGTCCCATATTCCTCGCCAAATGATGATATTGCTTCTGCTACTATCGCCACCGCACAGTCTGCGGGCTGGACTTGGGATATCGGCTTACCTACTCGGCGTGGAGTAGGGTACGTATACTCTTCGGCGCATAGTAGTGAGGAACAAGCCCAACGGACTCTTCGACGCTACATCGAGCCGTCAATTGGCAAGCAACAAGCTGAGCAGGCAACAATCAGGACAATCAACATCGATCCTGGTCATCGCCAACAGTTTTGGCATCGCAACTGTGTTGCTATTGGCATGGCTGCAGGGTTTATCGAGCCGCTGGAAGCATCGGCGTTGGCTCTAGTGGAGCTCTCGGCAGCCATGATTCGTGACCAGATGCCTCCGACTCGCTCAGCGATGGACATGGTGGCTAAACGTTTCAATGACCGGTTTTTGTATCGTTGGGGGCGGATCATCGATTTTCTCAAACTTCACTATGTGCTGAGTCAGCGGCAAGATAGTCAATACTGGCTCGATTGCCGTTGCCAAACTACGGTGCCTGAACGGCTTGCTGAATTACTCGAATATTGGCGTCATCAACCGCCATCACGTCATGATTTCAATCAGCTCGAAGAGATATTTCCTTCGGCCAGTTATCAATATGTCTTGTATGGCATGGGGTTCAAAACCCAGATCAAGCCAACGACACAGCAACGCACTGACGTCAATCGAGTAGGCCATTACTACAATGAAAATGCCAAGCTAGTGCAGCGATACATGAATGGTCTGCCTAGCAATCGAGAGCTACTCAACCTGATTCGCCAGCACGGTTGATGGTACAACATGACGGCCGTCCCCTTCGGCCGTTTGACACTTTTTGTTACTGCCGTAACAATCACTGGTGCTTTTCGATTGACCTCATAAATACGAATTACAATCGATTACTAATCTGATTTTTAAAGACTTTAATTGCAGCAGCCGCTGCCTGATGATCGCCATCACATTTCTTCTGATTAATCCAAAACCAGTATGCTCCCACTCTTTATGATACCGGTCACATTTTGCTCTGTGATGGGGTTAATGGATTGTTGAAAAAAAGTTTACTTGCTCACACTTTATTCTCAAGTACATAGCAAGCACTGACAAAAATTGACCTAGAACAATATTTCACTTTGAAAGCGAGTGTTACCGTTACCATGCGTTTACAGCTGATAGCAATTAGAACATCCAAAAGCGCTGTAGGGGGAGAACGTTTTATAAACAGCCTCAGCCATTGTTTTAAGTCCGGGTGTTCCATAAATAAAAGATACCGCTAACAGAATGGTGAATGTGGATTCAGCGAATGCTCATTGAGTGGCTCTCGAAAATGAACGAGTGGCGAACTCAATGTAGCGAAAACTCATAATTAAAATCAAAGGAAGTCAATCATGAACATGCAGCAGTCTAGATTCCGTCCGACTCTGATATGTAAATCCGTTGCGTTGATATTGGGAACCACTGTCTCTGCCTTTGGCCTTGCGGCTGAAGAAGTTCCCGCAGACGACACTGAAGTGATTCAGGTAACGGGGATTCGAGCGTCACAAATCAAATCGCAAGACATCAAACGTTCCTCTTCAGGTGTGGTCGATGCTATTTCTGCCGAAGATATCGGTAAGTTCCCTGATACTAACCTTGCTGAGTCACTACAGCGTATCACTGGTGTATCTATTGATCGCAGAAACAACGAAGGTAGTAAAGTAACTGTCCGTGGCTTTGGTCCTGAGTTCAACTTGGTATTGTTGAACAATCGAATGATGCCAACCGCTCAAGTGAGTGCGCAATCAACTCGCTCCTTTGATTTTGCCAACATCGCTTCAGAAAGTGTTTCTGGCGTTGAGATTTCTAAAACTGGTAAGGCGGATGTGTCTTCTGGCGGTATCGGTTCGACCATCAATATTCGCACTGCCCGTCCATTTGATGATGCCGGCTTCCACGCTACGGTTGGTGTCAAAGGCGTTGCCGATCGCAGCGTTGAAGATGGCGACTCGGTTACGCCAGAAATTTCTGGTTTCATTAGCGATACCTTTGCTGAAGATACGTTTGGCGTGAGCTTGTCGTTTGCCTACCAAGAGCGCGATAGTGCAGTTAAATTCGCAAACGTTGATGGTTGGCGTCCAAATCTCGACCATTCGCTTGCCGGCTCGGTGATTGATAACAACGAAAACCCTTACGGTTACACTTGGTACCCACGTAATATGGGCTTTGGTATTGAGAACAACGAACGGACTCGTACCAATGGCCAGTTGACCTTCCAATGGGCACCAATGGACACCGTCACTGCGACTCTCGACTACACCTATTCCAAACTTGAAATTGAAGCCATGAACGAAGCTTGGGGCCAGTGGATGAACCACGGTGCGCCTGCTGAGATGGAGATCAATGAAAATGGTACTGTGGTGTATGCTCGTGAATATGGTGGTGATTTCATGTCGCGTACCGCGAGTAACGATACCGAGCATGAAAACAAATCACTCGGCCTCAATGTTAAGTGGCAAGCAACTGACAATATGGAATTTGAGTTCGATTACCATGACTCAAATGCGACCGCAGAAGCTTATCGCTATGGTTGGAATGGTTTCCAAATTTTGGGGGCTTTAGGCGCCTCTGATGACTTCACCTTTGATGCTCGTAATACTGACATTCCGTTGCTGGATATGAACTGGAACGGTGACGGCAAGCTCACTGCTGAAGACTATCGCCCATTGTTTGCGATGAATAACTTTGCTGAAAACGACACTGATGTGAAGCAATATCAGCTGAGCGGTAAGTGGATCAACGATAGCAATGATTCTTTGACATCAATTGATTTCGGTATCGCACGCACCGAATTCGAAACTTCTGCAGTTAGTTATCAGCGAATGATTGGTACCGGCTGGTACTGTTGTGTCGATGAAGATTACTGGCCATTGATGCAAGAAGAAACTGTCGGTGGTGGCTTCTTAGACGACTTCTCTGGTGGCGGTAGCGATATCATTGAGCGTACTTACTTTAGCTATGATTTCGAGAGTGTCATTCAGCTGTCAGAAGACAAGCATGGCTTTGATTTGACCGACAAAGGTGATCCAATCTCTCATCATATTATCGAAGAAGAAACTGACTCGGCGTTTATTCAGTTAAATTTTGAAAGTGAATTCAACGAGATGCCGTTAAACGTTGTTGCTGGCTTCCGCTATGAAACAACGGACGTTACCTCTCGCAGTGAAGAGCGTGTAGCTACCGACATGCAGTGGACTACTGCACAAGAATGGCACTTGAATTACCAAGATGAGAAGTCATTCTCTAATGAGCAATCAGATTACAAGGTGTTCTTGCCAAATCTCGATTTCAGCTTGGAAGTTATGGATGATGTTGTTACTCGATTCTCATACAGCAAAACCGTGACGCGTTCAGATTTGACTGCTCTTCGAGGCACAACAGCTTTGACCAATGCGCCTAAGATTGGTCGTCGTAATGGTGATGCGGGTAACCCGGCTCTGGAACCATACAGTGCAGATAACTTCGACTTCTCAGTTGAATACTACTATGGCGATGCCAGCTATGTGTCCGTCGGTTGGTTTAATAAAGAAGTAGAGAACTTCATCGCTAACGTGTTTGTTGAGGGTGTGCAATACGATCAATTGCGCGATATCTACGAAGGGCCTCGCGCCAACGCTGCGCGCGCTGAATTGGCCGATGAAGGCATGCCTTTGACCGATGAAAATATCTTCAACAAGATTCACGAAATGCAAGGGACCGATCCGGCCAACCCAATTATGCAATCGGCAGAAGATCCATTGGCTGATTGGCAAATTCGGATGCCAACGAACGCCGAAGATCTGCGCACTCATGGTTGGGAATTGGCGATTCAGCATTGGTTCTGGGACACTGGTTTCGGTGCCTCGGCAAACGCCACCTTGGTGTCAGGTGATACCGAACTTGATATCGAAGACACTCAAAGCCAATTCGCACTGCCAGGCCTGAGTGACTCATACAACTTCTCGGTGTTCTACGACAAAGATGGCTTACAAGCGCGCGCTGCATATAACTGGCGCGATGATTTCTACTCTGCAGATGGTCAGCCAGAGCAGGGTGGTGAGCCTCAGTTCACCGAGTCGTACGGTCAGCTAGATGTCAGCATTAGCTATGATATCAATGATACCTTTAACGTGTTCTTAGAAGGCTTGAACGTGCTGGAAGAAGAGCAGCGCATTCATGGCCGCTACAAAGAGCAATTGATTCGAGCCAACCAACAAAGTGCTCGCTATGCAGTGGGTGTTCGTGCCAAGTTCTAAGGATTAGAATTGGTGACGTAACCAAACTGCTAAATCAATCGTTTAAAGCCCCGCATCACGGGGCTTTTTTTGTCTGCACATCACTCAAAGTGTTCGCTGGTTTTGAAGCGAGGTTGAATTGTGGCGTCGTTTGTTACCCGACACTGAAATCAATCCGTCGTACTTCCCAAAGCCTCAATGCTAGAGCTTTTGTAAACAAGTACTCGGACGCTGCTCTCTCATCGATATCACTGCGTCATACTCCCGTAAGGAAGCACTGTTTAGTTTACCCGTGTTGAAGTATTGAATTGAGGGCTTCTGACGGTAGTTCTGGTGTTTGTTCGTGAATTCGCTGGGCAGGACAGGAGTGACGTACAGGTTAGTGCGATGAGAGTAGGAGCCTGAGCAACCGGCTGCCTCCATACGTCATTGGCGGCAGCCGGAGAGATAGAAATTAAGACCGGTTACTTGGCTGAAGCAGCAAACTGGTCTTCTAATTGTTCAAGTGAACGACCTTTGGTTTCTGGCAATAACCAAGCCACCAAGATAAATCCAGCCGCACCGAAGCTACCATAGATAAGAAAGGTCATCGCCGTGCCAAGGTTAAGCAGCTCCCAAGGGAATACTAGCTGGACGGTGAAGCTAACTGCGGCATTAATAAATGACACCGCAGAGATGGCAATACCACGGATATGATTAGGGAAGATCTCAGAGAGCAAGATCCACATCACCGGGCCCAGTGAAATAGCAAATGAGGCGACGAAACCTAGAATGCCAAATAGCACTAAAGTGGTATTCATTGTGACTGCAGCTTGTAGCAAAGCACCTTCATGGGCTCGGGCAGACGCAGTGCCCAGGGTTGCTTCTAGAGCTTGCTTGAACGAGACATCATCAGTAAACAGCTGACCAACAATCGGTTGCAGCAGACTAATATTAATGCTGTCTTGCAGCGGCTGAATACTGGCTATAGTCAGTTGGTACGTCGCTTCACTAAAGCCCCAAGCGCAAGCTCCCATGCTCACCATTACGCCAACCAAACCTGCCAGCAACACAGGTTTGCGGCCGAGTTTATCAACCAATGCCATGGCGATAAGGGTAAACACCACATTGATAATGCCAACCCAAATGGCCTGTGCAAATGCGGCATCAGTGCCGACACCGCTTTGTTCAAAAATACTCGGCGCATAAAAGTAAATGGCATTTACTCCGGTTGCTTGTTGAGCAATACCGACGATTACGCCGACAACAAGCGCTAGTCGGACTCGCTTATCAAGTAGGAATTTAAGTCGTGTTGTAAACGATTCTTGCGAGTGATCGGCGCCGTGTTGAATCTCTTTGAGTTGCTGATCGATTTGATCGGCCGAGACCAGTTCGCCCAGCACTTCTTTAGCTTCTGCTAATCGATTTTTCACCACCAACCAACGAGGGCTTTCAGGGATGGTAAACAGCAACAAGAAATAGCATAGCGCGGGAAGTGTTTCGATTCCTAACATCCAACGCCAGGTGTTATCGTCGATCCCCAGCCAATTAACCCATCCGGCATCTGAGCCACTCATGCGCAGGATTAGAAAGTTGGAGAAGTAGGCAGCTGAAAAGCCAACCACAATATTGAGCTGGTTGATTGCCACTAAACGTCCGCGCAAGTGAGCTGGCGAAATTTCAGCAATGTAGACTGGTGCCAGAACCAAGCTGGCAAAAGCGAGGCCGCCAATAAACCGGGCTGATATCAGCATGTAGTAACTGGTGGCAAACGCCGATGCTGCGGCCGATAGCAAATATAAAAAAGCAATCGCCAATAGGACTTTTTTACGCCCAATTTGATCACTGAGCGGCCCCGCTGCGAGGCTCGCGAGTACCGCGCCAAGAGTCGGAGAGCTGACGACAAAACCCTGTTGCCATTCGTTTAAGCCAAATTCAGATATCGTAAAACCAACCACACCAGAAATAACCGAAGCGTCAAAGCCGAAAATAAAGCCACCGAGCGATACGATGATCGCTAAGCGTATGCTGGTAAAAGTTGTTTGCGGCATAAGTTGTTGGCTCAAAAAAGGAGATAATAGTTACTAGGGTATTTTAGTGGTAGCGGTAACACAATCTGGCATTGGTTTAAGGTCGATCTGATTCACAACTTAGTTTGGCTTTGATGTTGGATTGTTGATTACGCCACTTTCGAGATAAAATCTGCGGCCAATATTATTGTCACTAGGCTGTCGACCATGGCGAAACAAAAGTTCAGCGCACAGATTATCAGTGCTGGTATCTACGATGGCTTTGACGCCAACAGTAAAGCATTGCCGAAGATCAAGTCATTTACCCGTCATGTCGTCGCTGAACTCGATCTTGAGTTTGGTTTGATCGTCAATATTAAAAGAGCCAAAGGGCAACAAATTCACTGGTGCATTGAACATCCTAATCTGGTTGATGATGAGGGATTGGTGATGGCACCGTTTGAAGGTGATGAATATGTCGCTGACAATGATTGGAACTTTTATTTAGGCGACTGCATTTGGGCGCCGGTTGACAATAAAGGCGGTGACTGGCGAATGACGATCGAACTAGCTGACCAACTCATTGTTGATGAAACGTTTGATGTGGAAGTCGATGAGTATCAAGTACTCAATGACGATAGCTTTTGGCTGGGGAGACGCAAAAAGTAATACGCGAGCTATGTCTTGTGGCAGCAGTATCAAAACTCTTTTTTGCTACAGGGCATCATGACAATGACATGCGAACATAAAAAAGCGCCAATTGGCGCTTTTTTTATGTCGCGTTAGAGCGAACAATCAACCGAGTCCTTTGGTCATGTTTTTGTTCTGAATAAGCTCGAGTTTGTAACCGTCAGGGTCTTCAACAAAGGCGATCTCAGTGGTGCCGCCTTTTACCGGCCCTGGCTCGCGAGTAATGGTGCCGCCTGCTGCGCGAATGGCATCACATGTTGCGTATACATCATCGACACCAATGGCAATATGGCCAAATGCATTGCCATGATCGTAGCTCTCTGTGCCCCAGTTGTAGGTCAGCTCAATGACGGCGCCTTCGCTCTCGTCACCATAGCCAACAAAGGCTAAGGTGTACTCATACTGTTTGTTTTCATTGGTACGAAGCAGTGTCATACCCATTACCTGAGTGTAAAAATCAATGGCGCGTTGTAAATCGCCGACGCGGATCATGGTGTGTAGTACTCGCACAATGGCTCCTTAAACTAAGTCGATAAGGTGAGAATTATAATTCTGAAGGCGGTTAAACGGAGACCACCAAAGTGGCATCATTATCTATGGATGTGTTTGACCTGACAACCACAGATAATTCGCTTCCTCGATTGGTACCATATCGGCACAAAGTCTGCCTTCGATGCGGCAGATAAGTATAATCTATCAGCTCAAATCTTAGCTAAAGTCACCACCCATGCAGTTAACGCCGTTACAACAAGACGCCATTTGTCGGACAACTCAGTGCCAGCGAATCGAACAATCCGAGATCATCCAATCATTGTGGGCGGGGCAAGGGGCGTTAGCGCGATTGACTCTGCGGTGCGACGATGGCGTTAAGCAAAGCAGCCAAACGCTGGTGGTTAAACAGATCCGTTTCCAGTCGTCAGGCGAACATCCGAGGGGCTGGAATACTCAGCGTTCTCAGCAGCGCAAACGTCAATCCTATGAGGTAGAGCTGCATTGGTATCGGCATTTTGAAACACTGACGCAGCAGGCCGCGCGAATACCAAAAATGCTCTACTCGGAGTTAACAGAAACGGGTGCTTTGTTGGTGATGGAAGATCTCGCGGTCGACTTCCCGATACGCTTCACCGGTGGCAAAAACGATCGTCCTAATCAGTGCCAAATCGAAGCTTGTATTCGCTGGTTAGCAGCATTTCATGCCCTGTTTGTTAATTGCCCGGTGCACGAAGACATCGGCGATAAAGTCAGCCAATTGTGGCAATGCGGCGGCTATTGGCACCTTGATACCCGCCCTGATGAATGGCAAGCCATGGCGGATGGCCAGTTAAAACAAGCGGCAGTGGGGCTGGATTTGCAGTTGCGACAAAACCGTTATCAGACTTTGATCCATGGTGATGCCAAGCTGGCTAACTTTTGTTTTAAGCAGTTGGGAAATGGGGCTGCAGCAGTTGACTTTCAGTATGTTGGTCAAGGGCTAGGGGTGCAAGATTTAATGCTGTTGCTTAGCAGTGTCATGCCAGATCGCCGGTTGCTGACTGAGGCTGACGATTGGGTCGACTATTACTTCCAGCAGTTGAAAGCTGAGTTAACCACCAGGCGACCCGAAGTGGATGGCGATGATGTTATCCGCCAATGGCGATCAATGTACGCTGTCGCTTGGGCTGATTTTCATCGCTTTCTAGCTGGTTGGAGTCCCGGCCATTGGAAAATTGGCGAATACTGCCGCCAGCAAACTCAACTAGCGTTAACGTCGGTCAATTGGAGCACAAATCAGATATGACTCCTAAACAGCTTGAGCGACTGATGGCATTAGCCACAGAGGCGGCTTATCAAGCGGGTCGTTACATTGCTAATACTGATCGTTCAACCATTGAAATCAATATGAAAGCGGACGGTTACAGTGCCGCCTCTCAAGTCGTGACGCAAGTTGACTTGGCCTGTGAGGCCATGATTCGTCGCGTGCTTGAGCCTTCAATGGTGGCGTTTGATATCGCTTTTCTTGGCGAGGAAAGTGCCTCAGAGTGGCCTCTTGCTCAACATCCGCGACTAAGCAAGGCATATTTTTGGTGTGTCGATCCGCTTGATGGCACTTTGCCCTTTACTGAAAACTTACCTGGATATGCGGTGTCGATTGCGCTGGTTAATCGCGATGGTGAACCGCTAGTTGGGGTGGTGTACGATCCAGTCAATGACCTACTGTATCAAGGCTTGTTGCCCTTGCCGGCCAGTGGCAACAAACCGTCCTTGCTAAAACAACAGCAACCGTGGCGACTCATTAACGATGACCGCCAGAAGCCATTGGCTTTGTTTGTCGATCGCAGTTTTGCAGCTCATGCTGAATTTCCTGCCGTTGTTGCAGCCATGACAATGATGGCCAACGACATGGGCTATGCGGGTATTACGTGCCACTACCAAGCCGGTTCAGTGATGAGTGCGGTACAAATGCTAGAGCAAGCGCCTGCATGCTACGTAAAATTCCCTAAACCCGAGCCCGGAGGCGGCAGTTTGTGGGATGTTGCGGCCACCGCAGCGCTAGCCTGTGCTGGTGGCGCTTGGGTTTCCGATATGGATGGCCAGCCACTGCAACTCAATGCCTCCGATACCTTGCTAATGAATCGTCGCGGCGTTTTGTATGCCAGCAATGAAGCGATAGCGCAGCAGGTCATGCTGGTTTATCAGCAACACCGTCAATCAGCGGCCAAATGACTCAAGGTCAATGTTGTAGTCTGCGATTACTTGCTGCATTTGCAGTTTCTTTTGGCCGGCGGCGACTGCCATTACCTTGGCTGTGACATCCTCGATCTCGCCTTTGCTAATGCCTGCTTTTTTGGCTTGTCCTAAATAGTAGTTCGTGCAGGGAGAGCAATTCATCGCCATCGCGGCAGCAAGTCCAACAAGCAGTTCTGTTTTGCTATCTAAATGTTCATTGTTGTGCGTCGAGTGATAGAACTCTTGATAAGGTTTTTGGTGTTTTCCGAGCATAAAATGGATCCATTAATCGCTTCTGTAACTGTCAGTCTTTCCATTTATATATCTTGGCTAGTTCGTCTTGCTCTGGCCATAGTGGCTAAGAAACCTATGAATACTAGGGCTAATGCGACGCTGAACCAGAACATAAATACACGAGGGTTGTCATCCACGACCCAATCACCAAGCCCAAGGATGGCAAACATTGCTGTCGGTGTCGCTAAAACTAGAGCTGCATATATACCCCGTTTTAAAGAGGTTTTCGCTAGCGCGAAGCTAGAACTAAAGGTATAACTGGCGGCACCTGCCGCCGTGCAGCACAGCCAGAATGTGTCGGCGACAAACATGCTGCCGAGCAACATAGCGTAGAACGCTAGGCCGATGATAAATTGGCCAATGTAGACGAACGTCTCTTTGACTGGGTGAATTTGCATGTTAGCCATCCATAGCTTTTTTGTTGGTCTCGCATTTATCGAGATCTTGGCAACACGATAACTGCATCAGCTCGGTGTTTCAAATCATGTAGTTGTGGCTGTCAGTTCGTGTCTACTGTGCTGTGGTATTTGCAGCCGCTGTATTAATCCCTTTGGTCATCAGCCAGATGCCTACGCCAAGTTCAAACAAGGCTCCGGGGAACAGCACAAACATCACCTCTCGAGGCAGATCGGCAATCAATAGCTTTGCCAGTGGATACAACACCAAGCTGCTATAGGTGATCATGCCCCACACCGCCCAAGCTCTCGGGATGTAGCGTGTTTTGAAGAACAGATAAAAGGTAATAATCCCAGCCAAACCCATGGCTATCCAACTGTATTCATAGGCGGGTACTCGCAAGCTGGATATTGCAACAACTATGGCGTGTAACTGTTCTTGGTCGAAAAACTTCAAAAAATACGCCTTTGTCGACAGGGCTAACATGGTCATGCTAACAACAACAGCAAGTCCTCCAGTGATGATTTCAATTAGTCGCAGACATAACGCAGTTTGTGCCATTGGTTTGTTAACTGGTTTCAACACAATGTAGAAACACACGGATGCCATCACGACGCCAAGGAACATGACTATTTCTGCTGCAATTCCTAATCGAAAATGCATTTCGTTTTGAAAAATTGCGCTCGATTGAGTGCTGGTGAAATCAACGAGTTTGGTGTTTAAGGCAAAGTTCAGTATTAAGCCTGCGACGGTAAAAACGACGTAAGAAAGACCCGCTAATCTGGCGAAGAAGTGTTGGCTATTTGCGGCAGTATTGGTGTTCATCATAGTTCTCTAATGCTTTTGCTATTGGTAGGGTTGATGACAAAACTGCCTATTTATGAGTGGGTTGTCGTTCGGATGGGCCTATCAGTCCGCATTTTTATCAGTTTTTTTCTTTTTTGAGCGCTGTGCTGATTGCATCGGTGATGCTAAGTCCGTCAGTCGCTCTAGTGTTTTTCAATGCTGTGGCTGATGTTTACGATTAGCGATACAATTCGGTGTTCTCGCCACTTGGTATCTGTGCTCAGTAAATGGTCAATCTGTTTTCGACAGTTTTATATTCCTGCATGATCGGCATGACGCTCATCGCCTTGCTTGATGTGTTTAAACGGCCCAAAGAACGGCAGAATATTTTCCTTGGTGGTTTACTCGTTTTATTGCTGATTCATTTAGCTGGCGAGCTGTTTATTTACACCGGTGCTTATGTTCATGCGCCATCGTTGGCAGGAGCACAATTGCCCTTCAGGGCATTGCTGGGGCCGGCGCTGTATTTTTACGCCCACGCGGCAATGTCAAGCGACAAAGCGATCGGTAAAAAGCTCTGGTTGACCGCTCTATCTGGGCCACTATTGGTGGTCGCTGCCATGCTGCCTTTCATTGTGATGATTAGTCCCGCAGAGAAATTGGCATTGGCCAATCCGGCCACCAGAGATCCTCAGCTCTGGCAGATCGCGATATCAACGTGCCTCTTCGCTACTTGTATCTTTATCTTTTATACCGCGTTATTCCTCATGATGGCGTTAAAGCTTCATCACTCCCATCGCCAGCAGTTAATGGAACGTTTTTCTGACATTCAGCAGCGCTCGTTAGATTGGCTGCGGCCCATTTTGTATTTGTGGGGCGCAGTATGGTTGATGTTCGCTATTGAGTTCTCGCTCAATGCGTTGGGCTGGCGTTGGTTTGGCTCCGGTACTTTGTTGCCTGTGCTTGAAGCCATTGCGCTCGCTGTATTCATTCAAAGCGCATTAAACCAAAAATTCATCAAGCGCTCTGAAAGGGGGCAACCTCGAGCGAAGAAGGCAAGAGAAGCATTGCTGAGTTCGGAGAAGATGCAACAGGTGGCGGCAAAGCTAGAAAGAGCGATGCTGGAGGATAAGTTATTCTTGCAAGAGAATATTTCATTGAACAAATTGTCCGAAGCGGTGGCTGAAACAGAGAACCATATTTCAGAAACGCTGTCGCAATTTTTGCACACCAATTTCTTTCAATTTATCAATTCATTCCGTGTTGAAGCAGCGAAGGAAGCGCTACAAGACAAGGACAAGTTGATCACTAGCGTTGCCTATGAGGTCGGCTTCAACTCGAAATCGACTTTCAACACCGCGTTTAAGAAGTACACAGGCTACAGCCCATCTGCCTATCGAAATCAACTCCAGCAAAATTAATCTTGGCATGGTTCGTTGACCAATAGCCTTTGGTCAACAGGCCGTCAGTTGCACCTAAATGCTCTGACAACCGGCAATCATAGTTTTAATTCGCTCACGCAGTGATCATCAAAAATGGACCAAAACCATAAATGGCGCTTTGACAGTTGTAATTTAGAGCAACAAAAGTAGTTTTTTAAAGTCGCCAAACACCCTCAAACGGTAGCTTCACGCTATCGAAAAAATAGAGCGCGTAACCAAACCTTCAGGTCACAACAGTATTAGTGAATGAAGTCGTTGTTGCGTGCTTACCTTAACCATTGAGGAATAGCCGAATGACCGCAAATTTATCTCGTCGAGATGCTCTGAAGCTAGCTGTCGCAGGGGTTGTGGCAACCAGCGTTGGTTGCACTTCAAACTCTGCAAGCTTATCAGCTAAGTCGGTAGCAAAACCTAGTCAACCTATGCTCGATAAATGGGCTAATACCTACGATAGAACTTGGATTGGTGGTGAGTACTGGGCCAATCCAATGGAAGATTGGCATGTTGAAAATGGTGGTGTTGAATGCAAAAGCAATGACGGCAACCGCAGTGTTCATTCGTTAACACATCGGTTGACAGATGCCTCGCAAGCGTTCGAGGTTAGTGTTGTGGTGCAGCAACTTGCTGTTAACCGCAATGATGGTGGTGCCGGTCTGCGCCTAGGTATCAATAACGAAATTGACGAGTACAGAAGCAGTTGTTTTGTCCAGCGCGGCCTTGATATAGGCATCATTGAGGGCCAGCTCTTCGTTGCTGGCAAGACCGTTTCCCTCAATCAGAAGGTCAACAAACAACCGATCAAATTACAGGTTCAGGCAACGCCACAGTATGGCGCGGTGCTGCTTGATGTCAGTGCCAGTCTGGCAACGACAAGTAAGCCACTTGGCCAATTAAGTCACTTGGTTCCCGCTAATGAAGTGCTCGGAAATGTCGCAATCGTTAGTAATTTTAATTTGCGCTCTAAAGCCGACCAGCGCGGTGGCCTGTACCGATTTACCGATTGGACGCTGTCAGGTAATGCGTTTGATTTTAATCCTGATCGCAAGTTTGGTCCCGTCCTTTGGACCATGTATACCCTTAGCGACTCCAGAACGAGTGATGGCTTCGTCATGAAGATGAGTGTGTTCACCGGGCCAATGGGCTATCAGGACAACCATGATGTTGAACTGCAGGTGAAACGCGATAATCAGTGGCAAACGCTGGGACAAGCCAAGTTAGATCCTGATGCATGGGTAGCAGCTTTTCGGATCCCACATTGGCCGGAGAAGTTAGCACAGCAGTTTCGGGTCCGGTACGTTGAAAAACATCGTGATGGCAGCACCACGCAAGACAGTTATAGCGGCTTGATTAAAGCAAATCCAACAGGGCGACCGTTAAGAATGGCAGCAATGACTTGTCAGAACGATTACAGCTTCCCTTATGCGCCGGTCGCAGAAAATGTGAAAAAGCTAGAGCCAGATTTGTTGTTGTTTTCGGGCGACCAAATATACGAAAGTCACGGTGGTTTTGGCATTATCAGAGAGCCATTTGAACCGGCAATTCATAACTATTTGCGCAAGTTTTATCAATTTGGCTGGGCATTTCGAGAGGTGATGCGAGATGCGCCAACCTTGTCATTACCTGATGATCACGATGTCATGCAGGGCAACTTGTGGGGTAAAGGCGGCATGGCGAAAGAGCTGCCTGAACTTGACCCCACCGCATCCTATATGGGGGGATACATCGGCTCCGTACGGTTTGTCAATGCGGTCCATAAAACCTGTATCAGTCATCACCCTGATGCGTATGATCCGACGCCGAACTCAACGGGGATCAGTTGTTACTATGGTGACATGGTGTATGGCAATGTTGGCTTTGCGATTTTGGCTGATCGGCAATGGAAGTCTGGCCCTGAACAGGCGGGAGTTGTTGTCGGGAAAACCGGCACTGATGAAGATCCAAACCTCATTAACCCGAAAATTAATCCGCCAAACCCTCAGTTGCTGGGGCAGCGTCAGGAGCAATTCCTTGCCCAGTGGGCTCAGGATTGGCGCGGTCATCAATTAAAAGCAGTGATTAGCCAAACCGTATTTGCCGGAATTTCGACACATCAACCTTCACCGCAGCGTTATCTAAAGTATGACTTTGACAGCAATGGCTGGCCGGGGCCAGCAAGGGACAAAGCGGTTGCTGTCATGCGAGAAACCAAGGCACTCCACATTTGTGGTGATACCCACCTGACATCATTGGCTCAATACGGTGTCAAAGAGCAGCGCGATAGTAATTGGTCGTTTTGTACGCCAGCGATATCTGCCGGTTGGCCCCGCTGGTGGTTACCAGACCAAGTGGGGATCCCACACCAAAACAGGCCGCAACATGGCTTGTCGCAAACTGGCGAGTTTATCGATGCGTTTGGTAATAAAATGTACGTCTATGCGGTGGGCGTGCCAGAAGTTGGCCAGTCGAAGAATCGCTATGTGAAAGCACATGAAAAGGGCAGTGGCTTTGGTTTTATCATCTTTGATACCCAGCAGAAAACCTACGATGTTTACGCTTATCGGTATTTAATCGATGTCGCCGATGGTAATCGCAGCAATCTGTTTGATGGTTGGCCAGTGACCATTCATCAAGATGAAAACATAGGCCTGAATCGGTTGAGTTAACGTGGCCATGCGCTAGTGTTCGTTTCATCGCAGGCTAGGTGAGTGAACCTAGTCGGATTTTGCCTGGGCTTGGTATTGTTTTGGGGTCAAGCCGGTGTGCTTTTTAAACACAGTAGCAAAATAGTTGGGATTGCTGAATCCAACGTCATAGGCCGTTTGGGTAACGGTCGATGTCAACAGCAGACTCTGGGACTTTTTGATTCGCACTTCAGCTAAATATTGATTGATGGTTTGCTGAGTTGATTTCTTAAATGTTGCCATGAGATACGAGCGGCTAACATTGAGCGATTCAGCGATGGAGCTAATGGATAGTTCCTTGTGATAGTGTGCAAGGATATGCTTCTTGGTGCTATCAACAAGTGGGTTGGTCAGTTCAGTCGCTTGATGTTCACGATGGTAAGCGGCTAACTGGCAGGCCTGTTCGTTTAGGATGAAGAATAACTGGTCTGCCGACATGCTGTCGTCGACTTGCTGTCCTTTTTGCTCGAGAGCTGAAAGCAAGGTCGCATCACCGTGGTGTAGAATTGCGCTGTCGTACATGAGAAACAATATTTCTCGAATACGAGCTTTCAATATATCTAGTTGCTCGTTGGCAAAGTCATTCAACTCTCGCTGCAGTTTTTCACACGTCTGTGGGATCAGCCCTAAACTCGCCGTTTTGATTTGTTCGAGCAACTCCGCTTGCAGGCGGAAGGGGTAATTTTCATTAATCTGTTCGGGATATAAGTCGACCATCGATAATGTGTTGCCCGATGATGCAAACTGCGCGCTCGCCAGTCTCGACTCGTGGTTATAGTTTCGCTGCAATTGGTCATTGGTTTTTTGAATATCTGAGAATACTGCCCAAGCCCAGATCAGAGCCGTCAAGCTAGTACCGACGTAATACACAGCCCATGCTTTAAACACGATCCCTAAACAGATGAAAAAACAAAAGTTAAGGGCACCAATGATGTAAATATTCGCCTTACTGGCTTTCTTGTTGTTTGCCAGCAAGTGCAGGCATGGCAACACAAGTATTGCCATGATCAACGCGACGTGGCTGTAGTAAACGTGTTCTGCTGTAAGCCCGAGTTGCTGCCAGTTATAAACAGGGGCGATGTCAAAGTAGGTCTTGGGGTAGGTCAACTCAAAAGTCAGCAGATGAAACGTTGCCCAAGCAACTCCCAAGCAATAAGGCAGCAGATGCTTCCAGCGGCCCAGCGATACGCCAGACTGAATGTAAAGCGCTTGAGTCAATGCTGGCACGCCAACAGCGAACAGCAAAAAATTGCCACTCAGGTGAAAGATGATTTTACCGTTGTCGAACGGCAGCATACTGACAACGGGAACAGACAAGTAAACGATGAGTGTGCCAATAAATGCACTGTAATAGGGGTATGACCTGCCAATGCGCTCTCTGACCAAGGTGAAATAAACCTGCACCATTGTGAAAATCACGGCGGCGGAGAAAGTCACAACACCGACAGAGAACATGTGCCAGCTTAGTTGCATCGAATTACTCAAAACAGTGTCGGCAGACGCAATCATTGACGCCATACCGAAGTGAAACAATCAGAAACTCAGAGCAAGATTCAATCGATCTCAACCTTCTCTTTGTACTCGCACAAGTCTTCGATGATGCAGCTTCCACATCTGGGCTTTCTAGCAATGCAGGTGTAGCGGCCGTGCAGAATAAGCCAGTGATGGACATCGACTTTAAACTCCGCAGGTACCACCTTCAGTAGCTTTTGCTCAACTTGGTCGACGTTTTTGCCCATGGCAAATTTGGTACGGTTAGAGACGCGGTAGATATGGGTATCCACTGCAATGGTCGGCCAGCCGCAAGATAATGAAGGTAGATATCCGTTAACTTCGGAATTGTGTCAATAATTGCCGATCAGTTAACTGCAAGTCAAGGGCAGTAGATGTGCGTAAAGCGGTCCTTCGCCATGATTGCTTTGACGGAGCACTAAACAGGAGGAGCCCCCTTGATGAGTAGTTCGTTACTCTGAACTCAAATGGCGCTTTCGCCACACGACAACCTATCAATACCTCTTGAACGCTTTTTAAAAAATTGAACTTTGCTGTTCACACAATAAAATGTGTCAGTTTTTTTTGCATTATGTGTTTCTGTCTTTGTTTTTATCAATTTAAACAGTGCTTTAGTGATGGTGTGTTTTTTGCTTATCTTCAAGGGAAATTGAAACATATGCTGGCTAAAGGGCACTAAAATTAATATGAGTAAACAAGCGATAACGAAGGCGTTAAGGGTTTTATTGAGCTTTTCGGTCATGTTTTTTGGCTCTGCGCAAGCGAGTTTGATAACTACAACTGAATCGGGAACTGATGGCATTATAGAAATATCAGAGTCAATTGCTTGGGTTCTTTCTTCTGGCTCAAATGGTGTAGAAACCTCTAATTACGGTATTGCCTTTAGAGGTCACGATAGTGTTTCAGAGCTTGATACTCTCTCCTTTCTAAGTGGAAGCGTTACATTGACCATAAATGGTATTAGCTCTTCCTTGAGTGGAAATGGTTATGTTTCAGTTCTGGGGGCGGGCAACTATGCGGGAAATGACATTAACGAGAACGACTCTTTCATATATTTTCAATTTCCCTCTATTTTTGCCGCTAAAGCAGGTGACCTAGTAACTCTAAGTGCTGGAGAAATCAGATTCGCTGGACAAGGTGCTGAGGTAATAACTAGTCAAGCGAACTTCGTAGGTGAAATTTTTCTGATATCAAACTTCCCTTCGGAAGGTACAAAGATAGGTCAATCTGTCAAAGTTGGGACTGAAGTGCCAGAGCCTGGCTCATTACTTATTATGGCGTTGGGGCTAGTTGGTTTAGCGTATAGACGTCGTATGTGATTCAGGGCGGCGATAAAATCAAAATTCATTAATTTTGAACGAGATATCGCCGCTGCTCGAGCCTCTTCAAGTCAACAAAAGGGCATTACAAATGTCATTGAAGGTAACAACAGAGCTCCTTTCGTGGCAAGCAGCTATTCAACTTTATCCTTAAACTCGCACAAGTCTTCGATAATGCAGCTTCCACATCTGGGCTTTCTGGCAACGCAGGTGTAGCGGCCGTGCAGAATAAGCCAGTGATGGACGTCGACTTTAAATTCCGCAGGTACCACCTTCAGCAGCTTCTGCTCGACTTGGTCGACGTTTTTGCCCATGGCAAATTTGGTGCGGTTCGAGACACGGTAGATATGGGTATCCACTGCAATGGTCGGCCAGCCAAAGGCGGTGTTTAACACCACATTGGCTGTTTTTCTGCCTACGCCGGGCAGGGCTTCCAGTGCTTCGCGATTTTCTGGCACTTCGCCGTTATGCTTGTCTAACAGCATGCGGCAAGCTTTGATGACGTTTTCGGCTTTGGTGTTAAACAGGCCGATAGTTTTGATGTATTCCTTCAGCCCCTCGACACCCAAATCCCAAATCGCTTGTGGCGTGTTAGCAACTGGAAAGAGCTTATCGGTGGCTTTATTGACGCCAACGTCTGTGGCTTGTGCTGACAGGGTAACAGCCACTAACAACTCAAATGGCGTGGAAAAGTTTAGTTCAGTGGTCGGCTCGGGGTTGTCGGCCCGCAACCGCTCGAGTATCTCGCGGCGTTTTTCTTTATTCATGATAATTGGTCGTCGCTATTGTCGCGGTTATTCTGCAGAGCCGCTAACGCGCGCTCGCTCTATCTTGGCCGCTGGCTGGCTCTTCTTGGCGCGCTCTTGGGCGGCGCTATCAATGATGTTTTTCAGCGCAATGAGAAAGCCCATCACCAAGAATGCACCGGGTGGCAGCAAGGCAATCAAAAACTCATTGTCATAAGCGAACAATTCAATAGTCCAGCTTGCTGCAACAGGTCCGAATAGGGAGTCAGAGCCACTGAGTAGGGTACCTTGACCGAGCAGCTCGCGAATGGCGCCAATGGTAACGAGGACCAAGGTGAACCCTAATCCCATCATGAAGCCATCAACAGCAGCTGGTACAACAGGGTTTTTCGAGGCAAATGCTTCCGCGCGGCCAATAATGGCGCAGTTGGTGACAATAAGCGGAATGAAAATACCCAACGCCAAATACAGATCATAGGTATATGCATTCATTAGTAGCTGAATGGCAGTAACAAACGCGGCGATGATCATGACAAACACTGGAATGCGGATTTCTTTCGGAATCCATTGACGAACAAGCGATACAGTGACGTTCGAGCCCAGTAGCACCAAGGTGGTGGCGATGCCCAAGCCTAAGCCATTGATTACCGTTGAAGAGACTGCCAGCAAAGGACACAGACCAAGCAGTTGGACCATTGCAGGATTGTTTTTCCATAGCCCTTGCCAACTGATTTCTGCTAATTGTTTCATCGCTTAGCCCTCACAGTTTGGTTGTTGTGACAATAGTCGAGCCGAGTTGGCTTGGTAATACAGCACCGCGTTTTTCACCGCGGCAACAACTGCCCGCGGGGTAATGGTCGCACCAGTGAATTGGTCGAAGTGACCGCCGTCTTTGCGAACTGCCCAATTGGGATCTTTGCGGCCGGCAACGGTTTTACCGATGAAACTATCGATCCAATCACTTTTTCGGCGCTCAATTTTATCGCCAAGACCTGGCGTTTCTTTGTGTTGCAGGACACGCACGCCCAGCACTTCGCCTGCGGTATTGATGCCTACGATGAGTTCAATACGGCCGGTGTAACCATTCGGCGCTGTGGCTTCGATAGCAATGGCCGTCGGGGCACCATTAATGGTTGCCAAGTAAGCATGGTGTGGTGTTGCAGTGCCCAGTAAATGCTCATCTTCAACGGTAAAACAATGTTGCGCCAAGTTGTTATCATGCAGTGTTTCGGGGATGACCTGATTGAGCACTTTGAATTTGTTGTTCAGTTCGGCCTGAGCGATATCATCGGCGGTTAAAACAAAGGTTCCAGCCACTAAACCGGTACAGATGAGAGCAAACAAGGTCAACACGATACCGTTGTGAGAAATCGGATTCATCAGCTTGCCTCCTTGTGACCATAGGTGCGAGGTTTGCTGTAATGGTCAATCAGTACCACGCACATGTTGGCTAACAGAACCGCAAAAGCGACGCCATCGGGGTAGCCACCCCAAGTTCGAATGACATACACCAACGCTCCAATCAAGGCGCCAAAGATCCAACGCCCACGAACTGTCGTGCAAGCAGACACCGGATCGGTGGCAATAAAAAATGCGCCAAGCATGGTTGCGCCGCTAAACAAGTGAAGCATCGGTGACGCGGTGCCATCTGGTTGCAGAGCAAAACCGATGGCAGAACAAACAAACAAGCTGATTAACATTCCGCCAGGAATTGCCCAGGTAATGACTCGACGGTAAACGAGATACAAACCACCTGCCAAAAAGGCTAGATTAAGCCACTCCCAACCGGCACCGGCGAAGCTACCAAATACCGGTTTGACCATGCTCTCGTCCAAGGTTAGGCCTTGATGCAAATCGGTTTTGACGGTATCGAGTGGTGTTGCTGCAGCAATACCATCAATGGTCATACGAACTTGCTGCAAGCTAAATCCGTCGGCACTGAAGCCAGTGAACACGAGCTGCAAACTGTCCCATAGTCCTAGCTGGTGGTGAGCTAAGGCGCCAACTGGCTGCCAGCTTGTCATCGCTACAGGAAATGAAATCAGCAGCAACACATAACCGGCCATTGCTGGGTTAAACAAGTTGTTGCCAATGCCTCCATACAAGTGC
Source organism: Neiella marina (assembly GCF_002165625.1). GTDB lineage: Bacteria > Pseudomonadota > Gammaproteobacteria > Enterobacterales > Neiellaceae > Neiella > Neiella marina. Next base: position 102,662 of record NZ_NGNS01000005.1, read on the forward strand.
TTAACCACCGCGATGGCAAACACTGCGGCAATGACCGTCATCCACCAAGGTAGGAAAGGGGGAACAGCAATGCCAAGCAATACGCCTGTTAGCAGTGCACTGTTATCGGCAGTAACACGCAGTGCAGGGCGATTACGCATAATCATAATGGCTGCTTCAGTAAGCCAACATGTGCCTGCCGCCAACGCGATCTGAATCAAGTTGCCGTAGCCAAAAAAGTAGGCCTGTACCAAGATGCCAGGGATACAGCAGAGGATAACCATGCGCATTAGATCATGGGTTTTCAGCGATTGTCGGGTAAACGGGGAACTCAACAAATTCATTGCTCGGAATCGTCCTGTGCTGCTTGTTGGGCGCGCTTGGCTTTCGCTTTGGCGACCGCTTGAGCGATGCGCGCCGCTTTATCTTGTGCTGGCTCTGCAGCGCCTGTCGGTTGTGGCTTCTGATCGGTATCCGTTGCCTGTTGTGCTTGACGCTTGGCTTTGGCGCGAGCCACAGCTGCCGCGACTCGGGCGGCCTTATCATCCGCTGCGGGCGGCTGCTCGGATGACGCAGTTACGGCTGGCTTAGCATCACTGTGTTGGGCTGCATCTCGTTTGGCTTTCGCTCGGGCTACGGCCGCAGCAACGCGCGCAGCTTTGTCGTCAGCGGCATTGCTATCTGCTTTTGGCTGTTGTGCTTCCGGCTCGTTACTACTCGCTTGAGCCTGTCGTTTGGCCTTTGCTCTGGCGACAGCAGCAGCGACTGCGGCAGACTTGTCGCTAGTGCCATCGCTGCTCGATGAACTACTTTGCTTTTGCGCCTTTTTAGCGCGCGCTTCAGCTTTGCGCGCTTCTCGCATTGCCGCGATATCACTATTATCGGGGACCGTTTGACCTTGTTCATCAACCATGGTTTTTTGTGGTTGCTGGCTGGCCTTTTTGGCCTTGGCTCGAGCGAGCGCAGCAGCAACGGCAGCCGATTGCTTGGCAGAGCTCTCGGCGCTTGACTTGTCACTAGCAGATGACTGCTTGTCAGCCATTGCTTTTAGACGCGCTTCCGCTGCTTTTTTGTGTTTTTCGGCCCGCGCTTGTTTTTCTTGCTCTAAGCGCTCGTTTCTGGCCTCAAAGCGCTGCTTGGCACGTTCGGCTTTTAATTGCTCTTGACGGCTAGTGCGGATCATCGCTTTGGCTTGCCGGTATTCAAGTACCAGCGGAATTTCGCTTGGGCATACATAGGCACAAGCGCCGCATTCGATACAGTCGAACAAATTGTGCTCGTTCAGTTTGTCTTGATCTTCGGCCAACGCATACCAATGCAATTGCTGGGGCAGCAAATTCGCTGGGCAGGCTTCGGCGCAAGCGCCGCAACGGATGCAAGGCATCTGCTGGTCGGGCGATGGCAATTCATCCTGACTGGGAATGATCAAGCAGTTAGTCGTTTTTATCACCGGAGCTTCTGCGTGCGGCAGTTGATAACCCATCATGGGGCCGCCAACAATCACAGGATCGAGCTCATCAAGGCCATGGTGATGCAATAAGTCGTTGATTGGCGTACCCAGCAGTACCCAATGGTTTGCTGGCTTCAGCACTCGGTTACCAGTGATAGTCACCACTCGGCTGATCAATGGCTCGTCTTGATACACGGCTCTCGATACGGCATAGGCCGTACCTACGTTGTGGACGACGATACCGAGGTCGGCGGGGATACCATTGCTTGGCACTTCCTCACCGGTAATGATTTGAATCAGCTGCCGTTCGCCGCCTGACGGATATTTGGCCGGAATGCTCCGCACCCGAATATGTTCGAGATTGGCACTGGCTTGTTCCATTGCCTCAATGGCTTTGGGCTTGTCAGCCTCAATGGCGATCACCACCACGGGGTTGCTCAACAAGCGCACCATTAACTCGATGCCCGCCACAATCTCATCGGCATGGGCTTGCATCAGGGTATCATCAGCGCTGATATAGGGCTCACACTCGGCGCCATTGATCAGCAGCAATTGAATAGGATTGACTGGCGTTAGTTTGATTTCAGTAGGAAACCCTGCGCCGCCCATTCCCGATATGCCGGCATAACGAATTAGCTGCAGCAGGTCGTTATCCGATAGTGAACTGGCATCGCTAACAGGCTTGCGTTCGCACCATGTGTCTTGACCATCGGTTCGAATGGTTAGTGATACTTCATTGAGACCGGATGGGTGATTGGACGGTGACTGGCCAATGGCTTCAACGATACCTGAAGTAGGGGCATGCACCGGGACTGCCATGCCATGGGTTGGCTCGGTCAGTAACTGGCCTTTCAGAACTTGATCGCCAGCCTTGACAATTAGGTTGCCCGATTGGCCGATGTGTTGGCGAATCGGTACATGCACCAACGGCGGGATCCAGGCAGAGTGGATCGGCAACTGGCGACTTTGCTCTTTGCGGTACTCAGGAAATACGCCGCCAGCGTAATCCCATAGTTTGTCAGTGGTAAGTAGCTGTTTTACATCAATCATTGGCATCGACCACTGTTACCGGAATAGCTTGCATTTGCCATTGCCAAGTTTGAACCGTTGGTTGTACGGCAAGCATATCAATGCAATCAACCGGGCATGGCGCGACACACAAGTCACAGCCGGTGCACTCGTCGGCAATGACGGTATGCATTTGCCGAGTCGCACCAACGATGGCATCGACCGGGCAGGCTTGAATACACTTGGTACAGCCAATGCATTCATCCTCACGGATATAGGCAACGCGTTTGATATCCGGACCGTCGTGAGCATCATTGAGAGGCTTCACTTCACGACCCAGCAAGTCAGCAAGTTTTTTAATGGTGGCATCGCCACCTGGCGGACATTTGTTGATGTCATCGCCATCAGCAATTGCTTTAGCATAGGGTTTACAACCCGGGTAGCCACATTGTCCACATTGGGTCTGAGGTAGGATCTGGTCAATCTGCTCAACAATTGGATCTTCATCGACTTTGAAGCGGATCGACGCGTAGCCGAGAGCGAGGCCGAATATAAGCGCCAACGACCCCAGTGCTATGAGGGCAAACATAAGCGTCGTCATTAGATTTTCACCAAGCCGGTAAAGCCCATGAATGCAAGGCTCATGAGGCCAGCAGTGATCATGGCTATCGCCGTTCCCTTAAATGGCACCGGCACATCGGCGGCTGCAATCCGTTCACGCAATGAGGCAAATAAAACCAGCACTAAAGAAAACCCTGCGGCGGCCCCAAAGCCATAGAGTAAGGATTCTACGAAGCTGTGTTGCTCATTAATGTTCAACAAGGCAACACCCAAAACGGCGCAGTTGGTAGTGATCAGTGGCAAGAATATACCGAGCAACCGGTATAGCGATGGACTAGTTTTCTGCACCACCATTTCGGTCACTTGAACAACCACCGCAATGACCAGAATAAATGCCATAGTGCGCAAGTATTCGAGCGACAGTGGAATCAATAAATACTGCTCAACGAGGTAAGAAGAGGCCGAAGCTAGAGTTAACACAAAGGTTGTTGCCAGCGACATACCAATGGCTGTTTCCAGTTTGCTGGACACGCCCATGAATGGGCATAGCCCAAGGAATTTCACTAGCACAAAATTGTTAACCAGTACGGTCGCGATGATCAGTAGCAGGTAATCGCCCATGTTCCCCCAAAGTCAATCCGTTACGGGCTGCAAAACCGGCCCATTATCCTATCTTGTGGAGCTGATAACAACCGAATATCAGCAGGGATTTTGCCTCAAACTAAGATGCTGGTATGGTGGCCGCGTTTTAGCTTTGTTGGCCCCATTGAATGAAAAATATGCACTTACTTCCTCAGCTTGCACTTGTGATTGCTACCATGCTGTGGGGAAGTTCGTTTATCGCCCTTAAAGTGGCTTTTACGGAATACTCCCCAGTTGTGGTTATATTTTTCCGTATGTTGGCAGCCAGTGCCTGTTTTTTACTGATGTGGCGCAAGCTGAGCCACTTTCAATACCAAGCCGGTGATTGGAAATTGTTGGCTCTGATGTCGTTGGCAGAACCTTGTTTGTACTTCGTTTTGGAAGGCATGGCATTGCAATATACGTCAGCATCGCAAGCGGGAATGATCACCTCGTTGTTGCCACCAATGGTAGCGGTTTTGGCGTTTGTCATGTTAGGGGAGCGACTGAATCGAATAGCGGTCAGCGGCTTCGCGGTGGCCTTTGTCGGCGTCGCTTTGCTCAGTACCTTTGCCGAACAAAGCGAGCACGCCAGTAACCCGATGTTGGGCAATGCCCTAGAGTTAGCAGCGATGGCTTGCGCGGCAGTTTATTGTTTGTGTTTGAAAAAGTTATCGCAGCGTTATTCGCCAATTTCACTGACCGCGCTGCAGGCTTTTGCTGGCAGCATATTCTTTCTTCCACTAGCGCTTTATTCCGGCATTCCGCCGCTTGAGTTGGGGACTGCCATGTGGGCCACTTTGTATTTGGGCGTTGGTGTGACTTTAGGAGCCTATTTACTTTACAACACCGCAATTGCCCATATTGAACTCAACCGGGCGGCGGCATTTACCAACTTGATCCCGATTTTTACTTTGGTGTTTGCTTACTTGGTGCTTGGTGAAACATTAACTATTCTGCAGCTGGTGGCCTGCGGTTTGATTTTTGCTGGAGTGTTAATCAGTCAACATCGGCCATCGAAGACCTAAGGCCGGAACAAACATGGCAGCCTGTCCGCCACTAGGGCCCATAGCTATTCAGGTAACATCGCTTCGATGGCCTCGATGGTTCGTAGGCAAGCGCCTTGATGGCGCTGTAGCACTTCGTTGGCGGCCTGTGCCATTTTCCCTGCGTAGTTGCTGTCGCTGATTAACTGCTCAATGGCGGTACTGATTTCTCTGGCACTGGTCGCCCACAGCATCCCATCTGCGTCATCAAGCATTTGGTAAACCTCAGTGAAATTAAACACTTGCTTGCCAGATAAAACAGGGCACGCCAATGCTACCGCCTCAAGGGGGTTGTGGCCTCCTCGGGGAATCAAACTGCCGCCGACAAACGCAAAATCAGCCGTTCGGTACATCAACAATAGTTCGCCCATGGTATCACCGAGCAGCACTTGCGCGTTGGCTGAAACATCCGCCGAGCTACGACGCTCAAAACTCAATCCTTGATTGGCAATCAACTTAGCCACTTGCTCAAATCGCTCTGGGTGGCGGGGTACCAAGATCAACAAAGCGTCGGCGTACTGCTGCAGAATTTGCTGATGAGCCTGCAGTAAAACTTCATCCTCACCTTCGTGGGTGCTGCCAGCGATCCATACTGGTCGATCATTGCCGAGTTGTTGCCGAAGTTGGTCACCTCGCTCCAAAATCTGCGCCGAAATATCCATGTCAAACTTTAGATTTCCGGTTAAGTCGAGTTTTGACTCCGCCGCTCCTAACGCCTGAAAGCGCTCGAGGGTGGCTTGGTTTTGGCAACAGATTTTATCGAGCGGCAAAAGTAATTGTTCAGTGGCCGTTTGCCATTTGTTGTAGCGATAAAATGAACGCTCAGATAACCGCGCATTCATCACTAAGGTACGAGTATTGTGGCGCTTCGCTTGGTTTAACAAATTAGGCCATAACTCAGTTTCCATGATGATGGTCATTGCCGCTGGAATTCGCTGATAGAAGCGGCTCATAGCGCAAGGTAAATCGTAGGGCAGATAGCTATGGCTGACTTTGTCGCCGAGGCGTTTTTGAATCTCTTTTGAACCAGTCAGGGTCATACACGTGACATGGACATGATCGGCTGGATACTTTGCCATCCAACGATTGACCAACGGCAGTGCTGCGAGTGTCTCGCCAACCGAAACCAAATGAAAATGGATGATTCTGGGGCTGTTGTTGCCATCATTGTTGGCACTCACCTTATTAACAAAGCCCAAGCGTTCTGACCAACGTCGCCGATGCCCTGAATCTTGTCGAGAGCGCCAGAGCTGACGGCAAAATATCAGCGGAAGGGCGAGGTAAAGTAACAATGAATATGCGAGTCTGAGAATCATGGTGGCAAATATCTGGCTGCGCTGGCGGATCAAATTGGTGATTATCGGGCGTGGATCGTATCATACCCCACTCTAATTGCTTACCTCCTTGTCAGGCGAACGATTTTCATGCAGCGAATTCTTATCGTTAGGCTTAGCGCAATCGGTGATGTCATTATGGCATCAGGCATTGTTCCTGCCCTACGTAGTCGATATCCAAACGCACACATTGCTTGGTTGGCAGAGCCTGCCGCCCAACAAATCTTAAAAGAAACCGATGGCATTGATCAGATCATAGTGTGGCCGCGGCAGCAGTGGCAGGAACTATGGAAAAACAAGCAATACAAACAACTGTGGCAAGCGATCAAGCAATTTCGCCAACAGCTTCAGTCCCACAACTTTGATACCGCGATTGATATCCAAGGGTTGCTTAAAAGCGCCTTTTTGGCGTGGTTGTCAGGTGCCAAGCAACGCTTTGGCTTCATCTCAAAAGAAAAGTCGCATTGGTTTCTTACTGACGCCATTGCAAAGCTAAACAATGATCCGCGTATCAGCTCTGAATATCGGCAGATGGCACGCTATATAGGCGCCAATGACGAGCGCCATTTTCGGATGACCATCGATGTCAAAGGTGCTACCGCTGGTGAAGCGCGATACAAGCTACTGCAAGCCGGCATTAACGGGCCCTTTGGTTTGATGTTGCCTTTTACTACGCGGCCGCAAAAACACTGGTTTGATGAACATTGGCTCAAGTTGGCCGAACTGTTTGCTAAAACCTATCAAATGCCCTTGGTCATGCTAGGCGGCCCTGCTGATAAGGAACATGCTGAGCGCTTGACCCAGGCCTCAAAAAACATCGTCAATCTAGTTGGACAAACGAGCTTGTTGGAAACTGCTGCTATCATCCAGCAAGGCCGCATGGCAATTGGTGTCGACACCGGCTTGACACATTTGTGCATTGCAAAAAAAACGCCGGTAGTGGCACTGTTTGGCTCAACTCGCCCTTATCTCGATACCGGATGGTCGGGAGCAACGGTTATTTATCACGATCTCGAGTGCTCGCCATGCCGACGACGGCCAACCTGTAATGGTGCATTTTCCTGTCTTAAAGATATCTCTGCTGAGGAAGTCATGGCGGTACTGAAAACAATCAATGAGCAACGCCATGGCCACTAAGCCGATTAAAGTGCTTCACATTGAAGCGGGCCGCCATCTATACGGTGGTGCCCAGCAGGTGTTTTATATCATGCGCGCACTTGATCCAAAGCGAGTGCAGTCGTTTCTGGCGTGTCCTCCGGGCTCTGATATTGAACAAGCAGCACAAGACATTGCTACTGTATTGCCGGTCAAAATGGGCGGCGATCTTGATGTTGCAATGACCGGCCGTCTGACCAAAATCATCCGCCAACATGATATCGATTTGGTCCATGTTCATTCTCGCCGTGGTGCCGATTTGTTTGGCCTCTGGGCAGCTAAACGGGCAGGGGTGCCAGCCGTTGTATCGCGGCGAGTCGACAATGCAGAACTAGGTTGGTTTGCCCGCTGGAAGTACCACAACTACGCTCACGTGGTGACAATATCAGAGGGCATACGGCAGGTATTGTTGTCTCAGGGCGTTAAACCCGAGCATGTGACGACGATTCGAAGCGCCGTTGATACTGACAAATTTAAGCCCAACGACGATGCGTCAGCGCAATTGCGTGCGACCTTCGACATCGCTTCCGATCAATTGGTGATTGGGGTCGTGGCGCAGTTGATCGAACGCAAAGGTCATCGCATTTTGTTGCAGGCCTTGCCCTGTATTTTGCAAAAAGTACCCAATCTCAAAGTTGTGTTTTTTGGCAAAGGGCCCGAACAGCAAAACCTTCACGAGCTGATCAATCAGCTCAATCTCACCGAACACGTCATACTCGCAGGTTTCCGTAACGATATGGATGCCTTGCTTCCTGGGCTAGATCTGGTGGTACATCCTGCATTCATGGAAGGCTTAGGCGTAAGCTTGCTGCAAGCAAGTTGTTGCGCGGTTCCTGTGGTCGCTGGCCGGGCAGGCGGAATTCCAGAAGCGGTGCGCGATGAAATTAACGGTACCTTGGTGGAACCCGGCGATGTTTACGGGTTGCGCGATGCCGTGTTGGCTCTGCTGCAGGACGAGCCATTGCGTCAGCAAGTTGGCCAACAAGGCCGACAATTGATGTTAGATGAATTCAGCATTCAAGCTATGGCAGATGCCAATGCCGACTTGTATGAGCGCTTATTAAAACAGGGCTTGAATTAACAGCCATTTGCTCTACTTTGACACGATTGCAAAGCCCGCTCATTGAGCGCAATGCTGATCAGTTAAGGATCGGTTGACCGATCTTCTGAACATAGGACAATCCGGTTTCCCCTTATGGAGCCGGATTTTTTTGATTAGCGATCAGGGCGATTGCATTTTCTGGCTCGTCACCGCCTCAAGTAGCGAACCGATCGAGCAGTCTTTCTCCAGTGGATGGCGCAATGGCTGGTCGGTGTGAATTTGATAGTGGTTTCTGCGCCCTTCGCGATGATGGCTAAGAAATCCCGCCTCCTCAAGCTCGGCGATGATGCGCTGTACAGCACGCTCAGTAATGCCAACATTCGATGCCATGTCGCGCAGTCGCATTTTTGGGTCTAGAGTCAAGCACACCAACACATGCGCATGATTGCTGAGTAATGTCCAGCCTGGTTGATTTTTGTTCATAACAAATTACGGACCGAAAAATCTTGCAAAGTAGAAACTACGCGACTTATGATACATGAAATGTATTTCGTGTATAGAAAGTCATGTAATTATTGTCGCAATATTGACTAACATCAAGTCGAAGGGGTTGGCCCTAAGGGATTAATCGTATGAAGCTGCCTGTACTAAAGATATTCACGTTACTTTTTGCCTTGCCACTGACCAACGTAATGGCTGTTGAACTGCTGACAGCAAAGGAGTTGAGCTCCCATTGCACTCACTATGAGAAAGACAGCAAAAGCCTCGATGGCGAGTTTTGTGCCCGCTACATTCAAGGATTTATTGACGGTGCAGTAGCGACTGATGCTCGCGTCATGATTAATGTTGAACAGCAACTGCAAGACCGCAGTTCTTTTGAACAACGCGCAATGAGTACTCGAGCGCCGAGTCGCGGCGAATATAGCCGAGCAGCTCGTTATGCCGAATTTTGCTTGGGCAATCCGGTGCCATTGAAAGAAGTGGTCACCCATGTCGCCAACGACCTAAAAGCAACTGGTTCAGAGCTGTCACTGACGCTGGCGGCTCGTGATGTGGTCTACAGTTCGCTGAAAGCCCATTACCCCTGTGAAGCTGCTGACTAGCTGAGAAGGTTCCCAACGTGCAAGCAAAATCGAGCGCTCAAACTGCAAAAGCTTTGGCTATTGTGGCCTGGCTAGTGTTACTTGTGATGGTCTGGTTATTGCTCTCGGGCTTGTTCAAGCCGTTGCTAATTGGATTGGGCTTATTCTCGTGCGTCATTACTGTATATGTTGTCAATCGGACTGGCTTTTTTGATCAGCCTTCGCTGCTCAATGCCATGCCGCGTATGCCAAAGTATATGGCCTATCTGTTTGTCGATATTGTTAAGTCGAGTATTGATGTCACCCGTATTGTGCTCAACCCCAAGTTGCCCATCAGCCCAACCGAGATTGAAATGGACGCGGCGCCACAAGGGCATGTTGGCCAGGCGATTCTCGGCAACTCCATCACGCTATCTCCCGGCACTGTGACCATTGATGTTCACCAAGGCAAACTTCGTGTCCATTGCCTTACCCAAGCCGGTGCTGATGAATTACTCAACAGTAAGATTAACCAACGGACTGCCGAGCTTACCGAAAAATGAGTATGTATCTTATCGTTTCACTGGCCATTCTGGTCACTATGGGGCTAGCAATCGTTAGGGCCTTACGGGGGCCTAGCGTTTATGATCGCGTGTTAGCGGTCAATATGTTCGGCACCAAAACCGTGTTGCTACTCTCTGTTGTTGCGTTTCTCTATGGTCGCCCCGACTTTCTCGATTTGGCATTGACCTATGCCTTGATTAATTTTGTCGGCATTCTCGCCGTGCTTGGTTTCTTCCAGAGTCAATCAAGCCGTCGCTCTGACGATACGGAGAAATGACATGACCGAGCAATTGATTGATGTGTTGAGTTGGGTACTGTTAACTGCTGGTGGCTTTTTTGTCTTGGTTGGTGGCGTGGGAGCGTTGCGACTGCCGAATTTCTACACCCGAATGCATGCTGCCAGTGTCACCGATACCATGGCGACTTTCTTGATCCTTGGCGGCGTCATGCTCCAAGCCGGCTTGTCTTTGGCGACCATCAAGCTGATCGCTATTTTGGTTTTCCTATTGTTGACCGGTCCAACAGCGTCTTATGCATTGGCCAATGCGGCACTGCTATCAGGGATGAAACCTGATGTATGCGCCACTAAGAAAAGCAAGGAGCAGGCCGAGTGATTATTGTTTTCGCACTGTTTCTGCTGACTCTGTTAGTCATTACTGCCATCGCTATTGTGCGGGCAAAAAATCTGTTCGTTGCAGTCATGCTGACTTCTATTTTCAGCTTATTGATGGCAGCCAACTTTTTTATTCTTGATGCTGCTGATGTTGCGCTTACTGAGGCTGCCATTGGCGCCGGGGTGACCACGGTCATATTTCTTGGTGCGCTATCATTGACCGCTGAGCACGAGAAAAAAGCAAATATTGCTCGGTGGCCCGCTATTGTTGTGGTTGTTGCAACTGCTTTGGTGTTGATTTATGCCACCTTTGACAAGCCAAGACTCGGCGATCCTGACGCCCCCGTTCATCAGCATGTTGCGCCTTGGTATCTCAGTGAAACGCCTGAATTGATCGGCATACCCAATGTTGTCACCGCGGTGCTAGGTAGCTTTCGCGCTTTTGATACCTTGGGCGAAGTATTTGTGGTTTTTGCTGCCTGCATTGGGGTGTTGTTTTTACTCAGTGCTCGCAAAGAAGCGGGTAAGCAATCCCGTGCCAAGGCACCACAATCAATTGGTCTTCGTCATCACCTTATTCCTAAAGTCGTCGGTCGCTTTTTGCTGCCGTTCATCATTTTATTCGGCCTTTATGTCCAGTTTCATGGTGAATATGGCCCAGGCGGTGGTTTTCAGGCCGGCGCTATTATCGCAACGGGAATCATTCTGTTCGCATTATTAGAAGGAGAGCAGCGGGCGTTGGCTGCTATTCCCCGCTCAGTGCTGTTGTTGATGGTCGCCGGAGGCGCCATGTTATACGCGTTAGTTGGCATTGTCGGGATATTAATGGGAGGCAACTTCCTGGATTACTCGGTGCTTTCATCTGATCCGGTGTTTGGTCAGCAGCTGGGTATCATTCTCATTGAGGCAGGCGTTGGCATTACTGTGTGTGGTGCATTGTTAGCTATTTTTCATGCCTTTGCAGCTAGAGAGCATTACTAATGGAACTGCTTGGTTATTACAATTATTGGGTATTTGCGGTAGTACTCATGATCGGTTTTTATGCCGTCATTGTCTGCAATAACTTAATCAAAAAATTACTCGGGTTAGCGATTTTTCAGTCGGCAGTGTTCCTGATGTATATCACCATGGACAAGGTTGAAGGAGGCACTGCACCTATTATTCAAAAAGGGGTTGAAGGCCAAATCTTCTCTAACCCACTACCGCAAGTTTTGATTCTTACCGCTATCGTTGTTGGTGTGTCCACTACTGCACTTGGACTTGCCATTGTTGTCCGTATTAAGGAAGCCTATGGCAGTGTCGAGGAAGACGACATTCTGGCTAAGGATCGCCAATCGTGAATCTCACTGAACACCTTGCTGCACTGCAGGTTGTCGTACCGCTGTTGGCGGCTCCTGTGATCGTCCTGTTGCAGGGAAAACGCCTCGCTTGGGCTGCTACCACAGCGACCAGCGTGATGGCATTTATTATCGCCGTGGCATTAACCGTTGGGGTCATGAATGGCCAGGATTTCCAGTACTTTATGGGCTCTTGGGATGCGCCTTATGGTATCGAACTGCGCGTTGATGCATTAAGCGCATTGGTGTTATTGGTGGTCACTGGCGCTTCAACTGTTGCGCTTTTGGCCGCTTACCACAGTGTCGAGTCGCAAGTCGAAACGGAGCGGCAACCCTTGTTTTACGCCGCTTGGGTATTGGCTCTGGCGGGCCTGACAGGCATTACGGTTGCTGCTGATGCGTTTAACATTTTCGTATTCATGGAGATCTCGTCTCTTGCCAGCTATGTGCTGGTAGCTGGCGGTCCCGATCGCCGCGCACTTCCCGCGGTATTTAAGTACCTTATCTTTGGCACTATTGGCGCGACCTTTTACTTAATTGGTGTTGGCCTCATTTACATGATGACCGGCACACTCAACTTGGCCGACATGGAATTGCGCATTCATGAAGTGTCGGATCAAAGCCCAATCTTGGTTGCTGCTGGCTTTATCACCGTTGGTTTAGCGCTCAAAGCCGCAGTGTTTCCGCTTCACATCTGGTTGCCGAGCGCTTATACCTTTGCGCCACATGCGGTGACGGTTTTTTTGGCCGCATGTGCTACCAAAGTGTCTTTGTACGTGCTGCTGCGTTTTGACTTTTTTGTTTTCCAACAAAACCTCTTTGGCCATGAAGCCCAGTTTGCCTATTTCTTAATGCCACTGGCGTTGGCTGCAATTATTGTGGCTTCAGCGATTGCCATGTTCGAAAAGAACGTCAAACGGCTTTTAGCTTGGTCTTCGGTTGCCCAAATTGGCTACATTATTCTCGGAGCCAGCTTAGTGACTGTCGCGGGATTAAGTGCCAGTATTTTGCATATTTTCAATCACGCTCTGGCCAAAGGGACGTTGTTTTTGGTGGTTGCTTGCCTCGCACTACAGGTTAGCCAGTTGCGCTTGGGCAGCTTGGCCGGTATTGCCAAAGCGATGCCATGGACCTGCGGGGCGTTTGTTGTTGCCGGATTAAGTTTGATCGGAGTGCCCGGTACCGCTGGGTTTGTTAGCAAGTGGTACTTGATTTCAGCCGTGCTGAGCCTAGGACCATCAGGTATTGCCTTAGCCGCAGTGATTGTGGTCAGTTCGCTGATGGCCGTTGTTTATATCTGGCGTATCGTTGAGCAAATATATTTTCAACCAGCGACCGCAATGACAACCGTGAAAGAAACGCCGATATCATTGTTGGCACTGACATGGCTTGCTGCGCTGGCAAATATCTATTTTGGCCTCAACCCTGAGTTGCCGGTAACGCTCTCGAGCGCTGCTGCAACTGTGTTAATGGGGCACTTACAATGAGTTCATCAAGCTTAATTATTGCCGCGCTATTGATTCCTCTCGCTGGTGCTGTGGCGATTGTTGTCGCCGGTCGTTTGCATGACAACCTCAGAGAGGCCGTCACCCTAGTTACCGCTGGAGCCCTAGCTTGGGTCGTTTGGAGCCTATTGCCCGAGATTCAAGCTGGAAGCCGGCCCGCCGTTAGCATCAGCGAAGTGGTTCCGGGAATCGACATTGCGTTCCGGGTCGAACCCCTTGGAATGTTGTTTGCTGCACTGGCATCGACGTTATGGATTGTTAACTCGATCTACTCGATTGGCTACATGCGCGGCAACAAAGAGAAGAACCAAACGCGCTTTTTCACCTTCTTCGCTATTGCCCTGTCTGCCACCATGGGGATTGCATTCTCGGCCAATTTGTTCACTCTGTTTTTGTTCTATGAGGTACTCACGCTGTCCACTTACCCTTTGGTGTCTCATAAAGGAGATATCAACACGGTGCGCTCGGCACGGGTATATCTCGGAGTTTTGTTGGCGACCTCAATCGGTTTATTCCTCCCTGCAGTTATCTGGACCTATATCGCCGCAGGCTCAGGTGATTTCACCATGGGGGGAATACTGGCGAGCAAAGTTGAAGGTCCTGAAGTTGGCTTACTGTTAGGGTTGTTTGTGTTTGGTATTGGTAAAGCCGCGGTCATGCCGGTACACCGCTGGTTGCCTGCGGCGATGGTGGCGCCAACACCGGTTAGCGCATTACTGCATGCTGTAGCCGTGGTCAAAGCTGGTGTTTTCGCTATTACCAAGATTATTGTCTACATCTTTGGTGTTGATTATCTATTTGCCGAACCATCCAGCAGTTGGTTGGTTTATGTTGCCGCATTTACCATTGTGGCAGCGAGTTTGGTCGCATTAAGACAACAAAACCTCAAGCGTTTATTGGCTTACTCCACCATTGCGCAACTTTCTTATGTGGTGATGGCTGCAGCCATCCTCAAACCGCTGGCGGAAATTGGCGCGGCAGTGCACATGGTGGCCCACGCGTTCGGCAAAATTACCCTGTTCTTTGCCGCTGGGGCAATTTACGTCGCGTCGAAAAAAACCGAGTTACACCAATTGCATGGTATTGGCCGTCGTATGCCCTGGACCATGACTGCGTTTACCATTGGTGCGCTTAGTATGATCGGTGTCCCTCCGACCGGTGGATTTGTCTCCAAGTGGTACATTCTTGCCGGTGCATTCCAGGCTGATAACTACGTTGCTGTAGCAACAATTATTGCCAGTACAGTACTCAATGCAGCTTACTTTCTGCCCATTATTTATCTTGCTTGGTTTGCCGATGAACGGCCAGAAAACGATAACCAACACGGCGAGGCGCCTTTGCTAGCGGTGTTTGCGTTAACCGTTACCGCCTTGCTAACCATCGGCTTTTTCTTGTTTAACGCGACCGTCCTCGATCTTGAACGGCAATTGGTGAGCCAATGAAGGATTCTAAACATCGAGACGACCATTGGCTGGTCCGTCCCAAAACCATACGCCTACTTTGGCTTGCTTTTTCGGTGGTGTTGACATTGACAGTGTTGGCCCAGCTGGTGATTAGTATTAAAGGTTACGTTGGTGTCGATAGTTGGTTTGGTTTCGGCGCTGCCTTTGGCTTCCTGTCCTGTGTGGCAATGGTGTTGTTTGCCAAATTGTTAGGGAAGGTGTTGAAGCGTCGCGAAGACTATTACCGTGAGGGGGCAGACGATGTTTGATTCCCTTCCGCCAGCGTTAATCTTGCTGGCAGGTGCTCTTTTAATTGCGGTATTACGTGGCTACTGGCGAATTGGCGTGGTGCTACTTGCTCCTTTGGCGACCTTACTGGCTGTTTGGCAGGTGCCTGATGGTATCGTCGCCACGCTACCGTTTTTAGATTACACCCTGCAGATAGTGGAAGGCAGCCCGCTACGTCGGTTATTTGCCACTGTTTTTGCTGGTATGGCGCTCGTTGGTGGACTATATGCCTATCGCACTGCCCGCTGGTATGAGTTGAGCGCTGCATACGCTTACGCAGCTGGCGCCATCGGGGTTTGTTTCGCTGGTGATCTGATCACTTTGTTTTTGTATTGGGAACTGATGGCGCTGTTCTCTACCGTCGTTGTGTGGTGTGGCAATAGCGCTGCTGCCAGAGCCGCTGGTATTCGCTATGCCATCATGCATTTGCTCGGCGGCATCATCCTTAAAGTGGGCATCGAAGGGGTTGTCGTCCACACTGGCTCAATTGATATCCAGCCAATGTTGGCAACTAATTTCGATACTTGGATGATTCTGATTGGCATTTTAATCAATGCCGCAGCGCCGCCAGTCTCTGCTTGGCTGGCCGATTCTTATCCTGAATCGAGTCCCACCGGTTCGGTATTTTTGTCAGCCTTTACCACCAAAACCGCAGTGTTGGCGTTGATACTTATGTTCCCAGGCGAAAAAGTATTGATCGGCGTGGGCTTGTTTATGGTGATGTACGGCATTATTTTCGCGCTGCTGGAAAATGACGTCAGGCGAATACTGGCGTACTCCATTGTCAACCAAGTTGGTTTCATGGTGTGTGCAGTGGGAATAGGCACTCAAATGGCGCTAAATGGCGCCGCGGCACATGCTTTTGCCCATATCATCTACAAAGCTTTGTTGTTTATGAGTGCTGGTGTGGTGATTTATCGAACTGGCAAGAACAAGTGTACTGAAGTGGGGGGCTTGTTTCGAACCATGCCAGTCACTGCCTTTTGCGGCATTATTGGTGCGTTGGCTATTTCCGGATTTCCGCTTACGTCTGGCTTTACCACCAAGACCATGATTTCGCAGGCTGCGGCTGATGAGTCTTTGGTCACTGTCTATATGCTACTGGCGGCGGCATCGGCAGGAGTATTTCTCCATGCTGGTATCAAATTCCCATGGTTTGTTTTCTTCCAACGTGATTCTGGCTTACGGCCCAAAGATGCACCTTGGAATATGGCTGCTGCTATGTTTGTTTTGGTCGCGCTGTGTCTTGGTATTGGAGCCTTTCCTGGGTTGTTTTATCAGTTCTTGCCATATCCGGTGGAATACACTCCGTACACCGCTAGTAAGGTGCTGTTCTATCTGCAACTACTACTGTTCTCGGGGCTAGCGTTCTTCCTTCTTCTGCCTCTGATGCGGCGAACCGAAACCATCAGTCTGGATACCGATTGGCTGTGGCGGGTATTGCTCAACCGTGTTGCTTGCTCGATTGGCGCTTTCATTTCGGCCCTGTTAGCGGCGATTAGCCGAGTTACCGATAAGGTTCTGACGCGATCGAAGAAAGCTTGTGCGAAGCAAATGAACACCGACTTAGACGCGAACGATGACGAGGAACTAGGACTATTTGCTCGCTCTTGGCCCATTGGTCGGACGGCGATGTGGATTGCAGTGCTGCTAACTGGTTATGTTTTTGCTTACTACTTATAGCTGCGTTGTTTATTCACAGCTGAGATTAATGCTGGGGCGAACGATAAACCCTTCCGTTTGTAGGTAGTTAGAAAACCAATTATCGATATACTCTGGCGAAATTTTGATGAGGAGCAACTGATTGTTTGAAGGTAAGTTTGAACAGATGAATGTCAAAGGCGATCTGTTTGGCGGTGTGACGACTGCGATCGTTTCGCTGCCGATGGCGTTGGCCTTTGGTGTTGCCTCCGGAGCAGGTGCCGAAGCCGGCTTATGGGGCGCTATTCTGGTGGGCTTATTTGCTGCACTGTTTGGTGGTTCTCGAACGCTAATTTCTGAGCCAACAGGCCCCATGACGGTTGTCATGGCCGCTGTGCTTACCTCGATGATGGCCAAACACCCCGATGGTGGCTTGGCAATGGCTTTTACCGTGGTGATGATGGCGGGGGCGTTTCAAATCGCCTTGGGTGCGCTCAAGCTCGGCAAATACATTACGCTGATGCCTTACAGCGTTATCTCCGGTTTCATGTCCGGCGTTGGCGTTATTTTGGTGATTTTGCAACTCGGCCCCTTTCTGGGGCAACCGACGCCCGCCGGTGGCGCAATTGGCACCATTCAAGCCTTACCTGATCTCATTCGTAACATTGACTTCGGTGAGTTCCTACTTGGCTCATTGACCCTCGGCGTACTGTTCTTTATGCCGAAAAAATACAAAAAGCAGGTGCCGCCACAATTGGTCGCGCTGGTGGCAGTGACGCTGGTCTCGATGTTGCTGTTTAGTTCCGAAGGCATCCGCCGCATTGGTGAGATCCCAAGTGGTCTGCCATCCATCGTGTGGCCGACGTTCTCTTGGGGATTGCTCAGCGAAATGCTAGTTGATGCGTTAGTACTCGGTACCCTGGGTTGTATTGATACACTGTTGACCGCCGTGATTGCCGATAGCTTGACGCGCAAAGAGCACGATTCCAATCGAGAACTGATGGGGCAGGGGATTGCCAATACCGTATCGGGGTTATTCGGTGGTTTGCCCGGCGCTGGTGCCACCATGGGTACGGTGGTCAACGTTCAAGTTGGCGCTCGCTCGCCGCTTTCCGGCATTGTCCGAGCGGTGATCTTGCTACTCGTTGTGCTGTGGTTTGCGCCACTAATCCAACCTATTCCGCTAGCCGTTCTGGCTGGTATAGCGCTATTCGTTGGTCTTAATATTCTTGATTGGAGCTTTATCAAACGAGCCCACACGGTGTCTTTAGTTCCGACCTGCATCATGTATGGCGTTTTGTTTCTCACTGTGTTCGTCGATTTGATCTATGCCGTAGGCATCGGTGTGTTTTTGGCTAATGTGATTACCATTGAAAAACTCAGCCGAGTCCAAGAAAAGAACGTCAAGGCCATCTCTGATGCCGATGATGGCGTACCATTGAGTGCTGAAGAAAGAGCATTACTGGACCAAGCAAAAGGGCAATTGTTGTTGTTCTATTTGTCTGGGCCAATGATATTCGGCGTTTCTAAGGCCATTGCTCGCCAGCACGCCGCCATTGACCAATACAAAGTGATGGTGTTGGACTTAAGTGCGGTACCCATGATTGACGTTACCGTGGCTTTAGCGTTGGAAAATGCCATGCGTGATGCGAGGGATGCAGGTTGCCAGGTGTATTTGTTCAGCCCCAATGAGCAAACGATGGAACAACTGGAGAAAATGAAGATACGAGATTGGTTGGGTGACGACCATATCGTCAATTCTCGCTACGATGGCCTCAGTAAAGGTCTGGCAGAAGTCCAGAAGCAGGCAAACCCAGTGCAGATCTAACTCAGATTAGTGTTATGGCCTCTCGAAGGTAATCTCTTCAGGGGCCATGGTTCAATACCAATGACATTGCCAGTAACGAAAAAGGCCTGCTCAATGAGCAGGCCTTTTCGATTTGGCTCCCCAGGTTGGATTTGAACCAACGACACATGGATTAACAGTCCACCGCTCTAACCAACTGAGCTACTGGGGAATAAACTTGCTTTTTGATTCCGCCGGAGCCGAATCTGAAAATTTGGCTCCCCAGGTTGGATTTGAACCAACGACACATGGATTAACAGTCCACCGCTCTAACCAACTGAGCTACTGGGGAATTGCTTTTTGCCGACCTATTTCGTCGAAAGCGGGGCGAATCTTAAAGGCATGTCCGTTGGCTGTCAACACCTTCTATGACGATTTTGTTGCCTTCGCTTAAATCTTGTTCGGAGGCCCCATTTTTAGTGGTCAAAATGGCCAAAATGCAGCCACTTGGGCGTCATGACTTTTCTAATCGATTCAATCTGTGTAACGTGGCAGACGACAGTCAGATCACATAATACTTACAATTCAAAATAAATCAGGGAGTGTTCCGTTGGAAACTTTACGTCAATGGATCTTGGCACTGGATAGTGTGCTCGGTTCCGCCGCATATTTTCCGTACTTGTTACTAGGCACAGGTTTGTTCTTTACCTTGTATCTTGGATTTCCGCAGATCCGCTATTTCAACCATGCGTGGAAAGTGGTTCGCGGCAAAGGCAAGTACGATCACAGTAAACTAGAGGGTGATACCTCTCATTTTCAAGCATTATCAACAGCGCTGTCGGGTACGGTCGGCACCGGTAATATCGGCGGTGTCGCGTTTGCCATCTTTTTAGGCGGGCCTGCGGCATTGTTTTGGATGTGGATGACCGCATTCTTCGGTATGACGACCAAGTTTGTCGAAGTCACCTTGTCACACAAGTATCGAGTCAAAACGACTGATGGCACCATGGCTGGCGGCCCTATGTATTTCATGGACCGGCGTCTCAATATGCGATGGTTGGCGATTATCTTTGCCATTGCCACCGTCATTAGTTCGTTTGGTACCGGCAGTTTGCCGCAAATGAATAACATTGCTCAGGGGATGGAAGCGACGTTTGGCATTGACCCTTGGGTTACCGGTGGTGTCCTGGCTATTTTGCTGGCCCTAGTGATTCTTGGTGGCATTAAGCGTATTGCTGCCGTTACTTCTCGGGTTGTACCGTTGATGGCTGTGCTCTATGTCATCGGCGCACTCGCCGTTATTGCCTATAACATTGAAAATCTAGTGCCGTCTTTTGTGTCAGTGTTTAAAGATGCATTTACTGGCTCCGCCGCCGTTGGTGGCTTCTTAGGCGCATCTTTTGCTTATGCGTTTAACCGTGGGGTGAACCGTGGCTTGTTTTCAAACGAAGCCGGCCAAGGCTCTGCACCGATTGCTCACGCCTCCGCTAAGGCTGATGAGCCGGTATCAGAAGGTATGGTTTCGATCTTAGAACCATTCATCGATACCATCATCATCTGTACTCTCACTGGTATGGTCATTTTGTCATCCGGTGTATGGACCGATAAGCACAGCAACGTTTTTGACCGCTCGGATATGACCTTTGTGAGTGGCCAATACACTGACAGCGACCAAGCTGACCGAGAGCAGTTAGGTCGGTTCTTGAATGGTCAGGACAGCGAAGTAACAGCGTTTAACGGTACCTTGTTGATTAACAAGGGACGCAACATGTCGGGTGATGCAACCCTGCTGGCTGCTCGCTCTGTTGCCGAGAATGTTATGTATCGTGCTGGTGGTGTGCCTTATGACGGCGTGTTAGAGGTAAAAAATGGCCGTTTGATTACCCCAATGCAAGATGGTGAGCCGCTGGCGATCACTGTTCGCGGCGATTCTCTGGTGCATTCTGCCAGACTCACCACCATCGCCTTCAAACAAGGTTACTTTGGCGACTACGGCCAGTACATTGTGTCGATTGGTTTGCTGCTGTTTGCGTTTTCCACGGCGATTGCTTGGTCATATTATGGTGACCGAGCAATTATCTACCTCGTTGGTATTCGTGGTGTGATGCCATATCGGGTGTTTTATGTTGCTGGCTTTTTCTGGGCAGCAGTTGCCGATACGTCTTTAGTTTGGGACTTGGCAGCGGTTGCGATTGTATTAATGACGATACCAAACTTGTTTGGCTTGTTGATGCTATCAAAAGAAATGAAGCAAACAGTGAAAGACTACTGGCAAAAGCAAGAGCCGTAACAGCAACACTTTGCTGTCATTGCTTGCGTGACGATCATAGGGGCCGCTATTATGGCCCCTGTTTTTTATCGCTAAAGGTAGTTGTCATGGCATTAATTGAATGCCCCATGTGCGCCAAAAAAATTTCCAGTAAGGCCAAGTCTTGCCCTCACTGTAAAGCCGACTTTGAAAACCTCACCCAAGGCCAACTGGAAGCTCGCCGAGATATTGCCAACATTAAGCGGCAACAAGGGCTAATGACGCAGTCATTCATAGCCATGTTGGTGTTTTGTAGTGGTGTGCTGATGTACTTCTTAGGTGATCACGAAACTTATGTTTGGATGCCATTGGCCGGTCAAATCATCGGTGTGACGGGTTTGGTGTGGTATCTGTCGTTGCGCATTTTCATGGTTGCGCAAAAAGTAAAATCGAAACCCCGTCAAATAGGTTAGGAATCGCAATGAGTATGTCGGTTGAGCAATTAGTTAGTGCCATGACCCCTGATATCTACAATAACCTCAAAACAGCTGTCGAACTCGGCAAGTGGGCCGACGGCACGCCGTTGACCGCTGAACAAAAAGAGCACAGTTTGCAGGCTGTTATTGCCTATCAGGCATTACACATGGATCAGACCGATCACATGACAGTCGCCGCTGGCGGAGAACTTAATGTGAAGTCTAAAGCGGCGTTAAAAACCCAGTTTTCAGATCAGCCGATTGTCGGTGACGACGACATCGGCCGGTTCAAACCATAGCGCTTGTTAGAACGCGCTCAATTCACCGCGCAGGTTTCGTAGCATTTGCTCTTTGACCTGCTGCGGCGTCAAGTCTTGGCTAAGCAAGAAATGCAACTTGGTTAACGTTGCTTCAATGGTCATGTCTTGACCTGAGATTGCGCCGGTATTGGCTAGTTTGTTGCCCGATACATACCCCGCCATATTGACGTGCCCTTTGAGGCATTGGGTGGTATTCACGATCACGATGCCATCATCATCGGCTTTTTTCAGCAACTCCAGCATCTGTTGATTGCCCGGTCCATTACCGACACCATAACTCTGTAAAATTAGTGCCTTGACTGGCTGTCGTAAAATGTTCTCAATGAGTTCGGGCATGATGCCCGGGTAGAGCCGGACTAAGCCAATCGGTTGTGGCGATATCGGCTGGACATTGAGGGGCTCGTTGCTACTGGTTTTACTAATCTTGCCTGCGTTTACTCTGACATCAATACCGACGTTAATCAGTGACGGGTAGTTTGGCGAGGCAAATGCATCAAATGAGTCTGCATCGACCTTGCTACAACGGTTGCCACGATAGAGGGTATTGTTGAAGAACAGACAAACCTCAGCGACCGGATAATTGGCTGCTAGATATAGCGCATTGAGCAAATTTGTTTGGCCATCTGAGCGCAGCTCAGCCAACGGAATCTGCGAGCCGGTTACGATCACTGGTTTATCGAGGTTGGTGAGCATAAAAGACAACGCAGAGGCAGTAAATGCCATGGTGTCAGTGCCGTGCAGGACGATAAAGCCATCGTAACGGTGATAGTTCGTTTGAATGTCCTCTGCGATACGCTGCCAATCCGCAGGCTCCATCTCCGATGAGTCCAACAACGGCGAATACTCGCGAATGGTGAAGTTTGGCATCTCCTTGCGATGAAACTCGGGCATTGCTGCCACAGCGCCAACTAAGTGGCCGGGAGTTGGCACATAACCGCCAGCAGAGGGACACATACCGATGGTGCCGCCAGTATAGGCGACGTAGATATTCTTTTTCATTTAAATCCCAATGCGACTGAACAGTTGTAGCGTTGATTTTCTAGCATTGACTTTAACTTCAGCTGAATCGGTCGTCTACTAATTGTGACACTGGACAATAAAAAAGAGCCCGCGAGGGGCTCTTTCATCATTTGACTGTTGAACGGTTGATTAAAGGCTGCACTGCAGGCAGAGAGCATAGGTGTGGCCAGGGTCATCCCACTGAGCACTTAATGCTGGGTGCTGCAAAATGCGCTTGGCGAGGCTCATCAACGGCGCAGTGGAGTCGCTAAAGGCAGCATTTGCAGGCAGCATGGCTTGAGCTTGTCCGAAGATTGCCTGTAGCAGCTTATCGCGCTCGGATAGTGGCTTTTCGACAACGTTAACATCATATTTTTCCAAGCCGGCCAGTTCGGCAGCGGCACTAACTGCACTGTTCAAGTCACCTAGCTCATCAACTAAGCCTAGTTCTTGCGCCCGCATGCCACTCCAAACTCGGCCTTGGGCGACGGCATCAACTTCTTCGAGCGTCATGTCTCGATTATCAGCAACCAATTGTAAGAATTGTTGGTAGCCATGTTCGATACTCTGCTGAATGACCCGCTCGAATGACTCGTTCAACGGACGAGCAGGAGAGAAGCCTGCGAGTGGTGTGGTACCAACGCCATCGGCATGAACACCGATATGAGCCAAGCTGTTCTCGAACGTGGTTAACATGCCGAAAATACCAATAGAGCCAGTGATGGTAGCCGGAGAGGCGACAATCTTGTCTGCCGGGGCCGCAATCCAGTAGCCACCCGAGGCCGCTGAGCTGCTCATCGATGCCACAACCGGCTTGCCGGCTTTTTTCAGCTCATCGATTTCCTCGCGAATAACGTCAGAAGCGAATGCACTGCCACCAGGACTATCAATGCGCAGCACCACAGCTTTGATATCGTCATCAAAGCGAGCTTGACGGAGCAGACGGGCAGTGCTGTCGCCACCAATCTTGCCTGGTGGTTGATAACCATTGACGATGACGCCTTTAGCTACCACGATGCCAACTTGGTCTTGTGACGACGGGTGGACAATGTCTTGCCGCGTTAGGTCAAGATAAGATTTGAAGTGAATTTGCTTGAACGAATGATGGTCGTCATCGTAGCCAACAATATCACCTACGAAATTGCGCATTTGCTGGCGGCTAGTGAGTTCGTCGACCAAGCCCATGGTCATTGCCAAATCGGCTGAATTGCCGCCGTGCTGTTCCATTAAGTTGGCGTAATCATGAATTGATTCATTCAACTGTTCGCGAGTTAGGCCTCGTTGCTCTGACACATCCATCAAATAGAGCTGCCAAAGATCGTCAAGCCACTGCTGATTGGCGAGGCGGGCTGCGTCAGACATATCATCGCGAAGAAAGGGTTCTACGGCTGACTTGTAGGTGCCGACACGAAATACATGAGTGCTGACTTTGAGCTTCTCCAGCATTGATTTGAAGAATAATTGATAGGCACCGTAACCCTCGAGCATCAGCATGCCGTTTGGATTCATCAATACGGTATCAGCATGACTGGCTAAGTAATACTGGTCTTGCGAATACCAATCGCCAATGGCAATGACTGGCTTGTCGGCAGTTTTGAATTCCTCTAGTGCGGCACCAATTTCCTGCAATTTACTCAGTCCGCTTGGCATCATCTTGCCAGCATTGATAACCAGCGCTTTGACTCGACGGTCATGGCGGGCGTTATCAATCACGCGGATAACATCGGCGAGCAGTATTTCTGGCTCTTCGTCTTTTCCGCCCATGGCTTCTTTGAAGAATTGCGACATTGGATCGATGGCTCGGGTTTGTTCAACAATTCGGCCGTCGAGGGTTAGAACCAACGCGCCTTCTTCAAATTGTGAGCCTTTTTCTTGGGTGGAGAGGGCGACAATGACGGTCACCACGATGAGCAAGAAAACTAAGTTAATGAGTGCCTTGCGCGCCCAATTGAGGATGCGCCAACACCAACCGAAAAAACCTCGAATAAACTTCATCAATACTCTATCTCACGTCTGCTAATAACTAAATTTGTTAGCTTTTTTCATACGCCAACTTTAACGCGCACGATTGTCTACGGCCAATCTAAGTTGTAAATAAATGTAATCTGTCGCACACCCTTGAGTACTGGATGTTTTCATCTGGTAGGACCAGTGCTAGGTTTCAATGCAACTGACCTCCGCAATGATAATGAAACAGTTATGGCTGATCACAATAAACCTGCAATCGAAAAATACAGCAACATGCTGGCGCCATTGGACTTGGGTTTTACCGTTTTACGCAATCGCGTGTTGATGGGCTCAATGCACACGGGCTTAGAAGAGGAGCGCGGCGGCTTTGACAAGTTAGCCGAATTTTATCGTGCCCGCGCAGAAGGTGGGGTCGGCTTGATTGTGACAGGCGGAATAGCGCCCAATTTTCGCGGCCGACTGGCGCCCAATGGCTGCCAGTTGAGTTTTCCTTGGCAGCTTGGTAAGCACCGCAAAGTAACCACAGCAGTGCATCAGGGCGGTGGCAAAATCTGTCTTCAGATACTTCACGCAGGGCGATATGGCTATCATCCATTAAGCGTCTCAGCGAGTGCGATTAAAGCGCCTATTTCACCCTTCAAGCCGTCTGAATTATCAGTTCGAGGGATTAGCAAAACCATCAAAGACTTCGCCAATACAGCAAAGCTGGCTCAGCGCGCGGGTTACGATGGCGTCGAAATCATGGGATCAGAAGGCTATCTGATCAATCAGTTCATTTGCGCCAGAACCAACCAACGGCAAGATGAGTGGGGCGGAAGCTATCAAAATCGGATTCGCTTAGCTTTAGAAATAGTTGCAGCAACGCGTCGAAAAGTTGGTACTGATTTCATCATTATCTTCCGCCTAAGCATGTTGGATTTAGTCGAACAGGGCAGCTCATGGGATGAAGTTATCGAGCTTGCCAAAGCGCTTGAGCACGCTGGTGTCACTATTATCAACACAGGTATTGGCTGGCACGAAGCACGGATCCCAACAATTGCGACCAGCGTTCCTAGGGCTGCATTTAGCTGGGTCACTGAAAAACTTAAGCCCCATGTATCGATTCCTCTGGTGACCACTAATCGGATCAATGATCCACAGGTGGCAGAAGATATTCTGCGCCAAGGGCAGGCAGATATGGTGTCTATGGCAAGGCCTATGCTGGCAGATCCTGAGTTTGTTAACAAAGCAGCCCGTGATGAAGCTGACCTTATTAATACTTGTATAGCCTGCAACCAAGCTTGCCTAGATCACGTCTTCAAAGGCAAACGGGCCTCCTGTTTGGTCAACCCGTTGGCCTGTTATGAAACTGAATTGCTGATGACGCCAGCTACTAAGCGTAAGGCGATTGGTGTCATTGGGGCCGGGCCAGCAGGACTGGCAGTAAGCTGCTACGCCGCTGAGCGAGGGCATCAAGTAGTGTTAATGGACAAAGCCGATGATATTGGGGGCCAGTTTAATATTGCCAAGCAGATCCCCGGCAAAGAAGAATTCTATGAAACATTACGTTACTTTCGTAACCGGCTGCGGCAACTTGGTGTCGACGTGCGCTTGGGACAAGTTCAAAGCGTTGATTCGCTCAAAGCTCTGGGCTTAGACGAACTCGTTGTAGCGACCGGTATTGAGCCGCGGATGCCTGATATTGAAGGCATTGAACATGACTCGGTGTTGAGTTACTTGCAAGTGATTAGAGACAAATGTCCGGTAGGAGAGCGCGTTGCCATTATTGGTGCTGGCGGTATCGGTTTTGATGTTGCCGAATATCTTGTCCAGCACGGCGAGTCCAGCACTTTAAAGCCACAACAGTGGTTAGACGAATGGCAGATTGATCCAGCACTGGCACAACGCGGCGGACTGAAAAATGACAGTGGCAGCAGCATTCAAGCCGCCCGCAAAGTTTACCTATTGCAGCGTAAAACCTCCAAAGTAGGCGCTGGCTTGGGCAAAACCACAGGTTGGATTCACCGAGAATCGCTGAAAAAACATGGCGTCGAAATGATTGCCGGGGCGCAGTATCAACGTATCGACGAACAAGGTTTGCACTTGGCGATCAACGGCGAGCCGCGTTTATTGGAGGTCGATAGTGTGATTGTGTGTGCGGGTCAGAAGCCAGATCGCAATCTTTATCATGCCCTGCAGCAAGCTGGTTTTGCCCCGCACTTGATTGGCGGTGCAGATGAAGCGGCAGAGCTGGATGCCAAACGCGCTATTCGTCAGGGCGCAGAATTGGCGGCCAAGCTATAGCCAAATAGCGCAAAAACAGTGGGCCATAGTTATTGGCCCACTGTCGCTTGCTCATGAACAACAACGATAGGGAACCTTTTACGGTCCCCGAAGTCCATCTAAGGCCCAAACTTTCAACTTGTTCGCAATTCGTGCCAAACTTCGGCCTGATGGACTTATCTGAGGACTTTTTTCGATGAATTTTGCTGAGTCAGCGTGGTCGCTGTTACCGCCGTTTTTAGCGCTGAGTGCTGCGGTTGTGAGCCGACGCGTGGTGCCGTCGCTGGCTCTCGGTATCCTTGCCGGAGTTGGCTTGCTAGCTGGCGGTGATCTGTTGCGAAGCGTTGACCTGCTGTGGAGCAAAGTAACGGGGCTGGTTTGGGCTGACGGCGAACTGAATAGCTGGAATCTCTATATCGTTGGTTTTTTGCTGCTGCTCGGCATGCTCACCAGTTTGTTATCATTGAGTGGCGCGACTCAGGCGTTTGCCAATTGGGCCATCAAGCGGATTCAAACTGCCCGCGGCGCTCGCTTAACGACGGTGTTCCTAGGAATTGTGATCTTTATTGATGACTACTTTAATAGTTTAGCGGTTGGTAGCGTCAGCCGCCCAATCACAGACAAACTCCGAACTTCCCGGGCCAAGTTGGCCTACTTACTTGATTCGACGGCGGCGCCAATGTGTGTGCTAATGCCGATATCGAGCTGGGGAGCTTACATCATCGCTGTCATTGGCGGCATCCTGCTCACTCATAACGTTACAGATATCTCGCCATTGCATGCCTTTGTCGCCATGATCCCAATGAACTTCTATGCCATTTTTGCCATCGCTTTGGTGGTGGTTGTGGCGATTTGGCCGATTAACTTGGGGGCCATGAAGGCCTGTGAGCGCAAAGCACTAAGTGGCGATGTTGGTGGTATTCAGCAAACGCTCGCTGATGATCAGCTGCCGCCTTTAGCAAACGGTCATGTTGCAGGGCTACTGGTGCCGATTGCTGTGCTGGTCATGGCGACTGTCGTGGCATTGATTGCAACTGGCACTCAAACGGTGTTGGCTGATGGCGGTGAACTAACGGCGTTAACCGCGTTGGAGAACACTGACGTTGGTTTGTCGTTGATTATTGGTGGCGTGGTCGCACTTATTGTCGCTATTGCCATGCTGGTGCCCCAACAACCTAAACTGAGCCAGCTTGGTAACAGCTTGGTTGTTGGTGCTAATTCTATGCGTGGCGCCATTATCGTATTGTGTTTTGCTTGGTGTATTGGCTCGGTGATTAGCGACCTCAAAACCGGCGCCTACTTGGCGTCGTTTGTTGGTGATTCGATTGCTTCAAACTGGCTGCCAACATTGCTGTTTGTGCTCGCCGGTATCATGGCTTTTGCCACTGGTACTAGCTGGGGTACCTTCGGCATCATGTTGCCAATTGCCGGCGACATGGCGGCGGCCACAGACATTGCGATGATGCTGCCATTGTTAGCGGCGGTGCTGGCTGGTGCGGTGTTCGGCGACCATTGCTCTCCTATCTCGGATACTACTATCTTGTCGTCGACAGGCGCGGGCTGCGATCATATTGAACACGTTCGGACTCAGCTGCCTTATGCTGTTCTTGTCGCTATTGTTAGCGCCGTTGGTTATGCCGTGATGGGCACGAGTGGCTCGGTAACTGCTGGACTAATGACATCAAGCTTGGTTTTTGCCCTGCTCGTGTGGGGCTTAAAACGCGGGGTCCGAGAGGTTTAACGTGAATTTTTAATGGCGAGTGCGGTTGTAATCAAAACTATCCGTAAAACGCCAATAAATCACTACTGTCGCTGTTGTTTTTGCACAGGCAATGGTAGATGATTAGCGGTCGTAATTTTGCTTAGTAGTTAGTTAGAGGATATCCCATGTCAGAGGCGGCTCCTGCGCCAAAGCCAAGCAACTTCATCCGTCAAATCATTGATCGTGATTTGGCTGAAGGTAAGCATTCAAGCGTACACACACGCTTTCCTCCTGAGCCCAATGGCTATTTACACATCGGCCATGCTAAGTCGATTTGTTTAAACTTTGGCATTGCTGAAGATTATCAGGGCCAATGCAACCTGAGGTTCGATGACACCAATCCTGAGAAAGAAGAACAGCACTTTGTTGATAGTATCAAGCGCGACGTTAGCTGGTTGGGATACGAGTGGAGTGGTGATGTTTGCTACTCCTCCAACTACTTTGACCAATTGCATCAGTACGCCATTGAGCTAATTGAGAAAGGCTTAGCCTATGTCGACTTCCTGACGCCTGAGCAAATCCGTGAATATCGCGGCACGCTCAAAGAGCCCGGCAAGAACAGTCCTTATCGCGATACTCCAATTGAGGACAATTTGGCGGCATTTACTGGTATGCGCAATGGCGAATACAAAGAGGGTGAGTGCTGCTTGCGAGCCAAAATTGACATGTCGAGCCCGATTATCTGCATGCGCGATCCGGTGATCTATCGCATCCGCTTTGCTGACCATCATCAAACGGGCAGCAAGTGGTGCATCTATCCGATGTATGACTTTACCCACTGCATTTCGGATGCCTTGGAAGATATCACTCATTCGCTCTGTACTCTGGAATTTCAAGATAACCGGGCGTTGTATGATTGGGTGTTGGACAACATCACCATCGACAGTCGTCCGCGTCAGTACGAATTCTCAAGGCTAAACCTTGAATACACAGTGATGTCGAAGCGTCGACTCAGTGCCTTGGTCCAAGATGGTCACGTAGAGGGTTGGGATGATCCCCGAATGCCAACCATTGCTGGCTTACGCCGCCGAGGTTATACACCGGCTAGCCTGCGTGAATTTGCTGCTCGTATTGGTGTGACCAAGCAAGAGAATATGGTTGAAATGGCCATGCTTGAAGCCTGTATTCGCGAGGATCTCAATGACAATGCGCCCCGCGCTATGGCGGTTATCGATCCCATCAAGGTAGTGATTGAAAACTACCCTGAAGGGCAAACTGAAACCCTCCAAGCGCCAGTTCATCCAACCAAGGAAGAACTGGGTGAGCGGCAGCTACCTTTTGGCCGCGAGCTGTTTATTGATCGTGACGATTTCAGAGAATCGGCCAACAAGAAGTACAAGCGACTAGTACTGGGCAAAGAAGTGCGATTGCGCAATGCCTATGTGATCAAAGCTGAGCGCTTTGACACCGATGAATGCGGCCAAGTAACGACGGTTTATTGTACGTATGACCAAGATACTTTAGGCAAAAATCCTGCCGATGGTCGTAAGGTCAAAGGCGTCATTCATTGGGTTTCTGCCGAGCACGGCCTGCAAGCCGAAGTGCGTCTGTACGATCGCTTGTTTACCGTTCCAAACCCTGGCGCGGAAGATAATTTTTCATCGGTGTTGAACAGTGATTCATTGGTCATCAAACATGCTGTCATCGAACCGAGCTTAGCCGATGCAGGAGCTGAAATAGCCTATCAGTTTGAGCGCGAGGGCTATTTTTGTCGCGATAGTGCCAACATGGATCGGCTGGTGTTTAACCGTACCGTTGGTTTGCGCGATACTTGGGCCAAGATCGGTGGCTAATCACTAGCGCATAGGGGCGTTGTCTGCCCCTTTGCGATTTCGATAGCCAGCTTGCAAGGAAAGTCGATTATGGAATTGGAAAGCGACGTCAAACAACAAGACGAAGTTCAGTACGCTGGCTTTTGGCTCCGCCTGGTGGCGGTGCTGATTGACAGTGCCTTATTACTGTTAATCTTAGGGCCAGTGCTGGTTCTGCTATTCGGTGTTGAATACTTTGTTCCAGCGGATGTTGAAAAGACGCCGGACTTAACTACTTCAATATTGGATGCGCTGATTAACAACGTCGTGCCTGCGGTACTGACCATCTTCCTCTGGGTTAAGTTTGCTGGTACGCCTGGTAAGCTTTTGCTTGGTTTAGCGGTGGTCGATAAAGACAGTTTTGATTCGATCAGCATCAAACAAGCGGTGTTGCGCTATTTGGGCTACATTCCGTCAACGCTAGTGTTAATGCTTGGTTTTATCTGGGTGGCGTTTGAACAACGCAAACGCGGCTGGCATGATATGATAGGCGGGACAGTGGTGATAAAGCGGCGCAAGTAGCGAATAAAAGACGAAAAAAAAACGGCCATTTCGGCCGTTTTTTTATGCGTTCGATTTATTAGTCACAGTCGCCATGATCACACTGGCCATCAACGCTGCGGCCGTATAGATACAAGCTATGGTTGGTCAAGGTAATATTGTGCTTTTTGGCAATTTCATGCTGACGTTGCTCAATAACATCGTCGGAAAACTCAATCACTTTGCCACAGTCCAGACACACCAAATGGTCGTGGTGATCTTGGCTAGCCAGTTCAAACACTGATTTGCCGCCTTCAAAGTGGTGGCGGGTGACGATGCCTGCATCATCAAACTGGTTCAGCACTCGATACACTGTCGCCAAACCGATTTCTTCGCCTTGATCGATGAGTTTCTTGTATACATCTTCCGCGCTGATGTGCTGATTAGTTGGCACTTGCAGCATTTCCAAAATCTTAATGCGTGGCAGTGTCACTTTCAGGCCCGCTTTTTTAAGGGCCAAGTTTTCATCCGTCATGGTGTTGCCTTTGTGGGGCTCTTCAAGATTGAGCCATTATAGAGGGTGGCTAGCTAAAATAAACCGACAAGCGTTGCGTTTTCTGATTCAGAGCAAATAAAAATTTCTGAATTAGTGCAATAACTTGCGAACAATATGAAACATATTCAGGCGATTACTGTAATTCTTCTAAGCACATTTCTTGGTAAATCTGTGCTGCCCAAGTTTTCACTCGTTCATCAGTCAGTTCCGGCTGACGATCTTCGTCAATGCCAAGTCCGACAAAATGGTTGTCATCTGCTAGGCCTTTAGATGCCTCGAAATCATACCCTTCAGTTGGCCAAAGTCCAACCAGCGTAGCGCCGCGAGCTTCAACGATGTCGCGAATCATACCCATGGCGTCAAGGAAGTACTCGGCGTAGTCTTCCTGATCACCACAACCAAAAATACCAACCAATTTGTCTTCAAACGACAAAGCCTCCAGGTCAGGGAAAAAATCATCCCAGTCACATTGTGCTTCGCCGTAATACCAAGTTGGGATGCCAAACAGCAAAAAGCTGTATTGGTCGATATCTTCTTTTGTTGCCTTGGCGATATCATGGACATCGCAAATATTTTTACCTATTTCTTTTTGCAACATATTGGCGACGTTTTCTGTATTGCCGGTGTCGCTACCGAAAAAAATTCCCACCAGTGACATGGTTCATTCCTGCTTTGTTATCTAGGTACGATCAATATTCTATTTGCTATCGCTGTCATTCATGTTTTGACGCAGTAGCTGCTCTATATATGCCGCTCGACTTAGTCCTAGTGCTTTGGCTTGGTTGTCGAGTTGCTCTACCATATCGGCGTGAAGCTTTAGTTCAACGCGCTTCAGACCATTGTTCTTATCACGACGCAATTGATTGCGTTTATTGATTTTGATCTGCACTTCACGCGGTAGAGGATTCGTTTTCGGCCGGCCTGGCCGCTTTTCTTCACTAAACAGATCTATTGTAGTGCGATCTGCTAATTGTTTTGCCAAGGCTTTAACCTCCCGTTCCGGTCGCGGTGAAAAAAGCCTTAATCACGCCTTTGGCGATAAAACCAGCACAACCGAGAAACAGAACCAGCCAGACAATGGCACGACCAAAAGCAGGCACCTCACCCCGTTTCAGCACATCATAGATGGCCATGCCGATAAAAAAGAATAGTACGGCGAAAAACAGGTATAGGCCCAAAGTTTCGATTTGTTGCCAGTGTTCAATTAGCCAGTTTGACTGCATAGTAAACGATTCAAAAAATGAGAGGCGCGACTATATCACAAGCCCTTGGCTATCATCCATTGGCTGATAAGAAAGTCGCAACAATTCGATTAAAGGCGCCAGGCTTTTGGGCGTGCAACCAGTGGCCCGCGTGACTGATCAGCTTGGCTTTACTGTTGGGAAAATGTCGTCCAATAGCTGGCCGGTGTTCGGCCAAAATGTAGTCAGACTCAGTGCCTTTGATAAACAAGGTTGGGCCTGAGTAACTGTGCTCAGTAGACGGCCAGTCAATGACATCATGATAGCCAGCTAGTACTTGCTCGAGGCGCAGTTTCCAGTGGCATTCTCCATCACGCCAACTGAGGTTTTTCAACAAAAATTGGCGGACACCGACATCATCAACAAAGTCACTCAGCAACTGATCTGCTTGTTGTCGTGTTGAGGTTGGTTGTTGCCACAGTGATTTGAGCCCGGCAATCACCTGCTGATGATGGCTCTGGTATGGCACCGGGGCAATATCTGCGACCACTAATTGCTGCACTTGCTGTGGGTTTGCCAGGGCATAGGCCATGGCAATTTTACCACCCATCGAATGACCAACCAGACTGACGGATTGTAGCTCCAGAGTGGTAATTAACTCGGCCAGATCATCGGCCTGTTGCAGGTATGTCATACCTGCAATTGTTGGTGATAAGCCATGGTTTCTGGTATCCAACTGAATCACACGATAGTTGTTAGCGAGTAATTCACGCGCCAGATTGCCTAAGTTGTTGAGGTCACCGAACAGGCCATGAATGAGGATCACAGCAGGTCCCGAGCCGGAGTCTTTGAAGTGCAGCATTGATCATTAGCAGTGACATATTTGCCCAGTATTATGACGATTTATCACTTGGCAGCAATGATAATTGGTCAATGTCTAATTGTGTTTGGGGCTCGCATGCAACTATGTATAATTAGGAGCCATTCGACCGAACCCATTCGTAATCCAGAGTCCAACGTATGAAAACCATTGAAGTTGATGATGATTTGTATCAGTACATTGCCAGCCAAACCCAACAAATTGGCGAGAGCGCTTCGGATATCCTCCGTCGCTTACTGATGCCCACGACTTCGACTGAAACGGCTCCGCAACCACCGGTAGTAGAGACAGAGCAAGTTGAAACGCCTGCTGTCCACTTCGATTGCGCTGATCTTGATGAGCAAACTCTCGCTAGTCAGAAAGGTGTGGTTGGCCGATTCTTAATCATTTTGTCGCACCTGCATCAGCAATCCCCGGCCGCTTTTGCTGCCGTGTTATCGATTCGCGGGCGTGACCGACTATATTTTGCTGCAAGCAAAAATGAATTGTTAGCTGCTGGCAGCAGTACTAACCCCAAGGCGATTGAAGGTTCGCCATATTGGGTTGTCACTAATAACAATACCGATAAGAAAAAAGCGATTCTTTCAGAGGTGTGTCAAGTGCTTGGCCTGGATGCTACGCGACAATCACAGCTGATCAACTATTTGTAAAAAAATCCAAGGAAACTCCATGGCTATTCATCCAAGAGCAGGGCAAAAAGCTCAAACTCAAGATTTGTGTAGTATTCCCCGTTTGTTAACGGACTATTACCTGTCTAAACCTGATCCGAAAAATGGTGAACATAAAGTGGCATTCGGCACTTCTGGTCACCGTGGCACTAGTTTGAAGCAGTCGTTTACTGAAACTCACATCCTTGCCATCAGCCAAGCGATTGTTGACTATCGCAATGAGCAGGGTACTAAAGGCCCGCTGTACTTGGGGATGGACACTCACGCACTGTCTGAAGCCGCATTCTGTACTGCCATCGAAGTATTTGTCGGCAATGGTGTTGAAGTGCGGGTACAAGAAGGACGTGGTTACACGCCAACACCTGTGATTTCGCACGCCATTTTGACCTACAACGCCAATAAGCCAGAAGGGTTGGCTGACGGCGTGGTGATTACACCATCTCACAATCCGCCACAGGATGGCGGTTTCAAGTACAATCCACCAAATGGCGGCCCAGCCGACAGCACCGCAACCAAGTGGATTCAAGATCGCGCCAATGAGCTTATCGCTGCTGATCTTGAAGGCATTGGTTACACCCCATTTGATGAGGCTTGGGAATCACTTCAGTGTGTCGAGTACGACTATGTCACACCTTATGTGGCTGATTTAAAGAACGTCATTGATATGGAAGCGATTAAAAAAGCTGGCGTTAAAATTGGTGTTGATCCAATGGGTGGTTCAGGTATCGCGTTTTGGCCTGCTATTGCTGAAGCCTATGGCTTGGACATCCAAGTCGTCAACGATCGAGTCGACCCTACCTTTAGCTTTATGACACTCGACAAAGACGGCAAGATCCGGATGGATTGTTCATCGCCATATGCGATGGCCAGCTTGATTGACCTGAAAGATGATTTTGACGTCGCGGTATCAAACGACCCAGACTACGATCGCCACGGTATCGTGACTAAATCAGTCGGTTTGATGAACCCAAACCATTATCTTGCCGTTGCCATTCAGTACCTCTACACCAATCGTCCGCAATGGGCAGATGATCTAGCGATCGGCAAAACTTTGGTTTCCAGTTCGATGATTGACTACGTTGCCGATGCGTTGAACAAAAACCTTAAAGAAGTTCCTGTAGGCTTTAAGTGGTTTGTTGATGGCCTCTACACCGGCGACTTTGGTTTTGGCGGTGAAGAGAGTGCGGGTGCTTCGTTCTTACGCAAGGATGGCACGGTTTGGAGTACCGATAAAGACGGCATTATTTTAGCACTGTTGGCGGCCGAAATTACTGCGGTTACCGGTAAAGATCCTGGCCAACATTACCTTGATTTAGTAGAAAAATTTGGTGCGCCAGTCTATAAACGAATTGATGCCCCGGCGAGCTCTGCGCAAAAAGATGTGTTGTCAAACTTGTCCGCAGATATGGTTGAAGCAGATAGCCTTGCAGGTGATGCGATTACGGCTAAGCTTACCCATGCTCCTGGCAATGGTGCAGCGATAGGCGGCTTGAAAGTTGTGACAGAAAAAGGCTGGTTTGCCGCCCGTCCATCCGGTACTGAAGAAATCTACAAAATCTATGCAGAGAGTTTTGTTGGTGAAGAGCACTTGGCTCAAATCCAGCAGGAAGCCCAAGAAATCGTGGCTGCCGCTTTCGCCAAAGCAGGGTTGTAATCATTTGAACCCTTAGCTAAACCAAAAACAACCACTTCATCAATTGCTGTGGTTGTTTTTGGTTGTTGTAAGTTGATTTTTGAGTGATCAAAGTCACTTGCGGCGCCGGATATGCCGTCTATTATGTTGCCAGCAGTATTTAGATTGGAACTGGAACTGATGTTCCTCCTCTAAATCCCCAGTTTTAGGTAATCATCTATTAGGACGGTACTTGGTATGGCAACGAAAAAGGCTACTGGCACTACTACTGCCAGCAAGAAAACTACGACCACCAAAAAAACAACCACTGCAAAAAAAGCGGCCCCAGCTCCAGCAGCTGAAGGTTTCGCTCTTGATGTTTCTGTTGAACAATTTAAAGAAAGTATTGTTCGTAACCTCAACACCACTTTGGGTACTGATGCTGAAAAAGCATCTGACAAAGCATGGTGGGGTGCTACTGCAGCAGCGGTGAACGAACTTGTCTTTTCACGTCTAAGCCAAACTCAAAAAACTCACCTCAACAAAGATACTCGTGCGGTTCACTACCTGTCACTTGAGTTCTTAATGGGTCGTTTGATGGGTAACAACCTGCAAAGCCTTGGCCTGTTTGAAAATGCTGCGCAAGCATTGAAAGAACTGGGTCACGAAATTACTGATCTGGCTGAAGAAGAGCCAGATATGGCTTTGGGTAACGGTGGCTTGGGCCGTTTGGCTGCTTGCTTCATCGATTCTTTGGCAAGCTTGAACTACCCAGCAATTGGTTACGGCATCCATTACGAGCATGGTTTGTTCCGCCAAACTATCCAACAAGGCCGTCAGATTGAGCGCCCAGATTCTTGGCGTGAGTACGGTAACCCATGGGAAATCTGCCGCCCAGAATCAACTCAAGAAGTACCGCTATTCGGTTACGTTGAGACAGTATTTGAAAACGATGGTAGCCTGCGCAAAGTATGGCACCCAGGTAGCGTCATCAAAGGTGTGCCATGGGATATTCCAATCGTTGGCTACAAAGGCACGACCGTCAACATTCTGCGTTTGTGGGAAAGCCGCGCGTCAGAATTCTTTGACTGGGATGCATTCAACGCTGGTGCATACAAAGATGCACAAGGCGAGCAAAACCTGGCTGAAACTGTTTCTAAAGTTCTTTACCCGAACGATGAAACTGAAGCTGGTAAGCAATTGCGTTTGGTTCAGCAGTACTTCTTCTGTGCCTGTTCACTAAAAGACATCATGCGTCGCTACAAGCGTGCTCATGGCGATGACTTCAGCAAGTATGCTGAGCAAATCGTGATTCAGTTGAACGATACTCACCCAACAGTGGCGATTCCTGAACTGATGCGCGTCTTTATGGACGAAGAAGGTTTGAACTGGGAAGACGCTTGGGCAATTTGTCAGCAGTCGTTCGCTTACACCAACCACACTTTGCTGCCAGAAGCATTAGAGAAGTGGCCTGTGTACCTGTTCGAGCGCGTGTTGCCACGTCACTTGGAAATCATTTACGAAATCAACCGCCGCTTCTTGGACGAAGTAGAAGCTCAATGGCCAGGCGATGACGCCAAGAAGATCAAGTTGTCACTGATCGAAGAAGGCGCGCAACGCATGATCCGCATGGGTAACCTGTGTGTGGTTGGTTCTTACAAAGTTAACGGTGTTGCTGCGGTTCACTCAGAATTGGTTAAAGCTGACTTGTTCCCAGAGTTCTACGAAATGTGGCCTGAGAAATTCGTTAACGTAACTAATGGTGTAACTCCTCGTCGTTGGTTGAAAGCTTGTAACCCACGCTTGTCTTCGCTCATCAGCGACACAATCGGTAGCGACTGGCCTGGTCAGCTCGACAAACTGGTTGCGTTGAAGCCATATGCTGATAAAGCAGCATTCCAGAAAAAGTACATGCAAGCCAAGCGTGAGAACAAACTGGAATTGGTTAACACGATTCGTGAATTGACCGGTGTAGAAGTATCGCCAGATGCAATCTTTGACGTTCTGATTAAGCGTTTGCACGAGTACAAACGTCAGCACTTGAACCTGCTGCACATTTTGGCTTTGTACCGTCGCTTGTTGGAAAATCCAAACATGGACTTCCACCCAATGGTATTCCTGTTTGGTGCCAAGGCTGCTCCTGGTTACAAGTTAGCGAAAGAAATCATCTTCGCTATCAACAAAGTTGCTGACCGTATCAACAACGATCCACGCATCAAAGACAAGTTGAAAGTGGTATTCCTGCCGAACTACCGCGTCAGCTTGGCTGAGAAGCTGATCCCAGCGGCTGATTTGTCAGAGCAAATCTCAACTGCCGGTTACGAAGCATCTGGTACTGGTAACATGAAGATGGCGCTGAACGGTGCCCTGACTATGGGTACGATGGACGGTGCGAACATCGAAATCGCCGAAGAAGCTGGCGAAGAAAACATGTTCATCTTCGGTCTATCAGTTGATGAAGTGAAAGAAACCAAAGCCAAGGGCTACAACCCATGGGATTACTACTACGGTAACCCAGAAATCAAAGCCGTTCTGGACTGGTTGGATACCGACTACTTCACACCAGGTGAACCAGGCGCATTGTCTGCTATCAAGCGCAGCTTGCTAGACGGTGGCGACCCATACCTAGTATTGGCTGACTTTGAAAGCTACTCTGAAGCACACAAACGTGCCAACGAGATGTACAAAGATCAGAAAGCTTGGGCCAAGAGCGCGATTCTGAACACTGCGCAAATGGGTAAATTCACTTCAGACCGTTCGATTGAAGACTATGTCGATCGCATCTGGAGCTTGAAAAAGTGTGACGTCAAATAAGACGTCCCTGAATGACTAAAAAGCCACCTTCGGGTGGCTTTTTTTATGGTTACAGTTCCATCATGATTGCGAACTTAGAGTGAGCACTCAAATTTCAAGCAGCAACTGGTGTGACCGGCTTCTATAATAACGTCCTAAAGGTGTTGGAAAGTTGTGTTCGAGCGCCGAACATGGCAATTTCATCTATTGAATCATTTTCCTTATCGCAGCTCAGGGCCTAATGGAATTGAAAAACAGCGCGCCTCATCGAAGTAGTAACAAGCTTGGACGCAAAGTTCTGATTTATATCATTATCTGCAGCTCGATTCTGTCGCTGTTTTCGACTGCGGCGCAAATTTACCGCGATTATGTTTATGACCTTGAGAACATCAAATTGCGGTTTGAATCCATTGAATCGAGTCAGCTCGAATCGTTGATTCTCAACCTTTGGGACTTCAACGACGACATCGTGGCTCAGCACCTGATTGGCATCGTCAATCTGCCTGATATTAGTTACGCCAAAATTACCTCGCCATTGGGGCAAGTCTATGAAGCTGGTGATGGTACCTTGCGGACTGACGTCGCAAAGTCATTTGAGCTGCTGTACGAAGGCCAGCACATCGGTACCTTGCTGGTTGAAGCGCATTATGGCGACATTTATAACCAGTTGAAAACTAAAGCAGGTTTTATCCTGCTCAGCCAGTTTAGTACCACTTTGATTGTGGCGCTGTTTATTGGCGCATTGGTGTATTACCTGATCACTCGTCACGTCTACCGAATCGCCAGCTATAGTCGCGAATTGAGCATCGATAATCTCAGTAAACCATTGACCTTAGATCGGCGCCGGATCGGCACTGATGAACTCGATGAACTCGCCCAATCCATTAATCAGATGCGAGAAACACTGCGCCGAGATGTGGTGCGGCGGCAACAGGCTGAGGCACAAGTGCAACAAATGAATGTTCGACTTGAGGCCAAAGTTCAGGAGCGTACTCGCTTGCTCGAGGAGTCGATTGAAGAGCTCAAAATGGCCCAGGATAGCTTGATTCAATCTGAGAAAATGGCTTCGTTAGGTAGCTTGGTTGCCGGTGTTTCCCATGAAATTAATACGCCATTAGGGGTTTGTGTCACCGCTAATTCCAATGTCACTGCGCGATTGCAGAACATCGTTTCAGACATGGAGCAGGGCACGCTCACCAAAGGCAAGCTCAATAGTTTTCTGTCATTGCAAACTGAATCCTGCGACATGATCGATAACAGTTTGCGTCGGGCGGTGGAGTTAATCAGCAATTTCAAATCGGTTGCGGTCAATCAATCTAATGACACCTTGCTTGATTGCAACATGAAAGAGCTACTGCTCGAGAGTGTGGCGACTATTCGTACTGTGTTTAAGCGAGAGAATTACCATATCAGTGTCGATGTTGCCGACAATATTGAGCTCACCACATACCCAGGTGTTTGGCATCAAATACTGACTAATCTAATGGTCAATTCGCACAAGCATGGCTTTGAAGGTATCAGTGAAGGCCAAATCGATATGGCGTTGACGGTAAACGACGAAGGTATGTGTTTTACCTATCGCGATGATGGCCATGGCATTGCTCCGGAAATCATTGACCGGGTGTTTGATCCATTTGTCACTTCCAAACGCGGCCAAGGTGGTTCTGGATTGGGCATGAATATCTTGTTTAACTTGGTTCATGCCAAGCTAAATGGCCGGGTATCAGTGGCTAATTTGGACAAGGGCTGTCAGTTTGTCATTCAGTTTCCGGCGCAACACCGAGCGATTGACGAGTAATAGGACCAATAGGGCATTAAAAAGGGCGCCAATCGGCGCCCTTTTCAGTTGGTGGCAAGATTAGATGATTTCAGCCACTAAGCTTCGACTGACCGCTTTGATTTCACTGAGGCGGACTTTCACCGCATCGGCCAAGCGGTACTTCACTTCACCTTCAATCGATATCAAGCCTTCATCGGCATTGGCCTGAACTTGTTTTTTGTCCGAATGTAGCGTCGGGGCTGGAATGAATACCATGGCGCCATTGGCAATCAAGCGGGCTCTCATGCCACCGCGGTTGATATCAAAGATCTCAGCATCAAACTCGGTTTTGTCACTCAGCGCAGTGTGTAAGTATTGAGTGTACAAGAAGTCTGAGAGGTCGCGTTCCGCGAAACGGTTGCGCTTGCGGCGCTCTGTCAGATGCTCAGCATCAACTTCACTTGGCAAAGTTAACTCAGCGTCCTGACGCAGTACCGCTTTGATTAAACGGTGATTGATCATGTCGCCATACTTGCGAATCGGTGATGTCCAAGTGCCATAGCAGTTTAAGCCCATACCAAAGTGAGGCCCTGCTTGGATCGCCACTTCGCTGAAACTTTGGAACTTTCGTAAACGCGAGTCGAGGTAACCTGTCTCTTGCTCGTTTAACCAACGGCGTAAGCGGCAGAAACCATCCAATGACTTCAATGATTCGCTGGTTGCATCACCACCATTTTCGGTGATTAAGGTCACTGCAGTGTCCAGCTGTTCATCTTCAAAACCGAGATGAACATTGTAAATGCCGCCTTGTGCTTTTTGTTGCAGCCAAGTTGACACCGCAATATTGGCAACGATCATCGACTCTTCAATCATGCTGTTGGCGATACGGCGATGATCGGCATGAATTGCCTTCACCGTGGCATCGTCATTCAACTCAAAACGGTAGTCGGGGCGATCAGGGAAGGTGATGGCATGCTCATTGCGCCACGCCACCCGAGCCTTGGTCATCGCCTGCAAGGCCTCAAGTTGCGCTTTGATGTCGTCATTGGCCGGTTGCCAACTACCGCTTTGTTCGAGCCAATCTGATACCTCATCATAGGCTAGCTTGTAATGAGAGCGGACGGTGGCCAAACAGATTTGTGGTTCGCCGATAAGCGCACCATCGCTCGCAATATCGAGCGTTGCAACTACGGCAGGGCGATCTTCATTGGCTACCAGAGAGCACAGCTCCTCACTTAACCGAGAAGGAATCATGCTGATGTTGCGAGCGGGCAAATAAACGGTAAAAGCACGCTCTTTCGCCGCTTCATCAAGTGTTGAACCTGCCTCGATGTATGCGGTTGGATCGGCAATTGCGACGGTTAGCCGCCAGCCATTGTCGGTCGTTTCAATAGCGAGGGCGTCATCCATATCACGAGTTGACGCGCTATCAATGGTGAACATTTGCACAGCCGTGAGGTCTTGACGCGGCAAGCCTTCGTCAATGATATCCAATTGCTCTGGTAGTTCAGGCTCAACCACAGGTAAATCATGGCGTGCCAAGGTACATTGCCACGCGGCGTAAGGATCGTTTTTATCGGCCACTTTATGGACAATGTGGGCGTAAAAACTATTGTCGCCGTTAAGAGGGTGACGCTTTAACTCGGCCAGAACCCAATCGCCATCGGCCAATTTAGCAGGTACTTGAAGATCCGCTCTGGCGTTGATGTTGAGGTTAATGTTGTGATTTTCTGGGGTCACAAACCACTTGCCGTTGCGACTACCAAGTGTTGCCACAAAACGGGTTACTGATTGTTGCAGCAGTTTTTCAGGCTCAGCTTGAGTTTTACCATTTTCGGTGCGAATCACAGCACTGACTTTGTCGCCATGCATGACCTTTCGCATAAAAGGTGGAGCGATAAAGTGACTGGTTTTTCGGTCTACTTCCAAAAAGCCATAGCCTTTTGCTGTCGCTTTGATGGTACCTTCTGCGGTTGGCAGAGTTTCACGTATTTCTTGTTTCAGCTGCGCCAGCAGCGGATTGTCTTTAAACATGTGGCTATGGTTATCTGGCTATTGTTTTTGGTCAAAGGCGCAACTATACCGTTATGAGCTCGGGGCTGAAAGCACTGGCCAGTGAATTTTACTTGTCATTTGGTCGTTACATTAAAAACAGCAATCATTTGTCAAGATCCCGTACATACCGTGACTTTGTTGTAACATTAATATGGCTTGATAAAGCGATTGAGCAACGACGCTCCAGTATTGGCTACTTGTGGAAAGAGGA
The DNA here is from genome assembly GCF_002165625.1 of Neiella marina. Classification (GTDB taxonomy): domain Bacteria; phylum Pseudomonadota; class Gammaproteobacteria; order Enterobacterales; family Neiellaceae; genus Neiella; species Neiella marina. The sequence continues at coordinate 145,136 of NZ_NGNS01000005.1, forward strand.
AGAACAAATCATGAAGGCATTTGATTTGTTGGAAGCCACCTTAGGTCATGAGATGACTCCGGGTGAATCATGGCAGGATGACATTAATCTATGGCAGTGGCTCGACGAAGGCGTGTTGCTGGTCGAACCGGCAAGATCGGCTGATAGTCGCAATTGTGACCGTGCCATTGTGCTGTCTTGTGGTATTCATGGCAATGAAACGGCGCCCATTGAATTGCTCGTGGCGATGATTAAGCAGCTATCGCAAGTCCCTCGTCGACTGCAATCTCGGGTGCTGTTTATCCTCGGAAACCCGAAAGCCGTGGCGCAAGGTAGCCGCTTTATTGATGAAAACTTAAATCGCTTGTTCAGCCCGCAACAAAAGCAATTGCAACCGGCCAACCCAGAGCAACGCAGAGCGGCCGAGTTGATGTGGATGGTGGACCAATTTTTTAGTCTGTCGGCGCCGCACCAACGTCGCGTTCACTATGATTTGCACACTGCCATTCGCGATTCCGAGCACCCTTTTTTTGCTGTCTACCCATACAGCGAAGAGGGCTTTAGTCTTAGCGCAGTTGCGCGCTTACAAGCAGCGGATGTGGATACTGTGCTGCTATCCCATGCGCCAGCCACAACATTCAGTCACTATAGTCACGCCTATCATCAAGCCGAAGCATTTACCATTGAGCTAGGGAAGGTAAAGCCATTTGGTGATAATGACATGAGCAAGCTAGAGCCGCTGAAGCAGCTGCTTGAACAAATGCTATTTGGCCAATGGCCGACGCCGGCGTTGAATGAACAGACCATCAAACTGTTTGGCGTCACTAGAGCCATTCATCGTCAACAGCAAGATTTCTCGCTGTGCTTTGCCGATGACTTGGCCAATTTCAGTCGTTTTAAAAAAGGCCAACAACTGGCACAAGACGGCAACGTCGTGATTGTTGCCGAGCATGATGGCGAAGCGATCGTGTTTCCAAACCGTAACGTGGCGGTGGGGCAACGTGCATTGCTAACGGTTATCCAATCTGATCCGTCGATATTGAAAGACTAACTTTGATCTACGCCGGTCTTGATCTACTCCGGCCTGTGGCCGTAACACTGGTGAAAAAGCGGCGTATTTGCTAGATTGTGCGCCTGATTTTTCGCCGGTGTTGACGTGAGCCGACGCCGCCATAGAACATGTTTCCAACATGACCGCTGGAGTGCTTTCGTGTCCGATCAAACCACTATTCCTTATTTGCCGCCTCAGGCATCTGTTGAGCCGCTTTACATTCGTTATCTGGACGAACTTAAACGGGCCGGATTTAGTGGTGACATAGAAACCAGTTATGGCGCTCGTCTTAGCCTTGCTACAGACAATAGTGTATACCAACAACTCCCTCAGGCTGCGGTGTTCCCGCGCTCAACTGCTGATGTGCAATTAGTCGGTCAAATCGCTTCGCGCGCGGAATTTGATGCAGTCCGCTTTGGTCCTCGTGGCGGCGGTACTGGTACCAATGGACAATCGTTGACGCCCGGATTGGTAGTCGATCTGTCGCGCCACATGAATCAAGTGCTCGAAGTGAACCCTGAGCAAAACTGGGTCACGGTGCAAGGTGGCTTGGTGAAAGACAAGCTTAATGATGCATTACGTCCTCATGGCTTCTTCTTTGCCCCAGATTTATCAACCTCAAACCGAGCAACCGTTGGCGGCATGATCAACACTGACGCATCCGGCCAAGGGTCGTTGGTTTACGGTAAAACTAGCGATCACTTGCTGGCGGTGAAAGCCGTACTTGCTGATGGTTCCTTACTCGAAACCCAAGCCATGTCACTGGCTGAAGCACGAGCTAAAGCGGCTGGCGAGGGCTCCGAAGCGCAGGTTTATCGGCAAGTGCTGGCAAGCTGCGAGCAGCAACGTGAGTTGATCGAGCAAACTTTTCCACCACTCAATCGCTTTTTGACCGGCTATGATCTCAAACACGCCATTGATTGGGAGCAAGAGCAGGTTGACGTTGGCCGTCTGATTGCAGGCTCCGAAGGTTCGCTGGCATTTGTTTGTGAAGCCAAGTTCAACATCACACCGTTACCCAAAATCCGCACCCTAGTGAACGTCAAATACTCAGACTTTGAAGCGGCACTGCGCAATGCACCGGCTATGGTCGAAGCCAACGCGACTAGCGTTGAGACCGTCGATTCAAAAGTGTTGAATCTGGCGCGGCAAGATGTGGTGTGGCATTCGGTCAGCGATCTCATTGAAGATGTCGCTGGTCATGATATGCAGGGACTCAACATGGTCGAGTATGCCGACCAAGATGAGCAAGCCCATCAACAGAAAGTTGCCGCACTGACAGCCAAGCTTGACGCCATGATCGCCAACCAGCAAGCCGGTGTCATCGGTTATCAGCTGACCAGTGATTTGGCGAGTATCAACCGTATTTATGGCATGCGCAAAAAGGCCGTGGGATTGCTGGGCAAAGCCAAAGGCAGTCGCAAGCCAATTGCTTTTGCCGAAGATACCTGTGTGCCGCCGGAAAATTTAGCCGATTTCATTATGGAGTTTCGTGCCTTGCTCGATTCTCATGATCTGCAATACGGCATGTTTGGTCACGTTGATGCCGGCGTACTGCATGTTCGCCCAGCAATGGATATGTGCGACCCAGAGCAAGAAGTGTTGCTGCGCCAGATCTCCGATCAGGTGGTGGCACTGACCGCCAAGTATCGCGGCTTGATGTGGGGCGAGCACGGCAAAGGGTATCGCTCAGAATACGGTCCAGAATTTTTTGGCGAGCAGTTGTTTAGCGAGCTTCGTAAAATCAAAGGCGCGTTCGATCCACTGAATCGAATGAACCCAGGCAAAATTGCGACACCGTTTGACTCCGATGAACAGTTAGTGTCGGTTGATGCCAAGAAACGCGGTGGTTATGACCGCCAGATCCCAGTGAATGTCCGCGATAGCTTTACCCAAAGCGTTGACTGCAACGGCAATGGCTTGTGCTTTAACTACGATGTCACTTCGCCAATGTGTCCGTCATACAAGGTCACCGCTGATCGCCGCCATAGCCCCAAAGGGCGCGCTGGTTTAATGCGCGAATGGCTGCGACAAGTGACGGAACTCGGTGCTGATCCAACAACCCTTGAGCAGCAGTCCAGCTCCTTAACGGCGCAAGCGAAAGCGACATTCGCCAAGTGGAAGCGGAGCTTTTTCGAGCCTGCCAGCGATGACTTTAATCATGAAGTGATGGACGCCATGAAGGGCTGCTTGGCCTGTAAGGCCTGTACTACGGCGTGTCCAATTAACGTTGATGTGCCAACCTTCCGGGCGCGCTTTATGAACCTTTATTATCAGCGTTACCAGCGGCCGGCGCGGGATTACGTGATTGCCACCTCAGAGTGGTACACGCCACTGATGGCCAAAGCGCCTCGGTTGGCCAACGCGGTGGTTGGTAATTCGCTCACCAGCTGGCTGAGTGAAAAGACCATTGGTATGGTGGATTTACCATTACTTTCGGTACCGACGTTGAAACAGCGTTTGCACCACAACGCCGCGCTGGCGTTTGAACTTGATGAAATCAAATCATTGTCAGCCGAGGTTCGCAAAGAGCTGGTATTAATCGTCCAAGATCCGTTTACCACTTATTACGATGCTCAAGTGGTCGAAGCGTTGGTGCAGTTTATTTCCGCGATGGGTAAGCAGCCGGTGTTGCTGCCATTCAAACCCAATGGCAAACCGCAGCATATCAAAGGCTTCTTGTCGGCGTTTGCTAAAACCGCCGCCGATGCAGCGGCGTTTCTCAATGAACTCCACGCACTCGATTTACCAATGATTGGACTCGATCCAGCTTTGGTGATGACCTATCGCGATGAATACAAGCATGCGTTGGGCGACGCCCGTGGTGAGTTTAACGTCATGCTGTTGCAAGAGTGGTTGTTGCCGCAATTGTCTGCATTGCCAACGCAAGCGCCATCGAACAAAAGCTATACCTTGTTCGCCCACTGTACCGAAAAATCTTATCTGCCGACCACCCATGGTGATTGGCAAAAAATCTTCAACCACTTTGGCGGTGAGGTGAAAACTCAGCCCGTTGGTTGTTGTGGCATGGCCGGTACCTATGGCCACGAAGCGCCAAATCAGCAAAACAGCAAAGAGCTGTATGCCATGAGCTGGGCCGAACCGATGGCGCAAACGCCGCAACATCAAGTGTTGTCGACCGGCTACAGCTGTCGTTCACAAGTGAAGCGGATGGAAGGCTTTAAACCCAAGCACCCAGTCGAAGCGTTGCTAGAGTTAGTACAAGCGTAACGACTCAATAAACAAGGAAGGGCAGATGAAAGGCGAATGTAATTGTGGCGCCGTCAGTTTCGAAATAACCGCTGAAACCAACGATGTGTACATTTGTCACTGCTCTATCTGTCGCAAAGCCACTGGCAGTGGTGGGATTGCGGTGATTGTGGTGGCCAATGGTAATTTCTATTGGCTCAGCGGCCAAACTGCCATCAAAACTTGGCACAAACCGGAGCATGATTGGCAAACCAGCTTTTGTTGTCACTGTGGTTCGTCATTACCTGGCGCCAATGACAATAAGCGAATGTATGTGCCAGTCGGTTTGCTGTCAGAAGGGGCTGATGATCTCAACGTCGCTCACCATATTTGGGTTGAGTCAAAGGCCAGTTGGGAGCAAATCGGCGATTCAGGACAACAACATCCAAGAGCATTTAAAGGTTAGTTAGTGGGTTGAGCTTCTAGCTCCTGACTCTCACTAATAGTATGGGGCAGGTGTATCGCAAATAGTGCACCTTGATCGGTCGGCAAACAGTTGATCGTGCCTTGCATTTTGTGGGTGACTAGGTTGAAGCAAATGTGCAGCCCCAAGCCAGTGCTACCAGCTTGCCGGTTGGTGGTAAAAAATGGCTCAAAAATTTCCTCTCGTATCTCTTCAGCAATACCTGAACCATTGTCAGCGTAGTGAATGGTAACGCCCAACTTGTCACAATTGGCCGAAATGGTAATGGCTGGCTCAGGTGTCTTACCAAAACCATGAACAGCAGAATTGATCGCTAAGCTAGTAAGGACCTGAGACAACAATCCGGGGTAACTAATCAGCTCAATATTGCCAGGTTCGCAGTGAACTTTTATGACCACTCGTTGTTGCTTAAATTGATGATGAAAATGCTTCACGGTCTGCTCGATAAAGGGAGCTAAAGCGAATTTAGTCGGCATCTCTTTAACTTGGGCAAGAGAAACTTGTTTAAAGGTATGCACCAGCTCTGCGGCTCTATTGAGACTACTGGTCGCCATTTCGGCTGCGGAAATCTGACCATCAAGCGCTTCTTTTAACGAAGAACGTTTTAGCGTATTCGAGTGAAAATCTGCTAGCAGTGCCTCGGTGGTTTGAGATAAATAGCTGGTGGCCGTTATAGCGACTCCCAGCGGTGTATTAATTTCGTGCGCAACACCGGCCACTAATTTTGCCAACGATGCCATTTTTTGCGCTTCGACTAACTGTTGTTGGGCGCTAACAAGTTGGGTATTTACTTCAGCTAGTTCGGCGTTTTTTTGCTCCAATAATCGATTCATCACTTGCTTGCGATTTGCTAAACGCCACAGCAAGGCGGCGACCGATGCAATCAGTAATAGCCCTGCAACGGCAAGCACTAGCGCAGTGGTCTGCCGCTCGAGCAAATCGCTTTGCAGATCCAAAGCGGTGCTCGATTCGATCACGGTTTGTTCAAGCTCGGTAAGTACCAGTTGCTGGTGCTCGATTTGCTGTTGATTGGCTTCAATCTGCTCCGATAAAGCTGATTTATCGATTGATATCTGCGCTACTTCGTTCTGTTTTGTTTCTAGCTCTTGTCGTTTACTGGCGAGAAGCTGAGTCGTTTCATCCAGTTGTCGGCGGTCATTTTGTAGCGCTTGGTTAAGATCGCTGACGGTTGTTTCTAGCCGCAAGAGTTTGCTCGAAGCGTTGTCATAATCTGCATTGATTTGTTCAAGCTGCTGGTTTTTGTCAGCTAGCAGACGTTCCTTAGTGTTTAATGCCCTTTGGCGTTGAACGACCGATTCATCCAGCTGCTGTACCCGTTGATTGAGTTTAGCGATCAAGTCGCTCGATTCGGATAACCTGAGAGCCATTTCTCGGACCATGGTCGCGACATCAATTTCTGAGCCGCCGAGTAACACAATTTGCTGATCGACCGATAACCCTTGGTACACCAGATTGTAGCGATTGAGGTTAAATGAGATGGTGTTCTGCTCCGTGGTGGTGAAATTAATCCCTATCTGGGTTTGATCAAGCAAATCTTCAGTGATCAGCAGGGTTGGTGACTGGCTGATGGTATGATTAATTCGGCCAACATCATTGTTGTGACTGCCTGCAACAACGAGTATGTGGGGCGAATCAATATCATTGATGCTACGGAGCCGGTTGAGACTAAATTGTTGTTGTCGAGATGATTTATTTGCCAATTTATTCAAACTCAGCCAAAGCGCTTCATCGTCACCAAGATAGCTAATTGCAAGAGGTTGTGGATTACCCGGCCAACTGACAAATTCAGTAAACTTAGCGACCAGCGCAGCTTTGACATCCGATTCGTTAACCGCGCCGAAAACGTCCCGGGCCGTCAATTGCATCAGCGCTATCAGTACTACCTGAAAGAAAATTCGCTTCATATCTGTTTGCTAATTAGTCAAATGATCGTGTGACTTCAACGACCCAGTGACGTCCTTTGTTAGGTACACCGTTCAAGTCATCGGCAATCGATGGGTTGGTGTGCTGTTTGTCCTCGAGATTATTTATAGCCAAACTTACGCCCCATTGAGAGGAGAACACGTACCGAAGTTGAGCGTTCCATGCCCAGTAGCTATCAATCTTGATAAAGTCACCGCTACTGGTCAGTGATTGGCGATCCGAACGGTATGTACCGCTGAGGCCGAGTTGCAAATCGCCGACTTGTTGGTTGATTTGCACACTCGCCAAGGTATCTGATTCGCGAAACGCTGAATCTGGCAAGTCATAGAAATGAGTTGCCGACAGGCGAATTCGACTATTGCGCCAGCCACTCCAAATCAACTCTGATTCAACGCCTTTACTTTGCTCATCATCACCATTTGTCAGGCTGGTGCGACCATCTATTTCGGCGCTAACGATGGGGTCCGAGTAGCGATTATAAAACCCATTGATGGTGACCATCATCGATGGGTCGACATATTGAGCGATGAGGTCAAAGGTCTTTATTTTCTCGCTGTCCAGATCTTTGTTGCCAGCGCGGCTGATCCCCGTGAACAAGCCCGTTTCACTCAATTCAGGCGCTCTGAATGCTTCGCCGTAGAGCGCTTTGAACTGCCATGTTGTTGACGGTACATAGACTGCACCAACACGCGGTGAAAATTGGTTGCCGAAATCGCGATAGTGATCTAATCGTCCTCCTGCTATCCAGTTAAAATCGCCAGTACTGGTTTGCAGTTGAACATAGGCACCATAGAGCGTTGCAGAGTCCTCTGCGCCGACTTTGACCAAACTGTCACGGCCGGGATAGGAGCGGATAGGGATTTGCTGATTTAACACATCATCGACGCTGAAGTTGGTATAACCCTCGGCACGAGTTTCTTCGCTGCGCTGCCAATCAATACCAAATTGAGCATTGCTGTGGTCGGTGATTTGCCAATTGTTATGCCAACCCAGTTTGAATCGATTTGATTCGAGATAGCCTGTGCCGTGAAGAGGCTCCTCGCTGGCTGGTTCACTAATTGCTGCAAACGAACCTGCTGGTGTGCTTTGATTACTGTTTTCGATATCAGTGTAAATCGCATCAAAGATAAAGGTCGATTGCACTGTATCGAACAACAGCACGTCGTGTTCGGCTAGCAAAAACATCGACTCATATCGGGATTGGTTGTAACGGTTGCTGATCCGGCTGGCGTGATAAAAATCATCCATATCCAATCGGCGGTGATGCCACAGTACTGAAGATGAGCCTGCGGTGAGTTTGAGCTGATATGAAAACTGTGAGTATGGATCGGATGTGGTGATTTGCTCTGACGAGAAGGTATCGTCGAGGCGATAGCTGTCGCCGTCAGAATCGGTAATGTTGGCTTGAAGATCAACAGAGAAATTGTCTTGCTCAATGCGGTGCATGGCAAACAAATCGCCGTTGAGCTCATTGCCTGTGGCGAGCGATACCTGTGGCGTTGATTGGCGGGTAATGAGGTTGACGACGCCAGTAAATGCATTACTGCCGTAGATTGACGAACCGGGGCCACGGATCACTTCAATGCGTTCTATGTGGTGTAAGGCGAAATTGGCCAGATTAACCGAGTTTCCGGAGCGAGGATCGTTGACTGCGTGGCCGTCAAGCAGAAACAGTATCTTTTTTGATGAAGAACCGTCGCTCAGAGCTCTTGCGCTTGCTGAGTATTCGTAAGGGTGAACGGTGTAGCGAGCGACCTGATATCCGGGTACGTATGCCAATACCTGGTGAAGATATCGAGCGCCCAATGACTCAATGTCGCTGCGAGTGAACACAGTGATAGGGGCAGGGATGGTCTGAACGCTTTTTTCGTCTAGGGTATTGGTGGTGATTTTTACCTGTAGCAGCTCATCAAGCGACAACTCGAACACATCAACGTCATCGGCATTCACTGAAAGAGGGCAGCAAACGCTCAATAGACAACCAGAGGTAGCAATGTGTTTTATGGCACCACGCATGTTCCAAGGCCGATCGCAACAAAGCAGGAATTGATTTCAATCGCTGTCGCAACGAGGCAGTGGCGATGCAGCAAATTGCACTCTAATCAAATAACTATAGCTGGTCGGCAAGTGTTCGTAGCGACTCGATCTGGTGTTGAGTTCACAAAGCTTGCTGCAATCTAACATTCACGCTGATAGCGGTTTATGACTGAGGTGATTGCGAGGCGAATGATTTGGGCGTCGCAAAGTCTCTCGGAAACACGCCGTTTAGCAAAATGGACTCAACGATTTGTTGATAGCCGGAGATATCGATTTGCTGCGCTGCCCGCCATTCGGGGTTGTAGTATGTATCTAAGTAACGATCACCGGCATCACAAATCATGCTCAACATGCTGATTGGCTCGCAACGCTTCGGCATGCTCGCTAATAGCTGTAAGGTGGCATACACGTTAGTACCCGTCGAGGCACCAACTTTACGGTTGAGCAATTTTTCAAGTACATGAATGGTGGCGATTGAGGCAGCATCTGGCACTCGAATCATTTCGTCGACCACGGTTGGAATAAATGAAGGTTCAACGCGTGGTCTGCCAATTCCTTCAATGCGTGGCTGTTTGTTTGTGGTGATTGAATCATCGCCATTGATGAAGTAATCGAAGAACATCGAATTCTCCGGATCAGCAACGCACAGGCGACTATTGATTTGTTGATAGCGAATGTGGCGTCCAATCGTTGCAGCGGTGCCGCCAGTGCCCGCGCTGACTATTACCCAATCTGGCACAGGACTTGGCTCGCGGCTTAACTGACGAAACATCGATTCAGCAACATTGTTATTGCCGCGCCAGTCTGTTGCCCGTTCGGCATAGGTAAATTGATCAATGTAATGACCGTCAAGTTTGGCAGCTAGATCTCGCGAAGCCTGATAGACATCGCTGTGATCGATCAAGTGACAAATGCCACCATAGTGCTCAATTTGCTGAATCTTTTGTTTTGATGTGCAAGCGGGCATCACGGCGTAAAAAGGCAATCCCAACAAACGCGCAAAGTAAGCTTCTGATACCGCGGTACTGCCAGAAGAACTCTCTATCACCGGCCGATCTTGACGGATCCAACCATTGACCAAACCATACAAAAACAATGACCGTGCTAGCCGGTGTTTGAGGCTTCCTGTTGGGTGAGTCGACTCATCTTTCAGGTATAACGTGGCGTTAAGTGCTGGTGGTAAATCGAGTTTGATCAGGTGGGTATCCGCTGAGCGTTGGTAATCGGCTTCGATCAGCTGAATGGCTTGTTGGGTCCAAAGATTTGACTGCATAACAAATTCGGTCCGTCAGATGGCTGGCTTAAACCTGCGCGGAATGCGCCTGATTCACTGGATTACTATCCGCTTGTTGCGCCTGCTCAACCAGTGCTGCCGTTTTATCGAGCATGGTGATCAGCAACTTGGGAAGTTGCTCCCAGTCTACTGCATCCAGCATGTTTTTTGCCGCTAAACCTAGCTCGGTGTCACCAGCAATCGATAATCGGCGACGGAAGAATAGGGTATCTGGGTCGGTCCGGCGCGCTGCCACAAGCAACAAGTCGGCACTATCACCAGCAAAAACAACGTCGGCATCAGTCGATGGTGGCAGGACTTGGAGCTGATCATCATCAAGGGTAATGATAAAAGCCAATGACAGATCTGATACTTCGACTTGTAAGGTTCGCTGCTCTAAAAAATCAAGTTCGCCTTCGGCTAGTTGTTCTTTAAGTAATTGCTGTAAAGCGAGTTGCAGTGGTCGGCTGTACCAGTCAAAAGGAAGTTTTTGAATTGGCAATCGAACAATTTTCGGTGCTTGTAAAACGGCGCGGTGAAGCAATGATTTGAGCATGGTGATTAGAGCTGACAAAAACAATGGCGCCATTATAGGCATGATTGGCCAGCGTGCTGACGGGGTCAAATCAAAAAACAACTGCAGAGCAGCCGTTACAATCGGGCCTCTTTATCAGTTATGGAACCTGACATGATGGAACTGCTGAGTCCAGCCGGTTCACTTCCCGCATTAAAAGCCGCGATTGATCATGGAGCCGACGCCATTTATCTCGGCCTAAAAGATGATACCAATGCCCGCCATTTTGCTGGCCTGAATTTTAACGACAAACGCTTGCAGCAGGCGGTTGATTACACCACTAAGCACCGCCGCCAGCTGCATATTGCTATTAATACTTTTGCTCACCCGGGACAGGAGCATCGTTGGCAATATGCCGCTGATACTGCCGTTAACAGTGGTGCGGATGCATTGATTGTTGCTGACATTGGTGTACTTGATTACATCGCCAATAAATATCCGCAGACTGAGCTCCATTTATCGGTCCAAGCCAGCGCCACCAGTAGTGCGGCGATTCGTTATTATCAGAACGAATTTAACGTCAAGCGAGTGGTGTTGCCCAGAGTCCTGTCGATGAAGCAAGTTCAGCAGCTGGCGGACACCGTTGATGTTGAACTGGAAGTCTTCGCCTTCGGCAGTTTGTGCATCATGTCCGAAGGGCGCTGCTATTTGTCGTCCTACCTGACGGGGGAGTCGCCTAATACGGTTGGCGCCTGCTCGCCAGCCAAGTACGTACGCTGGCAGCCGTTGGATAATGGTGGCATGCAAACACGGTTAAACGACTTACTGATTGACCAGTTTGGCCCTGACGAACAGGCTGGCTACCCAACGTTGTGCAAGGGGCGTTTTGATGTTGATGGTGAGGTTTATCATGCCTTGGAAGAGCCGACTAGCCTCAACACCATGGAATTGCTACCACAACTGATGAAAGCGGGGATTGCCGCGGTGAAGATTGAAGGCAGGCAACGAAGCCCGGCCTACGTCGCGGAAGTAACAAAAGCTTGGCGTACGGCGATTGACCGCTGTAAAGCCGACCCAGAACATTATCAATTGGATCCTGTGCTTGATTCGTCAATGGCACAGCTGAGTGAAGGTTGCCAGACAACTCTGGGTGCCTACCACCGAACATGGAAGTAACGGAATTACGATGACTATGCAAATTTCTCTTGGGGCCAACCAATACTATTGGCCAAAATCAACCATTGAACAGTTTTATCGCGACATTGCAGATAGCTCAGTGCAGCGAGTTTACTTGGGCGAAGCGGTCTGCAGTAAACGTAAAGAGTTGCGCTTAACCGACTGGCTCGCCATTGCCAAGGAATTGATACAAGCGGGCAAGCAGGTCAGGTTGTCGACGCTGGCTTTGATTGAAGCGCCGCAAGAGCTGGATATGATCATGCCCTACCTAGAGCAGCAAGACTTAGTGGTAGAGGCCAATGATATTGCCGTCGTGCAATTGGCCAAGGAACGCCAACTGCCGTTTGTCGCAGGCTCTGCGCTTAATATCTATAACATGAGTGCGCTAAAACGTATGCTCGATGCCGGCATGGTGAGTTGGGTCATGCCTGTGGAGCTGTCACGAGATTGGCTCAAAGGTGTGCTAGATGAAGCGCAAGCAGAAGGTGTTCGTGATCGCTTTGATGTTGAAGTACTTGGTTACGGTCATTTGCCATTGGCCTTTTCTGCGCGCTGCTTTACTGCCCGCTCACTCGATCGACCGAAAGATCAGTGCAAGAAATGCTGTATTGACTACCCTGATGGTCGGTTGGTTAAAAATCTCGAAGACAAACCGATGTTCGTACTCAATGGCATCCAAACCCAGTCGGGGTATTGTTATGACTTGAGCAATGATATTGCGTCGATGCAAGGGTTAGTCGATTGGTTCCGCATCAGCCCCCAATCTGACAATATGAAAGCGATCATTGATCACATCTCAACGCAATTAACAGAGCCACTGCATCAGCCTTTGGCGCCAGATCATTGCAATGGTTACTGGTGGTCAGTTGCGGGTAAAGAGCTTGTTGCAGAAAACAGCTATTAATGCTTTGAGATACGAATAAATTGTTATCAAAATGCTACCTGACGCTTTATTTTTTACTTGCGTCGGAAGGCGATGCGCTATAACGTGGCTGGGTTTGCGAGTGTTAGAAATAGGACGACGCTCGCTGATGTAACACCCCTCTCGCGTCAGGATACGCAGTTCATCAATGTAACGGATACGAACAATAAACATAACCGTCTCAGAGGTGTTAGTTTGATCAATGTGTTTCTAGTAGACGACCACGAGCTCGTCCGAACTGGAATTAAGCGTATTCTCGAAGAAGTTCGCGGTATTAAAGTTATCGGCGAAGCAGAATCTGGTGAAACCGCTGTTAAGTGGTGTCGGGAGCATGAGCCTGACGTCATCCTAATGGACATGGACATGCCTGGTATTGGCGGTATTGAAGCCACTAAAAAGATTCTCCGATACAACCCTGATATCAAAATCATGGTGCTGACGATTCATACCGAAGATCCACTGCCCAGCAAGGTGATGCAAGCAGGTGCGTTTGGTTACCTGTCAAAAAATGCTTGTCCAGACGAAGTGATTAATGCCATTCGCCAAGTACACACCGGCCAGCGTTACATTACACCAGAAATTGCCCAACAAATTGCGCTGTATCGAATCCAGCCGGGCGCCAGTGATAACCCATTCCATGATTTGTCTGACCGCGAGTTGCAAATCATGATGATGATCACTCGAGGTGAAAAAGTTCAGGACATTTCTGAGCAGCTAAACCTCAGCCCTAAAACCGTCAACAGCTATCGCTATCGTTTGTTTAATAAGCTTGAGATTAGTGGTGATGTTGAATTGACTCACTTGGCGATTCGCCACGGCATGCTCGACAGCACCAAGCTCTAAACGATGTCGGCGCAAGCCTCAGAGTTCGATTCCAAATCCTTTCTACGCCGGGTGACTCAGTCACCCGGCGTTTATCGTATGTACGATAGCGAACGTGAAATTATTTACGTTGGCAAAGCACGCAATCTAAAAAATCGCCTCAGCAGTTACTTTCGAACGCAGCAGCTCAACCGCAAAACGCGTGCGCTGGTGGCACAAATTGCTTCCATCGAAGTGACGGTAACATTGAGCGAAGCCGATGCCTTGATCTTGGAAAACAACCTGATCAAAGCCCATCGGCCCCGTTACAACGTGTTGATGCGCGACGATAAGTCCTATCCCTATATCTTGTTAAGCGAACACCGCCATCCAAGGCTAGCGTTTCATCGTGGACCGAAGCGACACAAGGGCAGTTACTTTGGTCCGTTTCCGTCCGGTGGCGCGGTGCGTCACAGCCTCAAATTGCTGCAAAAAGTCTTTGCTGTTCGTCAGTGTGAGGACTCTTACTATGCCAATCGCTCGCGCCCTTGTTTGCAATACCAGTTGAAACGATGCTCGGGCCCATGTGTAGCAGGACTAGTGTCGGATGACGACTACCTCAAGCAAGTCGAACACACGCAACTGTTTTTACAAGGTAAACACCAGCAACTGATTGAGCAGCTGATGAGCGCCATGGAACAGGCGTCAATGGCGTTGGAGTTTGAGCGCGCCGCTCAAATCCGCGACCAAATTCAGTCACTACGAACGATACAAGAACAACAAGGGGTTAGTGGTGAAACCGAAGAAATTGATGTTTTTGCCACGGCTTATGAACATGGCTTGTGTTGTATTCAAGTGTTGTCGATCCGCAATGGCCAGCTACTCGGTAGTCGCAGTTACTTTCCTAAAATTCCGGCCGAAACGGAGCATGATGAGATCCTAGAAAGCTTCATCATGCAGTATTACCTCAGCCATAATAGTGAGCGCCACGTTCCTGCCATTGTGGTCACCGAGCTACCATCGGACCGTAACTCCATTATTGCTGAAGCCCTTGCGACAGTGACCGAGCGCAGTATTCAGCTGCGTCAGGGCCAGCGTGGTGAAGCTAAGAAATATTTAGAGTTGGCTAAAACCAATGCCAATACCACCTTAGCCAATAAGTTGGCCGACCGCACCACCGCAGAGCAGCGCTTTAGTCAGCTTCAGCAGTTACTTGAGTTGGAAAAGCCCATCCATCGTATGGAGTGTTTTGATATTAGTCATACCCAGGGCGATCAGACGGTGGCCTCGTGCGTGGTGTTTAACGGCCAAGGCCCCGCTAATGGCGAATACCGTCGCTATAACATCAAGGGGATTACTGCTGGCGATGATTATGCCGCCATGGCTCAAGTCTTAACACGGCGATTCAAAAAACTCGATGATCCAAGCAAAGTACCTGATTTGCTCATCGTCGATGGTGGTAAAGGCCAACTTGGTAAAGCGCAAGAAGTGTTGGAGCAAGTCTCTTGGCCAAACGGTTGTGAGGCACCACTGCTGATTGGTATCAAAAAGGGTGATAAGCGAAAAGCTCAGTTTGACTCCTTGTTGTTATCCGAAACATGGGAAACCATTGCTGTTGACGCCACCGAGCCAGCCATGCATTTGGTGCAGCATATTCGTGATGAGGCCCACCGCTTTGCCATCAGTGGCCACCGTCAGCAGCGTGGTAAAGTGAAACGCACCTCGACGCTGGAACAAATTCCTGGAGTTGGCGACAGAAGGCGCCAAGCGTTGCTGAAAAACTTTGGCGGTTTGCAAGGCATCAAGGCCGCTAGCGTCGATACTTTGAGTAAGGTGCCGGGTATATCGAAATCATTGGCCCAGCAAATCTACGATCATTTTCACCCAGAATAGGGCGTGTCAGAACGCCATTGTTAGTGTATAAAGGGGGCTGCTGAAACCCGTTATTTGCATTATGTTTACGCTCCCAAATATTCTGACTCTTTTTCGCATTTTTCTAATCCCCGTTTTCGTGGTGATGTTTTATCTGCCGGTAGGCGATCAGAACTTCTATGCCATGTTGGTATTCCTGATTGCTTCACTGACCGATTACGCTGATGGCTACCTTGCAAGAAAGCTTCAGCAAACATCGCCTTTCGGCGCTTTCCTTGATCCCGTTGCCGATAAGCTCATGGTGGTTGTCGCACTGGTGCTGGTTGCCGTTGATTTCAACAGCCTTTGGATCACCATTCCGGCGATTGTCATGATTGGTCGCGAGATTGTCATTTCGGCGCTGCGAGAGTGGATGGCCGAGCTCGGTGAGCGAGCAGCAGTTGCTGTCGGTAACATTGGTAAATGGAAAACCATGGTGCAGATGTTGTCGCTAGGTGGCCTCGTTTGGCAACAATCTGAATATATGGTTTATTTGGCCATTGCACTGTTTTATGTCGCAGCGCTGCTAACCCTGTGGTCTATGATGATCTACTTGGCGAGCGCATGGCGCTTTATGAAGAAAAGGACATAAAACAGCCAGTTTGTTCAGTTTCTGACTAAACGCCCCAAAAACATAAAAAACTTAAACTGGAGTGGTTGACTGCAAGGTAAATACGGGTAGAATGCCCTCCACGTTTTGAGCACACCACCGCTCAAAAATGTAACGCGGCACTAGCTCAGTTGGTAGAGCGCGACCTTGCCAAGGTCGAGGTCATCGGTTCGAACCCGATGTGCCGCTCCAAACTTTCTTCTTAAGTTTGGTTCTGAACGTCTGTGATGGCGGGTTGGCAGAGTGGCTATGCAGCGGATTGCAAATCCGTGGACCTCGGTTCGACTCCGGGACCCGCCTCCATCACAACTTCCTTGATGCCCGGGTGGTGAAATTGGTAGACACAAGGGATTTAAAATCCCTCGCTGGTAACAGCGTGCCGGTTCAAGTCCGGCCCCGGGCACCACTTACGTTTTTCTTTATTACCCCTACATATTTAAGCATTTATAAGCTTATCTATTTCCTTGCGACAGCGTTGCTCCCTTTTTAACTAACTATTGAAGAAACTGAATCCAAAACTATTATTATCTTCGCTTTCAAGAAAGTCTTTTTATTAAGTGCTTGTTTAATCGAGTTTCTGCCAACGCTAAAGTGTCAACAAATGCTCTCAAGGGAATTATCCGCGTGAAACGATTAGTTTGTTTGTCATCATTGCCTTTGCTCTCTTTGTTACTTTCTTCAGTTGCTTTAGCGACCAATGGCGAGGTCAAAGTTGTTGCTGCAAGTGATATTAAATGGGGTTATCTGAATCCATTGAGAGGTAAGCTCAGTCCCGGTGCTGCAGACCTTTGGGGCGATCGCACCATCGATACTGCAACCGGCATGTTGGTGCGATTCAATAGGGGGTTTGAGTCTCCGCCGCACATCCATAACATCACTTACCGTGGCATCGTGATTGACGGGCTATTACATAATGATGATCCAACGGCGGCAAAAATGTGGATGCCCGCTGGGTCATTTTGGACGCAACCAGCTGGCGAAGATCACACCACTGCGGCAAATGCCGAGACAAACTTAATCTATTTGGAGATCGATTCTGGTCCTTACTTAGTGCAACCGTCCCAACAGAGTTTTGATAATGGCGAGCGGCCGTTAAACGTTCACAAGGACAATATTGTCTGGCTCAATCACAGTGAGCTACATGATATTAATGCCAGTGGTGTTGATTTCACATACGTTTGGCAAACCGCATCTGACATCAGTGGTTCAATGATTAAATTACCACCAAACTTTGATGGCGCTATTCGAACCGAAGCGAGCGAATTCAGAGCCGTTGTCATAGCTGGGGAACTAGCGCACTCAACTGATAACGACAAATCGACCCGATTAACTGCAGGCAGTTACATTGAATCCGATGGTGGTTTCACCCATAAATTGACCAATCGCGGTGATAGCGAGGCCATTGTTTACATTCGTAGTAACGGCCGGTATTCAGTTGATTAAACAATCATTAATTGAAGCCCGGCATCGCCGGGCTTTTGCTACTCGAGTTTTCTATTACTCAAGACTTGAAATAGTGCTCAAGAAAAGTCATTCACCTATTGGTTGTAAGAGCCATTCAATTTCCAAGGGTCAGCAACAAGTATCTAAACTGTTCGATTTAGTCGTCAGTGGCTAAATATCACCAATTAGCCCAAAATGGCTAAAATTGAGTTTTTAGCCATAAACGGCTAAATTGTTATCTGGTTACTAAGCGGAGTGCTAATGTGGAACCTGATAAAAAACCTATCGCAGTGATCAGTGGCGATGTAGTCAATTCGACCGGACTCACTTCAGAGCAGTTTGAGCTGCTACTGAAGAGAATCAAAGACATCCAACAATGGATCACTGAAGAAAATACATCAAATGCCCACAGCATTGATCGTGGCGATGAATTTCAGACCCTAGTTCACGATGTCGAACACGCTTTGAGATACACCATTATTTATCGAGTTGGAATTAAAGCTCTTGGTAAAGAGTTTGATAGCCGCATCAGCTTTGCGATTGCCGCCAACGCCGACTTACGTGAATCGATTTCTGAGTCGATGGGTGATGCATTTGTTCTTTCTGGTCGTGGACTCCAAGCGATGAAAACTAGCCAGCTCGTTTTTAACTCTGATCGCTCTGAACTCTGCGAACAGTTCGACTTACTGTTTAAGTACCTTGATCGCCAGCTCACTGAATTGACCTCGCGTCAATGTGAAGTGCTAATTCCGATGTTGCGAACGAGTGAAAGTTTGTCTGTGAATGAGTTAGCAGCGCAACTCAATGTCGCTACCGCCACGGTTAGCAAGTCACTGAAAGCGTCCGGTTGGCAGCTGATGAGCGAGCTAAATTGGCGATTCGTCAACCAGGTGGTAGGGCTTAGGTATGCCTGACTTTTTAGCGGCTCTGATACCCTTCTTCATCATCCACATCATTTGTGATTTTTACCTTCAACCAAAGCGATGGGTCGAAGCAAAACAACTGCACAAATATCGCGCTCCTGAACTGTATTACCACTCAGCATTGCACGGTATCGCGTTAATTATTCCTGCTCTAGCGCTAGATCTTGATTGGCGCTCAACTCTTTGCCTGATAGGCATCGTTGCGGTCAGCCATTTTGTGATTGATCTATGGAAGGTGACAACTCGGAATGGCGAAACGTTTTCCTATTTTGTTATTGATCAGGCTTTGCACCTATCGGTACTGACCGCGATAGTTTTTCATATGTCCGATGGCGTTACGATTGATGCTCTGTTAACGCATGAGAAGTTCTCCGAAGGCCTGATGGTGGTGTTTGCTTACTTAGTCATTCTCAAACCCACTTCGGTGTTGATTAGTCGTATCTTAAGTAAGCACCCAATATCAGGTTCGGAAGATAGCAATAACCCAAACATCACGGGTCTTGTCGCTGGAGGAGAACTGATCGGGTATTTAGAACGCGTGTTGATACTGACCTTTACGCTTGTTG
Organism: Neiella marina; assembly: GCF_002165625.1. GTDB lineage: Bacteria > Pseudomonadota > Gammaproteobacteria > Enterobacterales > Neiellaceae > Neiella > Neiella marina. The sequence goes on from NZ_NGNS01000005.1 coordinate 163,959, forward strand.
GCTGCTATGCCGCGGTGGGGTTTGTATTGGCTGCTAAATCTATATTTCGGTTTGGCGAGTTGAACAAGTCAAACGATCGAAGTATGACTGAGTACGTGCTGATTGGATCGTTAGTATCGGTGGTGATCACGACACTGGTTGGAACGCTCGTATCACTTGGTTTGGATGTGAAAATTAAGTGACCTCAACCGGTTGACTGGTTCAGCGATGACTGAACTTGCGCCGAATAGTATCTATAAAAACAGCGTCGCCGTTCGGAACTACTAGAAAACAAGGCGGCCCCAAAGGGCCGCTGTTGTTTGTGCCTGCTACTGGCTAACAAGCATTTCTGCCTACTTGAACCAGTACATAACGGATGAGGTGGACAGCATTATTTCCAGGTTATCTTCAACGAGTCTAGTTTTGATGCCTCTGCTCGTTGGTTTGCCTAGAAGTGGAGCACTTGAAAAGTCAATTTGACCCTGATGATTTAACCGTCTGAGCTGATATTTAACATCACTATTCGAAAAATCATGTTCATCACCAACTTGAGTTGCTAGCAGCAGGGCTTGATTGTTAGTTTTGCTGTGATCTGGGTGGATATCTAAGATGGTAAATTGAAACTCCAATTTCTCACTAAGAGAAAATTCATCGTTGCTAAGTTCAAATATGTTGATGATGCTTCCTACGCTGGACCAGTAATCTTGAGCTTCAAGGCAGGCAAGTTCAGGTTTTGCATCGTCATCAAAGTTAACGAGTTCGATGCGCATACAGGGCTTGGCGACTTGACTCACTTCAGATAAACCAGTGCCAGTCACTCTAAATAAGGTAGTTGTGTTTTCCGTTGATATCACTGCATATGTGTTGTTGGTGTGGTAAAAGCCGATATCGCGTATAGTCGAATCCATGTTGTGGTTCGTTAGAAAGACTTGGTTGGTAACGTCCACCACTTTCAATGCAGAACCATCGACATAAGCCATGTCGTCAAACCCATCATTATTGGCATCAAACGCCATAATGACGCCAATGTTTGAGTAATAGTCCCCGCTTAATGACCATATTTCTGAATAATCAGCTAGCTCGATTACGCCAACGGAGCCATCATAAGTCGAGGTCGTTGGCAAAAATGCATCACCTATACCGTCGTTGTCGAAATCTGTAACGGTGGCATGTTGACTCCCGTCCCAATTACTTGAGATCTCGTTACTAAGCTCGTAATGTCCCTTGCTATCCATGGTTAATAAGCGACTGCCGTTATATCCATTACTTGTTCTAGGTATAAAAAATACTGCCCGGTCATTGTTGCCATCGGTTGAAGCCCAACCCATTGAACTATAGCTATCAAGCTGAGTTTCGATGGATGTTTGGTTTATTACTGCAGAGTTGTTACTCAAGTCGGCAACCACAAACATGTTTTCGCCACTATGGCTTTGCCCTGTTCCCCAAAAAACTTCAGGTGCGCCATCATTGTCAATATCACCATAGGCCACTGATTTGGAGCCATGGCTTTGCATGTCGAGTGCCCATTTTGATGTCAATTTGTTATCAGTTAAGTCGTATGCAGTAACATTGCCCCACTGACAGTCGCCAACGAGGAGTTCATCTTGGTTATCATCATCAATGTTGCCAGCAATGATTGAGCACGTATTGAAGTTATCGAAGCTGTCTAGCTGAGTCTTATCGTCGGCGGAAAAAATAGTTACTGAGCCCCAACTTGCAGCTCCTGCTATCTCATCCACGCCATCGCCATCAAAATCGCCAGCTGTTACGTAGCTGCCAAATGTTGAGCTACTCAGCCACTCATTTTGGTAGTTAGCACCATCGTAAATTCGGCCATCAGCCACTATGATTTCAAGCTGACTGTCATCGTCTGTGTTGCCGATAGCAAAATCATAAGAAGACGACACATCAAAGAGTTTGAAAAGTGGTTGGGTCGGGTTGTCCAGTGCAACAACATCCAAATCGAAGGTGCTATATTCATGTTCATTATGCGAATGGACATAAATGAGCTCATCTTTGCCATCGTTATTCAAATCGCGGACATCGAAAGAGTAGATATGGCCTTCTAAAGCGAGTATCTCCTCCGCCATGCTATCCAAACCATCGATTAGACTGAATCCTCTACTGGTTGCTACGAGGATTTCCAATTCTGAGTCGTTATCGTATTGAACAGGCCTGACTTGAATAATTGGGCCTTGCGTCGGCAACGCATAAGGGTAAAGCCATACTTGCTTATAGCCGTCTTCATCCTGACTAAGCAGATACACAACCCTGTTAGAATCGGTAGCCAGAATTTCATTATCGCCATCACCATCAAAATCGCCGGACCACATCGATTTGTTATAAGACGGAACGCTGCGATTGGATCTCACTAACGGATGAGGTGTATTCGATTTAACGGTTATGGTTTTAACAAATTCGCCGTCTGGTGCGGCAGCCGATGCGAACACGAATTCAAATTCTTGGGTTGAAAAGAGTAGATCGGCGGCAGGTGTCCATGTCACCACACCTTGAGCTGAAACGGTTGCTCCGCTTGGGCCGGAAAGCAGCGTTGCCGCAGCGCCGTCATCATCGGTAATGTCGGGGTCAGTTATTGTTGCGGTGAATTGGAGTGTCTCGCCAACCTCAATATAAGACGGAGAATCCGATATTGTGAGTATTGCAGGAGCGTCAGAGATATCGATTCTAATAGCATCACTTTCGATCGTGCTGGTGCCGTCTGAGACCACCATCGTTACTTTGACGATATCACCATAAACTACTGTAAATGGCTCTAAACGGTCGGTGTGGTTGTCTTCGAGCAATTCGTCATTGATATACCAGTTGTAGCTATAGGTTAATTCTGATTCATCAGAATCTGGATCGATTACGTAACCGGGTGATACTTGAATGCTATCGCTGGTGTAAACATCGTAATAATTGACGAAATAAGGTTGCCCGACCTCTGGAGGCTGCGATAGTTGATCCAACGAAGCCAAAACGATAGAGCTTAAGTCGCCGGATATGAGCGTGAGTTCGGAGCCTAGGTAGGCTCCCATGTCGACTTGGCCATCACCATCTGAGTCCTCTTGGTACTTTACTTGGTTATAGCCAATGAGCACTTCAATGGTTTTATCGCCTTTTAACGCTACCTCGGTGTGATATTCGCCATTTGTTGTATTGGCATGTGAGAAAGTTAGCTTGCCTAACTCTGAATCATAGTATTCGCCGATGTTGTCATCTTTGACCACAACGCCGTCAGTGGATTTAAACTGATAATCTCCAACAACAAGTGATTGTGCGCCTGTTGCCTTGGTTTGCAGAAGCTTATAGTTATAGTTGTACTGGTATTGGTAAGTCGGTGAAAGGGATTCGCTTTGGCTAGTAAGCACATAGCCAGTCAACGACGTTGTGCCATCTTCAACAGGCCAAGATAGGTTGTCAAAAAATAGCTCGGACGAGGCTGGGAAATCCGAGTATACGTCTTGCTGAACTACAATCACGCCCGTTAACGCCGGCAGGTAAGACGCAGAGCGACAAGCGGACATCGATACCGACACTTTAGCAATATCGGTGGGCTCTAACTTGACTGAGTAGCTCGCTGATCCGCCATACTCACAATCAAGCTTTTTGTTTTTTACTTCTGAGACTTTGGTGAAGCCTGATATGTCGTGTAAATAAAAGTCAGGAATGCCTAGTTCTGAATCACCAAATAAATCAAAGTACACCTGCTGCGTAGTCTCAAGGCTCAGGCTCGCAGTCGATTTGGTGCCGTCGTAACGCTGGTCGGCCAGTCCTCCGACATGGTTTTTGAGTTGCGTGACGCTGTAGTTGTATGGTTTCAGCATCATGTCTTGATTGGGGGTGGTGTTCCCGCCCTGGTTGGTCGAGGTTGAATTTGAGCTTCCGCCCCCTCCACCACATGCCGTCATGAGAAAACAGGTCACTACAAGCGGCAGGGCTTTGATTTTTAGCATAACTACTCATCCTTAAGCTTTGTTGTCTATGTTCGATGCCGTTTTACGGCTATGTTTATGTTGTTGCAATCCAGGTTGAAAATAGGCTGATTTAACAATGTATTGTGACCATATATTGTTTCGCCAACGGTATTCAACTACAAGTATTATTGGTTGATCTTGAGCGCAAATATGATCCAGTCAGCACCATATCAGGACATTTACACTGCCGGCCGGCGGTTTGAGCTGCTGTTCTCTGCCTCTGACAGCATAAATTGACCCAAGGTTGTCCATATAGTCGTAGCAAATGAACGATAAAAAGCCCGCTATCGGTGATTCGATAGCGGGCTTTGTCGCATTAACCGGCTTGTTAATCTGGTTTTGCTATCACTTGCACATTGTCGATTGCCGCATCGACCATTTGGCCATCGCTGTTGGCAAAGGTCACTCGGAGTTGATAGAAGTGGCCTGCTGGTAACTGATCACTTGGCGTTAAATCATCAAGCGCAAAGTCCATTGACGATTGACCGGCTGTTGTTTTTAGTACCGACGCATCGGTTTTAACCACATCTTTTGCCGGGATCCACTTGTACTTGAAGTGGCGTAACCAAAAGCGCATGCCGCCTTCATCTGAAGCAATCACTGTGTTGCCGCTGCCAGCGTGATAATCAACATCAACACGGATGTTGTCGCCAACAGTGAGTACTTTAAGAGCATCGGCATTTTTAATGGTGACGTACGGCTCTATGTACGGCTCGACATTTATCGTAAGCGTTTGCGCCAGATCGGCATTTGCTTGCGGGGTAACGTTAATGGTTGCTTGGCCGCTGGCGATGGCGTTGATCACTCCTTGTTGGTCGACCGTGGCGATCTCTGGGTTGCTGGAGCGCCAAATCAAGTGACTGTCGTCGGCGTCTTCTGGCTCCAGATTAGCTTCAATTTGGATTTGATCGCCAACGACTAAGTTGGATGTTGGGGAACTGATGACCAATGCTTGCAACGGATTTGGATACCATTGCTCGATGCTCAAGGTGAGACTGGCTGACAATTGATTGGCGGCGCTGGTGGCCGTGATGGTTGCCTGTTCATTTGCCTGACCAACGGCGGTGACGCGGCCATGTTGATCGACGGCTAACACCGACTCATTACTCGAGTGCCAAGATAGGCTTGGATCGGCATTGGCTGGCAACATGGTGATGGCCAGCGCTTTGCTAACGCCTTGGCGAATGCTGTCGTTAGCCTCGCTAAATTGCAGCGATTGCGGATCTAGTCTATTGGTGTCAAACACTTGGTTGACTGCTTTGTCGGTTAACTCTGCGGTTTCACCATTGCGCCAGCGCACGGTAATGCGCGATATATTTTCAGCATCGCCGAGGCCAAAGTGAACGATGTTGAGCAAACTCTGCGAGAACACGGAGCCGGCCGAACCAACACGTTTGCGGTATGTGGCGTGATCTGTTTCTACAACCACTTCAGCAGAGATGGCATCGACATTTGCTTGGGGTGAATAGCCCACTCGAACTAAGGCATAGTTGCCAGCAAGTTCAGTGTTGTTTTGATAGAGATACCATTCTCCATTTTCGCTGCCACTGAGTAGGTCAACTCGGCCATCAAGATCAAAGTCGAAAGCTTGGCCCATATCACCGTTACCTGGGCCACCAACATCAGCGGCGCCATGCATGGTGACTGTATCGAACCCGCCTTGGCCATTATTAAGCAGTAAGTAGTCAGAAATACGATGACTGATCAGTCCCCAACGATACACCAACAAGTCTTGATGGCTGTCGTTGTTAAAGTCACCTGCAGTCACGCCAAGTGAGTTGCCAACGGGCATGACACCCCATTGTTCAGTGACATCAACAAATTTATCGCCGTCATTGCGGAGCAAGTAATCAGCTTCATTGCGGTTTTGTAATTCAAACTGAGGTTGAAATTCAGTGACTCCGGAGAGGCTGAATTTGAAACCCCAGAATTTCATTTCATCACGCACTAATGCCGCGCGCCATTTACCGTTACCTAAGTAACCGAAATAGACGCCATCTTCGGAGATGTCATCTGGCCAGCCGGTAGCTGTTGCTGGATCGATCGACATATCTCCGCCAGAGGGCAGGGCTGTGCGCAATTTGTCGCGGCCAACAAAAATTGGGTACTCGCGGTCGCGATACATCCCAAGAGGCAAGAAGTAGTAATTGCCAAACTCAATTGAACCGTTGGCAGTAAAATCAAATTGGTCAACGCCTTTAAAGCCGCGGGTCTTGTATGACATCACCTGATTGATGGGATCAAAATCGGCCCATGGCTTTTCGCCTCGACCATTTTCAAACTCTTTGCCACGCGCCAAGTAAAGATCTAAATCGCCATCATTGTCGATGTCGATATCGACAATGCCAGAAATCTGCCCTTTATTGGCCAGTTCGCTGGGCACACGATGGGAGACATTGGTAAAGGTAAAATCGCCGTTGCCTTGCCATAGTTCAAGTGGTCCGTACATCACTAGATCGTCAATGTGGTCGCCGTTGAAGTCAGTGATAAGCACCCGAGACTGATGAATGTCTTGAATGCCTTCGACCGACTTGAATCGAAAATTGCTGTTACCGATGTTTTCGTAAAAGAAGTGCTGAGGTTTGCTTTGCGCCAGACTTGTTTCGTTGATGAGCAGCAGATCTAAGTCGCCATCTAAATCCATGTCCAACCATTTAGCCCCGCGCCCGCGACCACCACGGTCAATGCCGACGTCGCCGGTAGTTAACACCAGAGTGCCATCTTTATTGGTATAGAAGTTGGTTTTTGAGGGGTTAGTACCATTGCCGCCACCTTGGGTTACGATCAGATCGAGGTCACCATCATTGTCGTAATCGCCAGCCGCGGTACCGTGAAGATCATGCATAAACCAACGGGCTAAATCATAGTCGTGACGAGTGACGGTACCATCGCCATTGTTCCAATACAGCTTGCTACTCTCAGCATTATGGTTGTTGACGATAAAGTCATAGTCACCGTCATTGTCCATATCAGCAATGGTGGGCCCGCCATATTTAATCGAAGTGACCTTATCAATGCCTGCTTGCTCGGATATGTCAGAAAACTTGGGCAGCACAACGCCATCGGCCGGCTCCAAGCTGAGCTGAGTGATGGTCAGATCGGCGTTGTTGCTGCGGACTTCCAACTTGGCTAAACCATTACTTTCAAATGCGACTAGGGCGCTGATCGTTTGCTGGCCTTGCTTAGGGATATCCAAGTTATCGATGAGCAAACGATCACCGTGATACAAGCTGATATTGGCGTAATCGGCAGGGTTGTCGAGTTCGATAATGACTCGTTTGGTCAACTCCCCAGCGATTGGGTAGTCAAACAATGTGGGCTGAGCAGGTGTGACCTTAGCGGCGACGGTTGGCGATTCAGCGTCAATACAACCACTGATGAGCGCCGAAGAAGCAAAAGTGAGCGTTACTAGTTTAAGTAAGTTATTCATTTTATTTGATTAACCATGGAATGCGACAACAACAACGAAGATAAAAGCGAAACCCCCGAACCGAATCAGGGCTTTGTAGTTTACAGATTTAAAAAGTTGTTTATTGTTAACAATGTTTGATTTTGGTCGATGATTTCCGTGCGGAAGTTGTTTGGGAAGGCGGTAAATGGTTGATCAATTAAGCTAAGTGTTGTGTTGCTTGTCTGACACTCTCAGTTAGCGATTGCATATCCAAGTTGGGTATTTCACCGTCTTTTACCACCACATTGCCCTGACACATCACCATAGCGGGTGTCGCTTGGCCGCTAATAATCGGGCCGTAGATCGGTTCATGGAGACCTAAGTGGGCGACATGATCGAGTCGATACATGGTTAAGTCGGCAGCCATCCCAGGTTTGAGTTGTCCAACTTGGTCCAGTCCCAACACCTTCGCTCCCCCGGCACTGCCCCAGCGAACCACTTGTTCGACTGTGATGTGATCGGGGCGCCGAGTCGCGGCGCGCTGTATTAACCACGCTAATCTCAACTCAGCCAACATGCTGGCTTGTTCATTTGATGCCGCTCCGTCAACACCAACGGATATGTTTGCTCCGGCTTGCTGCATTTGCCAAATGGGCGCAATGCCGCTGCCAAGTCGGCCATTGGAAGCAGGGCAGTGGGCAATTCCTGTTTGAGTCGCGCCAAGTAATTCGAATTCCTGCTCAGTGACGTGAACCATGTGAGCAAACCAAACATCATCACCGAGCCAACCATGTTGGTTAACAAACTCAACCGGTAAACAACCATGGGTTTGTTGGCAAAATTCAACATAGTTTTCTGTTTCCGATAAGTGCGAGTGCATTCGCAGACCCAAACCGCGAGCAAAATCAGCAAGCGACTTCAATTCGTTCGGTGTCATTGAAAAAGTCGGCGTATTGGGCGCGACAACAATGCGGCGCATCGCATCGCCACTGCTTTGATGATACAGCTGGGTTAAGCGCTTAATGTCGTTTTGGTACTGAACCATGGTTTCCGGTTGAGTCCGGCTTGGGTAGTCGCGATTGACTTGTTGCTGCAGTTGGCCCCCGCGGCAGAGTACCAGTCGCATGCCTAACTGCTCTGCTTCATCGAATAAGAGATCGGCCATTACCGGATCAAGCGCACGGTGATAGATATAGTGATGATCAGCGCAGGTCGTGGTGCCGCTGAGTAGTAATTCAGCAAGCCCAAGGCGAACGCCAGCCCGCAGCGTTTGCTCAGTTACTCGATCAACGCGCGGAAACGTCACCTGATTAAGCCAGCCAAACAAGCGCTCATTGATACCAACGGCGAGCCCTTTGAGTACCGACTGAAACAAATGGTGGTGGGTGTTTACCCACCCCGGATAGATCACCAGGCCAGAGGCATCAATATGTTGATCGCCGGGTTGTGGCAACACGCTTGCGCCAACGGACTCAATGTGGCCGTTAACAATGCGCATGCCATAACCAGCAGGCGAGGTTGCAGCTGAGTTGCCACTGCCGTCAATTAGATACTGAATGTTGTCTATAAAGATAGCTTGCACGCCGAGTTACTCCGATGTTCGATAAATACTTCCTTTACTGATTGCTTGAGCAAAATGCGGGCCGAACAACTCCTTTGCCGGAATGTTGGTTTTGTACTGGCTCATTAAAAGCTGTCTAAGCGGACAGCTTGTTTGGTTTTGTGAGTGTTCAGAGCAGGCCTCTGTCGTCTTTGCTTAGCAAGGAGTGGTTCATTTGCCCTTTAAAAAGGCCCAGCTATTGGGGGGACGCACCAAATGTTAACAAAAGGTGACAACAAAAATTATTTTCATTTAATAAATTGACCGGTTGAACAGGTTTGTTGTTGCGGTTTAGTGCGTGATTTAAAGTAAATCTGGTTGTTCGTTCGATTTTTAGGCACAGGACTTGCTCAACCCGCTTTGGAGAGTTTTATAAAACTAGGGGACTGCGAATGAATAACTATCCAAAGAATCAGTTAGCTACGGCGATTAAGTCGGCTTTATTTGGCCTTGCGTTGCTGCCTGTGGCGTCGTTGGCGCAAGACAAAGAAGATGTCGCACAGCTTGATGATTATGTTGTTGAAGACGTCAATGATGATTTTTCGGTGCTACCAACAGAACCTTCCGAAGGGGCATTTGGTTTTAGCAAGCCGCTGTTGGAAACGCCTCGTTCGGTTTCAGAGGTCACTGCTGAGCTAGCTAAAAACTATGGTTTGCGCAGTGTTGATGACTTGGTGCGAATGACCCCAGGTGCATTCACCAGTTCATTCTTTGGTATTCAAGGGGCAATGGATTTGCGTGGCGAACCGGCAGATAACTTCTTCCGTGGTTTCCGCCGTATTGAGAACCCCGGTGCCTTTAAGACCAATATTCGTGGTGCCAGCAAGCTGGAAATTCTTCGCGGTCCAGTATCACCGCTTTATGGCACCGGTAGTGTTGGCGGCCAGTTAAACTACATTCCTAAATCAGCCAAAAGTGATACCGCCAAGTACATTGAAAGCGCTACAGGGCGGGTTGATGTCACCGTTGGTAGTTACGATCAGAAAATCATCTCGGCCGAAGGTGGCATGCCATTTTCTCTGGCTGGTCGTCAGGGCGGCATCTATGCCTTTGCTGAGTATGAGAAGTCGGACTCGTTCTATGACATCTATTCGCCAACCAGCAAGATGGTCCAGGTTGCTGTTGATTATGACGTATCCGATAGCACGGTGATGGAATTCGGTTTCCAGTGGCAAAGTTCGGATCACATTCAGGTTCCGGGTTGGAACCGGGTTACCCAGGACTTGATCGACCACGGTATTTATATCACCGGTGCGCCACCAGTGCGTAACAGCGATAATCCGATTGGCGCTGACCGGTTGTTACCGCAGGAATCTGGATTCATTCTCGATGGTGTCACTAACGGTGCGCCGAACGCATCATTTTCTAGTGTCAATACTTGGTGTATTCCCGGCGATGGCGCCGAGTTTAGCTACAACGGTATGCCGCTGACCTGTTTTGGTCCTGCCTATGCGCTGCAAGAAGATACGGTTGGTACGGCCAAGATTGACCATGAGACTATCTTCATCGATACCATTGACTATGCCGACTCCGATGTACTGACCCTGTATCTCGATTTCATCACTGAATTTGACAATGGCATGACCTGGAAGAACCAATTTTTCATGGACTATATGGATCATGAGAAGTTTCAGAGTTGGGGCTTTACCGCCGATTATCCTGATGCCAAGGTCTATGAATTGCGTTCTAGCTTAACCTTTGAATATGAGTTGGGTGGCGCAAGTACTGAAAATATTGTTGGCTTCAGCGTCCGCAAAGATGATTTGGATTTGAATCACGCTTGGTACGATGAAACCTTTGATACCCGTGATTTGACTGTAGGGCCGACACCTGATGACCGCTTCGATTGGGCTGTCTCTGATCCATATCTTGAAGATGGTACCTTGCGTCGTAACTTCAACGAAGAGCAAGTCTCGGAAAACATCAACAGTGGTGTGTTCTTCTTATCGGATATCACCATGGGGCAGTTTAGCTTGTTGGTTGGTGCCCGTTATGACTACTACGACATCGAGGCGTATGAAGAAGCTCGTGACCTGCTCGGCGCTCTGATTGTTGATGCCGACGGCGATAACAAAGCCGATGTCAAATCCGATACGGACAGCACCGTCAGCTATAACATCAGTTTGTCTTACAACTCTGATTTTGGCCTAGTCCCTTACGTGACCTATGCCGAGTCCAATTCACTCAGTACCAACCAGTTAGGCGGTGTGATTGCTGCAACCGTTGATAATGGCGAATGGCTGCAGGAGTCCGAGTTGTTTGAAGCGGGCCTCAAGTATTCTGGTTTTGATGGTCGTTTGTATACTGCCGTGGCGTACTTCGATCAGGAAAAAACCTATCGTGATGGCCAAACCGCCGCGCTAGTGGCTGTCTACTCGGATGGTGTGGAGTTTGAAGCGCGTGCAGTAGTCACCGACAACTGGTCGGTGACGGCCACCGCAACCCATATTGACACAACCGAAGTGAGTGATGGTGCATTAGCAGTGCTTAACGGTGCTGACTTTGCGATCCAAAACGGCATGGAGCCTTGGGAAGTCTACGGCGGCCGTTTTGCCGGTTCGCGCTCAACATTCCTTGGTACTGGTGCTGAAGTGGATCGTGGCGGCTTACCGGATAATACTGCTAGTCTTTACGCCAACTATGTTCAAGAGCTTGGCGATGGCCGGGTGACTGGTAGTCTCGGTTTTAGTTGGGTCGATAGTACCTACACTGACATTTTCAAAACGGTTGAATTGCCAAGTTACTCGGTATGGACATCATCGGTTGGCTACATCACCGATAGCTATGAGTTACTGCTAAGCGTCAACAACCTGCTCGATGAGGACTACTACACCTCGGCGGACTTGTTTGACTCTGTGGTAGTGAAACCTTCAGAAGGGCGAACCTTCTCCGCAACCTTTGGCTATAAATTCTAGCCACAGTAAATCAGAGCCGGTTATTCGTAACCGGCTCTTTTTTTGCTTGTCGTTAGCATGACGACAATAACAATAACGAAATGGAGAAGGTGATGTTTCGTTTTCTAACCCCATCAGAGGGCAAAGGAACAGGGCAAGCGACTGGCTCTCGAATTATCTATGGTTTGGATGATAATCCTCCCTGGCCGCGAAAATCGCTGGCGGCGCTGCAACACCTGTTAGCGATCTTCGTTAGCATCATTACCGCACCGCTAATTATTGCCAAAGGCATGGGGCTGTCTGCCGCTGAGACCAGCTACATGATTAGCTGCTCGCTGGTGGTGTCGGGCATTGCGACCTTGATTCAGGTTCGACCGATTGGGCCCATAGGCTCGGGACTGTTAGCGATTCAAGGCACCAGTTTTTCATTTATCGGGCCGTTGATCTTTGCGTCATCAGAGCTGCGCGGTACGGTGTCAAATGCCGAGTTGCTTGGCATTATTTTCGGGTCTGCTGGCGCCGGTGCCATCGTTGTCATGATCCTGAGTCAGTTTCTGCAGTCACTGCGACGCGTGATCACATCGACCGTTGCTGGCACTGCGGTGATATTACTGGGCATCACCTTGGTGATGAAAACCGGCCAAAACTTAGAACGCGCCTACCATCAGAGTAACAACAGTGGTGAATCAGGCGCCTTGCAAGTGGCTTTAGCTGTTGCAGTGATTGTTCTGATCAGCTGGTTTGCTACCCGCAAGAGTCCTTGGCTGCGCCTTAGTTCAATCAGCCTAGGACTAGGTCTTTGCTACTTGGTGGCATTAGCGCTTGGACTGGTCGATTTTTCAATCTTCAGCCAGCTACCGGACTATTTCTATCCGCAGCCGTTGCAGTTTCCGATTGGTTTTGACTGGGCCATTTTCTTTACTTTACTGCCAATTTATTTAGTCACGGCAACTGAGTCGGTCGGCGACTTAACCGCCACCTCAAGTTTGTCAGGGCAGCCGATCCGAGGGCCTTACTACTGGCGCCGGATCAAGAATGGCGTACTCGGAGATGGCTTTAATTCTTTGTTAGCGTCGGTATTTAATACCTTTCCCAACACAACCTTCAGTCAAAACAATGGGGTGATTCAACTGACCGGCGTGGCGAGTCGCCATATTGGTAAAGTCATCGCTGGGCTGTTGATTGTGATGGGGTGCTTTCCTGTATTTGGTGGCTTGTTCCAAACCATGCCGGCTGGCTTGCTATATGGCGCCACTGGCTTGATGTTTGGCCTGGTGGGTTTATCCGGTATTCGGATTATCCGCGGATCGCCATTTCCTACCCGCTCTTGGCAAATTGTTGCACTGGCCACTGTTAGCGGTTTTGCCTTTAGTTTAGTGCCATCGGCTGTGCCGGGGCTGCCACAAACGCTGGTGATGTTGTTGGGCTTTCCGGTTGCTGGCGGCACCTTAGTGGCGGCAATTCTGGAGCTGGTTATTCCGATTGACGAATCAAAACGCGTCGAACCGGCGACATTGAGCTAACTAAACTGGCATCAGCGTGTTAGCTCAGGCTCGCGCTGATGCAAAAACAGCAAGCAGCCGAATAACACCATGATGAAGCGAAATGCCGGTTGCTGACCATTCCAAATCTGCGATTGCCACATTAGAAACCACTCGGCTCCGACCGTCATAAAGCCGCTAAACCACAATAAGATTCCCAGTACTAAGCCCATAGTGGCCAGTCCCTTGGCAGCACAAAATTGAGCCTCGCTGCCATCGATCTGGCGCCACAAAGCAACCGCGCCTAGCAAACACAACAGCCCTACTGTGGCTTCGACACTAATGATTACACCATAGGCGAGATGATGAACAACTGGATTATGGATGGCGCGGCTAGTCAGCTGGTTACCATCGAAGGTGGTATCCATCGTCAGTACATGTTGGACAAAGGCAAAGTTTGAGCCGTAATCAACGATATTGTTGTAGGCCACTAACCAAGCGAAAGCAGATACTGCTGCGACGAGGCAGATTTTACTGAGTCTGATCAATTGCGAGGTTCGCACTGTAACACTCCTAACTCGATGACATCGACAAATACTGTTGTCATCGACAATGCAAATCAGAAGCCAGCTAAATAGCGGCATAAATGATGTATTGTTGACCCAAAAGACAACATTTTAAGCGCTATTTCAGTGCGCTTGCGTCATTACACATCAGTGGTATCGGCTGCTGTGGTAGCTGGCCCTAAACAACATCAGGTGATAGCAGCGATAACAAATGAGCATAGATTTTGCGTGTGATTAAAAGCCGTTAGGCACACATTAGATTGGGGTAGAAGCAGTCAGGCGATCGTTACGGCGTCGGGTCATTGCTCCGTTTGCAAGATCAGGAAATGGATCTTTCAAAACGAATACCAATAGCAACCTTATTGGTATTAGCGGAGAGAGCTATGACATCAAATAAAATGACATCAAATAAAATGACAACCAACAGCACGATAACCGACAACTCCAAGGCTGCAGCGCCAATGCAAGAGCTGCAATTGGAATCAACGCTTGGTGCGATGGGAGAAGAAAACCAGCAGCGCAGCATTCCGGTCATTGACCTGTCGGATTTTAGCCAGCGCAAAGCTGAGATCACTGAGCAGCTTTGGCTTGCTGCGACAGACTGTGGATTTTTTCAGCTCACTAACCACGGCATTGATGTAACTCGAATAGAACAAGCTTTTAGCGACGCAGAGGGCTTTTTCGCCTTGGCGCCGGAAATAAAACAACAAATGCCGTTGCGGCCAGGAACCAACGCCGGCTGGGAATCGATGGCGCAAGTCCGGCCATCGACGGGAACTGCCGATCAGAAAGAGTCCTACCAAATCACCCGGCCGAGAATGACTAACTTGTGGCCAAGCCAATCATTACCCTCATTTGAGGCTGATATGTTGGCCTTTGAGGCAAGCTGTTGGCGTCTCGGTATACAGGTGCTGTCGTGCTTTGCCGATAAGTTGGGTTTTGATGCTGATTTCTTTGCCAATGCCCACCAACCTGACCAGCAAAGCTATCAATCAACCCTGCGACTGCTGCACTACTACGCCACCCAAGGTGATGTGGCCGTTGATGAAAACAATTGGCGAGCTGGTGCTCATACTGATTTTGATTGCCTGACCTTGTTGTTTCAGCGCACCGGTCAGCATGGTTTACAGGTTTGTCCGGGTAAGGAGGCGGCCTCGAATCAGTGGACGCCAGTGGTTCCTCAGACCGGCATGGTCACTTGCAACATTGGCGATATGTTGATGCGCTGGAGTGATGATCAGTTGAAATCAACATTGCACCGGGTGCGAATGCCAAAAGCAGGGGAATATCAGGGGCCACGTTATTCCATCGCATTTTTCTGTCAGGCCAATCAGGACGTGGTGATTCAAGGACCTGGTCACAAGTATCCGGCCATTAGTGCCGCCGACTATCTGCAACAGCGCATTGAGGCCAATTTTGCTGGCAACAGCAACGCCTAGTAGCGAAAGATAGAGCGGGCGGCGTGAGCTGCCCGCTGGGGCTAGGGATTAATCCGTAACATGAATTGGGCCTGTTGCTGCTGACCGTCCTGCGCTGGTGGTTGGTAAGGCAACAGATTCGCCGGTGCTAGTTGGTGGGCGATGGGGGCGGTTTGGAATAGCACGGTGGCATCACCAAGGTTATCGCTGAACTGCCAATTTTGATCGATGGTCGGATCAAAATCGGCAGAAGCTAGGTATTGGGCAACGACGGCGCGATTTTTATCCGGCGCATGGATCACTGTTTTCGAGCCGTCCATATTGGGAAATTGGCCGCCACCGCCTGCTCGATAGTTGTTGGTGACCACTAAAAACGATTGAGTTAAGTCGAGTGGTTGACCGTTAAAACGAACATTGCGAATCCGTTGTGCTTCGGGGTTGAGCAATGCGCCCTCGGGATCAAAACGGCTGGGTTGGGTCAAATCAATTTGATACTCGATGCCGTCAATGACATCAAAGTTATAACTTGGAAAAGCTCGGTTTATGAGCTCTTGCGGCGTTTTAACCGCTGGATCGATTTGATTGAACTGACCCGCTGAACGCTCCAGCCATTGCACGACTTGTGCGCCAGTTAATTGCACGACTTTGAGGTCATTAGGGTAGACATACAAGTCCTTTAGATGGATCAGGGCAATATCGCCAGCGGCAATATCGGTGTAATAATCCGGTCCCGCACGGCCGCCACTTTTAAACGGCGCAGCGGCGGATAGTATCGGCAATTCATGATATTCAGTGCCACGAACCGCTTTGCGGGCATACCAACGTTGCGCATTATTGACCAACTGAACCGAAGGATCATCGGCTGCAAGGGCAAAGTAACTGTGTATCCGCACGGGTGTCTGGCCAACTTTCTGGCGCATGTAGTTGAGTGTTGCTTGGTGCTCCGGCATCACCAACGCATTGATGCTCGGATCGGCTTCAACCAATGGTTTGAATTGACCATCCACTCGAGTCGCGATGGCGCGAACGCTGGTCTTTGCCGCTGTTCGCTGCCAGCGGCCATCTTGCTCTGTGAGGGTTAAATCGACCAGTCCCAAATGACTACCCCAAAAACCGGGCATCACTGCAGGAATGCCAAACACTGTGCCCATCTCGCTATCAACGCCTTGATAGGATGCGATTTCTGGATCGCCAGGAAAGACTCGATGAGAGTGACCAAATAAAATGGCATCGATGCCATCCACTTGTGCTAAGTGATAACTGGCATTTTCATCCATACCACGGCGCGGGGTGTCATAGAGGCCGCTATGGGGAATAGCAATCACCAGATCGGCGCCTTTTGCTTTCATTTCGGGTACCAGCAAACGGGCAGTGTCGACGATATCTTTGGCAATGACGTTACCCTTTAAATGGTCCATGTCCCAAAAGGTGATTTGCGGCGGGGTAAAGCCGATGTAACCGATGTTGATTGGGTATTGCTTGCCGTCATTTGCGCTCAGTTCGGTTGCAACAATCACATAAGGTTGAATGTAGTGCTGGTCGTTTGATGGATCATCGTCGCCATCATCAATGTAGACATTGGCTGAGACGTAGGGGAAGTTGGCGCCGCGCAAGCTCTGCTGCAAAAACGGTAGGCCAAAATTAAACTCGTGGTTGCCCAAATTAGCCGCGTCATAGCCCAGCTTGTTCATGATTCGAAATGCTGGATGGACGCTATGTGCTGGCAAACCGTGCTCGTAGGCAACGTAATCACCCAGTGGCGCACCTTGGATCAGATCGCCATTGTCGACCAATACCGAATTGGTTACTTCTGCCCGAGCTTGCTGTATCAGGGTAGCCACTCGCGAGAAGCCAATACTGACGCTTTGTTCATCACGATAGTAGTCGTAGTCGACCAAGTGCATATGAATGTCTGTGGTGGCCAAAATACGCAACTGGATTTGACGATCAGCCTTGTCTTGCGCAAAGGCCGCATTGACCAATCCTGCGGCAACAAAAACAACCATGGTGATGAGCCGAAATGTGATTGGCTGCCGTTCCATATTAACTCTCCAAATGTGCTGCAGGCACTGCTTGGCCTAGCGTTACAATGGTCGCTTGCAATGCCACGAGGGCTGCTGCAACATCAGCGTGAGTCACCGATTCAGCAGGATGGTGACTGATGCCGCCTTTGCAACGAACAAAGTACATGGCAATGTCGGTAATGTCGGCTAACGCCATGGCATCATGGCCGGCTCCACTCATTAATTCTAAAGTCGGCTGATGCAGTGATGCCATCGTTTGGCGTTGCAAGTCGATGAGCCAAGGCGCGCATTTGACCGCTGGCGCTTGATGGATTTGGCGCCACTGGTTAGTTAGTTGGCGTTGTTCACATAGGGTCGATATGCGCTGTTGCAGCTTTGTCACCGCGGCATCACGAACACCGTCATCGACACTGCGAATGTCCAATGAAAAGGTGACATTGCCGGGAATAACATTAACAGCGCCAGGCCCACATTCAATCTGGCCGACGGTGGCGACGACACCAAATTCTTTTGCCGTATGCTCGATCAGCAAAATGGCTTCACTGGCTCCGAGTAGGGCATCTTGGCGCATGGTCATTGGCACTGTACCGGCGTGTCCGGCGTGACCTTGGATATTGATTTGAAACCGGCGCGCACCGGCGATGGCGGAAACGATGCCCACCGCCAAATCTTGTTGTTCTAATACCGGCCCTTGCTCAATATGAACTTCCAAATAGGCCAGTAGCTGCTCAGCATCATAAGCGGCTTGGCCAACGTCTGTTGGACTGAGGCCAAAGTGCTCAAATGCTTGATTGAGTTTGATGCCGTCACTGTCTTGTAACTGCCACCACGCTGGTTGCCAAGTGCCTGCAACCGCTCGACTGCCAAGCAAAGTTGCACCAAATCGAATGCCTTCTTCATCGCCAAAGCCGATGACATCAATGTGAAATGGCAGTTTGGTGTTTGAACGCGCCAGTTGGCCAATGATGGCGATCGGCAGTAGCACGCCAAGAATGCCATCATAGCGGCCAGCATTAGGGATAGTGTCGAGATGAGAGCCGATGATGAGTGTTTTCGCTTGCGGATCATCACTGGCGTAGCGACCAATCAGGTTACCGGCGGCATCGATATGGGTTTGCATCGATGCTTGCCGCATCCAGATTGCCACTTGTTTGTTGCAGGCTTGGTGCTCTGGGGTCAGATAAAACCGATGAATACCGTCAGGCATAGCGCTCAGGGTAGCGAGCTGATCGCACCAGTCCATCACTTGAGCGGCAAGTGGTTCGAGGTTGCTTGCGGGACTAGATTCGGAACTCAATTGGGTCAACGTCATTAGCTCTCTCCCTGATACACCTCTAGGGCAGCGGCTGCGCCAGCACCGGCGGAGAGCCCATGGCCATGCTTGAGCAACACTGCTTCCAATGCCACTAGAGTTTGCATTACGGCATCTTTACGAGCGTTATAGCCCATGGTGCCAATACGCCATATTTTGCCGTGCAAAGGGCCAAATGAGGTGCCAATTTCAACGCCAAAGTCATGCAGCATGGAATGGCGCACGGCTTCACCTTCAATACCCGGCGGAATATACACACCGACCACGTTGGTCATCTTATGACGCTGATCGCCGAATAGTTTTAAGTTCAGGGCAGCAACGCCCGCTGCCATGGCATTACCATGTAACTGGTGGCGAGCAATGGCGTTGTCGATCCCTTCGGCAAGCAGAATTCGCGCGCACTCACGTGCACCATAGAGCATAGTGGTCGCTTCAGTGTGGTGATTGAGGCGCTCTTCACCCCAGTAATCCATGATCATGCCAAGGTCAAAATAGTTGGAGCGGATGCGCTGACCAGAGCCATCAACATGGTGAGACGCTCGGATGCCCGCCTCGATATGCTTGCGTTTATTGATCACTGCAACGGCTTGCTCACTCAGCGTTACCGGCGCGCTACCTGATGGCCCGCATAGGCACTTTTGTAGGCCCACAGACACCGCGTCGAGCTGCCATTCATCGGTTTTAAATGGATTGCCGCCAATCGATGCGGTGGCATCGGAATACAACAACACGCCGTGGCGTTGGCAAATTGCTCCCAGTTCTTCGAGCGGTTGCAACATGGTGGTCGACGTATCGCCCTGAACCACAGCTAATACCTTAGGTTGAACCTGCTTGATTGCTTGTTCGATTTGCTCGGGGCTAAACACTTGGCCCCATTCTGTTTCAATACGATGAACTTCGGCACCGCAGCGTTCGGCAATCTCACACAGCAGATGACCGAAGCGGCCAAAGATTGGCACCAGTACTTTTTCGCCTGGCTCTAACAACGACACCAGCACCGCTTCAATGCCGGCTCTTGAGGTGCCATCGACTAACAAGGTCCATTGGTTGTTGGTTTGAAACACACCACGATACAGCGCCATGGTGTCATTCATGCACTCGGTCATGGCGGGATCATATTGGCCGACGAGTTGCGCCGACATTGCCCGCAGTACACGAGGATCGACGGTTATTGGTCCAGGCCCCATCAACAAACGTGGCGGTGGCGAAAAGGGTTGCAGCAAATGCTCTGCCACTGCAAACGGATCAGACATATTAAGCTCCAAGCACTTGTATCAGCATGCGACCGCCGCTGACACATAAAAATACAGCAAACAATTTCTTCAGAACGACCGCATCGAGCTTACTGCCAAGCCAAGCACCAACAGGAGCAAGCAATACGGTTAAGGGAATAATGGCTATGGCACCCGGCAAATTGACTAACCCCAACATACCGGCGGGGGCGTCACTGGGCGTTTGCGCCAACAGCATAGTGATTGCTCCTGGTAAGCTAATCAGTAAGCCAAACACCGCAGCGGTGCCGACGGCTCGATGCGAGGGATAGTTGCAGGAGGTTAGGGTGGGTACTCCCAACGTTCCACCGCCAATACCGATCATTACGGAAAAAAAGCCAATTGAACCAGCCATCACGCCCTGACCGGCAGGTGCTGGTAGTTGTTGTGCCAGTGGCGGTGATTTGGCCCGAAACAGCATGTTCAGAGCAACCAAAATAGCAATCACACCAAATACGCCACTGACCATTACACCGTCAATCAGCAGCGCCGTTTGGCTGCCGCCAATGACGCCAATAATCATCCATGGTGCCCACCGTTTGACCAACGCCCAATCAACATTGCCGCGTTTGTGATGAGCGCGAATCGACGACAGGCTGGTGGGAATGATCACCAGCAACGAGGTCGCCGTTGCGACCAGCATCGCGCTAGCTTGCGGTACGCCGGTAGATTGCAACACAAAGTAGAACACCGGTACGATGACAATGCCGCCACCGACGCCGAGCAAACCGGCTAATACGCCAGCAACCACACCCGTTGCGATCATGGCAGCAGCAAGAGGTAACCAATCAGTGATCAGTTGCGATAGATTGGCCTCCATTAATTCGCTCCCATACTGCTAGCGGTTAGTCCTGCGCCGTCACTGCGGGGATCCGATGCTGCTTCAAGTTCGCCATCGGGGTGACGGACAATGGCACCTGCATGGCCCATTAATTCATTGCAATCTGGCACTGGTCGAATTTCATGACCCACTTGGGTCAGCTTGGCTGCTTGCTGATCGTAAAGGCTTTGTTCCATTTTCAGGTCATGATCGGTATCGCCCCAAGTACGGCCCAGTAGCCAGCGAGGTTCGGCAATGGCGTCAGCGATGGCGAAGTCGTCATACAAATAGCGACTAAGCAGTGTTGCTTGAGTTTGTGGTTGGCCTTCACCGCCCATGGTGCCGTAGCTTATCCGTCGGCCATCAAGGAGTTCTGCCATTGCCGGGTTGAGGGTATGAAATGGCTTAAGTTTTGGTCCAAGGGCATTGACGTCATTGCTATCGAGGCTAAAGCTGGCGCCGCGATTATTCCACACCAAGCCTGTGCCAGGGATCACTACGCCAGAGCCAAATTCCCAGTAGACACTTTGAATAAAGCTCACCATGGTGCCGTTGGCATCAGTACAGCCCATCCATACCGTATCACCCGGCTCTGCGACGTGGGGCCATGGCATGGCGAGTTGGTCGATATCAGCGGCCAATCGATCAATGTGTGTTTTGCTCAATAGCTCAGGCCATCCATCACTAACACGGCTCGGATCAGTCACTTCCGCATCACGCACCAGAAAAGCCCGTTTAGTGGCTTCTAACAAACCATGAATGCGTTTGCTGGTGTTCCACTCTGGATCATAAATAGCATCGTAAATGGCCAAAATAAGTAATGACGCCAAACCTTGGGAAGGAGCGGGCAGATTATACAAAGTGCCATGACGGATGGTCGTTGCTAAGGGCGTCACCTCTTTAGCACGATAGTCTGCCAGATCTTGATATCGGATCGGGCTGCCTTGTTGTTCTAGGGCGCCAGCAATATGTGCGGCGAGTTCACCGCGGTAGAAAGTATCGGTGCCGTCGGCCGCGATTTTCTCGAGTGTTTCGGCTAGTGCTGAATTAGTGAATTGTTGGCCGCTAATCAAAGGCTGTTTAAGTGGCATAAACAGCTTTTTGTAATCCAGCTGAGCGGCCATGTCGGATTCCACTTTGCGACTTGCTGCGGCCAAACTATCGGTCACTCGGATACCGTCGCGAGCGAGCTTAGCTGCTGGTGCCAGTAGCTCTTTAAGCGGTTTTACCGGGTCGCTTTCGGCGATGATTTGTCGCGCTAGCCGCCAGCCATCAAGAGTACCGCCAATGGTTAGTGCAGCTGGGCCACCGCGCCCAGGAATCGAGCTGTAATTACGTTTTTGGTACCAGTCAATGGTAGCCAGCTTGGCACTGCAGCCGCTGGCATCAATGGCACGCGGCTGTTCTCCAGGCTTTTGGATCAACCAAAAGCCATCCCCAGCGAGGCTGTTCATGTGGGGGTATAGCACGGAGATGGCAGCTGCCGCTGCCACCATGGCGTCGACGGCATTACCACCGTCCTTGAGTACTTGCAGGCCGATCTCGGCTGCGCCGCTGTGGGGCGCGGTAAAGGCAATGTCATGGGCCATACTTGCCTCCTTCGTTATTGTTGTTGGTTTGAGTAATCGGGAATAAATCTTTGACCAGTGCTAATAGCGCCAGATCCATGCCGCTTCTGGCGATCAGAGATAGCCCGGCGGGTGCTCCTTCAAGTGTTAGCACTGGTAGCTGTATTTGTGGCAATCCGGCTAAGCCAGCAATAGCGGTTAGCCCCATTAGTTGATTGCGATAGCGCGCTAGTTGTTCGTCACTGGCATCCAGGCGTGGCGCAGCACCTGGCGTTGTCGGAAGAACTAATACATCGCTGTGATGAAACCAATCGTGAATGACAGTGGTGTAGGCCCGCAATCGTGTTTCGGCCTGTTGCTGTTGATCCTCGGTGAGACCGGCTGCCCATTGAAAACGGGCTTCAATATCGGCACCAAATTTTGGCTTAGTGGCGGTCACCCAAGCTCCATGGGTACGCCATATGTCTCGGCCTTGCAATACTCGAAAGCACTCACTGGCGCCAGTCAACCAATCGCCCTCCAGCAACAGATGCTGATTGGCTTTCAGTTGCGGCAAGGAATCAAGCGCTTGTTGATGCTCCGAGCGCCAAAGTGTTTGGCCGTCAATGTAGGGCTCAAGCACTGCGACTCGAACTGGATTGCTATCGTAATGATGGGCGTTAGGTAAAAGTACTTGGCCAACTTGATACATGGTTGCCGCATCGCGGCATAACCAACCGACGGTATCGAAGCGGGGCGCTAGCGGCACCATATGGTCGGCACTGACTAAGCCCTGACTGGTGCGAATGCCGAACAATCCGTTATAACTGGCCGGTACTCGAATCGAGCCGCCGGTATCCGTTCCCAAGCCAATGTCGATGTCGCCTGCCGCTGTTGCTACTGCAGAACCAGAGCTTGAGCCACCGGGTAATCGATCGTTGGCAGCTGGATTTAATGGCGTGCCAAAGTGATGATTTTGGCCGTTAAGGCTATAGGCCAATTCATCTGTTTGAGTCTTGCCAATCAACACACTACCAGCTTCGATTAGCTCCTCGACAACACTCGATGTATGCGACGGCGTGGGGTGGCTGTTGGCCCAGTCCGGATTTCCCGCTGCAGTGGTGACGCCAGCAATATCGAATAAATCCTTTACCCCCAGCCGTAAACCGGCCAACGGTCCACTGGAATGCTCAATCGCTGCGGTGTTGAGCCAACAGAACACTGACTTGTCAGTTGCTGCGACCATGGTTATTGCGCTGCCTCTGGCATGGCCGTGGCATGTGGAATTTCATCAGCATAGGTGTTCCAGTCGGCGAGAATGGTTTCCATCACCTTGGTACCAACTAGATAAGCGGATTCTAATGAGGCATCCAAGCCAGCATAACCTTCATTTTCCATCAGTAGGTTGTCGACTGCAGTGACACCGGGTGGTGGCATGGTGTAGTTACTACCGGTGCGCAACACCATGACGCGATTTTTATCAACCTTACCAATGTTATGGAGAAAGCTAAGTGACATGAAAGTGCCGGTATCTTCCATTGCCGAAGTAACAAACTCACCATTACCATCACTCCAATAGTCAACCCAGTCATTGGCCCATTGGTTCAATAGTTCACCGTGCCAGAAAGTCATACCGGCAAGTTGATCGCCTTTAAGAACAAAAGGCTTTCGTTGCGCGTTTGGGTGATCGGTGTAAAGCGAACGGGTTGCTTCCAAACCATCAAAGTCAGGTAGTTCCATATCTTTGGTGAGTTGGTAGGCCCATTCGGTCAAGCCGCCGTTGACTTGGAACACTTCGCCTTTAGGAGTCGGCTTGTTGGGATCATTGGGCATTTTAGTGTGGCGCGCGAAATAACCAGTGTTCCATCCTTCGGGGATTTCTCGGGCATCGATTTCATGGGCGAGATCGCCATCGACCAAATAATCAGCCCATGCCGCCGAACCAATTGATGCATCAGCCGGATCGATGCCTGCAATACCAGCAACAAGCCAATACGCTTTCGATAAGTCAAACCGTGGATCTAATCCTAACGCCATGGCTGCACCTGCCGAATGAGAGGTGCCAATACCAGTGACCATACCAAGCACGCCGGTTTCTTCATTCATGAATAAATCATGATAGGAATGCTTGAACTCAAATCGAGTGTCGAGCTGCTGCCGCTCTTTCCATAATTGGAACTCGCCAGCCTGATCGCCGCTATCCTCGCCAATCTCAAACATGGTGACGACAACGAATTTGACTTCAATCGGCTGTGGTTGAGCGTCCTGAATTGGCGCTTCAGTGGTCGAGGGTTGCTGACCACAGGCGGTCAAAGCGGCGGCGGCAATTGCGCATAGGCTTAAACGCATCGGCGTTTTGCACGATAACATCTTCATATAATTGTTCTCTCAGCCAATCTGTTAGCCCAGTGCGGTATCTTGCCCGGGCAACTAAATTATTTTTTATTTGTATTTTACTGTTATGAGGCATCCGTTTCGGAGGCCCCTTGATTGCGCGTAATCCAGTTGTGTTGGCGCTGTAAGTCACCGGCATACTTGAGCCAACTTTTGGCTTGTCGTGCCGAATCTTTGAACGCCCGTGCTTTTCTGAATGCGTCCATTCCAGGGCCAAACTTTTTCTGTTCAGTTAAGGTGATGCCCAGCAACAACCAGGCTTTGCCCGGTTCATCGACCTTGTAATCCAATGCTCGGTTAAGCGCTGATTCGGCCTGCAGCCATTCGGCTTTTTCAATATGCAGATTGGCTATTTGCATAAATGGGTCACCCTTGTTGCTGGCTTTGGCGAGCAGTTCAAAAGCGGCGATTGCGGGCTCTTGCTCGCGCGCGGCGACCCAGGCGTTTGCTAGCAAGTCGAGGTAGTCCTCATCGGCAGGCAGTACCTCTTTGTCGATAGCACTTTCGAGCAAACGAGCGCCGTGTTCAGGAATGCCACGAGAAATTGCCAGTTGGATCATCGATTTGACTGAGGTTTCTTTACTCAATACTTGTTGTTTCCAAGCCAATTGTAATGTCGCCAAGGCCCGGCGCTCATTGCCCAGCACCACATAGACGCTGGCTAGCTGTTCCCAATAACTGGCTTTATCCGGCCAGTTGGCAATGGCATCGCTTAATGCTTTGGCGGCGGCTTGATATTGTTTGAGTTCGAAGTGGCTGGCGATCAATAGCTGATACCAGCTTTCTTTTACTTTCGGCGCCTTTGCGATCGCTTGCTCAACATACGGAATGGCATCTTTGTAGTTACCAGTTTGAGCAAAGATATTGGCCATAAAGATGTATTGATCTGGCGTTGGTTGTTCTAGCGTTTTGAACCAGTCAGCAGCAAAGGTTAACGCTTCATCGAATTTTTCTTGCGCGGCATAAAGCTGGGCGACCATGTAACCCACGTTGTACTTCACTTTCTCTGGCAGTTTCTCAAGTGCCAACGAACGGCGCAGGTAATCGACCGCTTCAGGGTAGTTATTGCGCGACATTTCGGTGTAACCGAGCATTTGCAATACCAGCGCTTCATCCAGTGAGTCGGCGGTGACTTCTGTATGTAACGCTAACAAGGCCTGATGGGCAGCATCGACTTGGTTATTGCCAATTTGCTCTTGGATCGCAGTGAGCTCTTTGTATGTACCGGGGCTAACCGAATTAGCGCCAGCCCAAGCTGGCGCCGCGGTTACCATGCCTGCTAACATCAATGGTGCAGCAAGTTGCCGGGTTGCTCGTTTGATCACGTGATGTAGTTGAGTTCGAACCATCATCCTGTTGTCCTAGTTTCGCTGATGAGCCCTGTCGCCAGGGCTATCAATTACTTTCCTAATTTAAATTCAATGGTTTGCCGTGCCCGTTGGGCAGTCGGTTTGCCATTGACAATTTTCGGCCTGAATTTCCACCGTTTCATGGCTCGAATGGCCGCTTTGGTAAAGAGTCGAGGTGGGTTTTCTTCCAACACTTCAACATCTGCTACCGTGCCATCAGGACGAATTGTCACCGCCATGGTGACGCTGCCTTCGAGCTTGGCCGACTTGGCTGCTTTTGGGTACGCTGGCGGTACTCGTACGATGGGAATGACGTCGGTGTCGAACCCAGCCATGCCATCGCCGGCTTGTAGTGAGCCGAGGAAAGCACCAGAGCCTTTGTTCATCGGCACGCCAATTTTCGGCATGTTCATGCTCAGATCAGCATTAACGTTACTGAACTGCTGGCTCATGTCCGGCGCATCGGGCGGAGTCTCCGGTGGCGGTGGTGGATCAGGTAAACGGCGGTCTTTGGTATTGACATCATCGTTGGCCGGATCAACCCGAACGAAGTTCAGGTAGGTATTGCTGCGATCGGGCTTTTCGAACAAACCATCGTTGGCGATCAGCAGCTGCATGCCGACAAAGACCACCAAACCAAAGACAGTGGCAGCAACCAGACTTGCTAGGTACTTAACCACCATCTATTTATCCTCCGAAGCCACCGATACCGAGGTTGCCCCGGCCAGTCGCGCCTGATCCATCACTTCAATCAGGGTGCTGGTATTGGAATCCTGATCGGCAACAATAATGACTGCGGCGCCAGGGTTTTCTGCCAGTGATTTTTCAACATTGGCGCGAATCGCTCGTTTGTCGATTTGGCGTTTGTCCATGAACACCTGATTGGCAGAAGTAATACCAATCTGGATGCTGTTGGACTCGGTCACCACGGCGGTATCGGCCTCGGGTCTGGTCACATCAACACCTGATTCTTTGACGAAGGTGGATGTCACAATGAAGAAGATCAGCATGATGAACACCACGTCCAACATCGGCGTTAAGTCAATTTGACTCTCTTCTTCCTGATTCATAAAAAATGCATTGTCGTTCATACTCTTTCACCTCTTGGTGAGCGCGGTGGCAAGCCACCGCTGGCGCCTAAACGCTGTGTTTGTTAGGTATTGGCTTAACTAGCTGTAAGTTGGCATGGCCGATGCCGCTTCGCGTTTCTCGCGGCGGTAACGACGGTCCAGTTCGGTTGCAAACGGAATAGCCAGTAGCGAAATCACCATGCCCGCCATCGTCGGTATGGTGGCTGCGCTAACCCCGTTGGCCATTGCTCGGGGGTTGCCCGAGCCCAAGAACGCCATCACTTCGAATACCTGAATCATGCCGGTCACTGTGCCGAGTAAGCCGAGCATGGGCAGCAGGGCAATTAGGCCGACAATCAACTTCAAGTTACGAACCATCAAGCAATCCAACTCCGAAAGCAGTTGTTTGCGATGCTGAACAGCAATCCATGACGACTTGTCATCCCGTTGTTGCCAGACGCTGAGGTTGCTACTCAGGCGTGGTCGATACTCCTTGAGGAAAAACCAGTAACGCTCGAAGATCAAAAACCACAGCCAGATGGTCACCGCTAGAATGGCCCACAGCACCTTGCCGCCGGTGTTAAGGAAGTCGAATAAATATGCGTTGATATCCATCCCGGCACTCCTGTTGTTATGCTTTGGCGCTGGCAATTTCGACGGCTTTTTGGGCCACCATGCCAGTTGCTTGCTCGCCCACTTCTTTGCTCAGCTGTTGTGCGCGACTGCTCAAAATAGTGCTGGCCAATAGCAGAGGAATGGCAACACACAAACCTTCTACCGTTGTGATCAACGCTTGAGAGATACCGCCAGCCATTAGTTTCGGATCGCCAGTACCGAACAAAGTAATGGCCTGGAAGGTACCGATCATGCCGGTTACCGTACCCAATAGGCCCATCAATGGCGCGATGGCAGCGAGGACTTTGACCGTTGCTAAGCCTTTGCGGAATTCAGCCAAATCTTTGAAGACCACTTCTTCAAGCTTCTTACCGATCACGTCGAGATCTTGCAGGTGCTTGTTTTCGTAGTAGGCCAGTAACATGCGGCCAAGTGGGTTGTCATCAGAAGGATGGTCCATGCTCTTGAGCTGCTTGCGCATGCGCTTGGAAATAGCAGCCAATTTCAGCATCCGCTCCAGCACCACTAGCAAACCAAATATACCCACCGCGATAATGGCGTAACCAACTGACTTACCTTGTTGGACCCGTTCAATGAGGCTTGGCGATTGCACCAACAACCCAAGCAGGGCACCGCGCGATGGATCCATGGCAAAGCCCACTGAACCGCCACCAGAAGTCGCTGTCAGTTCTGCCGCTGTGCTGCGCAAGGCGCTGGCAGGTTGGCGAGCGAGCTCAACCAGTTGTTGGGTATCAGAAGAAAAATTGAGGTACTTGTCATCGCTGATAATGTTAAAAGTACCCACTCGAGTTACTTCGGCATCGTAGGACTCGCCACTGGGTTTGATGACCTCGGTAGTAAAGCGGGTGACGCCAGCAGACTCGGAAACTTCTTGCAGCATCATCGCCCACAGTTGCTGCATCTGCTCAATGGTAGGTACTTCCTTAGTCGCAGCCAGCGCTTCGATAGTGGCTTTGCGCTCGGGATATTCGATGCTGATGAGTGAATCGAACAATAACTTCTCGGTGTCGCCAGCCATCTGCCGAAACACACCAAACAACTCACCGAGGTTACCGGTACGGCGGTCAAGCTGGGTACTCAGCTCAGATAGTTTGGTTTCGTTTTGATCGAACGTCAGCTGCATTTCTTCGCGCAGCTTTTCCTGTGCGGCTAGCTCAGCTTGTACTTTTGCCAGCATGGCTTTTTGCTCGCTGGCTGCGGCTTTAAATTTTTGTTCGCGTTCGCTGTTGTGTGCCGCTTCGGCACTGACGTCTTTGCTGACTTGTAAGTACAAATCTTTCAGCGAATCCGCTTGGCTTATGCCAGTAAAGCCTAGACACAGCGCTAATAGACTGACTTTTGCGCCGTTAAGAGAGAATAATTTCACGACATGACTCCTTAGCTGGCAGGGCTGTTAACAGGTAGAGTGAGTAGTTCCGGTGGGGTTTGCTTACGAGCCATTCGCAAGCCATCACGGACACTGGTGCGGTAGCTACTATCGAGTAACTCCCAAGTCTCCAGTGCGCTGTTCCAGCGACCGCTTTCGTTGCCATCGAGAGTTTGGTAATACAAGCCAACACGGCCTAAGCGAAGGAAGTCGACGGTCTTGGGTTCACCTGATTTAACCAGCACACCACGATAGGCTTCGATGGTTCGGCCATACTCCATTTCGACTTGGTAAGCCTCCATGATGCGACGGTACTTTTCGCCAGCGGTAACATCCGCACGGTCAATCAAGGCGCGCAAATTCTCCAGCCGCTCCTGACGTTCGTCAGTGAGAAATGGCACATCAGCTTCGAGCAGTTGGCCCAGGGTTTCGGTCATTTTTAGCATCAGTGGTAGCGCTCCGGTTTCGATATTATCGATTTCGGCAATCTGGCCACTAATGCTGCCAATTTCCTGTTGTTGTGAATCAATCAGCTTAGCCATCTGTTGGTTGTAGATGGTCAAACTTTCCAGACGCTGAGAAGCAATGCGATAGCTCTGCAAATCGCTGGCAGTTTGATCGACCATGGAGTCAATACGAGTCTGGCTGGCGGCAGCGCTTTTATCGATAGCCTCTTGTTTTTCCAAGCTGTTATCGATTGCCGTGGCGCTGAACGCCAGTGTCATTGAGCTGAGCAGGGCCAGACTAAGGGGTTTACGAAAAGGCATAGTAAAACCTCTGTTGCTCGGGGCTTGAAATCAAGCCCCGATGATTAATGCGTTAGTGATTAGAATTTGTAAGAGGCTGTCGCGACCCAATGACGCGGCAGCTCAGGCAGCACGATGGTGCTACCGAACAGGTCTGGGAAGTTCGAGCGGAAGTATTCTTCGTCGGTCAGGTTTTTACCTTGCACTCGCAACGTCCAGTCATCCGTTGAGTAGCTAACGCCAGCATTGAGCACTGTGTAAGACGGCAATTTCACAGACTTAGAGAATCCGGAATAGGTTGAATCTGCATGCACGGCACTGGCTGTGGTACGGAAGCCATTCTGGAAGTCATAGGCCGCTGTCAGGCTGTACATGTTTTCCGGGATACCGGCTTTTTCTGCATCCGAACTATTGCCAACCAGCATCAAACCTTGCATTACATAGCCATAAAACAATGATGGGTCGCTAATGCCAGTCATGTCTTCCGCGCCTTGGAAACCGAACTGAGTGCCATTTTCCTTGGCCGTTAAGTTGGTCACTTCAATGTGAGTCATGGCCGCCGTCAGAGTCAGCTGTTCAGTCGCTAAGAAACGTGCTTCAAACTCATAACCTTTACTTTCAGTGGTATTGTTACTTACCAAATCTTGCGCATTAACACTGGTGCGCTCTTGCTTAAAGTAAGCAGCTGACATGTATAAGCGATCATCAAACAAACTGCTTTTGACACCAAATTCGGTGAGTTCTGAATCAGCTAAGGCATTACCACTTTCGATGTTGCCAACTGAGATTTCAGAGCCCTGACCCATGATGATGGTGGTTTGCTCAGATACAGTTGCATAAGGCGTAAAACCCCATGGCGTGGTGTATGACACACTCACGGTCCAAGACACACCATCGTCGGAATCAGACGCTTTAGCATCAGGATCATCCGGCGAAGCGAAGGCTGTTTTACTGACTTTTTCAGTGCTCGACATATCGACGTAGTCATAGCGTGCACCTAACAACACACTTAAATTTTCATAAATGGTGAAGTCGGCTAAGAACGCAAGACCATAGTCAGTGAAGTCACCGACGGTGTAGCTCGAGTAGCCTTCGTCAGAAACTGTTGATAACAGCTTGCGATCGAGAGCTGTTGACGGGCCAGTTAAGTCGCGGCGGTCGAAGTATTCAAAGAAGAAGTCATCGCCGTGCTTGAAGTCGGTGTAGCGTATACTTGGCGACACTTGGTAGGCACCGCTAAGCCACTCGTTGTGGTCGGCTTCATAAGCAAGAATGAGCTGATCTTCAATGACATAAGTGTCAGCGAACTGAGAAAAGCCGTAGGCGTTTTCGTTAAGGTTTTCGAGATCTTCGAAAAACAACTTGTTGGTCAGCGAGATGCCATTGTCAAACTCGTGAATGATGTCGAAATACAAGGTATTAACTTCGGTTTCGAGCACGTCTTCCGGCGCTACCAAAACCTGACTGCCTTTCAATTTGGCAGTACCAACGTCTTCCAAAGCCCAAAGTGGATCCATTGCATCATCAGTACCGGCAGAAGCGGGCACCCAGAAGTTATTGGAATCAGGCGAGAACTGGCTTTGCCAGTCGAGGAATTCTGCCGTTGAGTTGTAGCCATCGCCATCCGTGTCAATGGATTGTGCTGACCCAGTGATGTAGGTGCCATGATCGATCAGGTCCTGGGTCACACGGTTCCAACCTGCAACCTGATTACCATCATAATCATGGTGCATACCGCCGAATTCGATCCGGGTCGAATCGGTCAAATCCATATTGAACGAGGCTTGGAAAATGGTGTTGTCTGTTGAGGTGTTTTCGTAGTAGCTGTCTGAGTTCTCAACCTCGGCGTAGACGTAATAGCCCAAGCTCTTACCAAACACTTCAGCTGGACCGCCGACTTCTGCGGTGAGAATACTTTTATCCCAGCTACCTGTGGTGTAAGACATCGCGCCAGTCGGTTTTTCCAGGTATTGGCCGGTTTCAGCGCGGGCTGACTTGGGTTCAAAGTTGAGGTAACCACCAATTTTTGATGGTCCATAAATTGGAGATGCTGGACCACGGACAATGTCGATACGGTCTGTTGCACCAATTGGGGTTGGGTAGTTACCCGGGTTGTTCACCCGACGCACGCCACGAAAGTACACTTCTCCAGGAGTACCACGTACGTCGAGTGAACCGGCCACACCGAAGAATGACTGGGTAAAGGCACCGGGAGATACCAGCACCAAATCATCGATGTCTGTGATGTTGTATGCCTCCAGCATGTCGGAACTAACTGATGTCACGCCACGAGGTGTTTCCAAAATAGTTTTGCCAAAACCAAATACTGATTTCACCGGCTCGGTAGGCATAATGCCCATGGTGTCTTCGACTTGACCTTCAGCCGTGTAGGTTTCCAGCTCTACCACTTCTTCACTGCTGGCGGCTTCTTCAGCTTCAGCCTCTTCGGCTAATGCTGACAATGATGATGCTGCGCAGCTTAATCCCACAAACAATGCAAGCTTGGTCAACCTAAAAGGTTTGTATTCCAACATCTGTGTGCTCTCCATAGATGCAAATTAATCTCAGTAACGAATATGTTTTTGTTCTGCCAGAGGGGTTCAGCAATCGCTGTGCCAATACATGTCTATATGGTTAGTTATTTGTAATTAGATAGAATAAATATCATAAAAACAGATATTTATGTTTATTTATAAAATTTGTCTGATTGGTTATTAATTGTTATTTGATTTGGGTCATTGCACCTTTTTGAATCAGCTGCAATGACCATGTTTATTCTCAGGGCATAGATGCCGTGAAATCACAAAGTTGATACTGTTTGCAAACAAAGCTGTAGGTCACCGGTGTGATGTCGGATAGCGCTTTCACACCTTGGCTTTCAAAGCCTTGCTCGAATGAATCGAGCCGACTGTTGAGTGTGTTGAGCAGGCCTGCTTTGTTGTTTTCATCGATAAAGGCGTAGCTGATCGAGTTGCGGCTCAACTGGGTGAGCTCATCCCAACTTAAGTTGAACTCTTTCACAGCGACGAAAAACTCGTCGGTGATATTGGAGTCCCACATACCGCGGTCGTCTGTCGATAACGCGACTGGTACCCCGAGCCGCAGATATTCCGGAAACGGGTGTTGATCGTAGCGCTCGATGTATTCCAATAGCAGGTTAGAAATTAGATTGATTTCAATTAGGTAAGGGCCATACCGCATTTGCCTTAGGAGATCATCGTCATCAATCAGATTGACGCCATGGCCAATGCGGTCGGCTCCGATCCGCAGGGTGTCGCGAATATGAAAGTTGGGCTCGTCAACTTCGCCAGCATGAATCGACAGTTTGACGTTGTTGTATGTGCGGCGCAGATCGCGCAGTGTTTCTTTAAAGCGCATTGGGTGGCCTTTGTCATTATCCTCGCGGCCCACCATATTCACTGCCAGGTAAAGATCGTTGTTGCGGCTGACGAAATCGAAGTAGCGACGCAGCTGATCTTCGGCATTGCCAGCAAAGCGCAGTATTGACTCCTGCATACGCACTGTGACGCCAGTGGCTTTGGCATCAGGCTGCTGTAACCGAGCGCGATAGATATCAGCGACGGCATCTGGTTCGATGGGGTTGCCGTCCGGATCGGTATAGCCAGAAGCACCCATCATTGATTCCATATAAATCAAGCCTTCATCGCCAAACGCCTGCATGTTCTTAACCAGGATGTCGGCAATTAGGTAGGGGCTGTTCATCAGTTCATCGAGACGCTGCCAATGGCTTTGAAAGAACTCATCGCGGCCTTCGTGAGCGGCGTCGAGCCGAATACTGTTAAGCCACGCCTTTTTCTCTCTGGCGTTGAGATCTTCTAGTCGCTTGTATTCTGACTTCTCGCAATCAGTTAGCTTTTTGTAGCTCGATTCGAGCAAATTATGGAGATGAAGCAGGTAAGGGCGGTAACCAAATTCATTGCCGCCAAAGCCGTTACAGTTATTAATTCTAACTTTGGTGTAGTAGCGATAGCCATGCTGCTGTTGCGCCAAAGCAAGCTCATACCACCACTCGGACAGCGCTGAGCCAGTCATATGATGATGAAGGTCGCCACCTTTGGGCATGGCATAGAGAAAGGTATACAGCTCTGCATCAGACGCTGTTGACTTGAATTGTTCAAACCAGTGAGGTGGTTGCTTGGCTTCGGCAGATACCGGCATCAACGCATAACCTAGCGTCAACGCAGCCACTGCGAGGGTTCGTCCTCCAACAGACTTGATTGCCGACATATAAGCTCCTTTGCTTCGTACAATCGGATTGCTCGCCGGAGCGGATGACAGCTCGGCCAGTCATTGTTTGTTAGCCCAATGCAATAGTGATACCAGTCACACCTTTTCCTCTTGATATCACGGCCTCGCCAACTTGATATCAAGATCTCGCTAATCAATAAGCTGACCAAATGGTTCACAAATGATTTGTTTTGGTGCGTGAGAATGATAATTGCCCTTATTTGATGCGGGGTTAACGTCAGTGAATGGCGTCCGAACAACATTGGCCGTTGACATAAAGATTGAGAGTCGCTGGCATAAATATTGAAGGTGATGATCCAATGTGAATTCGCTTGTTGGCAGCAATACTCGATTGGCCGACACCTTAAGCGAGCAAAAACAATGGAGTTTTTATGAGTCGTTCAGTTCCTTTTGAAGCCGATTACCCACGAGACATGGTGGGCTATGGGGCAACACCACCGCATCCCCATTGGCCGGGCGGGGCAAGAATTGCTGTGCAATTTGTGTTGAATTACGAAGAAGGGGCGGAAAACTCGGTATTACATGGTGACGAGGGCTCGGAGACATTTTTATCGGAAATCATTGGAGCGAAATCATATGCTGCGCGCCACATGAGCATGGAAACCTTATATGAATATGGTTCGCGAGCTGGATTTTGGCGTCTCCATCGATTGTTTCGGCAGTATAATTTACCGATCACCGTTTACGGCGTGGCGATGGCTCTGGCGCGAAACCCGGAGGCGGTTGCGGCCATGGTTGAAGCAGATTGGGAGATAGCGAGCCATGGTTATCGCTGGATCGACCATCAGTTTATGCCTGAAGAGTTAGAGCGGGAACACATCGCCAAGGCAATCGAATTGCACACCCAAGTAACGGGCTCTCGGCCACTGGGTTGGTATACTGGGCGCGACAGCCCTAACACACGCCGATTGGTGGTGGAGCAAGGCGGCTTTCTGTACGACTCAGATAGCTATGCCGACGACTTACCCTACTGGAACCAAGAGTTTGATCAGCCGCACTTGGTTATTCCGTACACCTTGGACACCAATGACATGCGTTTTGCCGCACCTCAAGGTTTCAATTGTGGCGACCAGTTCTACACCTATCTCAAAGACTGCTTTGATGCGCTCTATGCGGAGGGTGAGTTTGCTCCGAAAATGATGAACATTGGTTTGCATTGTCGAATTGTCGGCCGTCCAGCGCGGATCCGAGCGCTAGAGAAGTTTATTCAGCACGTCATGGCCCATCGGGATGTCTGGGTCTGCAAGCGTATCGACATCGCCAACCATTGGCATCAACATCACCAGCCGGAGTAGCGAACGATGATGAAGCAAATCGGCACGTTGACTGTGGCCGTTAGTTTATTGGCATCATTGACTGCGCTGGATGCTGTTAAATCAGTGCAGGCCATGCCAGCGGAAGCCCAGATAGCTAATGTCGACAAAGCTAATTCCTACAAAGCTAATGCACCCAAGAGATTGACCGCTCAACAAATCATTGATGGGTTGCAGCTACAAGCCCATGTTGAAGGGGGGTATTTTCGCCGCACCTATCAGGCGGACCATCGCGATAAAATAACCACTGAACATGGCTCTCGCTATTTACTGACGTCGATCTTTTATCTGCTCACCGCCGATGCGCCGATTGGTCACTTTCATTTAAACCGCTCCGATATATTGCACTTTTATCAAGGTGGCGATCCGATTCGCTATACCTTGATTAAGCCGGATGGCGGCCTTGAGCAAGTTGTCTTGGGCTCGGATCTAGCGGCCGGTCAGCAATTGCAGCTGACCGTCAAAGGTGGCATTTGGAAATCGTCCGAGCTGCTTGCTGGCGCTCACGGTTATGGCTTGATTAGCGAAGCGGTTAGTCCTGGTTTTGACTACAGCGACATGACGCTTGCTACCCAAGGGGCATTGTTGACGCTGTTCCCGCAACACAAGCATTGGATTGAGCGCTTGGCTAAGTAACAACCAACGGTCAGTCGTGCGCCAAGCGTTCAATCAAAGCGCTATGTTGGGGAAATTTTTTGAGCAATTGTTGCTTGTTGATTAGCACCATATCCTCCATTTCCCAGCCTGGTGATACCGCTTCGCTCACCAGCCCGTAATCTCCGTCGGTTAGCTCTGCAGCTTTAAATGTGCCGCCCGCTACCGCCAATTGAAGTTGCTGGCCGTTAGCAATATCAGGGCCGACAACAACTTTTTGGTAGCGGCCATCGGGATGAATCAAGTGATACGTTATCGGGGCTCCCAGGTGGTAGAACTCAACGCCATCGGAGTACTTGGTGTGAAAATGATCAATGGCATTATCTTTGGTCAGCATGTAATAGATGGTGGTCATGGTTAGTCGATCACCACGCGCTGTTGCTACTTTTTCACGATGCTCTGCACTGAACACCCGTGCGAAATAGCCGCCTTCAAAATGGCCTGATAGGCCTAGGGTGTCGATAATCTGTTGCTGTGTGGGTAGCTCGGCACTACCACTGTGCTTGGTGACTGACATGGATAAGCTCATCGCTGCGAAGGCAAGTAATAATTTCATTGTAACTCCAATCCGAGCTAGGCCGATTGACAATCATTGATTTGCTGCAAGTAATGGGCTTTGTCAGTGGCGCTGAGCCAACTGACCTCAAAGGCATTTCGAATGAGGGTGGTTATTTCGTCCGAAGAGAAATCGGCTTCTTTGACAAGCGCGCGAAAGTTATCGCTCAAGTAAGCACCGAAGTAGGCTGGATCGTCAGAATTGATCGTCACTTTGAGGTCGTGGGCCATCATTTGGCGGATCTCAGCAGTGGTATAACTCTGGACAACGAAATGGTTGGAAACAGGGCACACCGTTAGACCCAGATCCAAGCTTTTGATTTTGTGAATAAGCGCAGGGTCATCGAGACTATTGACGCCGTGATCAATGCGGTCCACGGCAATTAGGTCGAGGCACTCATGCATGTGTTCGACGATATCTTTCTGATTAACATCGCAATGCATAGTTAAACGAAACCCCTCGGCTCGCGCTTGCTCAAAGACCGCGGCAAATTTGCTCGGCGGATTATCTTTCTCATCTGAATCTAAGCCCACACCGATGATCCAATCTTTGTAAGGAATAGCCAACTGCAAGTGCTGCATGGCACTTTCGGCTGACATGTCGCGCAAAAAACACATGATTAGATTCGATTTAACGCCCAGTTTTTGTTCGGCGTCGAGCTGTGCTCGGTGAATGCCTTTGATCACGGTGTCAAATGCAATACCACGAGACGTATGACCCTGAGGATCGAAAAATGGCTCGACGTATACCACGTTTTCAGCTGCTACTTTTTCGAAATAGGCATAGGTCAAATCGTAAAAGTCTTGCTCCGTTTGCAGGGCATTCATAGCCGCATAGTAGAAGCTCAAAAATGATGGTAAGTCATGGAAGTCATAGGCGGCGACAATATCGTCTGGACTGGCATAGCCAAGCTCGATGCCGTTGCGCTGGGCCATTTGATAAATATGCTCAGGCTCGAAAGTTCCTTCCAGGTGTACGTGCAATTCGGCTTTCGGTAGTTGGGCGATGAGGTCTGTCATTAGATTGGCTCCTAGATCTTGGTGCTATGCGTCTTTGGCTTGAAGTTGCTGGTGAAACCAAGTGCTGGTCAGTTTTAATAGCTGCTCGGCTTTGGTTTGGTCTGGGCTGAGCTCATCGCCTGCGTCGATGACATTGAATAAATGGTTGGCCCCCTTGATCAGGTGCAGTTCTGTCTGAGCCGTTGTCGCCGCTCGTTGCAAATCAACTGAACGTTGATATGGCACGATTTGGTCGGCATCACCGGCAATCAACAGCAATTTGCCCTGATAGCTTTTCATCTGATCCATGCTGGTATTGGCGGCAAGCTCTTCAAACCATTGGCGGCTGAAATTCAATGGCGCATCGCGCCATTCGAACTTGACGCTGGCAACGTCATGCTGTTGCGCTTGTGGGTAGTAATGCTGGTAAAAATCGCTAAAAGAGCTGGTGCCATTGCCACTCATGGTTGACCACAGTGCAAGTACGTCAAGCCCTTGCGGCGAGGCAGGGTGATTCACTAATAGTTGGCCGATCAGTCCGCCTTGACTAAAGCCAATGATGCCGAGATGATTGCCATCAATCACTGCTAATTGTTGGCAGTAGCGCAGTACCGCTTGGGCGTCTCGAACTGCGCTGGTCAAGGTATAGAGTTGGTAGTCCACTGGACTGTCGCCAGTACCGGCAAAATCAAAGCGAGCACTGGCAATACCGACATTGGCTAACTGTGCTGCAAGTCGTTGATAAAGATTGCCGACCTCATTCTTTTGCCCCGCAGTACCGTGCAGCATTAACACCAGTGGTAACTTGTTGTTGACTGCGACGTCCTTGCTCACTGGTAAATTAATAATGACAGGGATTTGATAGTC
The DNA here is from genome assembly GCF_002165625.1 of Neiella marina. Lineage (GTDB taxonomy): Bacteria > Pseudomonadota > Gammaproteobacteria > Enterobacterales > Neiellaceae > Neiella > Neiella marina. The sequence goes on from NZ_NGNS01000005.1 coordinate 202,457, forward strand.
GCCATTATTAATCCATAGCAACTGTTCATCGGCGTGACTAGCACTGAGTGACGATAGCCAAACCACCAACAAGCCAATTGTTGAACATCGTTTTATTGTCGCTAACATGGTTTGCCTCATGGGTTGGCTTCGGGTTTGACGTCAATTTGGCCATCAATAATGACCATATTGGCGTTGGCATAACGATTACGCAGGGCATGGATCGGGGCGTATTCGCGGCAGGTTGCCCAGTGCTCAGCGCTGGCTCTGTCGGCAAATTCCATGATCACCACGCGATTGGGCTGCCAGTCGCCACTGAGGACCTGAACATCAGCACCTCTGGCTAAGTAGCGGCCCCCGCATGCCGCCACGGTTGGGGTAATTTGCTGTAGGTAATGCTGATACTTGTCGGCGTTTTGAACCTCAATATCAACGATGACATAGGCACTCATGAGTACTCCTTTGCCGCGTTAGCTGCGTCCAGTGATGCTTGGATTTTGTCCTGAATATGTTGTCCCGCAGTAGTCGGTACAAATCGGGCAGGTTGCTGCTCGCTGACACAAGAAGGCAGACATTCAATAGCGATGTCAGAATCAGGATCAACAAAGAAAGCAATGGCGTATCTGGGCCGTTCGGTGCTGGCAGGTTTGACTCTGTGCAGGGTCGAGCGATAGCGGCCATTGCTCCAACGATGCATCAAGTCGCCGGTATTGATGACGATGGCGTTGTCGATACAGGGCACATCCAGCCAGTTACCTTGTTTGTCTTGTACTTGTAAGCCGCTGACACCGTGTTGGAACAATAGCGTGATGGTGCCGTAATCGGTATGTGCGCCTGCGCCGAGTTGCCGCTCGCTGCATGGTTGCAAGCTCGCCGGGTAATGCAGATAACGCAATGTGATGTTCTCGCCCAAGTGGCGTTGATTAAAAAAGTCGCCCGGTAATTCAAGTGCTAGCGCCATGACGGTGAGAACTTGTTGCGCGCCAAACATGCATTGCTGATAAAAGCTCTGAGCCGAAGTGCGAAATTCGGTATTCGGCCAATGGTTGCGCTGATTGATAGCATCACGCATGGTAAATGCTTCTTTCAGATCGGCGGGAGCTGTTGGATCGAGGTGTTCGCCTTGCAGTTGCTGATAACCAAAGTTATCACCGCTATTGGTGTAACGACTATTGTCTTTATCGACAGCCGGCAGCGCAAAAAACTGCTTAGCAGATTCAAACGCTTGCGCTTGTGAGCGCTCATCAATGGCGAGCCCTGTGATCATCATAAAGCCGCTATTGCGCAAGGCCTGATCAACCTGACTAGCTAACTGTTCAAGGCAACATGGATCAGCGCTATCGAAACATGAAAAGTCGATGGTTGGAATCGCCATGGTTAACCTCCTTGTTGAGCGAGCCAAGTCAGCAACTGCTGGCGCTCGTCAGCTGTCATGGCGCTGAAGTTGCCCAATGGCATGTAGCCGGACTGCAACGCTGGTGCGGCCTTGGCTGCGCTCAGCAATAACTGCTCAGGAGTCGTCACTAAAATGCCGCCAGGTGCCGAACTAAAGCCCGGCTGACTTGGGCTTTGAGCATGACAATTGGCGCAATGCTGAGTGACTAATTGGGCAATATCAGAGTGCCCAATCGCTGTGCTAGCCGCTTGGCGTTGTTGGTTGAAATAGGAACTCAATTGCATCGCAATGGCGATGATGATGATGCCGATGGCTGCACTGATAACAATGATCGGGCGCTTGATTCCCTGATGCTTCAAATTGAAATAGTGCCGCCCCCAAGCTAAACAAATGGCAATCGCTACCAGCGCTAACCAGCCCCATGTGTGGCCATACAGGAATGGGTAATGGTTACTGATCATGGCAAAAATAACGGGCAGGGTAAGGTAGTTGTTGTGAGTTGAGCGAAGTTTGGCGAAAGCGGCAATGCTGGCGTCAGGCTGTTGTTCAGCTTCAATGGCTGCAACAAACTTCTTCTGCGCAGGAATAATGCCCCAGAACACGTTACCGGCCATCCAAGTGGCCATCAAAGCGCCAACATGCAAGTAGGCCGCGCGCGCCGCAAACAACTGGTGAGCAAGCCAACTGGCTAGCGCAATCAATAGCACCAAGGCAGTGGCGAAAGCTAATCCGCGTTTAATCAGTGGCGTGCGGAGTAAGCCTTCATAGGCCAATTGACCGAGGGCGATGAAACTTATACTGGCGATGACTGCTTGGGTTGGATCACTAATCCAGCGCTCCGTTCCAACCAGATAGCTTTGTGCTTGCACGTAGTAGAGCAAAATCATTAAGCCAGTGCCGCTGAGCCAGGTGCTATAAGCCTCCCACTTGAACCAGTGCAAGGTGCCGGGCATCGTCGGTGGCTTCAGTTGGTATTTGGCAACTTCGTAAATACCGCCACCGTGAATGGCCCAAAGATCGCCTTTGACGCCTTGATCAAGCTTCCATTGCGGCGGTGTTCGCAAGCTCAAGTCTAACCAAATAAAGTAAAAAGAAGCGCCAATCCAAGCGATTCCGGCGACTACATGAAACCAGCGCATCGCCAGATTCAACCACTCAATCACTAGCGCATCCATTGCATTTCTCCTTGATTATGACCATGACGCTGAAATGCCAGATTGCCCATGATGTAGGTGCGATCAACATTCATTTCATCGCCCAACATCATGAGTGAGAACAGGGTATCTTCGAGACTATTGGCTACCGCTTGACGAGCTTTCTGTAGCCGGTTTGGGGTTAGATTGAGGAGAACAAAATCGGCTTCTTTGTTGCTTTCAAAATTACCGATATAGCCGTCGAGCATCAGTGAGCGGGCATTGCCCAAGGTCGCCATGTAGAGGCCTTTGAGAGGATGAAGGTTTTGTTCTTGCAGCTGCAGCACTTTGTAGGCTTCAGCCAAGGTACGAAGTAATGAGAAGCTGGTCCCGCCGCCAACGTCAGTGGCGATACTGACCGGAATGCCGGCTTTTTCGAGGCGAGCCATATCCATCAAACCACTACCAATGAACAGATTTGAAGTAGGGCAAAAGGCGATGCCCGAACCGGTATCCGCTAACCGTGATACTTCGCGATCACTGAGATGAATACCGTGGGCAAAGACGCTGCGTGTACCGAGTAAGCCATAGTGGTCGTAGACGTCGAGGTAGTCCTTGGCCTTGGGAAACAACTCCTTGATCCAAGCCACTTCTTTAACATTCTCTGACAAATGAGTTTGCAGGTACAGGCCCGGGTAATCGTGATAAAGACGGCCAGCCACGGCCAATTGTTGTGGCGTACTGGTCGGTGCGAATCGTGGCGTTAAGGCATATCGCATACGGCCGACTTTGTGCCATTTTTCAATTAACGCGCGGCATTCTCGTTCACTTTGCTCTGGGGTATCGCACAGACCCGGCGGTGCATTGCGATCCATCATCACTTTACCGGCCATCATTCGCATGTTGCGTTGCTGGGCCATTTTAAAGAACGCATCGGTTGATTGGGCAAACACAGTGGTAAATACCATGGCACTAGTGGTGCCGTTTTCCAGCAGGATATCGAGAAACTCACTGGCCTTTTGTTCACAGTGTTGAAAGCATGAAAACTTTAACTCGTTGGGGAATGTGAACTTATTGAGCCAATCGAGCAGTTGCTCGCCATAAGACACGATAACGTCGGTTTGCGGCGAGTGAATGTGGCTGTCGATAAAGCCCGGCAGCAACAGGTGATCGGGAAAATGTTGGCACTGACTGAGGTCAAACCCTTGCGCCGCCATGTTAGCGGCACTATCTAACGAGCGAACTCGGCCTTGCTCGACGACTAACACGCCATCATCAAAATACTCGAAACCAGCGCCGGTTCGTGGATTGGGAATATCAGTAAAGTGCAGAATACGCGCACGAAAGGCGCTGCAATTAGATGTCATAACGCCTCCTATCAGCTACCGCGGTAAGTGCTATAGCCGTGACCGCTAAGCAGTAGCGGCACGTGATAATGACTGCCGGTATCGGTAATGACGAAATGAATTGTCGCGCTGGGATAAAAGCTCTGTCGCTGCTGTTGTTCGAACCAAGGAGCTAGCGCAAAGCACAAACGATACTCACCAGCAGTCAGTGAAAATGACTGCGGCCAGTTGATAATTCGGCCGTCTTGGTCGGTCGCAGCAACTGCTATCGGCTCAGCGGCGTCGTTGATAAAAAGGCGGACTTCTACGCCACTGGCAGGGCAACCTTTTTCAGTGTCGAGGATGTGGGTCGTTATGGCAGATTTGCTCATTGCATTGTTCTCATTATTCGATGTCGTCAGTTAGCAATTTTCGTAATCGCAACTTGGTGATTTCGCCCTGTTCTCGGGCACCATTTTGAAGCTCAGCATCGCGGCTGTTGTGGATTCTGGCTTGCAGCAGCGACAGCATCTGTTGGGCTGACTTGCCACTGGCGCAAACAATGAAAATGAATCCATTTTTTTCGAAGTAGAGGTCATTGAGGCGCTTCAATTCATATAACACCTGATCATCTGCTGCTGCCACCTGACCTTGTTCTTCAGCGGCTTTGCCGGCGAACTTGGAGCGCAATAATTCGATGTCGCCGATTCGGGCATGACCCGAAAACGCTTCGAGAATTTGTTGTTCATTGGCCATTTGCCATGTGTCACTGGCCTGTTGTAGCAACTGCTTATCCGATTGAAATGGCCGCATGTTGCTGAGCGCTGTTGCCCACTGTTGGCAATGACAGCATTCGTGCAAGGCTTGTACCGCTTGTTCATGTGGCAATGTGTTGAATTGACTCAATTTCATCGCTCAGTCTCAACTTGAGGTTGTTGAATTAGCTGTCGCAGTTGGCGCCACGAGGTGCCATTGCGTTGATGGCGCGGTTTGCCTTGGTAGTACAAACTCTGCAGTTGGGCAGTAATTGATACCGCGACCTCCATCGGTTGTTTGCCACGGACTTGTGGTAAGCCGACAGGACAGGTGAGTTGTTGGTGGTCAAAACCATCGGCTTGCAAACGCTGGCGAAAACGCTGTGCTTTGGTGGCGGAGCCGATCAAGCCGATAAATGACCAGTGCTGGTGTTGCAACAGTTGGCAACACAGTTGGTAATCAAGTTGATGGTCATGGGTAAATATGATGTTCCAGCTCGACGGCGCCAATTCGGCAACCATTGAGACAGGATCTGAACAATGCTCAAAGCGACAATTCGCTGGATAACAGCCATGATCAAATTCAGCACGGTTATCAAACACACGGACCTGACAAGGTAACTCGGCAAGAATTTTGGTCAGTGCCTGACAGACATGACCGGCACCAAATAGATTAATTTGCCAGTCAACAGCGGCAAAACTCTCCAGCATCACCACCACGTTGCCGCCACAGCACTGAGCTGCTTCGGCGGCTAATGGAATTGGTTTGACGAGCTGACAATTGCGGTTGCTTGCTAATAATTCGCGCGCTTGCTGAATCACAATGAACTCTAACTGTCCGCCGCCCAAGGTGTCGTAGCTGTGTTCGCCATCGATGACCATTTTGCAGCCACCGTCACGAGGCGTTGAGCCTTGGGTGTTAATGAGTGTGGCAATAACGTAGCCGCGGCCTGCTTGCTGGCATTGGACAATTGCTTGCGACCAATTCAGTGGGTTCATGAAGCCTCCTGCTGGTGTTGATAATCGGCACATTGTTGCAACGCCCAATACACTCGTTCGGGTGTCGCAGGGGTATCTAAACGAGGGCTAAAGCGGTAGTCAGTGGTACTGGAAATGGCATCACGCAACGCCGCCCAAACAGCGATACCGAGCATCAATGGCGGTTCACCGACAGCTTTTGATAAGTGGATGGTGTCGACTTTGTTGTCCTGCGGGTAAAGCGCGACGTTAAACTGATAAGGCACATCAAATGCCGTTGGTATTTTGTAATTGGCCGGACTATTGGACAGAATTTGGCCTTGATCATCCCACAGCAATTCTTCCGTGGTGAGCCAACCCATGCCTTGAACAAAGCCACCTTCAATTTGGCCGATATCAATTGCTGGATTGAGTGATTTGCCGACATCATGAAGAATATCAACACGTTCGACCTTGTATTCACCGGTTAAGACATCAATGCAGACTTCAGCCACTGCGGCGCCATTGGCATAGTAGAAGAACGGCTGACCTTGCCCTGTTTTTTTGTCGTAATGAATTTTTGGGGTGCGATAAAAGCCACTGGCTGCCAGTGAAATCCGATTCATGTAAGCCAGCTGAATAAATTCGGCAAAGCTCATTTGCTGATCACCGGCACTAATCGAGCCCTTGTGGTATTGCAGTTCGTAGTCAGCGATATTGAAATGGCCAGCGGCAAATTGAGCCAAACGTTTTTTGATTTGGTTGCAGGCATCTAATGCAGCCATACCATTGAGATCGGTGCCCGATGATGCCGCGGTCGGCGACGTATTCGGCACTTTATCGGTGCGGGTTGAACTGACTTTGACCATGGATACCGGCACGTCAAAGGCGGTCGCGACGATTTGCTGGATCTTGGTGTATAAGCCCTGGCCCATTTCGGTGCCACCATGACTGATCAGCATGGTGCCGTCGGTATAGATATGCAGTAGGGCGCCGGCTTGGTTTAGATGCTTGGCGGTAAACGAAATGCCAAATTGCACCGGTGTCAGCGCCAGCCCTTTCTTAACGAATGGGCTTTGCTGATTGAATTCGGTAATGCTTTGACGGCGACTGCGATAATCGGCGTCATCGGCCAGTTTACGCATTAAATCAGGCAATACATGCTGGCTGACTTGTTGGCCATATGGCGTGATGTCTTGGCCTGGCTGATATAAGTTGATTAGGCGCACATCGAGCGGATCTTTGCCGAGCGCTCTGGCAACATCGTCCATCAGCGTCTCTGCTGCCATCATGCCTTTGGGGCCGCCAAAACCGCGAAAAGCGGTATTGGAAACGGTATTGGTTTTACAGCGCACACCGACCACGCGGGCGCTGTTAAATGAATAAGCATTGCTGGCATGGAACATGGCCCGATCAACAATACCTTCAGATAAATCGGGCGAGCAACCGCACTTGCCAGCTAATAGCATGTCGACACCGAGCAGACGACCATCGTCGTTGAATCCAGCGCGCCAACGGTTTTTAAAGTCGTGTCGCTTGCCGGTTTGAATCATGTCGTCCTGCCGTGGCATGCGGTACCTAACCGGCCTTTGTTGGCGACTGGCAAATAGCGCTGCCATGCATGCTAACGGCGCAGCCTGGCTTTCTTTACCGCCAAAGCCGCCGCCCATTCGTCTGACTTCGGCGACTACTTGGTGAAGTGGTAAAGCGAGCACTTCGGCCACCAGTTTTTGAATTTCAGTGGGGTGTTGCGTTGACGAGATGACATGAATACCACCATCCTCGTTGGGCCACGCCTGACTGATTTGGCCTTCGAGATAAAAGTGCTCTTGGCCGCGCACGTAGATTTCCCCTTCAATCTGATGTGGGGCGGCGTCAATTGCCGCATCAGGATCACCTTGCAAGTGTTGATGGGGTGGGAGGACAAAGCTTTCAGCGTTGAGCGCATCATCGATGGTGAGGATCGGCGGTAACGGTTGATAGTCGATGTTGGCTAAGCGAACAGCACGTTGGGCAGCTTCAAAGCTTGTTGCCGCAACGGCAAAAATAGGCTGACCGACAAATACCACGGTATCGCCGGCTAACAGCGGGTCGCCGCCATAAACCGGGCCGACATCAACGTGGCCCGGTATATCGGCCTGAACAATGACATCGACGACGCCGGGCGCTTTACGAACCGCATCAAGGTTTATCGCCGTGATCTTGGCATGTGCTTGGCTGGACTTGCCCGTCGCTACATGCAATAGCTGATTAGATTGTGGCAAATCATCAATGTATTGCGCTCGCCCGGTTACATGTTTAATGGCCGATTCGTGCTGCAACGAGGAACCGACGCCATTGATGCTGTTGCGGTTGGTTATTTCCGATTCAACCAATTTACGCATCGGTAAATACTCCTATGGAAAGATCTGGCTGACACAATTCGATGCACGCTTTGCGCAACAAATTACCCGCCATTTGGCTGCGGTAGGCTGCTGATGCCCGAACATCACTCAGTGGTGTCAGCTCATCCGCCAGTGACGCCATTGCCTTGGTGATGGCCTGTTCAGCAAATTCACCATTGATATCGAGTTGCAGTAGTTGTTCGGTGTCATTCATTCGAATGGGCGTTGCTGCCATGCCGCCAAAAGCGATGGTCAGCTTGCCTTGCGCGGTCAGTGAAAATGCCCCCATGACGGCAGAAATGTCATCTTCATAGCGCTTGCTGACTTTATAGAGCTTCACCGGTTGTCGCAGGGCTGAGCGGCTGATCTCAATGCTAGTCAGATACTCGTCGCTGGCCATCGCCGTTTGTTTGTAGCCCAAGTAAAACTCAGATAGCGCCACTGAGCGGCGTTGGCCTGTGCTGCTGGCCAGATGCAAGATGGCGTCCAGAGCCAACAGAAAAGGCGGGCTGTCAGCGATTGGGCTGGCGTTACAAATGTTGCCACCTAAGGTGGCCCGGTTACGGATTTGGCGCGAACCGAGTCGGTGCAGCAAGGCAACAAATTCTGGTGCAATGTCAGCTAGCTGCCGTTCTAAGTCGCTATAGGTAACAGCAGCGCCGATCAACAGGCTATCATCATCAATGCTGGTCTGGGTTAGCTCGTCGACGTCTGATAAATCAATGAACTGGTTAATGGTTTGGTATTGTTGGGTGACTTCAAGCATCAGATCGGTACCGCCGGCGATGAGCCGAGCGCTTGGATAATCACTGATGGCTTGCTGAAGTTGTTTCTCATTTTTCGGTTTCAGGTAAATTTGGTCAGCTTTCTGAACCGTGGTTGTGCTCGAACAAGGTGCAGTTGATTCGTTGTTGTGCACAAAGCTGAACGATTGGGCAGGAATTTTTAATGACTGACAACCGGCTTCAACAATCGGGCGATAGCCGGTGCAACGGCATAAGTTGCCAGAAATGGCATCGAGCACTGCTTGACGTTGGTGTTCAACTTGCGCAGTGGCTAAATCAGGACGAGCTTGTTTTAGCGCCGCCAGACTCATGACAAAACCCGGCGTGCAAAAGCCACATTGAGAGCCGTGGCATTCGACCATCGCTCGTTGGGCTGGATGTAGCGTTGGCGCTTGTTGTGCGGTTAAACCCTCGACCGTCATAATGTAGTGATTTTCAAGACTAGCGGCGGGGCAGATACAGCTATTAATTGCTTTCGCGGTTAACGACTGGCCGCTGCTCTCGACCACCATTACCGTGCAAGCGCCACAATCGCCCGAGGCGCACCCCTCTTTAGTTCCTGTCAGTTGCTGTTGTCGCAACAGTTGCAACAAGCTGGTGTCAGCTGGCACCTGTTGAATATCTATGGCTTCGTTATTGATATACAGCGCCATTTGCTCTCCTTTTTCGAACGCCGCCAAGCAAGTTGCCCGGGCTGTTCTGAACCACTCTTTGCACTCATAACTGAAACTAACGAAGCAAATATTTGGCCAATTAGACAATATTTATGAAAATTGGAATTAGTCTCGTTATCAAAATCATCTGGCATAGTTATTGCCTTTTGCTAGTACATGGATTCCGTTACCGATGTTTCACCTGTCTAAATAGTCAGGTTTATTGATAGGGAGCAATATGCGCTTAGAGTTACTCGGCCTGAGCAAACGATATCCCGGATGTGTGGCTAATGATGCCGTTAGCCTAAAAGTTGAGGCAGGCGAGATTCATGCCATCCTGGGCGAAAACGGTGCAGGTAAAAGCACCTTAATGAAGATGATCTATGGCGTGGTCAAACCCGATGAGGGACAAATGCTATGGAACAACAAAGAGGTTGAGATCAAAGGTCCAGCGCATGCTCGTCAACTCGGCATGGGGATGGTGTTCCAGCACTTTTCATTGTTTGAAACCTTAACTGTGGCTGAGAACATTGCGTTATACCTAGACCCGAGTGAATTGGGCAGTATGGCTGCATTACGACAGCACATTGAGCAAGTTGCCAACGAGTATGGCCTCGCGATTAATCCTGATAGAAAAGTCGGTAGCTTATCGGTCGGCGAACAACAACGTGTTGAAATTATTCGCTGCCTAATCCAGGACATTCAGTTGTTGATCCTTGATGAACCGACTGCTGTGTTGACACCTGCTGAAGCTGAACACTTGATAAAAGTGTTAAAGCAGCTGGCAGCGAAGGGCTGCAGCATCCTCTTCATATCTCACAAATTGCATGAAGTGAACGCCCTTTGCGATCGCGCCACTGTGTTGCGTGCGGGCAAGGTCACTGGTAGTTGCGTGCCGCGTGATACCTCTCCGGCGGAGATGGCACGCTTGATGTTGGGTGACGGCCTGACACTAACCAAAGCCTTTGAACCCGGTCCCAGTGGCGATGTGCTGCTGCAACTGAAGGATATCGAGGTGCCACCAACCGATCACTTTGCCATCCATTTGCGTCAGCTCAATCTATCGTTACGGCGAGGAGAAATTATCGGTTTAGCTGGGGTTGCAGGTAACGGGCAAGATGAACTGGTTGATTTGCTCAACGGCGAGTTAAGCGCAACTAAAGGTCAAGTGCTGTTAGCTGGGGAGCCGATCCAACGACTTGGCGTACAGCAACGACGCCATAAAGGAATGGCTGTGGTGCCGGCCGACAGAATTGGTCGTGGCGCCGTCGCCACCATGAGCCTGAGTGAAAACAATTTGCTCACCGGTTGTATTACCCACGGCGCTAAAGCTGGCTTGATTGACTGGAAAGTTGTCAGTGCGAGGGCAGAGCGCATTATTTCCCATTACAAGGTAAAAACCAGCGGCAAGACTGAAATGGCTGGCAGTTTATCCGGTGGCAACTTGCAGAAGTTTATTCTTGGTCGAGAAATCGAGCAGGCACCGCAAGTACTGGTTTGTTTTCATCCAACGTGGGGTGTTGACGTCGGTGCTGCCAATCTAATTCACCAGCAGTTGATTAAGTTGCGGGATCAAGGGGCGGCGATCTTGCTGCTCAGTGAAGATCTTGATGAACTCTATCTGTTGTCTGATCGCTTGGGAGCTTTGTGCGCTGGTCAGTTATCTCCGGTGGCGCCAAAGTCAGAGGTATCGCTGGAGCGATTGGGGCAGTGGATGGCAGGCCAGTTTGATGCTCAACATGACAAGGAGACCTGTCATGCGGATTGAAAAACGGCTACAGCCATCGCGCGCCATGGTGCTGCTATCACCAGTGTTGGCGCTGGTGCTGACGCTCATCGCCGGAGCCTTGCTATTTAAGATGCTCGGTCATCCGGCGGGGCTGAGTCTTTATAACTACTTTATCAATCCGATTAGTGATTGGTATGGCGTCTCTGAGTTACTCGTTAAGGTCACACCGTTACTACTTTGTGCCATTGGTTTGATGCTTTGCTTTAAAGGCAAAGTTTGGAACATTGGTGCCGAGGGGCAGTTTATTTTCGCTGCGTTAGTGTCGGGTTATGTGTCGTTGCAATTGATGGCCGTCGAAGGCTTTTGGGTACTGCCAGTTATCATTGTCGCCGGCGCGTTAGCCGGCATGGCTTGGGCGGCAATAGCTGCGCTGCTGAAAACGCACTTTCAAGCCAGCGAAATCTTAACCACCATCATGCTCAATTACATCGCCCTGAATCTGTTGCTGTGGGGCGTGCACGGGCCGTTAAAAGATCCCGATGGTTACAATTTTCCAGAATCGGCATTGTTCGCTGACCATACCTTGTTGCCGCTGCTGTCAGAGGATTACCGGGTTACCGTTGCCATCTACATCGCCTTGCTGATGCTGGCTGTGGTTTGGTTTGTGCTTAGTAAAAGCATCTTTGGTTTTCAGATCAGAGTAATGGGCGAGAGCGCCGGTGCAGCGAAGTTTGCCGGCTATAAAAATCGTTTGCTGGTATGGAGTTTACTGCTGTTTAGTGGCGCCATGGCTGGCGTAGCTGCGGTATCTGAAGTCAATGGCCCGGTTGGTCAGTTAATCCCAACCCTCAACCTTGGTTATGGCTATGCCGCGATTATCGTGGTGTTTATGGGGCGTATGCACCCCATTGGCATCTTGATTGCCAGCTTTTTGCTCGGCCTTACCTACGTCGGTGGAGAAATGGTGCAGATTGAGCAAGGCATGCCGAAATCGATTGTCGGCTTGTTCCAAGGCATGTTGCTGTTCTTTCTATTGGCCTGTGACCTGCTCATTCAATATCGCCTTGTCCTACCCGGATTCGGACCCATCCGGTTGCCCTCTGACCGTACAAAACAGGTAGCGTCATAATGGATATTGCATTTATCGATAACGTACTTTTTGCCACCGTACGAACAGCCACACCGCTATTGCTAGTGGCACTGGGAGTGATGATTTCAGAACGTTCCGGAGTCCTCAATTTAGGCCAGGAAGGGATGGTACTGGTTGGTGCTGCGTTGGCATTCATCGCCGCCTATGTCACAGGCAATATGGGCTGGGGCATCATTGCCGGCGCCTTCGCTGGCATGTTGGTGTCGGTGTTGTTCGCCTTCATTGCCTTATCATTGATGGCCAATCAGGTTGCCACTGGCCTTGCTTTAACCATCTTTGGCACCGGTTTGAGTGCTTTCGTCGGCGCCGATTATGTCGGTCAATCGATCGCTGGGCTGAGTCCAATTTCAATTCCGCTGCTGAGCAGCATCCCATTCATCGGCAAAGCTTTTTTCGCCCAAGACATCATGGTGTACCTCAGCTTTTGCTTGTTCGGCGGCCTCTGGTGGCTGATGCGGGCAACGCGTCTTGGTTTAATTATTCGCTCGGTTGGGGAAAACCCTGAAGCCGCCCATGCACTGGGCTATCCGGTCCGCAAAATTCGTTATTGTGCGGTGCTATTCGGCGGCGCCATGGCAGGGTTGGCGGGGGCATATTTGTCACTGGCATACACCCCAATGTGGTCGGAAGGCATTGCTGCTGGTCGTGGTTGGATTGCCCTTGCGCTGGTTGTATTCGCCAGCTGGCGCGCCAATCGGGTGTTGTTCGGTGCTTGGTTGTTTGGTTTTGCCAGTATTTTGCACCTGTTGTTGCAAGGCTATGGCTATGCCATCAGTCCCAATTTATTGGCCATGCTGCCGTATCTGGTGACCATTATCGTGTTGGTGATCATGATGCAACGCAAGCAGGGCGGCAGTGACGCGCCGCGTTCCCTTGGCCGGCCATTTTCACCATCCAGATAACGTCAAACAATTTTTATAATAATGAGGAAGAGAACATGTTGTTAACCCGTTTACGCCAGACATTGGCATTGCTTGCTTTGGTTGCTGTTGGAAATGCCGTGGCAGAGCCATTGAAAGTTGGTTTTGTTTACGTCTCTCCGGTTGGTGATGCAGGTTGGACGTATATGCATGAGCAAGGCAGGCAAATTGTTAGTGAGGAATTTGGTGATCAAATTGAAACCTCATTCGTTGAAGGTGTGGCAGAAGGAGCAGACTCTGAGCGGGTGATCCGTAACTTGGCAAAGTCTGGTTATGATCTGATTTTCACCACCTCATTTGGCTATATGAACCCAACGATTAAGGCGGCTAAGCGTTTTCCTCGGACTACCTTCGAACATGCCACTGGCTACAAGATGGCCAAGAATGTTGGCAATTACATGACTCGCGATCATGAAGCGCGATATTTAGCCGGTATGGTCGCAGGTGCTATGTCAAAAACCGACGTTTTAGGTTTTGTTGGTGCGTTTCCAATCCCGGAAGTGATTCGTGGCATTAACGCCTACATGCTAGGTGCACAGCAAACTAACCCAGATATCAAAATGAAAGTGATTTGGGTCAACACTTGGCATGATCCGGCGCGTGAACGTGAGGCGGCAGAAAGTTTGATGCTGCAAGGCGCCGATGTGCTGGCGATGCACACTGATTCACCTGCCGTGATTCAGGCTGCAGAGGCCAATGGCAAGTACGCGACTGGGTTTAATTCCGATATGAGCGCCTATGGTCCTAAAGCTCATCTGACCTCTGCAATGCAACACTGGCATAATATGTATCGCGCTAAAATTCAGGCGGTTCTCGATGGCAGCTGGAAACCAACGTCGGTTTGGCATGGCCTTGCAGAAGGTGCGAACGATATTGCGCCTATTCACAAGGATGTGCCAGAACCAATTGTTGCACTTGTTGAGCAACATAAAGCCCAAATCATTGCTGGAGATCGCAGCGTTTTTCAAGGGCCAATATACAATCAAAGCAACACAATAATGGTCTCGGATGGCCAACAAATGACCGACGCTGAGCTGCTGAAGTTCAACTGGTACGTCAAAGGAATCGAAGGAAAGATCCCTCAATAATTACAGGTGAGTATCTGCGCTATGTCGCCAAAGAACATACAAACACAACAGGATTTTGACCCGTCGGAAACGCCGACGGGTAAGTATAAGCCGGGCAAAATTAGAGATCGAAATCTAACCACGATCATCACTGCTGCGGCGGAAGAGTTTGTCCACAACGGTTATAAAGGAGCCAGCATTCAAGCGATTGCCGACCGTGCTGGGATCCCCAAAGCCAATGTTCATTATTACTTTAAGAGCAAATCAAACCTTTATGTCGCTGTGCTCGACAACTTAATCTCCTTGTGGAATGACTTTTTAAGTACCGTGAGCGAAGACGATGACCCGGCAACCGTTTTGGATTTATTTGTCCGCAAGAAAGTGGAAATGTCGTACACCCACCCTCGCTCATCGAAGCTGTTTGCGATGGAGATCATTCAAGGTGCACCGCATTTAAAAGAGTACTTGCGCACTGATTTACGCCAGTGGGTGAGAGATAAAACCAGAGTATTTAATGCTTGGATTGAGCAGGGCAAAATGGAACCGGTCGACCCGGTGCATCTGATTTTCTTGATTTGGTCTTCGACTCAGCATTATGCCGATTTTGATGTCCAGATCCTCACCATCATGAATCGTGCTGAGTATGAACAGGACATGATTGATGACATCGCTGACTTTCTCAGTGGCATGATTTTGCGCGGTTGTGGCCTGACGCCAGCAACGAAAACCGCAGGCTAAAGGCATAAACCGATGACGAGCAAGGACAGGCTCTGGATAAAGCAGCCATTGGTGTGTTGGACCGGCAATGAACAAGATGCTGGTCATGGTGTGGTGATTGAAGACGACCGCATTGTTGAATTGGTCGCTACTGGTCAAACACCCAAACTAAGTTATAACCGCCAGTTTAATGCCGCTAACTTGGTGCTGCTGCCGGGGCTAATCAATTGTCATCATCACTTTTATCAAACCTTAACGCGAGCGGTTCCCGCGGCATTAAATAAAGAGCTGTTCCCTTGGCTTCAAACCTTATATCCGATTTGGGCAAATCTGGACGAAGAGTCGATTTATTTGTCGACCCAGCTCGCTTTAGCTGAGTTGTTATTATCGGGTTGTACCACGGCGGTTGATCATCATTATATTTTTAGCCAATCGCTACAACATGCGACGGATGTTCAAGTGGAAGCGTCGGCTACCACTGGCGCCAGAGTGGTGCTGACACGAGGCTCAATGAGCCTTGGCCAATCCGCTGGCGGATTGCCGCCTGACAGCGTGGTGCAGCAGGATGAGCAGATCTTGCTTGAAAGTCAGCGATTGATAGACGCCTTTCACCAATCACACAGCGGCAGCAAATGCCAGATTGCCCTGGCACCTTGCTCGCCATTCTCGGTCACACCTGAGTTGATGAAACAAACGGCTGAGCTGGCCAAACGTAATGACGTGTTACTGCATACTCACTTGGCTGAAACCGAGGACGAAAACCAGTTCTGCTTACGCCAATTTGGCATGCGGCCACTGGATTATTTGGAGTCCGTTGGCTGGTTGCAGCAACGCACTTGGTTGGCCCATGGCATCCACTTTGATGCGGCTGAAATATCACGGTTGGGTCAGGTTCAGATTGGTATCAGCCACTGTCCATCTTCCAACATGGTATTGGCGTCAGGGATTTGCCCGACTCAAGAGCTGACCAATGCAGGTGTTCGGGTTGGTTTGGGCGTTGATGGCTCGGCATCAAATGATGGTTCTAATCTGATTCAGGAAACTCGCCAAGCCATGTTGTTGGGGAAACTAAAATATGGCGCCGCTAACTTCAGTCATCACCATGCGTTGCAAATGGCAACAGCTGGCGGCGCGGCCTTACTCCATCGGCCAGAATTGGGCTCAATTGCCGTTGGACAGCAAGCCGATCTGGCGTTGTTTAGCCTTGACGAACCGCGCTTTTCCGGCGCCGCCGATCCGTTGGCCGCCTTGCTTTTATGTGGCGCTCATCAAGCCAAACACGTCATGGTTGCTGGCCAATGGCAGGTCACCGATGGTGCCATGGTCAATCTCGATATTGAAGCTTTGGTTGCTAAGCATCAAGCCGCAGCACAACGCTTACTCAAACAGATCGGCTAAGCGCCGATAAGCCTTTTTTGCTCTCTGCATCAGCCTAGTTGGTACAGCCGTTGCACTTCCTCCTTGTGTCCTGAATCAACCCCATGATTTAAGCAGCGTTTAGCGCTTTTGGTGATACTACCGCACCATTAAATGCTGTTCGTTTGGTCAGGATATGTGCAGGCGCACCGGGAACGTGCGGTTTCGCGGCACTGAATAACTACAAATAATATCGCTGGAGGTATGACATGAAACACCTTTTAATCCTCGCCATGACGGCAATACTAGGCGCATGCAGTTCGACTCATACAACGCCACCATTGGCGAAACAGGGGGTCACTAAAGTTGGTGTTGTCGTTCTTGTCGACGAAGCACCGACCCATGTTCACAAAGGCAGTTTGGCATATTTTGACTTCGCTGAATCAATAGCGTCTGAACATAACTATCAACAACAATTGGGCGAAGAGGTTAGTCGCTTGTTAAAAGGCGCTAATCATCAAACGGTCGCCATTGCACCGACCGCTACATTAATGGCTGAGCGGGCAGACTTGTTTACCTATCTTTCTGCCAATATGGCGTTCGAGAAGGATGTTGCCAATGAACTAGCCAGTTTGGCATCCGCCAATCAACTGGACTATGTGATTGCGGTGTACCCAAAAAACGCGCCGGTTGAGCGCAATGCGAGGGACTATGTCTCTGGCTTAGGGCTCTATAGTTACTGCAACTTTGGCCAATGTAGTGTTGATGTATTGAGTAGTCTGGATGCTCGCATTTATGACGCAAGCGCTGGCAAAGCTGTCGCTTTATCGGCATTTGAACCGTACCAACGAACAAGGTTGTCGACGGTCGAATTACCTGATGATCCAGCTAGCTTGTCGCCTGCCACGGTCGATGCTGCGGCACAACAAGGGGTAGACGAATTTGTTCAACGCTTGTCTGTGATGTTAAAGCAAGCCGGTATGGTCTAGAAGACGACTTGTGTGTCTAACAGTCACTAAAAAGCCCGCTATTAGCGCAATGCTGATCAGTTAAGGATCGGTTGACCGATCTTCTGAACATAGGACAATCCGGTTTCCCCTTATGGAGCCGGATTTTTTTATGTCTATTACTGCCGTCCT
>NZ_NGNS01000050.1 GCF_002165625.1 Neiella marina
ATCACTAACGTACTTGCAAAAGTATACGGTGGTGAAGCAAAAGATTTCGCACAAATCGATAACGCTCCAGAAGAGCGTGAGCGTGGTATTACCATCGCGACTTCTCACGTAGAGTACGACACACCAACTCGTCACTACGCGCACGTTGACTGCCCAGGTCACGCTGACTACGTGAAAAACATGATTACTGGTGCTGCTCAGATGGACGGCGCTATCTTGGTAGTGGCTTCAACTGATGGCCCAATGCCACAGACTCGTGAGCACATCCTGTTGTCTCGTCAGGTAGGCGTACCATTCATCGTTGTATTCATGAACAAGTGTGACATGGTTGATGATGAAGAGTTGCTTGAGCTGGTAGAAATGGAAGTTCGTGAACTTCTTTCTGAGTACGACTTCCCAGGTGATGACTTGCCAGTTATCCAAGGTTCAGCTCTGAAAGCGCTTGAAGGCGAGAAAGAGTGGGAAGACAAGATTGTTGAGTTGGCCGAAGCTTTGGATTCATACATCCCAGAGCCAGAGCGTGACATCGACAAGCCATTCTTGTTGCCAATCGAAGACGTATTCTCAATCTCAGGTCGTGGTACCGTTGTAACTGGTCGTGTAGAGCGCGGCATCATCAACGTGAGTGACGAAGTTGAGATTGTAGGTGTTAAGGAAACTCAAACCACTACTTGTACTGGTGTAGAGATGTTCCGTAAGCTTCTTGACGAAGGCCGTGCGGGTGAGAACGTAGGTGTTCTTCTGCGTGGTACTAAGCGTGACGAAGTAGAGCGTGGTCAAGTTTTGGCGAAGCCAGGTTCAATCACTCCTCACACTAAGTTCGAGTCAGAAGTATACGTATTGTCAAAAGAAGAAGGTGGTCGTCATACGCCATTCTTCAAAGGCTACCGTCCACAGTTCTACTTCCGTACAACTGACATCACCGGTACTATCGAACTGCCAGAAGGCGTAGAGATGGTAATGCCAGGCGATAACATCAAGATGGTTGTTGAG
>NZ_NGNS01000051.1 GCF_002165625.1 Neiella marina
TCACTCGCTATCAATGCCGTATGCAGCAACTAGAGCCGGTTAAAACAATGGTCCAAGAGCTTCGGCGCTTTATGCCACGACTTGGTACGCGCAAACTCTATTACCTGCTCAAGCCGAAGTTGGTACAGCTCGGTATCAAGCTCGGGCGCGATGGCCTGTTTGATTACTTGCGTCATCACAAGATGCTGGTTAAACCGAAAACAAACTACACCAAAACAACACACAGCAAGCACTGGATGATGAAGCACCCAAATCTTGTTCAAGACATTCGACTCAGTCGGCCAGAGCAAGTCTATGCCAGTGACATCACCTATGTGCAGAGCGATGAAGGGGTCCATTACTTATCGCTCACAACAGATGCCTACAGTCGAAAAATAATGGGTTATGAACTCAGCCGAGAGATGAAAGCGACCGATGTTGTCAAGGCGCTTAAAATGTCGATAAAGGCCAGGCAAAGCGATGAGCCATTGATACATCACTCCGATAGAGGTTCACAATATTGCTCAGCTCACTATCAAGCCGAGTTACAACAACACGGCATAACACCATCAATGACCGATGGTTATGACTGCTACCAAAATGCATTAGCAGAGCGAGTGAATGGCATTCTCAAGCAAGAGTTTTTATTGCATCAGTGCCAGAGCTTTGCGGAGCTAAAACAGCTGGTGAAAGAATCTGTCACTATCTACAATCAGCTCAGGCCGCACTTGAGCCTTGGCATGAAAACGCCAGAAGAAGTGCACAAAAAAGCCAGCGTTGGAGGAACGCTGGCTTAATCAAAAACCGTCAACTTATTTTAGGACGGCACA
>NZ_NGNS01000052.1 GCF_002165625.1 Neiella marina
CTGTCATGGTCAATGATTTGGTCGTTGAAAATATCAATCAGATTGGCCAGCGCTTCTGCGGTTTGCTCGCTCGGCGCCACCAAATGCAAGGTGGTATACGCCTCAAGCACATGCAAATGAGTGTTCATGGTCTTCGGCAAGTTGTCGTCTTTGTCACTCAGACGAACATCGGCCATTGGCTGCCAGTCTTGGGTCAACGCTTCGACATAACCATTGCGCTCATAATCGCGCGCATGCTTTTCCAGCAAGCCAAAGTACTCTTGCGCTTTGGCCAGCGCATGCGGATTGTTGGTCAACTTGTAGTAAGCCGACAGACCATAAATCGCAAAGCTAATGGCGTAGGTTTGCTTTTTGCCATCGGTCACCTGCCCCTGATGGTCCAGCATCCACACCACGCCACCTTGGTCTTTGTCATCAAAGTACTTCAACAAATAATCAAACGCGCGGGTTGCTAGCGCCTCGTAGCGCTCTGATTTGCTCCCTCTGGCTTTCAAGCTTTCTGTTCTCAAGAAGTGGGCATACTCTGAGAAAAACCACAGAATACGGGTGTTCTGAATGATGCTTTTCTCCGACTCAATCAACGGCGTATTGTCCCGACTGACCTCGCCATAAAAGCCACCATGGTGTTCATCAACTGTGTAGGTCGCCCACCAATCGGCAAT
>NZ_NGNS01000053.1 GCF_002165625.1 Neiella marina
GCGTAAGTCGAGAAGCGGAAACCGCGTTCTGGGTCGAACTTCTCAACGGCGCGGATTAAGCCGATGTTGCCTTCATCAATCAAATCGAGCAGTGGCAGACCGCGGTTCATGTAGCGTTTAGCCAGTTTGACCACCAAGCGTAAGTTGCTTTCAATCATACGTTGACGCGCTTTGGCATCGCCTTGTTGGATGCGTTGGGCGAAGATGACTTCTTCTTCGGCGGTGAGCAGCGGAAATTGACCAATTTGCTGATAGTAAAGGTGGTCAGTATCGAGCTCTTGGCGACGCTCACGCAGCAAGCTGTTTTGAAATTGTTGCTCCAGTTGCTCGTCATCAAAGGCATGCAGGTTGCCTGATAGAGCGTGGATATTGACGTTGTTGTCGAATTCAATGTGCGCTTGCTGGTTCATGACGAATCCTTTTTTGTTCTATAGTGACTTGCTGTTATCGGTGGGCCGATGTTGTTAAGTCAGTGTTGTTTTGTTGATGTAAATGTTATGTGGTTGGTGGCTTTGTCGATACTCGCAAAAC
>NZ_NGNS01000006.1 GCF_002165625.1 Neiella marina
CATAGAGAAACGCCCTAGGCCGTCAAGGCCTAGGGCGGTGAAAATATCCAAGACCCGTTATCCGGTAAACCGCAATGCCGCCCCTCTTAAGTGAACAGCATTGCGCTACGATGAGCGGGCTTTTTCTTTGTTGGCCAATAAATTTGCTCAAAAAGACAGCAAACAGCTGATAACTTTCGAACATCTGCAACAAAGCGCAAAACAAGCCTAGACAGTTAACGGAGCTGTTCATATAATCTGGCCCACTTTGCATCGCCGCACTACATTCTGTAGCGCCAGCAAACGCAATGGCCCCATAGCTCAGTTGGTTAGAGCAGTCGACTCATAATCGATTGGTCCCCTGTTCAAGTCAGGGTGGGGCCACCATTTCTATTTCCCACAATGTTCAAAAAGAACCTAATCCCCCAATAAAATCAGGCCTTAACGCTATTTTATTATTCAGGGATGACTCAAGTAAATTTCATCAGAGCCAACCGCTGAAGTACTAATGAGCTTTATGTATAAAAATACATATTGAGATGTGTAAGAACTACCAAAATACGGCTTAAAACATATGGTATTGATACTATCCCTGTACTGTATTCCGTGATGCTTGAGCGAGCCAGCCGAACTAAGCCTGAACAGGTCTCGCCCTCATGTCAGGAAGACGCTATCACAATAGTCATTCTAGTCGGTTTCAAATACAAATCGCTGAACGAGATCACCATCCATAAGAGCTTATCGACAAAAACTAAAAGAGAGCGCTTCTTTAGCTTGCAACTAACTAATGTCATTATTTTAAGTACTACAAAAAGTACTTTCCAAACAACCACCAAAAAAACACTCAATAAAAATCAACCACTTGTAAGCTAAATTCAACTCAGGGTGGGCACCATTTCTATTTCCCGAAACGTTCCCCTGCTTGGTGTTCAAGGGCAAAACAATAATGACGCTCAACTAAGCCTCTTCGTCTCTTTTTGTCTGATTAACAAAAACGGCCCCAAAAGTGGCCGTTTTCATGTGATTTTCCTAGTTACTAACTATAGCGGGATTACTTGTAGAAGTAGATGTTATCGAGGTACAGGGCATCACTTGTGGTCCCCCACAGCTGGACACCATATTGAGCTAGATTGGCTGTATCCAAGCTGTCGCCGTTGATCATTGTAGAAAACGGAATATCAACGGTGACCCACTGCCCGGTGGTCAAACTAGGCAAGGTGTAAACTCCGGCATCGCCGCCACTTGGCACAACTTGGAACGTTGCTTGAGTAATGCCGCTGGTCGCAAACATGTCGAAACGGATCCCAGCCGCCATTGAAGCATCCAATGCACCGCTTTCAATCCCGTATTGAATGCCAACTACGCCACCAGCCGTTCCCTCAGGAATGATCTGTAGTTTGGCAATGTTGTCACCACCAACAACCACTTCAGAAAAAGTTGGCGCATTCCACCAGTTATCAGCCCAATTCATAATAGGCTTATCTACTGCCAAAGCATCACTGTAGAGCACCAAAGCATCTTCATTTGCTACTGTTGGTACTGGCGCTGCTGTAACTGGGCCAGGGTTTTCGGCAACGATGCTGATGGCCAAAGAGCTATTACCACCATTTAGCGCCTGAGTCGCGTTAGCTACGCCATAACCTGGAGCATTAACCACAACTTTATGGTCGCCTTCTGGCAAGGTTAGCGTTGCCAAACCACTGGCATCACTTGTTGCCGACACGTTGCCAACTGAAACGACCGCGCCAACAACTGGACTATCTGACTGATCCGTTACGGTCACGCTTAAGTCATACATAAGCGACTCGCCAGAGAAATAGATGTTATCGAGATAAACCGATTGACCAGCATCTCCCCACAGTTGAATACCAATGGCTTGCAGGGTTCCAGGGTTCAGTACTCCCCCTGCGTTGTTGGTCATCTCGGAATAGAAAATATCCCATGAAACCCAAGTATCGGTAGCAGGGTTGTTGATCACATAAGTGGCGCCGCCATCGGTCGAAACCAATTGCAGTGAAATTTGACGGATACCACTTTCCACATACATGTCAAAATTCCACGTCGTTTTTGCCGACGCATCGAGTGGCGCGATCTCGAAACCATATTCAAGGCCTGCGACCCCGCCTTCTGTACCGCCAGCTGTTATCTCATATTGAGCATAATGATCACCGCCGATATCGCCTTCAGAGTAAAGCGGGGCATTCCACCAATCTGCTCGCCAAACACCAATAAAGCTGTCTTGGGTCAGGCTGTCACTGTAAAGCACAACAACTTCTTCATCGCTAAACTGAGGAGACATGGGTGCAGCCATTGCAGGCCCGCCCGCATCTTCTTGTTCCAACGTCGTGAAGTACAGATCGGCTAGCAACACAGTGCCACTATCACCAATAAAGTTTAACGAGAACCAGGTCATATCGGTAACGCCGGAAAGAAGCACCTCCATTTCAGTCCAGCCGTTGCCCAAATCAGTGCCCTGAGCAAAGTCATAAGAGACGTTTAGCTCAGGCTCAGAAGCGCTTTGAACAAACACCTGAACACCGGTGAAGGTATCCGATTTGACCTTGAACCGAGCATGCGTATATGCCGAAACATCAATGAAGTTCTCAGGTCTTGCGGCATCGTTACCCCAAGCGACAACCGTCCCCCATGAGGCACTTTTGGTCAGCTCAAGCGCCTTGGCATAAGTTGTATCAGCAGGTTGATCGGTGTACTGAGTGTTGGTACCCCATGTGTCTCCCCAGTACTCAAAGTAGTATGAATCGTCGTTTAGAGAATGAAAAAGATAGGCGTTTCCCTCAATAGGAGGAGGCACGAGCACAACCTCATTGACGATGACTGTACGAGTAGCCGTTGCTTGGTTACCTGCCGCATCAGAAACACTGTAAGTCACCGTATAGGTCCCAGCCGTAGTGGTATCGACCGAGCCAGCAATAGCCGCCACCAACCCCGTATCAACATTGTCGGTCACTGTTGCTCCGGGTTCCTGATAGTCGTTACCAACCAGCAATGTCATCGAGGACTCGCCATTCAAAGTTATCACCGGAGCTTCGGAGTCACTAATGGGAGCAGCCTCAACGACCACTGTTCGGGTAGCGGTTGCTTCGTTACCGGCAACATCACTAACCATGTACGTAATCACATACGATCCTGGGGTCATGTTGTCGACAGCTCCAGAGGCAACCGCGACTAAATCGCTATCGACATTGTCGCTCACCGTCGAGCCAGGATCGCTAAAGTCATCACCGACGGTAATCGTCATTGTCGATTCGCCGATCAAGGAGATTACAGGGGCCAAGGTATCATTCGCTACGGTATCACCAGCTGACGATGGTGGAGTGCTATCTGAGCCGGAGCCGCAACCAGCTGCAAGCAGCGATAATAGCGCTGCTGCCGTTAGGCTATGTTGATAATTCATATTCATCCTACTTGAATTAGTGAAACAAGCTTGATGTTGAGTCGTTCAGCCAGAGCCGTTGGCTAACTCAACTTCAAACGAGAAACATCATCATCAGGTGGATTTGGGGAAAAAGAGTTCGAGCGCTTGCGAGTTAGTCAGATTGGCAAGCAAAAAGGTTCGAGGAGCTCTCCAATAGCCAGACCAAGAGCAAAAAAGAGAGCTAAATCATACTTTTTTTGACTTGACCGAATCGCTAGTGGTTGGATGTTTTAGACAGCAGTCACCAACGACTTAGCACTGGGCTAATCAGTGGCGATCGCATCGGCGGTTTTCGCAGCCCGGCATTTTCTTCGATAAGCGGTTGGCGTAATTTTCTCAATTTTCTTAAAAAACTGATAAAACACAGATTTGCTGTTAAAGCCTACGGAGAAGTAAATGTCGGTGATGGACATGGTTTCATCAGTAGCAAGCAGGTGCTTGGCCTCTTCGATACGATAACCATTAACAAATTCATAAAAGTTGAGCTGAAAGTGATGGTTCAATGTCATCGACAATACCTTCGGGTGCAACTCAAGCGCATCGGCGAGCTGCGGTAAGGTTATTTCAGCGTTCATGTAAGGCTTTTGCTCTTCCATGTAACGCTTAATTCTTCCCACTCCCTCTAATTCATCATCTTGCTCGGGCAGTTCTTCTTGCTCATCTTGTCCTTCCAGCTCTTTAACCTGTTCAACAGAGGAGATTCTGGCCAGACTGTATACCAATAGTGATAGCAATAAGAGGAAATCGGCGTAATTAGTAAGTTCTCCTAAAAAGCTCAAATGTTCCAGCTCAATGAGGCTCAGGATGCCAGTTTCGGCGGGACGCAAGAGTCGAACAATGTTGGTACCGCTCATCAGTGCTTCAACCGAAAACACAAAAATAAAACCAATGATGACGGTTCTAAGCCAAGTAATATCGACCTTGGCCGGGTCGGCAAGTCGTTGCATTTGCTCCGAGGTATAATTGGCCAGTAGTTGTAAACAATAAGCGACGTAGACCACCCGTATCAAGCGAATCAGAAACTCAACGCTGACAAAGTGTAGTGTTTCAGTTAAGTACCAGTTCCTGATGATTGAAGTTTTGTCTGCCCAGCTCTGTGAGTGATAAACAAAACCAAGGTAGATGCAGTATCCGATGAGCGGCAGCAGATGCCAGAGGTGCTGTCGTTTGAAGGTGAAGCCTTTGTAGATGAGAGCATGGGTGAAAAGGTAAAGCAGCACACCATCGATACAGTAGGCGACACTACCTAAAAAAAACAAGTTCGGATTGACATCCAAAATGACATAGCGGACTTGCTCGCCGTAATACGTCAATTCATGAACCGCGAACAGCGCGTGAGATAACAAAAAGCCAATCAAGAATAGGGTGCTCTTGCGCGAAGTTTGTTGGGTCTTCCAGTAAAGAGCAGCCAGCACACAGGACATGAAGGACGTCATACACAACACAACATCGTTCAAGTTGAAAATAACGTGATCCATAATGCCCCCTCTTACCCAACGCTTCGCCCGCGACCAGCAGAACAACCACCTAGGTATCGGGCTCGAAATGGTACATAAATTTGCCAAACCATTCTACGCAGGACGATGCTCAGATTGCTGAATGAAAGTAAAAAGCCATAAAAATCAATAACAGTCCGACTCCGGAACTTCTACTCATACTCAAATATTTGAGCTGCGACTCACTTTTAAGCGCCTCGAACAAGGTAATAAACAAAGTATTTTTGAGGCTTTCTTGGCAGGTTCCACAACCGGACTTTTCGCCGCTATGATAAGCGCTGGCTGTCTTCGCTACAGTCAAAACTTCAGTCTCTGGCATACCCTGGACAGCACCTAAACAGCAAAGTGACCTCCGTCACATTGCGTCATCTATTGTGCCGACTAATGGTTAAATTCTGAGTAAGTGCAGATAGTCGGACTAACAATTTATTAACGATTGTTATCAAAGGTCCCGTTCTAAAAACAACAATCTGACGGAACCCACGATGTACGACAATTTAAAGATTTTCACGCTTTCGCTTATTTCAGCCTCGATAGTAGGTTGTGGTGGCGGTAGCGGAGGTAGCCCCACTCCGCAGCCACCTGCTAGCACCGATACCCAAGCCCCCGTGATCACGTTAAATGGTAATGCCACCATGACCATTGACGTTGGTGACCAATTTACAGACCCAGGTACCACCGTTACCGATAATGTTGATAACGGCTTGCAGGCCGAAGCGTCTGGTTCTGTCGATACTAATTCCCCTGGCACCTATGTCATTACCTATTCCGCTGAAGATGCCGCAGGTAATGTTGCAACCACGACCCGAACCGTTGTCGTATCGGCACCAGGCGTTGACACCCAAGCCCCCCAAATCACACTACTGGGCAGCAACCCAATGCAGCTTACGGTTGGCGACAGCTATGCCGAGCCGGGTGCCACCGTCACCGATAATGTCGACAACAATTTAGTCGCGGCTATATCAGGCAACGTCGATAGCAGCAGCCCTGGCACCTACACCATTACTTATATGGCAACCGATAGCGCCGGTAATGAAACCATCGTCACTCGTTCCGTGATGGTCAGTGCCCCTGCGGTGGACAGTCAGCCACCGGTGATCACCTTAAACGGCAGCGCCAACATGTACGTATCGTTGGACGATACCTACAACGAGCCAGGCGCTAGCGTTAGTGATAATGTTGATACCGACTTGGTCGTCTCTATTTCTGGTTCCGTTGACACCTCAACCGTTGGCAACTATCCGGTTACTTATACCGCCGTTGATAGTGCGGGCAACCAAGCTTCTGTGACTCGTTCTGTTTTTGTTACCGATCCAAACGATGTACCGATTGAGCCACAGTCGCCATTTACTCCAACAGCACAATTACTAAGCCGTGAGCCAGTCATTGATCCGGCACCTGATGCTGCAGGTTTCATGGCCTATGGCGCCGGTAATGTTGCCACCAGCTTTAATCCAGATGGTTACGGCTGTGTCGAAGACTATGGTTTCTGGGTATACAGCGCCGGTGTTACCGAGCCAGGAATTGCTGGCTGTACCGCCGATGGCGAGGCCATTGGTGAACCGGTTAAACGTCATCCACAAGTGACGGGGCCTGCGGCCCAAGAGCCAGTTGCTGCGCACCGCTGGTGGGGCTCGGTCTCATTCCTAGGTGAGATGCAGTTAGGCGATCCAAACTCAGCAGGCTATATCACCCCCGATCCGATTATGGCGCGGGTAAGCAACGCAGGTATTCGGGTATTAAATTTACCGGTTGGGTTGCGGGTAACCGATGCCATTAATTTCCAGTACACCATTCCAGATCCATTTGCCGAAGTGTTTGATGGGATTGCGATTGCCAACAGTGCCCACAGCAATATGGAGGCATTCTTAAAAGAATCCAGTGATGGCGCTGTTACGGTTGAATGGCAATCAGGCGGTCAAGCCGTAATGGAAGCCACCTTTGTCCATGGCTCGCCTTATGTTTATGTCAAAGCGTTCGACGGACAACCATTGATAAAAACATTCCGCGACGACGGCGGTGAGAAAGGCACTTACCATGAAGATGCTGACAGCCTTGGTGTGTGGACTGCGGTAGCCGGTGGCAAGCAACACTTCTTGGTCGTTGGTGAGGGAGCAACGAGCTTCAGCAACACCACCACCAGTCAAATCGGTATCTCGAATGCGGCCAATGAATTCACCTTAGTAGCCATGCCCAATAATTTGGGTGATAACCCAGATGCCAGTGCGATTGCCAAATTCAAGCAATATGCGCGCAACGTGGTTGCCAACGCCGATATCGAGTACTCAGTAAACGCAACGACTCAAGAAGTCACTGTGACTCACCGTTACTTAGACGCGCAAGATCAACCCATTGATACCCTTGCAGGCTTACACCCGCTTCATTGGAAATACATTGATAACGCCGACCAAAGCGACATTAGCGCATATAACGTTCGCAGTGCCCGTGGCGTGATTAAGTTCAGTGAAACCGATGAGTTCAGCTATCAACTGCCGTATATTGGTGTGTTGCCAACCATGCCATCGGTACTTGGTGACTACGACATGCCAACCCTGCAAGGCTTGATCAATGATTTCATGGCACAAGACCAAAGCGAGTGGAATACCTTTGAAGATACCTACTGGGCAGGCAAAAACTACGGCAAAGTTGCTGAGCTAGCTGCAATTGCGCGCTCAATTGGTATGGAATCAGAAGCAGATGAGTTGATTGATTGGCTTAAAGCGGAACTAGAAGACTGGTTCACCGCCGATACCAGTGGTCAACTCGATGAGAAGAAGTACTTCGTTTACGACCAGGAATGGAACACCCTTCTCGGTGTCGATGAGTCCTTCATGAGTCACCAGCTGCTTAATGACCACCACTTCCATTACGGTTACTTCATTCGTGCAGCCGCTGAAATCTGTCGAGTTGACCGCAGCTGGTGCGATGTCGACCAATATGGTGCCATGGTCGAGCTGTTGATTCGTGATTATGCCGCTGATCGCAATGATGCACTGTTCCCATACCTGCGCCACTTTGACCCAGCCAACGGCTTCTCTTGGGCATCAGGATCAGTGAACTTTGCCCGTGGTAACAACAACGAATCAACCTCAGAAGCAGCCAATGCCTACGGTGCAATGGCCTTGTACGGCATGATTACCGATCAACAAGACTTGGTTGATCGCGCCATCTATATGCATGCTTCAACTACGGCGACCTATTGGCAGTATTGGAACAACATTGATGGTTACAACAACGTCTCTGCCGAAGCCGATAACTTCCCAAGTGGCTATAACAACATCACCACCTCGATTATTTGGGGTGATGGTGCCGTGTTCTCAACTTGGTTCAGCCCGCTTTACGCTCACATCTTGGGTATTCAAGGCTTGCCAATTAACCCGCTAACCATTCATGTTGCTCAGTATCCAGATTACATGGCCGATTACGTCAGCCTTGGTTTGAGTGAATCAAGCAACCAAAAACCATCTGGTTTGGCTGAGGACAACTGGCGCGACATCTGGTGGAACCTATGGGCCATGAATGATGCCGATGCGGCGATTGCCGACTACGAGAGCATGCCGGTGTATAACGCCGAGCAAGGTGAAACCAAAGCCCACACCTATCACTGGCTTCACACTTGGAAGAATTTAGGTCAGCCAGCAACAGGCATGCCAGGCTCCATTACCGCTTCAGATCCTGCGGCAATGGTATTTGCCAAAGATGGCACCAACACTTACGTAGCGTATAACTTTACTGGTGAAATGCAGACCATTAACTTTAGCGATGGCACTGCCCTTGACGCAGTACCATTCGGTTTTGCAACCAAGATTGGCAGCGCTGCCAATGGTGACGTAACAGCGCCGACTGCCCCGGCAGGCGTTGCTGCGAGCAATGTCATCAAAGCCAGTGCCGAGCTTAGCTGGACTGCAGCAACCGATGATACTCAGGTTGTTGGTTACCTCCTGCACCTGAGCACCACCGCCGAAGTCGTTCGCGTACAGGCCGTTAAAGGCACCGACGTTGTCTTGACCGATCTGCAACCGAATACCACGTACCGCGCATCAGTGGTCGCTTATGATGCTGAAAACAATCAGTCTGATGTAGCCAGCACGGTGTTCACCACGTTGTCGGCCGATGCCAACTTACCGCCAACCCTGAGTGGCAGCATTGCGGTCTCTGCGGTGACTCAGTCACAAGCCACACTCAACTGGCCAGATGCAACCGACGATGGTGAAGTCAGCGGTTATCAAGTCACGGTTACCGATGGTGCCAGTTATACCAATCAATTGGTTGTCACCGAATCAGTGACAACACTGTCGGGCTTGGCACCGGCAACCGGCTACCAAGTGAGCATTGTGGCAATTGATGATGATGCTCAGCAATCATCGCCACTGACCACCAATGTAACAACCACTGCGCCATTGGCAGATATTGTCATGTTTACCGATGCGCTAGCGGCGGGCTATACCTTTGGTACCTGGCCTGGCACTGATTCAATCACGGTGCAAAACGGTGTCATTGACGGTCCAATTGCAACAATTGGCAACTTCTACTTGATTACTCCTGGCAACACCCCGCTTGATTTGAGCGGCTACAGTGGCGGCTACCTGAAGTTCGATGTCAAAGTGATCACCTTAGGTACCAATTCCGATGTCCTGGTCAAGATGGACAGCGGCTGGCCTAGTTTGAGTGACGTCAAACTCAGTTCTTATGGCGGCTTGCCAGTAGCAGGTGGTGACTTCCAGTCATATAGCATTCCAGTAGCTGACTTTATCGCCTCAGACAACAGCCTAAGCCCGGGCAACAAAATGGATATTACATCGGTTCCACAACCGATCGTATTCGATGGCTTAGGGGGGGAAGGTATGCACCTGCAAGTGGATAATATTCAACTAACCGTTGAGTAAATCGATAAGCCCCGCTAAAGCGGGGCTTATAAAGGTTGCTAGTTCGACGAACACAGTCCAAACAAGCTCAACTTCGGGAGCCCGCAAACGAGCGGCCAGGCAACTACCTCAAAGGTTGGCAATATGAACCTTCCACTTAAGAACAATAAGCATACAAACAATGCTTACTTGACGTTACTTTACTTGCTAAACGATATCTTTTTGAAAAACTTGCTTTTGTTGTATGCATGTTTGCTGTTGAATACTCAACACCCTGTTTCACAAAACACACTCCAGTACGCAACCGGCCTGTTGCTGATAAATGCTGCAATCTTTATATTGGATATGACGCTATTAAAAAGAGCTATCAGGTATCCGCTGAACACCAACATTCCACATGAAACTGCAATCCTATATGTGGCTAACGGAATCGAGAAGACAGAGGTTGTTTGTGCCCATATTGTTCATGATTCAGCGTCCATTCATGGTGAACTAACAGCCCCAAGAGTTTGGTGCGTCGATCAGTTCTCAGTTACCTCTGAACTGGGTGCTTTCTCATTAAAGCTAGATGGTAACTTTCCTTTTCCATTGTCCTACTATCACAAATACCGACTGCACCGAACTGTTAAGCAACATCTCAACGAATTATCTGTTGGAAAAACCAAGATTGCTTGCACCAACGAGCCGCCGCAATTAAGCATCGTTCCGCCATCGCCTCAACTCACTTCCAATTTGGGTAAGCTCGCTAGCAAACAAACTTGTCGCCGTTGTGGTCGCGTTTGAGCATTTTTAATTGCTAGAGATAATCACGCCAAACGTAACAACTCGTCGATAAGCTCCACCAGTATGAGATTTTAAGTAGTGGAACCAAGTGGCTAAGCATTGCATTATTCCTCGCTTTTGGGTGTCTCAACTTCTTTGGGAGCAACAATAAGTGGCTACTTCAATTATCCTAACAGTCAGGGAGACCTCTGACCTTTTAAGTTTGAATGTTTCTTTGTTAGTTCTTCCAATAGTAATCAAACAAATCGCTCACAGAGTGAATGACAGCCGTAAATCAAAAACGCTCAGTATGGCAATTGGCTATAGAGATTCCGACTAGTCAATGGACATCGGGCAGGCTTGCAGAATAGACTTGCGCACCGAATCCCATGCCAAAACTAACTGAATCGTGTCGCTGCTGCAGTGCCCCTTTGACTAGTTGGCCGAAATGAACTTGAGAGAATTTATTAGATGACGACGGACACCAATTACGACCACTACGATGCAATCATTTTTGACATGGATGGCACCTTGGTCGATAGCGGTCAATTACACGAATTCGCTTGGCGCGAAACGCTACAGCACTTTGGCATTCCAATCGATTCAGCCAAGATGCGATCGTTAGCTGGGGTGCCGACGATTGAAACGTTAGAGATCTTAATAGCTGATTTCAATTGCCAAGTCGTACAGTCAGTGCAAACCATGAATGATTACAAAGAAGCGCTAGTACGCAAGGTGTCGCATCGCTTTGTGCAACCAACCGCGCTAGTCAATGTGGCCAAACAGTACGTCGGCCAAATACCCATGAGTATTGGTACTGGCGCTTATACCGAGGAAGCCAAGGAAATATTGCAACACTGCGGCCTATCTCAGTATCTGGATCATGTTGTCGGAGCTGATCAGGTTGCGGCCCCCAAGCCAGCTCCTGACACGTTTCTGCGATGTGCCGAGTTAATGGGAGTTGCCCCCAGCAAGTGCTTGGTGTTCGAAGATTCTAAAATGGGGCTTGAAGCAGCGTCTCGAGCGGGCATGGCTGGCATTGATGTGTTGAAAGAGTTTGGTATCGAAAACAACTATTTTCTTATCCCAGGTTAAGCTAAACGCATTATTCGTGCCTTACTGACGCCAGTTGCAATTAGGCTCAGCTAGCCACTACTTGATTTCGCCCCTGCTTTTTAGCGAGATAAAGCGCAGTGTCGGCTTTGGTTATACTGTCGTCCACCGTTGGTGGATTGCAGAATGTCACGCCAAA
This sequence comes from Neiella marina, assembly GCF_002165625.1. Lineage (GTDB taxonomy): Bacteria > Pseudomonadota > Gammaproteobacteria > Enterobacterales > Neiellaceae > Neiella > Neiella marina. The sequence continues at coordinate 11,791 of NZ_NGNS01000006.1, forward strand.
GCTGGCAGTAATATGAATATCGCCACCAGCGGCAGTAACCAACAACTTTTCGGTACTCTGTCGCAGTCGCTCGGCGAGTTCAATCGCGCCTGCCAACTCGGTATTAGGAAGCAACATAACAAACTCTTCGCCGCCAAAACGGGCCAAAATGTCTTCATTACGCTTTTCTCTCTCTAGCATATTGGCAAACGCCACCAGCACCTTATCACCCGCGTCATGGCCGTAATCATCGTTGACCGACTTAAAATTATCGATATCGCAGATCAGTAGGCTGATTTTGTAATCATGACGATTGGCTTGGCTGACAACGGCCTTAACCCGATCATAAAAGTAACGACGGTTGTAGATTTGCGTCAGCGGATCAGTGATTGATGCTTCCCGATATAACTCGGCTTGATCATCGAACAGCATGGCGTGCAAGCCACCAAATAAGGCAAAGATACTAACTGCGAAGATGAAGGTATTGACGACAATAAAGCTAGCGACATCCTCAGCAATCGGCGTCAAGCTCATCACCGCTAGCAGCAAACCACAAAACAAACAGAGGTAGAGTGAATTATTCATCAACAATTCACCAGATGAACGACGCTCTTCAACGCGACACGTAAGCCGTAAACAACATCCATACACAGTGGTATTGAAGACAAAAACAAAGATATTGCGGATATCGATTCGGTCGTACAGATAAGTCAGTAGATAAATCTGGATAAATAGATACGAAACGACTGCAACAATGACTCGCCAGTCACACAACACCGTACTGATGCTTTTGCCTTGTCTTAGCAACAGTCCTGCGATGAGCGCAAACATGAACACGACTAAACCCAGATGCACCAATATCACGGAGGTCAAGTAGCCGATGTAAGGCCTGACTCCAAGCATCGAGAAAGTTGCCGCGATCATCAAAAAGCAGATGGCAAAACAAGACACGCTCTTGCTGGAACTGCCGTTGACTCTTGGCGTACCAAAGTACATGTAAACTGCACCAAGGATCCCCAGCACTACATTCAGTGCAACGACAATGACAACAAATAATGGTGGCAACTCCATCAAATAGATCACTCCATCTACTTTGATCAGATCAAGCATAGATCAGGGTTCTCAGACTCAGTGGTCTAATGTGGTTTTTTCATCACAATCGATGGACTACAGACCCCATTGCTTTGGTCAATTAGTGAAATTACTCAGCTTCATCTAAACTTTTCTAGCATGGTTGGCATGCACTGAGAGGTTGCAGTGGGTAACTCGCAAATTGAAGAAAGCTACGGCCACAAAGCTCGCATCCAGTTGAGCTTTAGCTCTTACATGCGACTATCGCTGTTTATCAGCGTCACTTTTGCCCTAACCATGACCTTGGTGCTTAACCTACTCGCGCAATCAGAGACCGCCTCCAGAATTAATGTCGATAGCCTCAATCAATGGATCACGCTTTACACTTTCCTTGGATTTTTGCTGTTTAATTTAGCCAGTGCAGCGCTGTCATATGTGGCTTATCGAGCTTGGTGTCAGCAGCAACATGGTTTAAAAATGACTGGCAAATTTGCTCTGCAAATTGATGATAACTAGTCACTGCTGAATGCAGCTGGAATGTGGAGGAGACAATTGGCAGTAGCGTTGACAACGATGAATCAAGTTTTAGCAGCGATAGTCCTCGTCTTAATGATGTCATCAGCTAGAGTAAATGCTGGTGCGATTCAGTTGGTGACCAACCTTGCGCCTCCTTATCAAATTCAGCAGGGCGATACCATCAGCGGCACCTCCGTAGCGACCCTACAGTGTATCTTTCAGCACATGGAGCTAACTTCTGATATCACCATATTGCCTTGGAAACGCGCTTTAAAACATTTAGAGCAAGGTTTGTCTGATGGCTTGTTTAGTGCGTCATATGATCCAAACATCAATCGTTTTGCTACCCTTAGTGCCCCCATAGCCATTGAAAAATGGTATTTCTTCTCTGCTGCGGATGTTTCGCTGTCACCGACTGAAAACACTCCAATAGGAGTCATTTCTGGCAGTAATCAAGATCAATGGCTGAGCCAACTCGGGTATCACAAGCTGCAACGCGTGAGCAGCTACCCACAGTTGATCAAACTGGCATTATCAAAGCGCGTTCATGCGGTTGCAGCAGACGCCCAAGCATTCACCGAATCCCTGGTCACTCACTTCGATATCCAGCCCGAATTCACCAAGGCTTTTATCAAATATGCACCATTGGGGGTCTATTTCAACAAGGGATTTGTAGAGCAGCGCCAACATTTTCTAACTCAATTCAATGAACAAACACCCGCTTGCACCAATGACACCATTACTCTTTCCAACAGCGAACGACAAACTCTAAAAACGGTGGTTCTCGAGCAGTTAGCGAACTGGATCAATACCCCGTTAATTGCCGATACCGTGAAACAACAAAACGCTCGCAACAGCTACCTGTCAGCGTCACAAATCCACGCCTTAGAGGCGCAATGGCAGCAGCAGCGCCCGTCATTGCAATCTCATGCTCAATTACTACAAACCAATTTACTGTCTGAGTATTTTCAACAAATAAAGCGCCAATCTGGTGGTCTATTCAACGAAATCATCGCCATGGACCGCAACGGATTGGTGATTGCCATGAGCGATCTGACTTCCGATTTATGGCAGGGCGATGAGGATAAATTCACGCAAACATTCGATGTTGGCCCTGACGTGGTGTTTGTGGATCAACTGAAATACGATGAATCGACTCACAAATTTCAGGTTCAAATCAGTGTTTCTGTGAGTGATGAAGAGCAAACGGCTATTGGCGCCCTGACTGTTGGGGTCGACGTTGAACATGCCCTATCCAATCGACAAATCACTGCAAAACTAAATTAAACAGACTTGTTTTCATCAAGTTGGATAGTTTGCAGCTAGTTTATTACTGACGCTCAGTTAAAAATCAATCGCCCAATCTCTGACTATGAATAAATCAAAAATCTTATTGCTGTTTGCCCATCCATCGCAACGCCGCTCGGAAGTGAACCGACCCATGTTCGACACGGCAAGCAAAATGGACTTCATTACTGCAGTCGACTTATACGCCGAATACCCAAGCCTTAATATCGATATTAATCGCGAGCAACAACGGCTATTGGATCACGATCTGATCATCTTCCAGTTTCCGTTTTACTGGTATTCCACCCCGTCGATTCTAAAAGAATGGCAAGACTTGGTACTGGAGTATGGCTTTGCCTACGGTCATGACGGCACCGCTCTGCAAGGCAAGCGAATGCTCTGTGCCTTAACCGCTGGTGGTAGCGAAAAAGCTTATCGTGCCGATGGCTACAATCACTTCACGATTCGAGAGTTGCTGCAACCACTAGAGCAAACAGCCAATATGATTGGCATGGATTACTTACCACCATTTGCCTTATTCGGCAGCCGCACCGCTGTTGAAGAAGGACGCCTATCGGCACATTTAGAATGCTGGCAAGCAGTCCTTCATGCGCTGCACAACAATGATTATCGTTTTGAGGACCTCGCGGCATTGAACGTACTCAACGATGGTTTAAGTCACTTGTCTATTACTACTCATGGGTAACCGCTGTGACCATTTATTTCATTCAAGCTGTCATCTATCTACTCGCTGCTGTCATTGCCGTTCCGCTGGCCAAAAAATTAGGTCTTGGGTCAGTGTTGGGCTATTTGCTCGCAGGGGTGGTCATTGGCCCTATAGCAGGCCTTGTCGGACAGGAAACCACGACGATTCAGCATTTTGCCGAATTTGGTGTGGTCATGATGCTGTTCTTGGTTGGTCTCGAACTAGAGCCCAAAATGCTATGGCAAATGCGCAACCGGCTACTGGGTTTAGGGGGCTTGCAAGTGCTGATCACCACAGTACTGATTGCCGCCATTGCCTTAATCATGAAGCAGCCTTGGACTGTCGCGTTAGCCATTGGTTTGATCTTCTCACTGTCATCAACTGCAATCGTGCTGCAAACCTTTAATGAAAAAGGGCTGACCAAAACCGAAGGTGGCCAAAATGCATTTTCCGTGTTGTTAATGCAGGATATCGCCGTGATTCCGATGCTGGCGCTGTTACCGCTATTGGCGTTGCCTGAATTAATGCAAGCAGCGGAGTCAATGAAAGATGCTGCGGCCCACCATGAAGAACTGAGCTTGGTCGCCGATCTGCCCGGTTGGGCCTATGCCCTGACTCTCATCGCCAGTATTGGTGGCGTCATTCTATTGGGGCATTGGGGCAGTCAGCCGCTATTTCGTTACGTTGCCAGCTCAGGGCTACGAGAGATATTTGTTGCCACCGCCTTGTTGCTGGTGGTCGGAATCGCGGCCTTGATGAGCTTGGTTGGCTTGTCGCCAGCGCTCGGCACTTTTTTAGCGGGTGTGGTGTTAGCCAATAGTGATTTTCGCCATGAACTGGAATCCAACATCGAACCATTCAAAGGCTTATTGTTGGGATTGTTCTTTATTACCGTCGGAGCCGGGGTCGACTTCGGCATTTTTGCCGATAGCTGGCTATTCATCCTAACCGCAACGCTAGTCGTGATGCTGCTCAAAGCTGGTGTTCTGGCCGGTTTGGCGATGATGTTTGGCATTCGCGATAGCAATCGCTGGCTGTTTTCATTGAGCCTAGCTCAGGCCGGTGAATTTGGCTTTGTCTTGCTCAGCTTTACCGTCCAGCAACATGTGTTGCCAACGCCATTGGCGGCTCAGCTGCAACTGGTGGTGGCGCTATCAATGTTCCTAACACCACTACTGTTTATCTTGTATCAGCAAGTGATCTTGCCTCGCTATCAACAGCAGGCCAACGATCAGCCCTACGACACCATAGAGGAACAGGGCAATGTGGTGATTGCTGGCAGTGGCCGCTTTGGTCAAATCGTCAATCGTCTGCTCCTCGCCAACGATGTTGAAACTGTGGTGCTCGACTTAGAGGTATCGCAAATTGAAAATATGCGGCGGGTGAATATTAAAAGCTATTTTGGCGATGCCACCCGGCCAGAGTTACTTCACACCGCCGGTATTGAATCTGCGAGCTTGCTGGTGTTGGCTATTGATAATCGCGATGAAGCAGTCGAGCTTACCAAGTACGTCCGCCATAGCTTCCCGAAAGTGAAAATATTAGCCCGCGCCTTTGACCGGGGCCATAGCTATGAGCTGCGTGAGGCAGGGGCCAGTTACATCGTGGCTGAAACGTTCCACTCAGCACTTGAACTCGGTGCCGAAGCCATGCGCCAGCTTGATTTTCACCCGTTTGAAGTCGAGCAGAAGAAGGCCGCATTTAACCGAATCGAAGCAGAGTCCAATGACCACTTATATCAGCAATGGCTTAAGGGCAGTGAGGGCGAGCGCTTCGATCACGACTACCGCAAACTGTTCATTCAGCTCCAGAGTGGTATTCAGCAAGCAATGAAAAATGATCGGGCCGATGGCCATACCAAGCATGAGCGGGGTTGGACGCCACCTCCTAAAGGCTACACTGATGATTTTGAACATTAACTCGGTACGGTGGTCCAACAATCGTTTTTAAACAGCAGGCCCATAAACTTGCAATCCAAAGCGGGCATATTGGGCCTTAGTTGCTCGATCAACGATTCATAAGGACTACCGTGGCAGACTTATCATTACAAGCTCGGTTATTAACAGCACTGAGCAGCACCGACAAACAAGCGATTCGGGCAGACTTCAATCACCATCATCCTGCCGACATAGCCAAAGCCATGGTGTCTCAACCCGATGCGGCAATCGCTAAGTTGCTGCAGCTCTTGCCACTGCCCGACCAAACGGACTTGTTTTCATATCTTGCCAAACGGCAACAAGCGGCACTCGTCGAAGAGTTACCTCGCAATGATATGGCTGCCTTGGTATCGGCAATGGATGCTGATGAACGAGCCGATTTATTCCATTCGTTAGGCGATCAACAACGTATCGCTATTTTGCCAGGGCTGGCCCATGCTGAGCGTGAAGACATTCGCCGTTTGTGTAGCTATCCGGAGCGCACAGCGGGCGCGCTAATGACCTCTAGCTACGCCACCTTGAGCGCCAACTTAACGGTCAAGCAAGCGATCCGAACATTACGTTTGGAAGCACCAGACAAGGAAACCATTTATCAGGCCTATGTGCTCACCGAGGATCGTCGATTGCTCGGCACCATCAGTCTCAAGCAACTCATTCTATCGCCCAGCGACGTCATGATTAGCTCACTGATGAAAACCGAAGTGGTGGCGGTAGCAACCGATTTGGCGCAAGAGCAAGTGGTAGAGAAAGTCCGTCAATATGATCTGATTGCACTGCCAGTATTGGATGACAACAACCAATTGGTTGGCATCATTAGTTACGATGACGCCATGGACGCCGCCGAAGAGGAAGCAACAGACGATGCCCAAAAATCGGCATCGGTGGCCTCCATGCGCTCGCCACTCAGTCAAGCAAGCATCAGTGAGTTGTATCGTAAACGTATCGGTTGGTTGGTCCTGCTAGTATTCGGCGCTTTGTTGTCCGGTGCCGGTTTGGCCTTTTTTGAAGACACTTTGGAAGCGCATATCGCACTGGTGTTTTTCATGCCGTTGCTCGTTGGCAGTGGCGGTAACGCTGGTTCTCAAGCTGCTGCGTTAATGGTTCGAGCCCTTGCCACTGGCGATGTGGTGTTGAAAGATTGGTTTCGGGTGCTAGCCAAAGATCTATTGGTAGCTAGTGCCCTAGGGATCTCCATGGGCATTACCGTGTTTGCCCTTGGCTATGTCCGATCTGGGCCTGAAATCGCAATCGTTGTGGCTCTGGCCATGGTCTGCGTGGTGCTAGTTGGCAGTTTTATTGGTCTCAGCCTGCCGTTCATCTTGTCACGATTCAAACTCGATCCGGCGACCGCGTCAGGTCCGTTGGTCACCACCATCGTTGATGCCAGTGGTGTTATTATCTACTTCGGTTTTGCGACCTGGATTTTGCAAATTAACTGACGGCTGTTCGACTGCCCGCATACCAGGCAGTCGGTTGGCCAGACCAAAACCCAAACTAACCGCGAAAGCAACTAGCAGATAAATACCGCCGTAGTCTTCAGAAGTCAGCAGCACCCCGGTTACCTCCTCCATAATTGCGCCAATAAAAGCGCCAATGACAAAGAATCCGAAGGTCCAAAAAGCAATAAATCCAAACGCTCTAGCACGCCGAGATTTGACCTTTTGCAAATGTTCAATGCCCCAGAAGCCAACAACAATCACCATGGCAAAAAACGCCGAACCAATGAGGCTGTCAAAGGGATCTTCGCCAGTCGCTTGGGCATCGCGAAGCTCAGAGACCGTGACAATAGCCAGCAAAATTAGCAGCGGTATGGCAATGAACTTTTGCTGATTGGTAAACTGACGACCGTCTTTCGGGCCAAGCTGCTCAAGGGTTTCAGCCTCAATGGCAGCAAGCGTTTCGGCCGATAATCCTGATTCGCGCTTTTTTTGCTCCAATTCAATCTTCAGCTGAATCACTTCAAGTCGATTTTTAATATCGCTGGCGCGATGACCTTTATTCCGGTTCAGGCCCAACCCTTCGATGATTCGACCTCCGTACAGTACCAAGTAATAAAGCAGCAACAGTATCCCTGCGCCAGCATTTGATTTAAAGGTATCGATAAGAGTGGTGACTTCTGTCGGTTCCATAGCGAGCATCCATTTACCGTTGTTATCTGAGCTTAGAAGCTGGCGCTAAAGATGTATAAATTTTCACCAATCAACGGCACCGTGAATGGGCGATGACGCACAAAGCCAGCCAGTGACAATCATGTCCACTTACCACCGGCAGGGGGATGCGAAACAGTTTTTTATCTGCATTGAAAATGAAACCGCTATAGTGTCAGTTAAACCAAATGCTCCAGTGATTTCTTTGAGACAACTAACATGACTAATCGACAGTTAGTAAGCCGATTCTTTGACGTATTCTTTGCCGACAGCCAGCAACTACAACAACTTTGCAGCCAAGATGTCACATTGCATTTTCGCGGCTCGGCAATTGCCAGAGGGCTAACAGAGCTGATTGAATTTGGTATTGGCCAACACCAATGCTTCCCCAACTTACAATTCGATGTTCAAACAATCTTAGTGGATGGCAACAAGGCAGCAGCACGTTTGATTCAGCGTGGCACTCATCAACATGAGTGGGATGGCATTAGCGCCTGTGGCCAATCGTTCGAGGTAGAAGAAATGATGTTTTTTGATATCGACAATGGCCGGATTCAAGCGATCTACCCGATGTTGGATTTGGAGCTAAAAAGACAACAATTGCGTAAGCAACCGTCGTAGCCAAACAACACCACGAATTGAGGCAGGAATGACCGAAGCAACCAAGTCGCTGGCCAGCAAACTCTATCAGATGACATTACCCATGATTGTTGGGGTATTGGCCATCATGAGCTATCAGCTTGTCGATAGCGCATTTATCGGTCAACTCGGCGTTAAACCGCTGGCCGTCGTCGGCTTCACCATCCCGGTTTATCAGCTAATCATCGGTATTCAAGTCGGTGTTGGTATTGCCACAACAGCGGTAATTTCTAGAGTGCTAGGTGCCAATGATCAACACCAAGCGAAGCAGCTCGGCTCTCTCGTGGTTGCCATCGGAGGGCTACTGATCGGCTTGCTTTGTGTAATGATTTGGCTGTTTCAACGCCCCATTCTCACCATGCTTGGCGCCGAACAAGAGCTGTTGCCGTTGGCTAGCAGTTACTGGCTGCCCTGGCTCATCAGCGCTTGGCTCGGGGCTTTGCTGTATTACGGCTACAGCATTTATCGAGCCCATGGCTATACCAAAGCCCCCGGCGTAGTGATGGTGATCTCTAGCATCATTAACGTGATCCTCGATCCGCTGTTTATCTTCACGTTCGATATGGGTATTGCCGGCGCAGCGTGGGCAACTATCGTGTCATTCATTGCCGGTTGCATCATTATTTACCCACGTGTGATAGCCAACCAATGGCTGACATTGCAAATCAACATTGGTGAGAGTTTGCGTGGACTCAACTGTCTGTCGGCAATAATGATCCCAGCCATGGCCAGCCAGTTCATTCCGCCTACTTCTGCCATGGCGGCTACTGCAATCGTTGCCAGTTTTGGCGAAAACGTCATGGCTGCGTGGGGCTTGGGCACTCGCATCGAATATTTCTCGATTATCGTGGTATTGGCGTTAACCATGGCCATGCCTCCCATGATTGGCCGCTTTCGCGGCGCCAATGACTTCGATAGCATCCATCGTCTAGTGGTGATTGCGGTATGCTTTGTTGCAGGCTTTCAGCTATTGATGGCACTAACCACTATGGTGCTATCGCAGCCAATCGGTCGCTTGCTGACGTCCGACCCAACAGTCGCAGCAATCGTTGGCGACTATCTTTGGAGTGTGCCTTTGAGCTATGGCGCTTTAGGTATTTGCATGGTGTTAGTGTCAGCAGCTAATGCCATGGGGAAACCAGCCACCGCTCTACTCACTTCGTTGCTTAGATTGCTCTGCTGCTACTTGCCTTGTCTTTGGATCGGCGCGCGTTGGGGCGGTATTAATGGCGTGTTCTGGGGCGCGGCGGTCGGTAACTTCGCCGCCGGCATTGTCAGCTGGCAGCTCTACCGAACAGCACTTCGCTCATTGCGCGCAACAATTACCCCAGCAACGGCTTGATTGTTGCCATGAGCGCCTCGCACTTGGTGTCATCAAGCGCATCGGGGTAAGGCTGAGCGAAATGGCCTATGTCGTTATCAAAATAGCGGCCAGTTGCCTGAGCAAACTCTTCCGACAATGCCGCTCGATGCAAAATATCGACACCAATACTAATGTCGTTGCCTGCCACCCCATAGGCATCTTTGACCATTTTACTGCCTAGGAAGGAAGCAGGATTGACGGCAACAATGACCGGGCCTTGAGCTCCCAGTTGTTTGGCCAATAAACGATTCCACATAGTCAAAGCCAGCTTGCTCTGAGCATAGGCAGCATTGTCGGATAGTGCCTTGCGACCGACTAGCGCATCTAAATCAACCGGCGCTTGGGCGGCTGAGGATAGATTCACCACCCGACCAGTAGGCGTTAAGGCATCAAGTAAGCCTTCGGTGATGATTATCGGCGCGAAGGTATTTACCACAAAGCGAACATCCAAGCCCGCAGCATTTAGCGGGCGTGGCGTGCTGAAAATTCCGGCATTGTTGATTAACACATCCAACGATGAGTATTTGTCTCGCACCGCAGCAACGAGCGCTCGAGTGGCATCAATGTCAGAAAGATCGGCGCAAAAGGCATCAAGCTTACCAATCGTTGCCAACTCGGCAGCTACCGCTTGTAACTTGCTTTCGTTACGGCCATGCAGCAACACCTGATGCCCTTCAGACAACAAGCGTTTGGCAGTCGCCAAACCAATGCCATCGGTTGAGCCTGTAATCAAAATCGTCTTTGCCATTGCGACAATCCCCGTCAATACAAGAATCACTAGGATAGACCTTTTCTCAATGAAATGTTGCCGTTACCAGACTGTCCCAGAGTGACGATTAAAAAAACATCAACAAAACCAACAAAAGTTTCACATCAAAACATTTAAATTTCGACTTGACCTTTTTTATTTCGCACTGCTAGTATCCAGCCACTTTGTCGAAACTTACATCAATATGTCAAAACGAAACACACAGCAGCGTAGGCATCAGATCGTCAGCCAACTGCAACAGCAGGGCAAGGTGACTGTTGATCAATTGTCACAACAGTTTGGCGCCTCTGAAGTTACCATTCGTAAGGATTTGACTGCACTTGAGAAAAGCGGGCTGCTGCTGCGCCGATACGGTGGTGCGATTCCGGTACCGCAAGATTTGATAGCAGACTCAGCCACAGCATCTGATGAACATGTTTCGAAGCGAAAGGTCGCTATTGCTCATGCAGCAGCGGATCGCATTCGCGATCACAATCGCATTATTGTTGATAGCGGCAGTACCACCGCGGCATTGATTCCAGCGTTAAATAGCAAACATGGGTTGGTAGTGATGACCAACTCGATGAAGGTTGCCGAGACCCTAATCAACCTTGAAAATGAGCCAACGCTGCTGATGACTGGCGGCACTTGGGACCCACATTCAGAAGCGTTTCAAGGTCAGGTTGCCGAACGAGTGCTACGCTCTTACGACTTTGATCAGTTATTTATCGGCGCCGACGGCGTCGATTTGGAACGCGGTACCACAACCTTTAATGAACTCATTGGACTAAGCCGGCAAATGGCTGACGTCGCCCGTGAGGTGGTGGTAATGATTGAATCCGACAAAATTGGCCGCCGCATTCCAAACTTAGAATTGCCTTGGCAGAGCATCACGACCCTTATTACCGACGATGACTTGCCAACCGAACACAAAAGCCAAATTGAACAGCAGGGTGTCACCGTCATTTGCGCCCCTGTGAACGAATAACATCAACGAATAAACAGTGAACTATCAGGAGAACTGAATATGTGTGGAATCGTAGGAGCCGTCGCCCAGCGTAACGTTGCTGAGATCCTCGTTGAAGGGCTAAAACGCCTTGAATACCGTGGTTATGACTCCGCAGGTATCGCAGTGTTAGACAGTGATCAGGCGCTACAACGAGTTCGCCGAGTAGGTAAAGTTCAAGAACTTGCTGACGCCATAGCTGAATCAACCATTGATGGCCCTATCGGTATTGCTCACACTCGCTGGGCAACCCATGGCGAACCGAGTGAAACCAACGCTCACCCACATGTTTCAAGCGGCACTTTGTCGGTCGTTCACAACGGCATCATCGAGAACCACAACGAACTGCGCGAAAAGCTCCAAGGTCTTGGCTATGAATTTACCTCGCAGACCGATACCGAAGTCATCGTTCATTTGGTTCATCACGAACTGAAATCCTCCGCTAGCCTGCGCGAAGCAGTACAAAAAACCGTGGCACAACTTGAAGGGGCTTATGGCACCGTGGTACTGGATCAAAATGATCCGGAACGTTTAGTGGTTGCTCGTTCGGGCAGCCCACTGGTCATCGGTCATGGTTTAGGCGAGATGTTTATTGCCTCCGATCAGCTGGCTCTACTACCAGTTACTCGCCGCTTTTCATTTTTAGAAGAAGGCGATGTTGCAGAGATTACCCGCCGCACTCTGTCAGTTGTCGATGTTAATGGCAACCCAGTCGAACGCCCGGCGCGTGAATCGGAAGTACGCCATGACGTCACCGACAAGGGCGAGTTCCGTCACTACATGATGAAGGAAATCTACGAACAACCAACCGCCATTCAGCGCACCCTCAACGGCCGAATCAGTAACGGCAAAGTGGTTGATAATGCCTTTGGCGAGTCCGCCCCGCACTTACTGAATCAAGTGGAACATGTTCAGATCATTGCCTGTGGTACCAGCTACCATGCCGGTTTAACTGCCCGTTATTGGTTTGAAGAACATGCCGGCGTTTCTTGCAACGTCGAAATTGCTTCCGAGTATCGCTACCGCAAATCCTTTGTCCGTCCCAATTCCCTATTGGTCACCATTTCCCAATCGGGTGAAACTGCCGACACCCTAGCCGCCTTACGACTTGCTAAAGAGCAAGGCTACATGAGTAGCTTGACCATTTGTAATGTCCCTGGCTCTTCGCTAGTTCGTGAATCAGACATGGCTTACATGATGGAAGCGGGTGCCGAAATTGGCGTGGCATCAACCAAAGCGTTTACCGTTCAACTGGTTGGTTTACTGTTGTTAGTGGCCGCTATCGGACGCAACAAAACCGAACAGGGCCCAGCTACAGAACAAGCCATTGTCAGCGCTCTTCAGGCACTGCCAGCCAAACTGGAACAATCATTATCGTTGGATAACGACATTGAAGATCTGGCCGAGGAGTTTGCTGACAAGCACCACAGCCTATTCTTGGGCCGCGGCGATCAATCGCCTATCGCCATGGAAGGGGCATTGAAGCTTAAGGAGATTTCCTACATTCACGCTGAAGCTTACGCCGCAGGCGAGTTAAAGCATGGCCCCTTGGCTCTGATTGATGCCGAAATGCCAGTCATCGTTGTTGCACCAAATAACGAACTAGTGGAAAAGCTAAAATCGAACGTTGAAGAAGTGCGTGCTCGCGGCGGCATCATGTACGTGTTTGCCGACAAAGAAGCTGACTTTGCCAGTGATGAAACCATGCGAGTCATTCAAGTACCGCACTGCGATTCATTGGTGGCCCCGATTGTCTATACCGTGCCGCTTCAATTGCTGAGCTATCATGTTGCGGTGATTAAAGGCACCGACGTCGACCAGCCTCGCAACTTGGCAAAATCGGTCACTGTGGAATAATTGCACGACAACAAATTAGAGTTTTGTCGGAAAACAATAAAGTAGATAACAAGACAATAAAGTGGTTAAAAAAACAATAAAGTTGTTAACCATTGCCATCTGGACTACGTTTCAATGTAGACGAGGTTCAGGTGGCAAACTTTTATGGCTAAGAAGCAATACTGGAATTCGGAAGCTAAGAATAAGCGCTGGATAAAAGAAGGGCGAGGTCAAGGCACGGGCTCCGACTACAAGCCTTGGCTTACTGTTCGAGATGTTCCCTCTGAAGGCCGCTCTCACCGAGTTTTTGGCCACATAACTCAACGCACTCATCACCTCCTATCAGACATAGAGCTAGCTACATTTTTTCTTTTGCAGTGGCGGCAAACCACAACCGACATCAGGGAACAATTCCCGCTAGATCGAGCCCTGACTCTGCAAATTAGCCAGCAATTAGGTATCGCCCACCCCAATTCACATAATGTCGACCAATATATGAGTAGTGACTTTGTGGTAGATGCTGATGAAAAAGGTCGGCCGAGAATTGTGATACAAGTAAAATCTAAAGACGATTTTTCTAAGCCAAGAACAATAGAAAAGCTTGAAATTGAGCGCTCTTATTGGCGTGAGAAAGAGGTTCCTTTCTTTCTAGTGACAGAAAACCAGGTGCCAACAACTGTTTTCGAAAATATCAACCTGTTGTACAACCATATTGGTAGTAGCTTCGATTTAGAAGAGCTTGCCGTCTATTTTAATCTTTTCCTTAAGCAACTGTACCAACAAGACAACCTCCGAATAGTGGATTTATGTATCCAGTTAGATTCTGCGTATGGCCATGAGCCAGGGGAAAGTCTATATCAAATGAAGCGACTGCTTGCCCTGCGCTACTTCCACTTCGATATCTCGATACCATTCATAAAGTTGCGCTGCGCAGACTTAACAGCCGAAAGCATAGAGGCTTGGGAGGAGGGGTGGCGTGTTTCAAATTAATGAAGTGCTTAAACTAGGGGAGCATTTATACCGGGTTCTCTTGATTGAGGGACACCGGATTGTTTGGATATCACTCTCCGATTCCAAGGCATTTCCAGAAGTTATTAGTATCGAGCAACTTAACGATCTAATGCTTGAAGAGAGTCTGGTGCGTGTTGATGATCCCTTTGGTTTTGTCAGAGATTTGCAGCCAGAAAAAGAGTCCAAAAATACACTCATTCGAGATAGAAATTACAAAATAATTTTGCCTTTGGTGGAGGCTCCCGATTTCTATGTTAAGCGAGTTCGTAGCAAGCTCCTTTCACAAATTGTAGCAACCGGAGATGTATCGAAGCCTTATTTGTACAAATTGATCCGCCGTTTTTGGCAGCGAGGTCAGACACCAAATGCACTTCTGCCTGATTACAAAAACTCCGGGGCAAAAGGAAAGAAGCGGGTTGCCAAAGACAAGAAACTTGGTAGGCCGAGAAGCATTATGGAGGGGCGTGGAGCGTTGGTCGATGAACCCACAGAGAAGCTGTTTCGAATAATCATTGACAAATACGTGCTCAAAAAGAACTTCTCTTTAGCTCGGGCTCACAGGAAGTTAAAGGGGCTTTATGAGCAAATATGTCCCGGGGTAGCGGAAACTGAAAAACCTACCAAACGTCAACTTAGCCACTTCTTTGACCGTGAATACAGTTATGTGGAAAAGGTCAAAGCGAAAGTACCAGATATCATCTACAAAAAGGATGTCCGCCCAATATTGAGTACTGCCACGACCCAAGCTTTGGGGCCAGGCTCACGCTATGAAATAGATGCAACTATTGCAGACGTAATCTTAGTATCTGACCATGACCGAAATCAGCCGGTTGGTAGGCCCACCGTGTATATCGTAGTAGATGTGTTTTCGCGGTTTGTTGTTGGCTGGTATATAGGTTTCGAAAACCCATCTTATGTCGCCGCGATTCAAGCTCTTCATCTAGCTTTAACCAACAAAAACTCTATTTTTCAGGATTTAGAAATCGATACCGAGCAGCTCTCCTGGCCGGCTCCTGGGTTGCCGGAAGCAATCTTAGCTGATCGCGGAGAGCTGTTAGGTCACCAGATTGAAGGGCTTGAGTCGAGTAATAATATAAGAATTGAAAATACTCCCCCTTTTCGAGGTGATGCAAAAGGCATCGTTGAGCAGAGATTTCGGGTAGTCCAAGCTGAATTTAAACGTTTCGTTCCTGGAGAGGTTACCGGATTCACAGTGAAGAAGAGAGGGGGGAACAATTACTGGCTTGATGGCACGCTAACCATCTCTGAATTCAAAGAAATCATCGTCGCATCGATTGTGATGAGAAACTTTGTAGACCCCATGAAAAAATATGATCGAGCTGCAGATATGCCCGCAGATCTGCCTTCTATACCCATTCATTTGTGGAATTGGGGACTACAAAATCGCACGGGTAGATTACGTAAAGCTGATGCTACAAGTGTCCGAATTAGCTTACTTCCTAGAGATAGGGCTACAACATCTAGTCAAGGGATATGCCTATTCGGGGTTTATTACTCTGCCCCTGAAATTATTGAGCTAGGGTGGATGCACCGAACAGGTCGTATCAACCGACCAGAAAAAGTAGAAGTCGCCTACGATCCCAATTTTGCAGATGAAATCTATCTGTTTCATTCCGAGGGAAGCCGAGAACACTGGGTTTGTCGAATAACTGATCTATCGCGGGAGTACCGGGGACTGACTTTCTGGGAAATTTGGCGTAAGCAAAAGCAAACCAAAATCCAAGCTTCAAAGGATCAATTGCACGCAGATAAGCTGAGAAAAGATCATGAAGAGCGAGTGGAAAGCATTATCTCTTCCGCGTTAAAGCAAACGCCTAAGCCGGTTGCTACCAATGCAGAGCGCCTAAGATGTGTTGGCAAGGCCAGAGCAGAGCAACTCGAAATGGAACGTAACCAGCGGAGGCCACAAGTAAAAACAGACCAGCAGGCTGCGGACGTTGTTCATCTGAGTCCTCCGGAAGATAGCGATGACTATCCAGACTATGAAGATGAACTGTTCGATGATGGAGATGATTGATGGAACTGCCTAAAAATTATGTAATCGCCTCCTATAAATCAACTGGTATCAAGCGTTATGACGGCAACCCCTTTATAGAGGCGCTTCCCCCTATTCTATCGGTGGCGCAGACGGCCCAAAGTATCAAAGGAAAAATAGAGTTTTGTCCGTCTGACCGTTTGGCTGACCCTAAATCAAGAATGCATATGGTCGTTTCGCTGTTAGACGACTATTTTCAGCCCCTCTCTCAACATGTTCAGCTGCAAGAAAAGATCGACATGATGCTGCGCATGGGATACGTGGGCAGAAATATTAGCGATGGTTCCCTCAACAAGAAGCTTCAAGAGGGTTATGACTTCATCAAGTCTGGAGGAAGCGGAACGGCCAATTTTTCAGTAGAAAAAACTACAGCCCGAAGCATGTCGCTTGTTGGTATATCTGGGGCCGGCAAAAGCAAGTCACTGGAGCGAGTCTTAGAAACTTACCCGCAAGTAATTTTCCATGAACGGGATAATTTCTTTCAAGTGACCTACTTGAAAATTGAATGCCCGAGCAACGGTGATCTCGAGAGTCTATGCCTTAATTTTTTCAGCGCAGTGGATACCGTGCTCGGTAGCGACTACGAACGCCGATACGCCAAGCAGCGGCTCTCTGTACCCAAAATGCTCGCCTTGATGAGACAAACAGCAAATAACCGAGCAATAGGCCTATTGGTTATTGATGAAATTCAACGTTTGAGCCAGGTGCGGTCTGGGGGAAAAGAGCAAATGTTGGAGTTCTTTGTCGAGTTGGTGAATACGGTTGGCATTCCAATCGTTCTGGTCGGCACCCCAAAGGCTCGTCCTATTTTTGAGTTGGAATTACAGTCAGGCAGAAGAAGTGCGGGTCTTGGATCCATCTATTGGGAAACGATCCCTCAGTATGTAAACAAGAAAGACAAAATTGAGATCAACCCAAACTGGGTTAGATTTTCTGATAGCCTTTGGAGGTATCAGTGGCTCAAGCATGGGGATGATCCACTAACAGATGAAATTAGACAGTGCTGGTACGACTTATCTCAAGGTGTATTGGACATCGTTGTAAAACTCTTTGTTCTTGCTCAGCTCCGCGCGATAGCTAATAAGAAAGAGCGAATTACGGTGGGGATTTTAAAGTCTGTATACAAGCAGGAGTTGAAACCTGTTCAGCCAATGTTAGACGCTCTTCGGTCGGGTGATGCAGACAAAATCATAAAATATTCTGATATGAGGGTTGTCGATTTAGACAAACGAATCATTCAATTAGGCTCTGAAATACTGTCTGGTGTGCAAAAACAAGAAGAAAAACGATTCGGTGGTAACCAAGATGCAATACGGCTCTTTAACTTGATTCTTCAAATCGAAGCGTCTTTTGAGCAAGACGTGGTGGCCGAATTGGTTGAGAGGATATTCAAAGAGCGACCAGATCTTAGTCTTCCGGAAATGATTCCCGTCTTAGTGGAGTGGTATCAATCTGCTGGCAAGTCAGTTGAGAGACGCAAGCCGACCAATAGAGTAAGAGAAAAAGACTGGCTTGATTTGAGTGTGAAGGATCTTCGGTATCAATACGCTTACTGTAAAGGTGAAAAGATATCTCTTGTTGAACACCTAGAACAAAATGGAGAAATGTTCGACCTCGACGGCTGGGCTACCGGAATTTGATGCTCGGCTTTCCCGTACCTTATGATGAGGAGCTGCTTTATAGCACTATCGCTAGGGCTGGCGTTCATGACGGAGATACTTCGCCGAAGCAGTTGCTAGACAAAGTGTTCTCAAACCGCAAAGTAATAGCAACTGTGGATTTACCTTGCCACGTCCAAATACTGGCTGAGCAGTACCCTCCAAGTCTACACCTCAGCGTTTCTTCATTAATCTTTAAGCATACACTTTGGCCTATGTATATGCCCTTCTTGCCAAAGGAAAGGCTGTCAAAACTAAAACTATGGATGGCAGGTAGTTCTCAGGGGGCGGCTCATTTGGCTAGTGGGTCTGCGGCTTCTAGAGTGAAATCAAAGACCAAATTCTATGTTTGTCCTAGTTGCTTGAAAGATCAATTAGCTCAGCATGGAGAGTACTACTGGAAGCGAATTTGGCAAATTCCTCTTGTTAAAGTTTGCCCCAAGCACGGCCCGTTATACCTAACGGATATAGGGTTTGATGGAGAGCACCGCCACACGTTTTTTTCTGTTGAAAATGCGAAGGTTCTGGGGGCAGAGGAGGTTCAACCCAACGATCAAATCTTTGCCCAACAGGTTGATCAACTAACTCACCTTGAAAGCAAAGCGCTTACTTTTTCTAAATGGTCTAGTTTTTATCAGCAGCTCGCCTCAACTTACGGGTTCAGAACTGGGGCGAAAATTGATCATGCCAGGATTCTTCAAGCTGTCGTGAACTTCTGGGGTAAAAGGTGGCTTGAAGAAGCAGGAATTCTTCCAACTAATTCAGAAACATCTTGGCTAAAAACCTTGTTTCGAAAGCACCGAAAGAGCTTTAGTTTTGCCGAGCATATAGTCGCGGTAACAGCGATATCTGGGGGGCTTGTTCCCATTTCTGTAGCAATAGAAATAGCATCTAAGCTCGAAGGCCATAATGATGCTGAGAGCACCAAATCAAACGACGAGCTCTCAGCTCCTCAAAGCGGAGCACTGACTTTAGATCAAATCCACTGGAAACAAATCCTGATACGTTTGTCTCCTAAGCTTGCGCGTCAACACAGCCCTGCGCTCTACGCTCGACTGTACCGAAACCACCATGATTGGCTTATTGAGACCGATGATATTTTTCATACCCCTACAGAAATTATCAACAATAGGGTCGACTGGGCACAAAGAGACAGATTGATAGCTCGTGAGCTAAAAGGAGTGTTTGAAAAGCTATCTGAGGACTTGCTGGCTCCCCTTCTTAGTCGTACGTTCCTCATTCATCAGCTCCGGCAGCGCGCAATGATCGAAAAAAATTTGCACCGTTTACCTCGTTGCTCAAAGTTTCTTTCGTTCTACTCCGAGAGCACATCAGAGTATCAAGCTAGGAGGCTTGCAAGGGCTTGGTTGGAGATGCAAAACGAATGTGTTGATGTGAAGCGCTGGTCTTTGTTACGGAAAGCAGGTTTGAGTGATGAGCGAATGACAGGTGTTGTCGCTAGACTTTTAAAGGAGATATTGGATGAGCAAGCGTGATGGAAGGTTTAAGAAGCTCAACGATGACTCAAAAATTCTAGGATTAGGCTCTCTATTTAGAGGGCTTGAAAGAAAAAACTGGGCCATCAATGTTGACTTCTCGGGGCGCATGTCAAAAAGCATGCACTTCAGCAATATTCCTGTCCTAGCTAGAAAACGAGTCTTAAACCCCACTCAGCAATATGCTCCAGCCGGTAAGACAATCGATTTTGTTATCAACAATGCTAAAGCATGGCAGGTACATAAAGCGTCAGAATGCCCTGCTTTTGTTGCACACCGTCATGGACATGACGGCAATCAGTTTTGCTTTGTTACCAATGTAGGCAGAACTCGAATCTTCATTCCACAGTTAGAAATGGCGCGTGTGCTGTTCTACCACGATCCCTTTCTTGCTCGATTAAGCCTTCAACATAATGCTCTTGCCGAGGATTTTATGCTCGGCCAAAGAAATGATGGACAGCCATTAATAGTGGTACGCGAAGGAGCTGAGTATCCTGTTTCTTACTTCAATCGAGATGATAATCGACGATTTTTAAGTTGGGTTCTTCTAGACCGTGCAGCAAGAGCGTCTTTTGAAAGCATCAGTTTTCATTTAGCTAAGTACCAATTTCAAAAGGGCAACTATCTACACTGGAATTTTCAATTTGCTCCGCCACCTCTGTCGAACGTAGAGTTCGGAGCTAGAGGTTGGGACGATCGAGCGTCAAATACATTCTTTGTCTGGGAGGTCAGCAAATTAGGTGGTCTGCCCTCTGATGTTGAGGGAGAGATTGATTTTTACCATCCTGGCTATGAACGCAGGGTCGGAGGAAAGCCAACTAAAGGCGACGGTAAACAAGGAGTTGCCCCAGAACATTTCGAACTAGATGATGATGAATTATCCGACTCTGATAAGGCAACATTATCTTTGATGTCCGAACAGGTTGCTGTGTCCTTCAAAACGCCTCATCTGACAAACCGCATAGCCTACAAAACAAAGGCTGTGAATAACGTCTTAGGTAGTGGCGATAAAGAAATTTTAGATAACGACCTAAGCCCAAATGAAAAAGAAGAGTCCGGGGCTCTCCCTGGAGGAGCTTGGAATAATCTAAATGATGAAACAGATGATATTCACTTGTACCTTGGAAAGTTCCAATCATTTCTAAATATGGTTGCGGTCTTAGAGGCCAAACATGGTTGTGAAGTGCTAAATCAACATCTTGAAAAATTGCCTCGGGTTGGCGAGGGCAAAAAACATTGGCTGTCTGATACCCAAAACCCTCGATGCTTAGCGTTGGTAGAGCTAGTTTGCAACGACCAACATATTTCTCTGCTTGAGATCGATACGTCTGATAATGCTGCAAAGTTATCGACCATGATGATAAAGGGAGTAAACGAAGAGCGGTGGGTTCATAAGAATATTCACCAAATAGCCCAAGGCGTGATGAAAAAATCCCTAGGTTGGCCCACAAATTTATTCAAATCTGAATTGGGAAAAGGTGGGTTTGTCGGCATTCCGCATCCGAAGTCTAAAAACCCGGGTTCACTTCCTCCTGAGGAAATTTCCCCTTGGGCGCAACGCTTCATAAATTGGATGACTCGTTGATAAGTATCAAAAATTGAATCAACAATTGTCATGCAACTTGACAAAACTTGACTTCAACATATGCTACACGCATGAAAAAGAGACTGAACATAGAAAAAGCTCAACAAGCAATGGGAGAGGCAGGCCTTTCTCAAACTGCAGTAGCTGATGCTTTGGGCGTAACAAAAGAGGCTGTGTCTCAATGGCTTCGTGATAAGTCTTTTCCTAGGCCAGGCAAGCTTCTTCAGCTCGGGAAGCTACTCGGACTTTCGTTTGATGATCTTGTTATCAAAGAAGAGCTTCATACTCCGAGAGTCGCATTTCGTAAAAAAGCCGGAGCCAAAACCAAAGATCATCATATTGAAAAAGCTCAGGAAATAGGCCGTTTTCTACGTCATTTAGTGCCTTATTGGGCATTTGATACGTTAGAAATGCCGCCAGTCCTCAAATCTCCTAGTTGTGATTACAACTACCTAATAAAGGTAGCCTCTAAGGTAAGGCAAGATATTAATGTTGCTCCCGGTGAAACAGTAGACTTTGACCACCTTATTCGCCGTTTTAGAGAATTGCAGGCTGTTGTCGTGCCTGTGATGTGGGGAACAAAACAGCGTCATGAAAACGCAGTTCACA
Organism: Neiella marina; assembly: GCF_002165625.1. Lineage (GTDB taxonomy): Bacteria > Pseudomonadota > Gammaproteobacteria > Enterobacterales > Neiellaceae > Neiella > Neiella marina. The sequence continues at coordinate 33,441 of NZ_NGNS01000006.1, forward strand.
TCCACCTACCAGACTCGGGCACTACATGGGTTTATCTAAACTTAGATACTAATATCCATGACTTTAAGTTTTGGATGGCCCATGAGTTGGGTCATTGTTTATCGCCGAGCTTAGAGGGTAACGAAGCTGAAGATTTTGCCGACGCTTTCGCTGGAGAGTTGCTATTCCCCCATGATCTAGCCAAAAAAACTTACGGAGTACTCTCTAGAAAGCCAACAACTGCAGCAAAAATAAATACGCTTAAGCAACTAGCGAAAGAACATGTGATTTCTCCAAATTCAGTTTGGCAACAAGTCAATGCGTATGCTGAGCACGAAGGTAAACCAGACATAAAACTTGGTAAATCCTTTTACGGTGCGGTAACCAAATTCAACCAACAATACCTCAACTTAAGCGAAGCTCTGTTTGGTAACGCAGACAAAGATGAACAGGGGAATCCAAGCGCTAGAGAGTACATAGAGAAAGCGACAAAAGAATTTGAATCACCGTTCTTCGAAATGCTCAAAAAGTACCTTAAAGAAAACGATAAAGGCCCTGGTTTTGTTCAAACTGTGTTGGATATGCCGCTCCTTGACGCACGGAGTATCCACACAGAGTTGACCTAATGCCTCAATCGAAAATTCTAGTTGATACTAACTCCTACCTAAGACTGGCTAAAACAGTACGTCCCCTGCTCTTTGTTACTTTTGGCGATGAGGACTATTGCCTCTACATATTGCCAGAGCTCAATGAAGAGCTTTCAAGCCGGAAGCTTCAAAGCAAGTTTCCTTGGACCGAAGAAGATGAATTCATCGAGAATCGAAAGAGTTTTCCTGTTGTAGGAAGGAAGCAAAAAAGGTTGATCAATGAGGCGTTTGATTACATTTGGGATCATGTTCAAACAGAATTGCCAGGCCCTTCTCGGGTTGATGCGCTGTATATTGCTTATGCACTTGAGCTGAATGTCCCTGTAGTCACAGATGACCAAGACATGATCAAGTTAGCCAAGGCATTTGATGCGAAAGTCATGACCACATTAGAGCTTCTCAGATTGATGCTGGACTGCAATCACACCGATATGAAAACGATTAATGGGCTAGTCGAATACTGGAGTCACTTCGGTGATAAGCCTGCTAATTTTGCTGCTGACTTTAAGCGCTTGTTTGCTGACCAATCCGCTTAATCTGAAAGCGAAAAAAACAAAAAGCTGCTTTTTGTCATTTAAAATTTCTCACATTTAAGTAGTGTGTAGACCCCATACACGTTGCGACCTCAGCAAGGTTCACTTTCAGGAAAATACCTGTGGCACAATTAGAAAACATCGAAGCAATTGAAAAACGTCTTTGGAAATCCGCAGATACATTGCGAGCTAATTCTGAGCTGGCCAGTAATGAATATTTCTTGCCCGTCATGGGCCTTATCTTTCTGCGCCATGCGTTTAGTCGTTATTTAGCAGTAAAAGATGACATTGTCGCAACACTGCCAAGCAGAGGTGGGAAGACACGTTCGCTGACCAAAGAAGATTTTTCTAAAAAAAGTGCAATCTTCCTTAAGGCTGAGGCGCAATTCGATTACCTCATCGCCCTAACTGATGCCGACAATCGAGCCGAAGCTATCATCGCAGCCATGGACTCAATTGAAGCTGACTATGCCAACTTACGTAATCAGTTGCCCAAGCAGGAATACAACAACATCCCCAATGATGTACTTGGCATGTTGTTGCGCACGCTTAATCCTGAAGAATTGAAAAAGGCGACGGGTGATATTTTTGGTCGAATCTATGAGTACTTCCTTACTCAATTTGCCGACCAAGGAGCACATGATGGCGGTGAATTCTTTACCCCTGTTTCACTTGTGCAGCTTCTTGTAAATGTCCTAGAACCTGACCATGGCAAAATTTTTGACCCGGCTTGCGGCTCTGGTGGCATGTTTGTGCAAAGTGCTCACTTTATGGAGCGTCACCGGCAAGATCCACATGAGCTTACGTTTTATGGTCACGAGAAAAACCGTGTAACAACACGCTTAGCCAAAATGAACCTTGCGGTACATGGCCTAGAAGGCAATGTAGAAGGTGGCGAGAGTGCCATTACTTACTACAACGATCCTCACCAAGGCCTATTTGGCTCCGTGGACTATGTGATGGCTAATCCGCCATTCAATGTGGATGAAGTGGATGCAGACAAAATCAAAGGGGACAAACGCCGTTTACCTTTTGGTTTGCCTGGCGTAAACAAAAACAAGAAAATCAGCAACGCTAACTATCTGTGGATTCAGTACTTTTACAGCTACCTAAACGAAGTGGGCAAGGCCGGCTTCGTTATGTCATCCCAGGCTTCAAGTGCAGGGCGAGACGAAGCTAAGGTGCGTGAGCAGTTAGTAAAATCTGGATATGTCGACATCATGGTTGATGTGCGCGGCAATTTCTTTTATACCCGCGCAGTTCCTTGTCAGCTGTGGTTCCTGAATAAGAACAAGCCAGCCCATCTGAAAAACAAAGTGCTAATGCTGGATGCGCGCAACGTCTATCGCAAAGTCACCCGTAAGATATATGACTTTAGCCCTGAGCAGCAGCAAAACTTAACGGCGATCTCTTGGCTGTATCGTGGCGAATCAGAGCGCTTCTTAGATTTAGTTAGGTCGTATATCGACAAAACAATTTTTGAAGCTCAATTTTGTGCTAACTCAGAAGCCCTAAATTGTTTCCCTCTTCCAGATTATTTAGATGCTTTAGATTCACTTTCAAATGCTTTCAGCGACTTCATGTCTAAGTTGGAAGACGATGGTGTCCGAGTCGAAGAGTATGACGAGTTCCTCAATGCGAAAAGCCTTGTTCAGGATGGGTGGTCCGCTTTTGAGATCTCAGCAAGAGACTTTCGTAAGTATTGGAACGAGTATGAGTACCCTGATGCTTCAAGCTTGTACAAATTCGTAGAAGAGGATGTTTGCCTTAAAGATCTAGCTGAGAACAGTCGAAGCCTTATCAAGGATATCGATCATGCATACAAACTCGCGACTAGAACGATTGATTTTGCAGAGTCTCACTGCGCGAAAGAGAGCATTCTCTGGGACAACACTAAGCTAAATGGTCGAGGCCGCAACAATCTGAAGAAAGCTGCCGATGAGGCTCGTAAGCTGGCAGTCGAACAGCTCAAGCAAGTGCGTTACTTCTACAAACAGGCTCATTGGTTATTGAGCCGCTTTCCTGAAGGCAAACTCTGTGATGTGGACGGCTTGGTCAAGTTGGTGGATATCAAAGATATCGAAGCCGCAGACTGGAGCCTAACACCGGGCCGTTATGTGGGCGTCGCACCAGATGAAGTGGATGAAGACTTCGATTTTGAAGAAGCATTGCGCGATATCCATGTCGAGCTGAAGGGCTTAAATACTGAATCAATCGAATTGGCTGACAAAATCGCTCGAAACTTTGAGGAACTGGGAGTATGAGTTGGGAGCGAGTTCCATTTGAGTCACTCTACGCCATTCCGTCAAAAAATGGTCTGACTCGTCCAGCTCGAGTAAGAGGCAGCGGCATAAAAATGATAAACATGGGCGAATTATTTGCTCATGACCGAATTGGCACAATTGACATGGAATTAGTGCCGATGAACGAAAAAGAATTAGAAACAATGCTTGTCGATGAGGGAGATTTACTGTTTGCTCGCCAGTCTCTCGTATTGTCTGGAGCGGGCAAATGTTCAATTGTTAAAACAGTCTCGGAAGAAACTACTTTTGAATCCCATATTATCCGAGTCCGATTAAGGAAAGATATTGCCTATCCGAACTTCTTTTTTTACTACTTTAAATCACCGCAATGCGGGATTACGTCGATAGTCACGCAAGGGGTTCAAGCAGGTATTCGAGGCAATGATTTAAAAAAACTACCTGTTGCTTTACCTCCAATGGATGAGCAGATAAAGATTGCTGATGTTCTGACTAATTACGACGACCTTATCGAAAACAACCGTCGCCGTATTGAATTGCTCGAAGAATCTGCTCGCCTGCTCTATCAGGAATGGTTTGTTCACCTGCGCTTCCCGGGCCACGAGCAAGCCAAGATTGTTGATGGCGTGCCGGATGGGTGGAGTAGGCTATCTGTGGCAGAGTGTTGTGAAAAGCCTAAGTATGGATACACAGCAAGCGCTAACCACGAAGCTGTTGGGCCCAAGTTTTTAAGAATCACAGACATTGTGCCTAGTTCGATCAACTGGTCAAATGTCCCGTTTTGCGAAACCGGTGAAGCTACAACTAAAAAATATCAACTAAAAGAAGGCGATATTGTTGTTGCTAGGACAGGAGCAACGGTTGGTTATGCTAAAAGAATTCCGGCATTGAGAGGGCCCGTAATTTACGCATCATACCTGGTCAAATTCAGCGCTGATAATTCCATCATAGACGATTTGCTTTTGGGTATTTTTATGGAGTCTGAGAATTACAAGGATTATGTGCGTAGCAACGCTGGAGGTGCTGCTCAACCAAACGCAAATGCACAAGTATTAGGTGGAGCAAAACTTTTGGTTCCAAGTCAGTGCCTGCAAAAAGAATTCAGAGATGTTGTTTCGCCACTTATAAGTCAGAAGTTTTTATTAGAGCAACAATGTGCGTCACTAGCAAAAGCTAGAGACTTGTTGCTACCCAAATTAATGAGCGGAGAGCTAGAAGTTTAATTCACGGATTGATAAGGAGTATTGGCATGGACATGCTTACAGCACAACAATTGTTAAAAACCGCCTTGGCTAACTCAGAGGCTGAATTTCGAGATGGCCAATGGGAGGCCATTGATGCGCTGGTTAACCACAACCAAAAGTTGCTGGTTGTACAGCGCACTGGGTGGGGTAAAAGCTCGGTTTATTTTATTAGCACCAAGATATTCCGAGACCGAGGCATGGGCCCCACCATTATCGTCTCGCCACTCTTGGCGTTAATGCGAAACCAGATCGAGTCAGCTCAACGCTTAGGCATTGTTGCAGAGACAATGAACTCTACAAATACCGCTAATTGGCAGGCGGTGACGCAGCGAATCCTCAGCAACCAAATCGATTGCCTGTTAATTTCCCCTGAACGCTTAGCGAATGACACATTCATAGAAACAGTACTTCGGCCTATTGCTGACAGCATTTCGCTTATGGTGATTGATGAGGCTCACTGTATTTCGGATTGGGGGCATGATTTCCGGCCAGACTATCGCCGTATCGTTAATATTTTGCGCCAGTTACCGAACAATACTCCGGTACTTGGTACAACTGCCACAGCCAATAATCGTGTTGTTGCAGATATCCAAGCTCAGCTAGGTGATATTCAAATACAACGAGGCCCGCTAATCAGGGAAAGCTTAGCGCTACAAACCATGGTTCTTCCCGATCAAGCTTCGCGTCTAGCATGGCTCGCTCAAGTCATTCCAACCTTGTCTGGTACGGGGATTGTCTATGTCCTAACCCAGCGTGATGCCGAGTTGGTCGCAAAATGGCTAAACCAGCAAGGGGTTAGCGCTCTGCCATATTACAGTGGCGTAAAACATCCAAATTTTGTAAACCATGCAGGCAAAGAGGATTCAGATGCTTACCGGCAATACCTCGAAGAGCAGCTGCTAGCAAATGGCGTAACTGCTTTAGTAGCAACAACGGCTTTGGGAATGGGTTACGATAAACCCGATTTGAGTTTTGTTATTCACTTTCAAGCACCAGGGTCTATCGTTGCTTATTATCAGCAGGTTGGTCGTGCTGGCCGCGGTATTGATAATGCAGTTGGCATCCTGTTGTCTGGTGCTGAAGATGAAGATATTCATGAATTCTTTAGAGGCTCAGCTTTCCCTTCAGAAGCTCAGGTACTGGAGATTTTACAGGCTCTCGAAAATGCAGATGGGTTATCTGTGCGTGGCATTGAAGAGCAGACGAATTTACGGCACGGCCAAATCGAAAAAGTCATAAAACTGCTGAGTGTTGAAAACCCAGCTCCAGTGATCAAGGTCGGCACCCGTTGGATGCGAACGCCTGTTCCCTATCAAATGGACCATCAACGAATCGCACACCTAACAGGACAACGTATTCAAGAGTGGCAAGAGGTGCAGGCTTACCTAGTTGATGCTGGCTGTAAGATGACATTTCTCAGGCAAGCTCTGGATGACCATGACCCTACTCCTTGTGGTAAATGCTCTAGCTGCATAAACCAGCCTGTTGTTGATTTTAGGGTTGACGAAACGTTGGCGCACAATGCAGGTATATTTCTTAAGCACTCAGAAATAACTATTCAGCCAAGAAAACAAGTCGCACCATCAAATGCGGAAACAGAGCGTGCTTTCCCTTCTTACCAATTTCCAAGATTGTTGGGGGATTTGGCTTCTCAACCAGGCCGGGTTTTAGCTCGCTGGAACGATGCCGGTTGGGGCAAAACGGTTGCTAACGGCAAGCATTCTGGTACGTTTCCCGACGAACTCGTCGATGCTACTGCTGAAATGATCCAGCAAAGGTGGCAGCCAAGCCCTGCGCCAACTTGGGTTTGTTGTGTTCCTTCGTTAAACCACCCTGACCTCGTACCAAATTTTGCGAAGCGATTAGCCGCAAAACTTGGCTTGCCGTTTGTAGATGCGGTTGCCAAAGTGCGTCACAATCAACCGCAGAAAGGTCAACAGAATAGTTTTCATCAGTGCCACAATTTAGATGGTGTTTTTGAAATTACTGAATCCCGTGAAGGACAGCCTGTTTTATTAGTTGATGATGTATATGATTCGGGTTGGACTCTAAGCGTTATCGCAGCATTGCTGCAGCGGGCGGGAAGCGGCTTGGTTTACCCTGTCGCATTAGCCTCATCTTCGGTGAAAGAATAATGAACATATCTTCAATAGCTCAAGCAATCTTGTTGCTGACCAGCTACTTTGGGAAGCAAAGCAAGGATGCGGCAAAACCTTTAACGATTGCCGAATGGGCCCGCTTTGCTGACTGGCTCAAGCTTAATCGTATTAGCCCGTCTGAGCTGTTGAACAACGATAATGACCAAATCCTATCTCGATGGCGAGATCCCAAGGGAAAGATCACGCCAGACCGTATTGCAGAGCTTTTACTGCGTGGTCATAGCATGGCGTTGGCGCTTGAAAAATGGAGCCGAGCTGGCTTATGGGTGATCACTCGTGCAGACCGGGAGCAGTACCCTAAGAGACTGCTGGAGAAGCTAGGCAACTATGCGCCACCAGTTCTTTACGGGTGCGGGCCGAAGGAGCTTCTTAACGAAGGAGGCATTGCAGTGGTTGGCTCGCGCAACGCAACCCCTTCGGACCTAAGCTTTACTGAGCAACTTGGAGCTAAGTTTGCTACTCACAATATTGGCACTGTCTCCGGTGGTGCTAGGGGCGTAGATGAAGCCGCCATGATTGGTGCAATGAACGCTGGCGGTATTGTCATAGGCATCCTTGCTGACAGTCTGCTTCGAGCTGCAACCTCTGCGAAGTGGCGCTCAGGTTTGATGAATGGCAATACTGTTCTGATCTCTCCTGTTAATCCAGAGGCTGGATTCAACAAATTCAACGCGATGGACCGTAACAAATACATATACTGCCTGGCTGACTGCGCAGTAGTTGTTCATTCAGGTAAAAAAGGTGGCACAGTTAGTGGTGCAGAAGAAAACCTTAAAAAAGGTTGGGTACCTCTGTGGATCAAGCCTACTGATGATACTGAAGCCGCCAACCCTGATTTAGTGACGAAAGGCGGGCAATGGTGTGCTGACGATGTTGCAGCTATTGATGTCGTTGGACTGATAACACCGAAAGTTAGCAGTTCGGTAGCCCTAGACGAGCAGCAAGACTTATTTGCAGAGCCAGTGGAGCAAACCTCTTTAGCAATCGAATCGCCACTCATAGTGGAGCCTGTTGAGGAAGTTAAACCCGCTGTTAATGAGCCCTCAGAAAGGGTTCCTGCTTCTCCTGTCGACAGTGGTTTATCTGTTGATTTTTATCAAGTATTCATGACTGAGCTCAAAAAGATTGCAGAGAGCCCTGTGACAATAGATGGGCTAATTGAGCAAACCGGCTTACATAAATCCCAGTTGACTGCTTGGCTAAATAAAGCGAAAGACGAAGGACTCGTTAAAAAACTTAACCGGCCTGTGCGCTATCAAATTGTAGAGCCGTAAAAATATAAGGATGTAGTTATGGCAATGACGGAAGAAACCCTGGTTCAGGAAGTAACGGCTGAATACTTGTTCAGCCAACTGAAATGGGATGAGTCCGTCATGGGAATGTATGAAAAGCTCGGCAAAGAAGGTGACTTAGGACGCTCCTCTGAAAGAGAGGTTGTGCTGACTCGTTACCTTGGGGAAAAACTCATTGAGTTGAATCCAGGCCTACCAAACTCAGCCTATCAAGATGCACTTCGAATCATCTGTGAAGACCCCTCCTCTACCAACATTGTAGCTGTCAACAAGGATAAGTACTGGCTTCATAAAAATGGGGTAGAGGTTAGCTTTCATAATGAAAAGGGGGAGCGAGTTAAAAAGCGTCTCCGCCTGTTTGACTTTGATGACTATGAGAACAACCACTTTTTGTTGGTTCGAGAGTTTTGGATAAAAGGCGATATCTATCGTCGAAGAGCCGATTTAGTCGGGTTTATAAATGGAATTCCGCTACTGTTCATGGAAGTAAAAAATGTTCACAAGGACATTCGGGCGGCCTACGAACAAAACCTTTCTGACTACAAAGACACCGTCCCGCATCTTTTTTATCACAATGCATTCGTCATTCTGGGCAATGGTATTGACGCCAAAATAGGTTCGATTTCTAGCAAGTTTGAACATTTCAATGACTGGAAAAGGTTGCGTGAAAGTGAGCCTGGGGTCGTGGATATGGAAACCTTGCTCAAAGGAACTTGTGCCAAGACTCAATTGATGGACATATTTGAGAATTTCACTCTATTTGATGAAAGCTCTGAAAAATTAGTAAAAATTGTCGCAAGAAATCACCAGTATCTTGGTGTGAACCGAGCTGTGGAGGCTGTAAATGAGCGGGAGGAGCGCCTAGGGAAGTTAGGTGTATTCTGGCATACGCAGGGGTCGGGAAAGTCTTATTCAATCGTTTTCTTTGCGCAAATGATCCACCGAAAGCTTGGTGGCAACTACACCTTTGTTGTTCTTACCGACCGAGAAGATCTCGATACTCAAATATACAAAACCTTTGCTGGGTGTGGCTTGGTCGACAATGACAAAGATCCGTGCCGAGCTGACAGTGGAAAAGATTTAAAGGAACTTATTGGCCAACAAAAAGCTTTTGTCTTTACCCTAATCCAAAAATTCAACGAAAAGGTAGATCCAGCCAAACCTTATTCGCAGCGCAATGACATCATTGTTATCACCGACGAGGCTCACCGGACTCAATACGGCACTTTGTCGTTGAATATGCGCAATGCTCTTCCAAATGCCAGTTTCATAGGGTTTACCGGTACCCCGCTTTTCAATAGCGATGAAATCACAAAAAAAGTTTTCGGTGATTACATTTCAACCTATGACTTTCAAAGAGCCGTAGAAGATAAGGCAACCGTTCCCCTTTATTACGATGCTCGTGGTGAAGAGCTCGAGTTTGTAGACGATGATGGCAACAAGCACACGGTTGCAGATCCTAAAGGGCTAAATGAGCGCATTGCAGAAAAGCTAGATGAACTGGAAATTGAAGATGTAGATGTTCAGCTTCGACTGGAGCGTGAGCTAAAGCGCGACTACCACATTATTACAGCAACAAGCAGACTCGATCAGGTGGCTAGAGATTTTGTCAGTCACTATTCAAACGGCTGGGAAACCGGCAAGGCCATGTTTGTTTGTATCGACAAGATCACCTGTGTGCGAATGCACAAGTTGATTCAGTTCTATTGGCTACAGGAAATAAAAAACAAAGAAAGAGATTTGCTAAAAGCCACTGATGAACAAGATTTAATTTGGCGTAAGCGGCAGCTCGTTTGGATGAAAGAAACACTGATGGCTGTGGTTGTTAGTGAGGAACAAGGTGAAGTCGCAAAGTTTGAAAAGTGGGGATTAGATATCAAGCCGCACCGACAGCTTTTGAAGGCTGGTTTTGAGCTGGAAGACGGCTCTCGCCTTGATATGGAAGAAGCGTTTAAATCCAGCTTTCATCCGTTCAGAGTCGCTGTTGTCTGCGCTATGTGGTTAACCGGCTTTGATGTGCCGACTCTCGCAACGCTCTATTTGGACAAGCCATTAAAAGCACACACTCTCATGCAGGCGATTGCTCGAGCGAACCGAGTAGCGGAAGGGAAAAACAACGGATTGATTGTCGACTACTGTGGAATACTCAAGAACCTTCGCAAAGCTCTTGCTACTTTCGCTGGAGCTGGTGATGAGGGCCACGGTGGAGAAGAGGTCGAAGAGGAGCCAGCCAAACCCAACGAGGAGCTTCTGGAAAGCCTAAGTGAAGCTATCAGTTATGTAGCGGAATTCCTCCGTAAGTATGACTTTGAGTTGACTCTCATCATTACCGAAACAGGGTTCTCAAAGAACGCGGCTATTGCGCTGGCAAAGGAAATCATTAACCAAAACGATGAATCCAGAAAGCGTTTTGAGGTAATGGCTCGAGAGGTTTTCAGCAAGTTCAAAGCTTGTATTAACGTGCCTGGGGTAAATGCCTATAGAGACATTCGCGATGCGATCAATGTGCTTTATAAAAGCTTGCAAGCAGACAAGGAAAAAGCTGATATATCTGACATCATCAAAGAGCTTCATGCAGTTGTTGATGACAGTATCGAGACGACTGGAACGGTTAAAGAACCTAAGCCAAATAGTGAGCGAATTTATGATATCAGTAAGATCGATTTTGAGCGGCTTCGCCAAGAGTTTGCTCGTTCAGAACGAAAGAACACGACCGTCCAGTCGCTAAAACATATCCTAGAAAAGAAGCTCGCTCGCTTAATGATGCAAAACCCACTTCGCACAGATTACCAAGAGCACTACGAAAAGCTGGTTCAAGAATACAATCAAGAGAAAGATCGAGTCGTCATAGAGAAAACGTTTGAAGCTTTGCTGAAGTTAAATGACGAGCTGTCCAACGAAGAAAAGCGCGCGGTTCGAGAAGGCCTCGATGAAGAATCTTTAGCTTTATTCGACTTGTTGAGTAAGCCAGATTTGCAGTCGAAAGAAATTGCCAGCATCAAGAAGGTCGCGACTACCCTGCTAACAACCCTCAAAGCTGAACGCCTCAAGGTCGCGAACTGGCAGCAAAAAGAGTCAACCAGAGATGCGGTCAAACAGCAGATCTTTGATTTTCTGTACGATGAAAAAACAGGCTTACCAGTCGACCAGTATGAAGAAGAGGATATCTCGGCCATTTCAGAGAAGGTCTTTCTCCATATATACCGAGCTTATCCAGAATTACCATCGCCAGTTTATATGTAACTACAATGAACAAATAGAAAGTAAACAACTATATTGTTATAGGCTTGTACTTTGACCAGACCGTATAAAGAAAAAGTTAACAACTATATTTTGGGGTGGTGGTGGCGACCCTGTTAAGATCAATAGGTTACTCATTGTTTAGTTGTCAACTTTATTGTTCGCCAACAAGTTTTTATACTCGTCATCACTGATTTCACGATTAAAAAAGGCCACAATTTTTGTGGCCTTTTTTCTTTGTCAACATAGTGCGCAATCCTCACCTTTTGCCGAGCCTGGTCGCTCGCAATTGAACCTAGCGAATTATTCCGCACGACTCCCCAAAAGCATTAAAACCACAAATAACCATAAGTTGTGCGCAATTTTGCTACAAATAGCGACACGTTTGACCAATGTAACAACCCCGAAACAATCGTAAGAATAACGTCTTTCAAGTTACAAATTATCTCCGACTGTAACCGTGAGTTTTGATCAGCGGAACCCTTGAGTGTTTATGGTTATCGTTTAATTGTTAACAAAATATCCATAAATTAACATTTTGCTTTCAACCCACTGAGGGCCACCGGAGCAAAATAGGGGGAAAAGATGAAAAACTCAAATTGGAGAATACGTTAATGTCTGGTACTGATACTAATTTCAAATTAAGTGCCTTGGCTTTAGCTGTTGTTTCCGCCATGTCATTCAATGCGGTAGCAGCGGAGCAAAACCAAGACACCACAGTGGTTGCCGCTGAAGATAGTTCCGAAGCAGTTGAAGTCATTGAAGTAAAAGGCTTGCGTGGTGGCTTACTCAAGTCGATGAACAACAAGCGCTTCAACTCAAACGTGAGTGACTCAATTAACGCCGAAGACGTTGGTAAAACCACCGACCAAAACATTGCCGATGCACTCGGCCGTATTACCGGTGTATCTGTGGTAACTAACGGCGGCAACGAAGGTTCTCAGGTAACCGTTCGAGGCGCGTCATCGAACCAAAACCAAATCACCCTGAATGGCCAGGTACTGACCTCAACGGGCGACAGCCAGGCTGTCGATCTCAGCCTATATTCTGCCGACATTCTGTCAAAACTCGAAGTAGTGAAAACACCAAGTGCCGACCATGATGAAGGCTCACTTGGCGCGACCATTAACCTAACAACAGTGCGTCCTTTGGATGTTCAAAACGAGCGCATCAACGTTGTTGCCCAAGGCCGCTACAACGATTTCGCTGAAGAATATGATCATAAATTCCAACTATCTGGGGTCAAAAAATTCTTTGATGAGTCGTTTGGTATCGCGTTCACTTTCTATGACGAAACCAATAGCTATCGCAAAGATCAATTCCGCGTCGGTCGTTACGAGGCATCGCCTGAAATCAGCATTGCCAGAGACACCGATGGTAACTTGATTAACAACGTTCGCGCTATCGAGCCAAACAACTCGCACTACGAGGCTCACTTTAATGAAGACGACCGTTGGGGTGGCACCATTGGCTTGCAATATGCGCCATCTGACACCACCAATGTAATGTTTGATGTCACGTACAGTAAGAAGAAGAACCGCCGCGAATACGACGGTATTAGCGTCAACCGTTCAACCTCGCCGAACATGATTGAAGGCGAGACCACGTTGGCGAACCGCGAACCATCGCTGTTTACCGATCCGCAGGAAGATTGGTACGTCTACAACCCAGATACTTATACCTTGGTAAAACGTCTTGATCGCTTCACCAAAGGCGACATCTCGCGGTCCCAAGGCGGTACGGATGATGAAAACTACACCGCAAGCTTACGGTGGAACCAAGAGCTGACCGACACCTTGTATATGGATGCCGCAATCAGCATGTCGAAAAGTGAATCTGACACTGTGCCACTGGCTCTGTACACCAACATGCAGAACTACAGCCAAGTCAGCTCTGAGCTGTTGTTCGACAAAGGCCAGCAAGGCTTAATCACTGAATTGGTCGGCTACGATTGCACCACCGGCAAGTGCCGCTTGCAAGTCGGTGAGAGCTTCGCTGATTTGGGTGAAAACATCACCGCAGCCGATACCCCAGATGGTGAGTTGCCGTGGCGCGATAACGAGGTCAATACTGCATTTAACCCAGCAGACGCCAACACTTTCCACCTTGGTTCGATTAGTCGTAACCAAAGCCACATCGAAGATGAAATCAAAACCTTTAAGTTAGATTTTGACTGGGATGTAGACGCCTATGGCGTGACTCAAATCGAGTTTGGTACCAAAATTTCTCAACGTGAGAAGTATGTTGATCATCAGCAGTTTACTTACAATGCCAACACCAAGACTGAAGCTGTAGAAGATGAAAACGGCGATCCGCTGGTACCGCCTTCCGGTCCACTGACCAATATCTTGGCGCCGATGATCTTGGACGAGAGCGGCATGCGCTACGACAACGTCATGGGCTCGCTTGGTATACCTCGCTCCAACGCAACGCAAAACTGGACCACCATTGATTTGGTCGAAGCTTACAACCTAGTCGTAGGCGACCCTGAGCTGTCTGAAACCGTCAACTCAACCAACACTCGCGAAACGGATATTGATACCAAAGCGTTTTACATCAAGGCGAACTTTGATTATCTCGATGGCGCGCTGACCGGTAACGTTGGTATGCGCATGGTCAAAACCGACGTTGATGCCAGAGGTTATTCCGGTGCCACATTTTACGACTTCCCTCAAAATGGTAACGAATCAGAGTTTGACTGGCTGACCCTGCGCGATTTGCGCAACACCAGCTTGCCGGCTTGTTCACAACCATTCTTCGGCGATCCGGGCGAAACCACCTACTACGAGCAGAAGTTCCAACGTGTCGACGGACTTGGTTGGCGCACCACTCAAATGGTCGACAATGGCTTGGGCCAAATGGTTGAGGTGAGCAACCCAGATCCAAGCACCTGGACACGAATCGCTGATCAAGGCGCATGTCACGATCCAGCTTATGCTGAGTGGGCCGATTATCACTTCGGTGGCAATCAAGGCAATTACCCAGCAGGTTACACTCCACCGACAATCAACTGGTACACCATGTGGCGTTATGCCGACGTCAGTACCAGTCGCGATCATGGTTGGGGCGATCCTGCAGCGACCACACCACACTATGGCTACACAGGTAACGGCACAACCGACGTTGGCCCTGAGTTCTACCAGCTTGGCGAAGTTGATAAAACCATCGCGTCGTATCCAAGTAAAGGCAGTCATAGCTACACCAACTATCTGCCTAGTTTGAACCTGAACTACGCCTTTACTGATGATTTTATTGGTCGCTTTGCTGCCTCTAAGACCATGACACGGCCAGAAATTGATGAGTTGCGCGCCGGTTTAAGCCTCAATGAAATGTGGGCGACCTATTGGGGTGGCGGGCGTGAACGGATTAATCCGGGCACCATCAACATGTACAACACCAAGTTGGATCCATTGGAGTCGAAAAACCTCGATGTGTCCTTGGAGTGGTACTTTAACGACGTATCGATGTTAAGCGTGGCATTCTTCTACAAAGACATGTCTAACTTCACCGATACCGAATCATTCCGCACCTACATCAAAGACGTGAGAGACGTTGACTCGATTGATCCGAACGACATTTTGCTCTCGCATGATCCAAGCTTAGAGGATGAAGGTCTATCAGGCTGTATGCCACTGCGTACTACGACCGACATCGCCTTCAACAAAAACGATCCATTAGTTGTTTCCGATGCGTGGTCTGATGTTTGTCACGAGTTCAACGTAAACCGCTTATTTAACGGTGATTCAGCCACTGTTAAAGGGATCGAAGTGGGCTACCAGCAAATGTATGACTTCTTGCCGGGCTACTTCCTCAGCGGTTTAGGCTTATCCGCCAACTACACCTATCAGGATAGTGAGTACGATAAGCAGATCTCTGATGTAACTGGCAAATCAATGCCAAGCTATCCAGTAGCCGACACCCCAGAGCATGCCTACAACGTGACGGGTTTCTGGGAGCAAGATGGCCACCAAATCCGCTTAAGTTTCCAAGGTCAAGATGACTCTTTGGTTGGTAAAGACTGGAACACTGGCCTTCGCGGCCGTACATACCAGCAAGGCTCGTTGTGGCGTGAAGGGCGTAACTCGCTCGACCTATCTGCCACTTGGCAAGCCAACGACTGGATGAGCCTGTCGTTCCAAGCAATCAACTTAACCGATTCAGAACACCGCACGTTCTGGACCAGCCGCGAATTAGAAGTGGTGCCGGTCCTCAATGAAGCCGGTGATGGTTATAGCTATGCCGCATTATTGGAATCAACACCAATGGATGGCGCCACCAAGTCGCGGACGATTACCCGCTACAAAGTGGGTACCACCTACCGCCTAGCATTGCGAGCAACCTTCTAACTTGGATTCAGTAGGTGGACGAGCAATCGCGCCACCTACCAAACTTTGGTGTTTAAAGATGATAAATACGAACAAAACATTGTTAGCGGCAATGATAGCCGCATCCCTAGTCGGCTGTGGCGGCAGTGGCAGTTCTGACCCACAGCTTCCGGATAGTGTGCCAACAGAAAATGTCGCACCACAGCATCCTGGTGATATTGCTATTGCGTTGTCAGAAAAAGGCATTGGCGATGACTCTCGATACTACTACTACCTCACCGGGCAAGTAGACGGCAGCAAGGCTGGCAATAACGGCGCCAACGGCGCTCTGGACGCCAATGGCGACCCATTACAAATCAAAAACGTTCGGATCACCCTTGATGGCGAAACCATTGAGCATGATGGTGGCGACGGCATGCCGAACTTGATTATCGATGACGGTGCATTTGAATTAGCGAGCTCGCATTTTCGAGTGATGGTTCAACCACGTGTTTACATGGACGAACTGGTTAACGAGACCACTAAAACGCTTCAGATCACCTACGATGTTTCCGATGGTGAACTGGCTACAGAGCGCGTCATGACTGTGGTGATCCAAGGTGCTGATGTACCCCCCCAGTTCCACGGTAATGTCGAACACACCATTACCAAAGACGCCGCCAATGCGCCGCAATCATTTGATTTGCTTGAAGGCGTGACAGATGGCGATGGCGATGATTTATCTGCGGTCGACTTGATCCCTGCCGATGACAACTTGTTTAAAGATGCCGATGTTCACAGTGTTGACGGTGGCGACCTCATACTGGACTTGTCGTCTGTCAAAGACAGTATCCCATTTGGTGTATCAACGCCCTTGGTTTACAACTACAACGTCTTTGATGGCCTAAGAAAAGTGCCTCGTCAGGTGGTCATCAATGTATTTGGTGTCGAAGACATTCCCGGCGCACCAGATGTCACCGAGTACGTTCTCAACAAGACGGTACAATCAACTGACGCCCTCACCCGTATTGACTTGCTTGAAGGCGTAAGCGATGCAGAAGGCGATGCCATCACCGCATTTGATGGTGACTTTGCTGCGGAGCAAGCCTACAAATATGGCTTTAGTTTTGAAGGCAATGAGCTAGTCGTTGACCCACATGCATTCTACACCTTAGCAGTGGGCGAGCAGCAAACCGTATCAATGACGTACCGACTGAAAGACAGCAACGACATCGAGACCGATGGTTTCCGCACCGTCAATGTCACCGTTGTCGGAGCCGAGTCTAACTTGTTTGTTGATACGTTTGACAACTACAACTTCGAGATGCCACTGGCACTGCCAATTCACTGTCCATGGGGTTGCGGTGCAGCACCTTACCAAACTGAGGGTGATGCAGCGAACGGCAATGGCAGCATGTTGTTTGAAGGAAGTACGCTGCTGCGTTTGCCGAACGACAACCTGCCTGATATGAAGGTTGATACCAAGTACTACTTGGCATACAACCTGAAAACTGGCGGCGCTGCGCCGATGACGGCGCTATCAACCATTGCTGGTAACCTGCCGGACATTGGTTACAAGTTCTGGTTTAGCCCTCGCCCAGCCTACAACAACGCGGGCGAATGGGATGAAGCCATCCTATATCTCGATACTGGAGAATTCGGTAACTATCAACTCCACGCGATGATCAACACCTATGGCGCCGAGAACATCAGCATGTTCTTGTTCAATGGTTCAGGTAATGACGACATTCCACCATTGGCAATGGATGATTACCGCATGGTGGAGTTTGGTCACATCGACTCAGCCATACATGACATTGTGGCAGATGACGCCGGTACCTTTGAGGACCTGACCGCTGCTGTTTCCGTTGATGGTGGTAGCGCAACAGTCTCTGCTGATGCCGCCGCAAACGGCACCGCTGGTGGTTTGGCTGTTGATACCACAGGAGCAGCCGGACCAGTGGTTGTTAGCTTGCCAGTATCGATGGGAGCGGTGAAACCAGGCGCACGCTTTGCGGTATCGATGTCTGTGACCTACACCAACTTCAGCGACAACTATGCCAATGATGCATCAACGCCTGTTGGCGTGGCATTAGCCACCGCTTCTGGCGACACCATTAGCACTGTGGCGCAAACCTATGGTGGTTACACCATGGCGCCAACCGTGTTGTTGAATGAAGCGACGCAAGCCTCCAGCGAAGGTATTGACTGGGAAAATGAGACGGTCACCTTGGAGCTTAGCTTCACCGAGGCCAACGCTCAGTACAACATCGACAATGTTCGGGTGATTGAGATTCCATAGTCCATATCGCTAATTACAACAATATGCCTCCCCCAAGGCTACTTTATTGCCCCGCAAGGTCGCGGGGCTTTTTTTGTGGCTGTTAAAACTCTAGTGATCTTAAGCACATTGCTAACATTTGAACGATTCAATGCCGAGTTTGGTGATCTACCGCGGAGAAAGAAAACTGTTAACAATGCAACAATATGGTAACGATTGAAGGAGTTCAGTGCCTAACGTGTTTGCCACAGTGGCGGACAAATCGTATGTAACAATGAATGATGGAGTTTGCGATGTGCGACAAAAAAACAATACTCGTTGTCGATGCTGATAACGAGCACAATCAAGCGCTGCAATTGATGTTGGAAAACAATGGCTATCGGGTATTATCCGCGCACAATGGCCAACAAATGCAAGAGCTGGCTCGTCACTCACCACCAGACTTAATCATTCTAGATGTCATGTTACCGGGCGAAGATGGCTTTCAGGTATGCCGAGACGTGCGGAGCTTTCTATCTGTACCGATCATTCTACTGGCCGCGAACTCCGATGAAATGGATAAAGTGATGGGGCTTGAAGCAGGGGCTGATGATTTTGTCGATAAACCCTACGGCAAAAGAGAGCTACTGGCCCGAATTCGGGTTCAGTTTCGGCGCAGCAGCCGTCAAGTGCCAACCAACCAACGCTACTATTCATTTCTTGACTGGCTAGTCGACACCCAAATGAGACGCTTGCAAAAAACGACCTCAGGGGAACTAGAGCCGATATCAAGCAATGAATACACCCTGCTACGAATATTTATCGACAACCCTTCTCGGGTGCTATCTCGCGATGACATTTCCGATTACATGCGTGGGCGTCAGGCGTTGCCAACAGAGAGAGGGCTTGATGTACTCATGAGCCGACTACGACAACGACTCGGCGATTGTGCTAAAAACCCTCGACTCATCAAAACGATTCGCGGGGCTGGCTATGTCTTTGTGGCAGAAGTATCAAAGCATAATGAGCTTGATGAAATCACGGCTCCCCAGCTCAAGGCTGTTTAACAATGTTATCGGTAACCATACCGTATTAGGCCGGTAGTCCCGCTCACTGCGGGACTCCACATTGGCGAACGGTGCTTAACGCACTCAATCTGCGTCCAATTAGATCTTTTTAACGACAATGGCCCACTCTTGTTCTGGGTTACTCGGAGGCTGACCTAAATAACTCGTCACTCTGAGCCACGAATACTTGCCTTCATCTTCGATCTGAAGTTGTTTTACCGAGCCGAACTGTAATTCACCACCGCGCAGAGGGTCGTACCACTCGACGCTGTAATTGGCGTCCTGAGGGAGCATTTTCAGCATCAGCTTTTCTGGCATGCGCTTTACATAAACAATGTAAAATTCACCCAGCTCGGCCAGCACCCATGCGTCTTCTGCCAGATCATCGTGGTTCTTGGCTTTGTGCAGAGGAACATCGACCATTGAGAAAAAGTCGATGGCAATCTTGGCCTGCTGCCAAAACTTATCTCGGGAACGCCAATCCTGAGCAGTCAGATCGCTATGGGCATGCTTGTAACCAAAGTACCACTCGGTACCCCATGCGCCGGCCATATAGGCTCCCCATAAACCGTTTTGGCGCGCTTGCTGATGTTCAGGGTCAATGGCATCAGGCTTGAGTGCATGTTCCGCATCCCCTGGCTCATCAACAGCCACCGCCCATTGACGTCCGTTGGCATTGGGCCAGCTAAGAATTTCTTTTGCTTGCTTGTGCACATTGCTGAAATCTGGGGAAGACGTTTGCACTGATGCGCCGGTGTACCAGCTATCCGCCCCCCGGAGATCGTTAAAATACCAGCCGTTGTGGATCACTCGATGGTGTTGATAGGGGTCGACTTGGTTAAAGTAGGCCGCCATGGCGAGGCGTTGTAACGTGCCCTGCGGGGCCGTGGTATTTTCAGGTACCCAATCGCCATTCTCTTCACCCATGTTCCAGTTCAGCGCCAGATGATGGCCAAAACGGGCAATGAGTTCTCGGTAGTATAATTTGCGCTCCGCACCTAACCCTCCGCCATCGAGCAATCCTTGGTTTTCGACTTCTTGAGTTTTGAAATGTAAAAACAAACCAAGAGATTGAGCATGACTAAAGACAATATTCCACTGCTCGAGCTTACTCACATCAAAGCGGTCATAGTTGTGGTAATCGACGTAAGGAAACACATTCTTGTCATCGCCCTTAATGTTCAAAGTTAAAAAGCTGATTGAATTCATTCCTTTGGATGCAATGTAATTCAAAGCGCCAATCAGATTCTTACCTTTGTCATCAGCCCAAGTGGGGTCGCCCATTTGCCAATCGGAGCGGTGCGGTGCCCAAGTTTTTATCAATTCATCGCCAAAACCATCTTGATGCTGCGAGCCATCAAAATCAGCATATGCCAGCAGGTTCTCAGGCGAGTCTGGGCCTGCTTTGATAAAGTAATCGCCGCTACCAGCAAATCGCAAGTAACGTTCATTCACCCATTGCAAGCGCCCTAGAGCGCGAAAGTCTGGCCCTTGTTTGTTCGATGGCTGAACATCAAATTGGCCGCGTTGGCCATCCATGTATGCCGCCGATCGACCCGAGTGCTTGGCTTCGGAAATAGCAACATATGGCCCTTGACGAAACTGTGCTTGCCAGTGCCAAACTCCGACTTCATCGGGACTAAACCTCACCAGCCATTGATTGCCGCGACTGGCAGAGCTATTAGCCGCATTGCCATCAGCGCCGAAAAAGCCCGGGACGACATAACTTTTGCCCGTTGTTGGGTGGCGGAACTCAACGTTCAGGCGATAGTTAAGAAACGGGTTATATTGGTCTTGTTCCGAAACCTCTGGTCCTGCGAAAGCAAGTTCAATGGTATGCCATTGACGGAGTTCGCCGTTTAGCGTTACAGGCACGGCGGCGCAACAAAGGCAGCTGTAGCCAAGTAAAACCGCGGCAAGTATGTATTGGAGCAGGTTAAAATTCTTCATTGTTGGCTCTCTGCGAGTAACAGGCGCTTTCATCATCAATTGAATGGATAAACAGTTCGCCTAGCTGCAAACCAAATAGCCGCAGTAGAATGACTGCGGCCGATATTGCATGTACAAAAGCTTGGGTTATTTGGTCCTCGCCAAAGCACGCGAGCTGTCAAATACCTGCAGGGTCATGGATGAGACATAGCCGCCAGCATCAGCAAAGGTCACCTCAACCGTATTGTTGGCCTGCAAATCTGCCAGCGATACAGGGATTTCAATCAAGCCAAAGAAGCTTTCACGACCTTCACCATTGAGGTATTGGTCATCACCGCGGTAGTCTTCAGGCACAGTGATGGCTTTACCATTGAGCGTGATAGTCGGCACCAGCGATTGATTGAATTCACGGCCAACACCCATACGCAGTATCGCTTCCCCTTCACTACCAAGTTCAACGTCATTAATGTTGAAGCTAATCGCTTGGTTGGCAACAATGGCTTGTTTGTAGCTTTGCGCGTAGTACTTGGTTTCATCGTTGACTTCGCTGAGGCTGAGATCAGTCGCAAAAGTCAGCTCCAATACCATAGTGGCGCTCGCCTTTAAGGTGATGGTGTCGCTCAGTGAACTCGCTGTGGACTGGTCAATCACACCGCCCTCACCTTGCTGATAGAAGTGCTTTATCTTGACGCTGTCGATGGTGTTGCCATTCAGACCAAGGGTGTTGAGGGTGAGCTCTTGATCGGTAAACTCAAGGTTATTCAAAATGACGTAGGCATTAGTGCCTTCGACATAGGCATCGACTTGGATATCAACTTCCGATGACCAGCTATCGATCCGTGTTCCTTTGACGTCTTTCCACAACTCAAAGAAGTGAATCATGTTGGTGTAAACCCAGTTGCCGGTGTCGCTATTAGGCTCATCTTGACGGCGCATTAAGCGCGACTGATACGGCTGATTGGGGCCAGTGCGCCCCCACTCCCCTTTCACCACGATAAACGGCAAGGTCTTCCAAATTAAGTCTGGACGCTCCATAAAACTCATCATCATGGCATTAAAGGAAGCAACGTTTTCCCAGTCGGTATAAGGCGACCAAGCTTTCTTAATGTGGCTATGAACTTGAGCACCGTACTCAGACACAATCATTGGTGTTGGCGCACCAAACTGCATGTCGGTGTACTGTTCCAACATATCGAAAGTGGCTTCGAGGTTGCCGCCGCGGCGATAACGCTGCTTGCCTTGGAACGCAGGGAAGTCGTACAAATGCAGTGACAAGAAATCCATGTTGTCACCGGCAATATCAATAAATGCTTTATCACGCTGTTCCCAACGGTTGAAGTTATCTTCTTCAAAGTTTGGAAATGCTACCGTGTAACCACCAATTAATGCGCCGGGATTTGTTTTGCGGATCTCATTGGCAACGGCATTATGGAACTCAAATATCTGGTGAGTTTTATCTAATTTTTGCTGCTCGGTTAATTCGTTCTTAATCGTGACCAAGTCATAGAGTGGCTCATTCATTACCTCAATGAATTTAGGTTTAGGCTGACCTGCATCAGTGTCCGTTGAGGACACACCAAAGTACTTACTGAGGTATTGCCCCATGTAGTGACCTGTGGCAGTGCCTAAAGGCTCAGCTTGGCTATCCGTTTGAGAAAATGCCCACTGATTGCCGTCTAATGAGTTAATCAAGGTGCCATCCGGATAGAACGGGTGCTGCTGAGCACCAATGATCATATCGGTCGCGCGTTGCTCGTGTTGCCGGCCTTTAACGTACTTTTCAGTACTATTGGTAACAAATTGGTTTTTGACCCAAGCCGAGCGGCTGGTTGTCGAAGCTTCACTGACAAAACCCGGCTTCGCTGGATCTTGGGCAACATTGCGCAGTTCCCATGAAATACCGCCTGTATTCCTGCCAAGGTAGACATCATAGCCATCTAAAAAGTCAGTGATCAGGTCATCGGATTCATTTGGCCCATACTGGTTTTCCCACAACCACTCGTTTTCCAACGGCGAGGCATGAATACCAATGAACTTGCGACGGTCAAAGCTTTCAATACCGCCAACCACATGTTTCATGTCTAGGTTGATATCAACTTGAGTGCCCATTGGTTCTGGTTCGGGTTCCGGCTCAGGTTCAGGATCTGGCTCGGGTTCAGGATCTGGATCCGGCGCAGGATCAGGATCTGGAGTCGGTGTTGGCGCCGGTGTTGGCGCTGGCGAATCTGATGAGCCACCTCCGCCGCAGCCACCAAGGCCGATGGTCGCCGCAATGAGCAACGACAGAATGATGGTATTTGTATTGGTCATGTGATCACTCTCTTTGTAGCCAAAGGCAAGCCTCGTTTCAGTATGAGAACAACAAATACATCTCACACAAAACGAATACTTTTAATTGTTAACAATATTTCACTGTGTAAATAAAAACCGCGATCGATCTCTAGATTGCGGTTTTTATGAGTTTACTTATTCACAGTAACGAGCTGATTTAATTAAATATAAAATGTGGCACTGGCTCTTAGTACGGATCATTCGGCTTAATTTTAATGATCTCGGCGTAGTCAACGATGTTGTTTTCTCGCTTCCAGACTTCACACATTTTTTCCAATTTGGCGACCAGTTCAGGCATTTTTTCTGCCAGATTGTTGGTCTCTCCTGGATCGTTGCTTAAGTCGTAGAGTTCATAGGCGATGCCGGGCTTTTTCAAAGTTTGTAGGTACCAGCCCGGTTCAATGAGCAATTTCCAACGGCCTTGGTAAATAACACTTTGTTGCCCCTTGTCATTGAAAAACAACGCTTCAGGGGGTGCCATGGACTCACCTTTTAAGGTCTTTAAGACACTGCGACCATCCGGTTTTCTTGGTGTGACTCCGCGGAATACATCGGGGAATTCGGTGCCGCTAATCTCAAGGAAAGTTGGCACTAAGTCACCGACCCAAACCACATCGTCGTTGATCGTGCCGGGCTTAATCACCCCCGGCCAAGCGGCAATACTGTGCGTACGGGCGCCACCTTCCCACAGCAACGCTTTGACGCCAGTATAAGGCGCATTCATCAAGTCACCGATATGGGATGCTGCGCCATTGTCTGAGAAATACAATACTAGGGTATTGTCATACTCACCGCTTTTCTTTAAGCCATCCAATAACTTACCGATGTTTTCGTCCATCTTCTCCATCATCGCGGCATGGACGGCTGATTGTAAGCGGAACTTCTCAATCTTTTCTGGCGTTTGCTGTGTCCACATGTAGTTGGCATTACGAGTCGTTGCTTCGGCAGGGAATAAACCCTGCGCGACCAGCCCTGCATGCCGATCGTCGGCGATTTTCTGTAGATCGGCATAGCGCTTGAGATACTTCTGCACTAGGTGTTCCGGAGCTTGCAATGGCTTGTGCGGCGCTCGATACGCGACATACATGAAAAATGGCTGATCTTTTTTCGACGCCGCTTCAATCATCTCAACGGCGCGATCGGTCATGCTATCAGTAGCATAGAAATTCTTACCGGTTTTGCCATGGCAAGCACCATAGTGCTTTTTGCTAAAGGCATTATCGGCATAGCAATGCATGGTGTAGTCATAGTCGTACTTCAGCTTGGCCTTTTGATTTCCCTCGTAATAATCATGCTTATCTTCTGGCCTATAGAACAGATTGCCTTGCGCACCATGGAATACGAAGCTCTCCTGAAACCCTCGCTGAGGCGGCAGTGCCAGATAGTCTTGCTCCATTTCTTCATCAGTTAGTTTCATGCTTGGTGGGTGGGTTTTGCGCCACCAATCCTTTAACTCAGGACGCTCCTTAATGTAACTGCCACCAAGATGCCATTTGCCTACCATGAGCGTTTGATAACCATTGCCAGCGAGCAGTTCAGAGATCAGCGGCTGATCGTAGGGTAACCGCGCTCGATGGGCTTCAAACGGTAGTTCACGCACCCAATCGCCAACAACGCCACCACCAAAACCAACATGAGCGGCATCAACCCCCGTGAGTAAGGTTGCTCGGGTCGGGCTGCATCTGGCGTTACTGTAGAATTGACTCAAGCGGACCCCTTGGTTCGCCAGTTCCGTTAAGTTGGGTGTATCGATTTCACCGCCGTATGCATTGAGATCAGTAAACCCAGCATCATCAGAAAGAATCACGATAATGTTCGGCCGGCTATCAACAGCGCCAGCAAAAGCGCTAACACAGGTGGTCGAGAGCAATAAAAATGGCAGTATCAAGTTACGCATAAAATGGTTTACTGTTAACAATACGTTATAAAAAGTGTATCGCTAACACCTCAATCAAACAATCCATGTTTCAGCGCCCTAGCTCACACTATTGCACACTGATGCTAATCTTATTAGCCCAAAACTCAGTCTTTCAGGAACAATAACGATTGAGAAAATGAGTCCAAGTCATAGGAATGAGGTATGTCAATCAGCCGCACCAAAACCAGCTTTTATCGCCGATTATTGTTGGCTTATTTGATTGAGCAAGGAATCAATACGGTACCAAAACTCGAGGCCGAGCTAGGCCTTCCGAGGCGCACTGCGCAAGACACCATTAACGCCATGTCCGATCTGGACATAGACTGCCAATTTGTCGGGGCAAACAAAGATGGTTGCTATCAAATTAATGGTTGGGGGGCGATTAGCAGTGCTTGGATTGGCGAAAACATCGAGCACATTAGACAGGTATTGGGCTATGGCAATAGCTCCTCCGGCAACTGAACTTCAAGGAAGCGAAGCCGGAGCAAGCTAACACGGAAGTTGCTTACAGCAGTGATTCCAAGGTGATTTCCATCATGTCGCGGAAACTGGTTTGACGCTCATCTGAAGTGGTCGCTTCGCCAGTGCGAATGTGATCGGAAATAGTCAGTACCGCAAGGGCATTGGCACCGAATTCAGCGGCAACGCCGTAAAGGCCGGCAGCTTCCATCTCAACCGCCAACACGCCCATTTTTTCCATGACATCGAACATCTCAACATCTGGGGTGTAAAACAAATCCGCCGAGAAGCAGTTACCCACTTTGACCGGTAAATTCAGTTTAGCTGCCGAATCAACAACATTTTTCAGTAAGCCGTAATCAGCAATCGCAGCAAAGTCGTTGCCCTTGAAACGAGTGCGATTGACGCCAGAGTCGGTACAAGCTCCCATCGCCACCACCACATCACGCACTTTTACATCGGTGCTGACAGCACCGGCACTGCCGACCCGAATCAGGTTTTTAACGCCGTATTCAGTGATCAGCTCCTTGGCATAAATTGAACAAGACGGAATGCCCATACCAGAGCCCATCACCGACACAGCTTTACCTTTGTAAGTGCCGGTGTAACCGAACATGTTTCTAACATCAGTGACCAAACGAGCATCATCAAGAAATGTTTCAGCAATGAATTTTGCTCGCAGTGGATCGCCAGGAAACAGCACTGTTTCTGCAAAATCACCCGGCTTGGCATTAATGTGTGGAGTTGCCATTGATTGTTCCTCTATTCTTTTCATCCCGCCGCGACTCGGCTGACAGGTATTGGTAATAAGTTAATTGTTTAAAAAGCTAGTACCGTATGCCATCGGCGCCAAACCAAAGTAATCGGCGAGCGACTGACCAATATCAGCAAAAGATTGACGTTGGCCCAACGCTCCTGCGTCAACCTTGCGGCCATGCACTAACACTGGCACATGCTCTCTGGTATGGTCGGTGCCAGCCCACGTCGGGTCACAGCCATGATCAGCGGTGATAATGACCACGTCATCGTCACTCAATTGCGTCAGCAGCTCTGGCAGACGTTGGTCAAATTGTTCAAGGGCATCGGCATAGCCGCGGACATCGCGACGATGGCCGTAGCTGGAATCAAAATCAACGAAATTGCTGAAGATCAACGACCGATCTGAAGCGTTTGCCAGCGCCTCCAATGTCGCATCAAACAAGCCGTCAATACCCGATGCTTTGACTTTCTTAGTGATCCCTTGATGAGCAAAAATATCGGCAATTTTGCCTACCGAAACCACTTCACCACCATCTTCAGTGAGCTTGTCTAGCAACGTTGGGGCTGGCGGTAGTACCGAATAATCGCGACGGTTGGCGGTACGCTCAAAGGCACCTGCTTTATCGCCAACAAATGGCCGGGCAATCACGCGGCCGATGTTGTAGTCGTCCAATAACTCGCGAGCGATTTCGCACAGCTCATAGAGGCGTTGCAAGCCAAAGGTTTGTTCATGGCAAGCGATTTGAAACACACTGTCAGCTGAGGTGTAAACAATCGGCTGACCGCTGCGCATATGCTCTTCACCCAGCTGATCTAAGATAACCGTACCTGAGCTATGACAATTGCCCAAAATAGTTTCAACACCAGCACGCTCAACAAAGGCATCAATCAGTTCTTGCGGGAAGCTATCGGTCTTCTCGTGAAAGTAACCCCAGTCAAACAACACCGGTACTCCGGCCATTTCCCAGTGACCACTTGGGGTATCTTTACCTGACGACAGCTCTTTGGCATAACCATAGGCGCTAAGCGGTTCAATACTGCTATCGACACCGGCAGCGAACGCACCGGTGCTGTCTCGATGAGCGTGATAGAGACCCATTGCGGCAAGATTAGGCAAGTGAATGGGGCCACGTCCCAAGCTTCCATTAGCGCATTGCTCAGCGATGTGGCCAAAGGTATCGGAACCGGCATCACCAAACTTATCAGCATCTGGCGTAGCGCCAACGCCAAAGGAATCGAGTACTAATATGATTGCTCGTTTCATCTCGCCTCCTAGTAGGCACTTGTAGCGCTGTTTTGTTGCTCAGCTCCCTGCCCCAATGTATCCAACAAGTTATTTAACAGGCTGGAAGCACCAAAGCGGAAGTTGTCTTTATTGACCCAGTCGGCCCCCATCAAATCGCTTGCTAAGCCGATAAATGCTTGTGCATCTTCTACGGTTCGGACCCCACCTGCGGGCTTAAATTTGATTGGCTTGCCACTGGCTTTGATCGCTTCAAGCATGATGCGGCAGGATTCCAAGGTGGCGTTGACCGGCACCTTACCGGTTGATGTTTTGATAAAGTCAGCGCCGGAATCAATTGCAATCTGGCTCGCTTTGGCAATCAATGCTTCAGTTTTCAGCTCGCCAGTTTCAACAATGACCTTCAAGGTCACTTTGTCACCACACGCTTGCTTGCATTGCGCCACCAGCTCAGCCCCAACCGTTTCATTGCCGCCAATCAAGGCGCGGTAAGGGAACACCACATCCACTTCATCGGCCCCTAACGCAACGGCTTCTTTAGTCTCGGCGACAGCCGCAGCGACATCATCATTGCCGTGCGGGAAATTGGTCACGGTAGCAATTTTGATATCGTCGCAACCTTGTTGTTGCAGTGCTTTTTTGGCTGCCGGAATGAACTGCTTGTAGATACACACTGCCGCTGTATTACCGGCAGGACTTTGCGCCTGTTGGCAAAGGGCAATGACTTTGGCGTCCGTGTCGTCGTCATTTAAGGTGGTTAAATCCATCATCGAGATGGCGTGCCGAGCAATCTGTTGCAAATCAGTCATGAGTTATCTCTCAATAAAAAGGTGTACCACCTTTTTTAAATGAACACGTCAAATCAGCAGCCTAGCTCAGCAATGCTCAATCGATCTCGAACCAACGAGCGAGCAAGACAGCTTGACGTGGCGGACTTGGTTCCGTGAAGAGACAAAAGGTAGAGCGCTGTAGCTAACAACTGATTCAATCAGCAACAGCGTCTAGGCAAACATCCGTGTAACCGCATACTTAAGGGAAGCCCAGCTTAGAGCTAAGGTTCCCCCGAAAAATGGCTAAAGCGCCAAGAACAAACCAGCCAAGGCTGCACTCATCAAATTAGACAGTGAGCCGGCCAATACCGCTCGCATTCCTAAGCGAGCAATATCATGACGGCGTGATGGCGCCATCGCGCCCAAACCGCCGATCAAAATAGCAATTGAAGAAAGATTAGCAAAGCCACAAAGGGCAAAAGTAATAATGGCTTGGCTTTGCTCTGACAACTGCTCTTTAACACCAATGAAGTCGATGTAAGCAACGAACTCATTAACAATTAATTTTTGGCCAATAAAGGAGCCTGCCATAAAGGCCTCGTCCCAAGGTACGCCGATTAAAAACGCCAACGGCGCAAACAAATAGCCAAGGATTAGCTCCATGGTCAGATCAGGCATACCAAAGTACCCGCCGACAAAGCCGAACAGGGTATTAATCAGCGCGATGAGGGCAATAAACGCCATCAGCATAGCACCGACATTCAGCGCCAGCTTAAGACCAGAGGATGCGCCAGATGCCGCAGCATCAATGACATTAACGTGCTCTTTGGTTGCTGTTTCTGTCAGCGCCATCGAGTCCACTGGCTTTTCGGTCTCCGGCATCATGATTTTGGCCATCAATAAGCCACCCGGAGCTGCCATAAAGCTGGCCGCAATCAGATATTTCAACTCAACGCCCAAGCTGGCGTATCCACCCAATACGGTGCCAGCAACCGACGCTAAACCGCCAACCATAATGGCGAACAACTCAGACTGAGTCATGGTTGGAATGAATGGTTTTACCACCAAAGGAGCTTCAGCTTGGCCAATGAAAATATTGGCGGTGGCTGACATCGATTCGGGTCGACTGGTTTTCAGCACCTTTTGCAAACCGCCACCAATGACTCGAATCACCCATTGCATGATTCCGAGATAATAAAGCACCGCGATGAGCGACGAGAAAAACACAATAATCGGCAATGCACGCAAGGCGAAAACAAAGCCTCCGCCACCAAACAGCTCGTACATGGTGTCGCTGGTGAGGCCGCCAAACATAAAGGAAATACCAGCCTGAGCACTGTCGATGACGGCTTGAACACCGCCGCTTATGGTCGCTAGCACCAGTTGGCCAAACGGAACGTAAAGTACAAATGCGCCTAAGCTTGCTTGAATGGCCAATGCGCCACCGACGGTACGCCAGTTGATGGCGCTTCGATTGGTTGAGCAAGCAAAGGCAATCGCAAGTAAACAGACGATCCCTGCCAAACTGATAACAATTCCCATAGTGCTCTGGTTTCCTTTTGATGACTCCAATGAGCAATCAACTAAGTGATAACACAACAAAACTCCAGAGCTGTTTTAACAGCTCTGGAGTTACTTGGTGAATTCGGTCAAATCTTAGAAGAAATTGACTTTGAATTCGGCGCCGATGAAGCGCTCTTCATTGACAATCGCAGCATTATTGGTGAAGTCAACAGCACCAATCGCTTGCTGTTCATCGGTCATGTTACGAACGAATACTGCGGCTTCATACTCGCGGCCATCGTCTTCCCACGCGTAACCACCACGGGCACCACCTTCGAGCAGTGATTCACCTTCGAACTCTTTTGCTTCATACAAGAAGAAGTTGATTTCACTGCGATAAGACCAATCGGTGTACAAGAACACTTCGCCATCACCGAGATCTTGCGACCAACGTGCGGTGAAGGTGTGAATCCACTCTGGTGCGTGTGGCAGGCTGTTGCCATCGATCAGGGCGCGACTGCTTCCATCAGGGTCAACAATTACAGGATCGGTTACCGTACAGTTGGCACAAACTGGCACCGACAAGCTGCTGTCTTTCAATTCAGTGTTGTTATAACTGGTTCCGAAAGTAACGAGCAAGTTATCCGTGACAATCAATTCGGCGTCAACTTCAAAACCATAACCTTGAGTCTCATCGGCATTGAGCAAACGAGCGGTATTGCTGTCACCACCGACGGAAGTCAACTGCTGGTCATCCATGGTGAAGTAGAACACCGCGGCATTCAAACGGCCTTGGCCATCAAGAATGTTTGCTTTGGTACCGGCCTCAAACGACAAAATGGTTTCCGAATCAGCAACCGAAATACCATCATCAAAGGCGAACAAGTTACGACCCTGAATACTTGGTGCACGGAAGCTATCGGCGATACGGCCATAGAAGTTAACATCGTCGTTGTATTTATATGTGGCGCTCAGGTCCCAGCTGACATGAGTGTCACTAGGATTCACTTCACCGGTAACCTGATCTGGAGCTCCTAAAAACGCCAATGGGCTCTTGAAGCGCTCATTGCGATAATCTTTGTCATCATCGGAATAACGCAAGCCTGCAGTGACCGACAAACGTTCAGTGAAGTCATAATCGACCGAACCAAACACCGCCCATGCCGTTGTCTCTTGCCATTGCTTAACGCGGCCCGTTAAGTCTCCCTCAGAAAACACCGGATCGTAGGAAATACTCTCGATCTCCAAGTCTTCATCGAAGTAGAACACACCGACTTGATAGTTAAGCGGGCCATTGAAGTTACTGGCCAAACGCAATTCTTGGGTCAGTTGATCGTGATCGGGGATGGCATCCGAAGTCTCTGAATCTAACGCGATGACGCCAGGTCCCATTGGAATATCGCAACATCCTGCAGCAAAGCTCGAACCATAGCCGCCGTCGACATCGGCACGTGAGAACAACTCGGCTTTTTCAACACCACTGATCGAGGTAATCGTGTGATCACCCAAATCCCACTCAAGCTTGAGGTTATAGCCTTCGATCTCTACCTCTTGGGTCGCGCGGTCAGCAGAATCATGGAACACCTTGTCGCGCCCTTCCCAGCCTTCGCCACCGAGTTTATTACTGCCTTTCTTGATACCGTTGCCGTAGAAAGCCACCGGTTTGCCGTCAAGATCGCGCTTGTGGTAGTTCAGCAGTGCTGAGAAATCATCCGCTTCCCACAACAACTGCAAGCGGATAGCTTTGTCGGTGTAACCACCGAGGACGTCTTTCTTTTCAAAACCTGGGGCAATGGTATCGATGTAATCATCGCGGTCTTGATGCAATACCGAAACGCGAGCCGACAATGAGTCAGTCAAACCGCCGCCCACTGCAGCGCGAATGTCGCTGGTGTTGTGGCTACCGTATGATGCCGAAGCGAATGCATCAAACGCCTGTGATGGCTTCACTGAATCAAATTTGACCAAGCCAGCAGGGGTGTTACGACCAAATAAAGTACCCTGTGGGCCACGCAAGGTTTCCACCCGCTCGACATCAAACACAGGGAAGCCTTTCAGAATTGGGTTTTCTTGGACGATATCGTCAACAACTAGTGATACCGGCTGGGATGCATTCAAGTCGAAATCTGAATTACCCAAACCACGCATGTAGAACCGTGGGAAGGTTCGACCAAACGACGATTCAACGGTCAAGCTTGGTGTCCGGGCATTCAAAAAACGAATATCCATCGCCGCAGAGCTTAGTGTTTCCAGAGCTTCACCTTGCAGGGCCGTGATCGCTACCGGTACTTCCTGAGCATTTTCAACGCGTTTACGAGCCGTCACCTGAATGACTTCGAGTTTGCTGTTGTCGGCTTCTTGCTGTTGTTGCTCTTCAGCACTGGCTTGAAAAGCAACCGTAGAAGTTGTCGCGGCAAAAGCTAACTGAACGGCAATAGCAATCGCACTATGGTTAGTAAACATTTGGAGTAGTTCTCTCAATTGGTAGTTATGTTGTTAGGAGGGCTGCACTGTCAGCAACGCTCCAATGTCGCCAGGGTTTTCGGGAACCCTTTGTTGTATTTATTAGTCGAGCAAAAAAACCTTTCGCTAATTCGTTCCAGCTAATCCATTAGCATGGTCAAACTTAACCCATTCGCCTCGATGTTACGAATAGATTAATTTTTCACGGCGAATATATAGGTGGAGTGATGCTTGTAGCAATATTGATGCAATCTTGTGCAGCCGCTTGGCTGTTAAGTAAATGTGACAGTGATCACCATGTTGTAGCCAAGTCAATGACTTGTCGATGGTCAGCCGAGAGAGGAAGGCGACTAATCATCACCGGAGTCTGGGCCATCCAGCCATTTCAAGTGGGCCAACGGGTAGCCCAGAAACCATTTCGCGCGGTCCATAACTAACCGGGTACGGATGTGTTTGATGTGCAGAGCAGGATTTTCACTTAGGGCATCGCAGGTTTCATTGAGTTTCTTAACGCTGGAAAAGCAACTTAGCGAGATAAAATCGACATCACCACTGACTTGCATGCAATCCATTATTTCCGGTATTTCACCCACTGCTGCGGCAAAATCACGACAAACCTGAGCCGTATTGCGATCGAGGGTGAATTCAAGATAGGCCAACACGTGCTCACACATCTGCTCTAAGTTGATGTCAGCGTGAAAGGTTCTGAAATAGCCAGCTTCTTTCAGCGCCTTTACGCGTTGAAAACAGGCGCTGGGCGATAAGTTGACCTTCTCTGCCAACTCGTTGTTGGTCAAATCGGCCTGCAAATGCAATGTAGCTAGGATCTTCTTGTTATAGGCATCGAGCTTGATGTTTTTCTTCATGGTTTCTTTTCGCTAGCCGGACTGAAATAAAATTTTGTCGAGCTTGTGCTAAAGGCACAAATTTTCTTTTCCCAGCTTTGTGAATTTAAGAATATTTTTTTGTGACATAAATCCACAATGAGGATAACCAAACTTCAACTCATTGATCGAGTTGAACATCACTTTATCCGCCACTTTATCCGACAAGGAGTAGGGAATGAAGACCAATTTTTCTAGCTATTTTGCTCAATCTAGCATTGCATTAGCCGTGGGTGTGTCCTTGTCATTGCCTGCTCTGGCCGAACAACAAGCGGCTCTTTCAGGCGCTGATGTCGAAGTCGAGCGGATTACGGTTTCAGCTAGGGGGCGCACTGAAACACTGCAAAGCGTGCCAGATTCCGTCACTGTATTTGATGCCGACTTTATCGAAAACGCCCGCATCAATAACTTCCGTGACTTTGCCAATTTGACGCCCAATTTAAGTGCCCTAGACAATTTCCGGCCGGGGTTAGCTCGCGTCACTGTCCGTGGTTTGATTACTCCTCAGGTGGGCGATCCGCCGCTTGCATTTGTTGTCGATGGCGTGACCGCACCCGACCTGGAGTTCATTAATCAGGAGCTCGTTGATATTGACCGCATTGAAGTGATGCGTGGCGCTCAAGGAGCGCTTTATGGTCGCGGCGCAATTGGTGGCGCGGTGATCGTGACCACTCAGCATCCAACAGAAGAGCTCGAAGGTAAGTTAAAAGGTGCGATTGGCAATGGCAACAGCTATGAATTAAACGGAGTAATCTCCGGTTCTCTAAACCAAGCCGATACTGCTTTTTTCCGCATTGGCGGTTACACCAAGAACTCCGACGGCCTTATCGACAATGAGTTCCTTGATGAAGAAGCCGACCACTTGGATGAACAATCGGCATTCGCGCAACTGCAATTCGATTTGTTTGAAGATACCAGTTTGGCATTGCGTGGCCGCTACACCACCAGCGAAGCAGGCTTTGCTTACTATCAGGGCGTCACCGAAGCGAGTAAAGAAGACTTTGATATCGATACCTCTCAGAACATTCGCAACCTCGACGAGCGTGATGTTTATGAACTGAGCGCCAAGCTCAGCCAAGATTATGAGTTAGGCACCCTTGATCTGATTGCCGCCTATAGCAAGTCGGAAAATGAGCATTTCTACGATGGCGATTACTCTGCTGATCCGACTTATGAAGAAGACGATGATGGCTATATTCTCCGAGCTCCTTTTGGCACCGAGGGCCTGTTCGATGTTGAAGCAACAACCTTTGAAGCGCGCTTTACATCATTCAACGATGGCGCGCTGCGCTGGGCTGTGTCGGCTTTTTATCAGGACAAGGAGCGCGACAATACCATCAACTTCTTTGATGACCTATTAGGTGACGTGCCGCTGAAACGTGATGATTTCACTGATGAGCTGATATATCTCACCATCGCCGACAACAACAGTTCCGAAGCTTGGGCTGTGGCGGGACAACTAAACTATGACCTGACGGACCAATTGGAGCTGACCGCGGCATTGCGTTACGACCATGATGCCCGAGAGTCTTATGATCCGAACTTTAAGGACGATACCTTCGCTGACAAAGATTTTAGTCAGTGGCAACCGAAAGTGTCGGTGGCCTATCAATACAATGATGACCTGTTGCTATACACCGGATACTCCAAAGGTTTCCGCAGCGGTGGTTTCAACGAGCCTGCCGAAGGTATTAGCCGAGTGTTTGATAAGGAAGTTTCCGATAGCTATGAGGCCGGATTTAAATCGACTTGGTTGGATAACCGTCTAGTAGTCAATGGCGCGGTCTTTGCGATTGATCAGACCGATGCCCAAATTACTCAATTTAATGTCGATACCTTCACCCTTGAGAACCTTGCTATCGACGATGTAGAAACTCAAGGCTTGGAATTAGAAGTTGCTTTGCAAGCAACTGATAATCTTGATTTGCGTTTTTCTGCCGGTATCGTTGATTCAGAAATCAAGGCATTCGATGAGCGACCAGAGCTAGAAGGTGAATCGCAGGTTTGGGTTCCAGAATACAACTACTCCATTTCTGCCAACCATGAGTATGAACTAACTTCTGAGTGGTCATTGATCTCGCGCGCAGATGTGCAAGTGGAAGGTCCTAAGTACTACGACATCGAGATGCCCGACGTGGAATCGTCGACCTACACCTTTGTCAATGCTGGGTTTGGCGTCCGTTCAGACGATTGGCTAGTGCAGGTGTTTGTCGATAACCTGACCGACGAACGTGGTATTGAAGACATCTTCTTGTTTGCTGACGGCGTCACTGAGCTTGCCCGGCAACCAAATAAACCGCGCAGCTATGGCGTTGAAGTGAGTTACCGCTTCTAACAACTTCGAGACTATCAGCCAACGCCAAACAACGAATCACTGACAGGTTGTAACTATTGAAAAGCCAAGATAACAAAGCGCTGGATCAGATGTTTGAGGATTACGCCACCACGCCCGTGCCGCAACATAAAACGGTCGGTGGTATAGGTATCGGCATGATCAATGGTGGCTTAGCATTCGCGGTGCCTGGACTAATTACCGGACTAGAACTGGGCACAGCACTTGGCTTTGAACAGAGTTTGTATGCATTCCTACTAGGCGGATTGATCTTATCAGTACTCGGCACAGTGACGGGACTGGTGGGTATGCACAATCGCTTTGCTTCCTGTATGACCATGAAGTTTGTGTTCGGCAGCTTCGGAGCCAACTTGATCAGCCTGCTGTTTGTCGTAGCGCTGCTGGGTTGGTATGGCGTCAATATTGATTTATTCAGCGACGTTGCTCAGCAACTAAGTGTTAAGTTGTTTGGTAGCGCGCCTTCGATTCTGGCGTTGGAAATTGCCCTTGGCATCATCATCACCTTGACCACGATCTGGGGATTTAAGCTCATCGAGCGGGTATCAACTTTGTTCGTACCGCTGCTGGCTCTGATCTTGGTGTATTTGCTGATGCAGAGTGTTAACTACCAATCGACAACTACCGACCCCACGGTTGCAACAGCGAGCATAGGATTTGGTGAAGCGGTATCTGTGGTGGTTGGCAGCTTTATCGTCAGTGTCGTATTAATGCCGGACTTCACCCGTTTTGCTCGCACTTCGAGCGATACCGCAATCTCGTCATTTCTGCCTTTTTTGGGCTTGAGCAGCTTTGTTTACATCGTCTCGGCATTCGCTGGCTTGGTGGTGCATGACGACGATGTATTGCAGGTCATGTTGATGCTGGGCCTTGGTGGCGTCGCATTTTTCTTACTGATTGTGTCGAGCTGGGTGACCAATGTGGTTAATTTGTATAGTGCTGCACTGGGCCTGAATGCGATGTTCACCCGCTGGAAAGAGTGGAAAATCATTGCTGTTGCAGGCGTGCTCGGTACTATCTTTGCTTCTTTCAACTTACTCGATCGATTTACTGACTTCTTGTTTGGCTTATCGGTGGTATTTACACCTGTTGCAGCTATCTACGTCGTGGATTTCTTCCTGATCCGATGCAAACGCCACTATCAGCTCGCAGAGCTATCCGAAACTCGCGCCATCAACTTGGCCGCTCTATTTGCCTGGGTCCTGGCCATCACTGCTGCGTTGCTATCCAATCACGGTTACATCAGCGTTACCGGCATTGAAGCCTGTGATGCGCTATTAGTGACTGTGCCGGCCTATTGGCTGTTGCGCGCTTATCTTTTCAAACCTGCTCAATCATTTCAGTGAGGTAACTATGAGATCTCTGAGCCGAGACGATCTGACCGATATTCTTTACGGCTGCGCCATTCTTGGCACTGGCGGCGGCGGCGAGCTTGATGAAGGGTTTGATTACATCAACAAAGCACTAGCCGCTGGCAAAGAATTTAAGCTGGTATCAGTCGATGAAGTACCAGCTGGAAGCATGATTTGTACTCCCTATATGCTGGGCGCCTTGTCGCCAATGACAACCGAGCTGGAGCAGGTTTACCAAGACTTACCTCAAAGTGGCGAGCCGGCAATCATGACAGCTTACAAACGCTTGGTTGAATACACTGGAGAGACCTTTTACGGCACTATCTGTTGCGAGCTTGGTGGCTCTAATACGGCAATATCTTTCTATGTCGCTGCGATGGCCGATGGTTACATTATCGATGCTGATCCAGCCGGTAGAGCGGTGCCTGAAATTACTCACTCCACCTATTACTTCAACGGATTACCAGCAGCTCCTGTTGTCACCGCCAATGAGTTTGGTGAGTGTTTTGTACTGGAAAACATCATTGATGACAGGCGCGCTGAAGACGTTGTGCGCGCCCTATCGATGGTCAGCCGCAACGACATTGCGGCTATCGATCACGCCATGCCAATAGAGCAAGTGAAAGATGCTGTGATCAAAGGCTCCATATCAATGGCTTTGGAGGTCGGTCAAGCCTATCGTATCGCTCGCGAGCAAGGACTCGATGTCGCCAATGAAATCGCCAACCATGGTGGTGGTTATGTCGCTTTTCGCGGCCGAGTGTCAGACTGTGAATTCGTCACTCAAGATGGCTTTACTCTCGGTCGCATTGATCTTGTTGGTTCGGGTGAATTTAGCGGAGACAGTTATCAGATTGATGTTAAGAACGAAAACCTGATGTCACGCCTTAACGGCAAAGTGGATGTGACGATTCCGGATCTGATTTGCTGTATCAATCTTGATAGTGGGGAGCCAATTACCAACCCGAATGTCACAATCGATGCCAATATTGCAGTGGTGATACTGCCAGCACCAAAAGAATTCACTACAGAAAAGGGCTTAGCCGCTTTCGGCCCGCAATATCTTGGCCTTTCTCAGCCCTACCAACCGGCAATTGGTAACACCAAGTGAACTCAACCTCTTCTCTGCAGCCGACAATACCGCGCCTTGGTCCTATGACATTAAATCGGAACTTGAGCGACTGACTCAGAACGACCATCGCAGTTTGCTAGTCGAATAACAAAGAAGCTCATGTGGTGATCGATTCACATGGGCCTTTTCGTAATTGTGCAATGACTCATACTAACAATTGAGGCTTTTTGCTGTGGGCCGAAATAAACTAATGGGTTCAGAAAAAAGAGATTCAAATCAGCAAATCTGCCATAATGCGCCGCACATTTTTTCATCAACTCAGAATAAAACTGAAGAACAAACGATAACCGATTGAAATGGCTCTAATTATCCTCGACAGCTGCATTAACTGCGACATGTGTGAACCGGAATGCCCAAACCAAGCAATAGCTTTGGGCGAAGAGATCTACGAGATCGATCCGGATCGTTGCACTGAATGTGTCGGCCATTACGACAAACCGACCTGTGAATCGGTGTGCCCAATTGATTGCATCGAAGTAAATCCAGATCATCAAGAAACTGAGCAACAGTTACTCGATAAATTCGTCAAACTGCACGGCTAATTCAGTATTCATCACAGTGCCGCTGGTAAACTGGCTGCTTCCTTTTTAAACTAGCCGTTAACCCTTTCTATTTAATCTTCGGCGTTCATGAACTATCTACCCACACTCGGTTTTGTTGCCGCTGGCGGCGCTATTGGCGCCTGCCTTCGATTCTTAATATCCGATTTTTGCGTACAACTATTTGGCAAAGGCTTTCCTTACGGTACCTTGACAGTCAACATTATCGGCTCATTTTGTATGGGTGCTATGTTCATCGCCCTGCAGCAAGCGCAGATATCTGATAGTCCATGGCGAGCCTTAATTTCAGTTGGGATGCTCGGAGCCCTCACCACATTTTCAACCTTCTCGATGGACAATCTTGCTCTGCTCCATCAAGGCGCCATACTCAAGCTTGTTGCTAACATCATATTGAACGTCATCTTATGTTTTGCTGCCGTTGCGGTTGGCTATTATCTATTTCAAAAACAGTAGCTGATAGCGATTCACTGGCGCTATGAAAAGGCTTAATTGCGCCCTTGAAAAAGAAGTGAGCCAGTAATATAACCTTCTGATTATTAATCAATAAAAGTCTAAGAATTGATTAACAAAGTAGCAACAACCTGTGGTTAGTTCATGTTTTTGAGGCAAATCCAATGCACAACTGAACCAAGCCGCTAAATTAAAGTCCATGGTACTAGCAGCTACCAACAACTGCCTGACATTAATTATCAGCCTTATCATAGTAAGGAGTTTATGATGGCAAGAAACTTAGCCACGCTGGTTATGGTCGTTACTAGCTTAAGCTTGAGCTTGGGACACGCCAATCTTTATGCCGCAGAACAAGGTGATACAAGCTTTGACCAACTCACGAAAGTCGAATCTAAGAAAGTTGATGAGCTATATCTGAAATCTGGCGCCGACTTTTCCCACTACGACACTCTAATGCTCAATGAAGCGGACGTTGCTTTTCGTAAAAACGCCTATCGCAATGACTACGCCACACGCGGTCAAATGAAACGCGGGATGGAAAGAGCATCGGTGAAGTTAAAAGCACTGTTTGATGAGTCTTTTCGCGAAGTCATTAGCGAAAAGGGCAACTACAAAATGACCGATCAGCCAGGCGACGATACCTTGCTATTAGAACCCAAGTTGATGAACGTCTACTTCGTTAATCTCGATGACATGTCGCGTGCAAGTAACGTCAAAGTCTACGCCGAGAGTGCTGGCGAGATGACCTTAGTGTTAGAACTCAAAGACTCGGTGACCGGCGAAATTCTTGCTCGAATTGTTGACCGCCAAGAAGCGACCGACTGGGGCCGTTTGGTTCGTCAGACCTCCGTCGATAACCATCAGCAATCGAAGCGAATGATCAAGCGTTGGGCCAGTCAACTAAACGATGGCTTGATGGAATCAGCCACTCGACAACCCTAGCCAATAATAATGACAAAGCCCCCATAGTTTGGGGGCTTTGTTTATCATTGTTTCCCCCTCAGAACGAGGTGCGCTTGTAGTGACGATATTCTGGTTGCCAGAACCAGTAATCAACACTTTCTCTCAGTACTTCATCATCAGTTTGCACTGCGACACCATCGGCCATTGCCGCTTGGCCAACAGCAAATGCAATATGGCGGCTGACCTGCTGAATTTCTTCTAGTGGCGGCAATAGTGAGCCCTCACCATCACGCGCCAACGGCGAGCACTCAGCCAGCGCACGACTCGAAGCCATCAGCATATTGTCGGTCACACGTTTTGCCTGAACTGCCAACACCCCCAATCCAATGCCGGGGAAGATGTAGCTATTGTTGCACTGGGCGATTTCAAACAGCTGGCCATCATAAGGTACTGGTGCAAATGGCGAACCTGTGGCCACTAAAGCTCGCCCTTCGGTCCAATTAATGACATCGACAGGGCGCGCTTCTACTCGGCTGGTCGGGTTCGAAAGTGGCATGACAATTGGTCGAGGGCAATGCTTTGCCATTGTTTCAATCACTTGTTGAGTGAACAATCCTGGCGCCCCAGAAACACCGATGAGTACGGTTGGTTTGCCATTCTCAACCACATCCAATAGCGACACCATGGTTGGATCAACCGGCCAGTCGGATACTTTACTCTTGGCCTGCACAAGTGCCTGTTGGAAAGGCAATAAATTGGCCATGTCGTCGGTCAGTAAGCCCCAACGGTCGACCATGTAGACTTGTGAGCGCGCTTGTTCGTCACTGATACCTTCCGCCACCATTTGAGCAATAATGGCCTCGGCAATACCACAGCCCGCAGAGCCAGCTCCGAGGAAACAAATGGTCTGTTCTTTTAATGCACTGCCAGCAGCATTACAAGCTGCCAACAGCGAACCAACCGTCACTGCAGCGGTGCCTTGAATATCGTCATTGAAGCAACAGATATCATCCTTATAGCGTTGCAACAACGGCATCGCATTGTTTTGGGCAAAGTCCTCGAATTGCACTAAGGCATCCGGCCAACGGACCTTGACTGCGGCAATAAATTTATCAACAAATTCAGTATATTCCTCACCACTAATTCGCTCATGTCGCCAGCCCAGATACATAGGATCATCGAGTCGCTGACGATTATTGGTGCCTACATCTAATACCATTGGCAACGTATAAGCAGGGCTGATGCCGCCACAAGCGGTGTACAAAGAAAGTTTACCGATGGGAATTCCCATCCCACCAATCCCCTGATCGCCAAGACCAAGGATCCGCTCACCATCAGTGACGACAATGACCTTGACGTTATGGCGCGTGGCATTATTGAGGATATCGTCAATCCGATCACGGTCAGGGTAGGAAATAAACAAGCCCCTCGCCCGGCGGTAAATACTGGAAAACATCTCGCATGCATGACCCACCGTCGGAGTGTAAATGATCGGCATCATTTCACTAATGTGAGCGCTGACTAAGCGATAGAATAAGGTTTCATTAGTGTCTTGAATGTTGCGCAAGTAGATATGCTTGTCGATATCAGATTCAAAGGCTGCAAACTGCTGATAAGCGCGCTGCGCTTGCTCCTCAATCGATTCAATCGCCTGAGGTAGCAAACCTTCCAAATTAAAGTCTCGGCGCTCTTGCTCACTAAAAGCGCTGCCCTTATTGAGTAACGATGTTTCTAATAGAACAGGTCCGGCGTAGGGAAGGTACAACGGGCGTTTATTATCATGCATAACAATTCTTCGTCTGTAATCTTGTGGGTTGGCACATTGGAGTTTGAAGTGCCCAATTATTGTTGCATAAAAGCTCCGTTAAAGGTGAAAGCAGTCAAATTATTCACACTTATTCACTCACCTAACAAAGTGAGATCAGCCGCACATCTATGACCCAAAGACGTATTGTTTTTGTAAACAGAGCGATTCAACCGAGATCTATTAGTGATCTAGATCACATTAAATGTTTTTTTCTTGAACTTTAACATTTAACCAACAGCTCAGTGGCAAACACCAACGACAACCGATAGTGGCCAAACTTCTCGCTACCAATTTCATCGCCAACAGTGCAATCAGCTGTTTGTGAACAGCCCAAAGTAGATGAATAAACAACGCGTTAACAAGAATAAAATATTCATAAAAATTCACCTCAATTGCTTTTAACAGCACCCTTGAAGGATATTCAAGCCCAACGCAGCAATAGATTGCGCCAACTTTTGAAATAACCTTTGGGATTACGCAGAAAATGAATAATTATGCAAAGCTATCACCACTCGCGTTAGCAGTACTCAGCGCGTTCAGCGTCGCAACCATAACGCCAGAAGCTTATGCCGACGAAGCGCAAGCCGATGACCTTGAACGCATTTCGATCACTGGATCACGAATCAAACGCACTGACATGGAGACTGCCAGCCCAGTCAGCATCATTAGTGCCGAAGATATCGAAATCGGCAGCTTCACATCAGTTGATCAAATCCTGCAGCAAAACCCCGCTTCCAACGGTATGGCGACTGGTGCTGCAAGTAACAATGGCGGCAATGGTGCTGCCCGCATTAACCTCCGCGGCTTGGGAGAGCAGCGCACTTTGGTTCTGGTCAATGGCCGCCGTATGGTCAACTCCGGCATTGGCGCTGACTCATCGGTAGATCTCAATACCATCCCTGTAGCATCCATCGAGCGGATCGAAATTCTAAAAGACGGTGCATCCGCGGTATATGGCTCTGATGCCATCGCCGGCGTCGTGAACATCATTACCAAGAAAGATTTTGAAGGTGCAGAATTCTCCGTGGGCTATGCCGGTTCAGGCGACGGCGATGCCAACACCGGTGAAGTGAGTTTGATCACCGGCGGTAGCAGCGATAAAGGCAATTTTATGTTCGGCCTCAGCTATGTTGACCGTGGCGAAGCCATGCAAGGTGATCGAAACTTTTCGAAATGTCCGGATAACGACTTTGATGACAATGGCGTTTGTCAAAGCGGCAGTTCACGCATTCCCGGCGGCACTGTTAATGATGGCACCGGATGGAAACAGCTGGATGAGAACGGTGAATGGGTCGATCAGTATGAGTACTACAACTACGCCGAAGAGTCGTACCTGTATACACCGCAAGAGCGTATCTCGCTATTTGCCAACGGCACCTATGAAATAAACTCAGACTTGTCGATGTTCATGGAAAGCATGTACACCAAGCGCACGTCCAATCAGCAAATGGCACCAGAGCCAATTGATGGCTTGATCATCGGCGCCGATGCGCCGGGTAATCCATTTGGTACCGACGTTGAATATCGCCGCCGGATGACCGAAGTCGGCAACCGCGAATACAACCAAACCACCGACACCATCCGTATTGTTGCGGGCTTACAGGGCTACGTTGATTTTGCCGGCGGATTGGATTGGGACTTGTCTTACATCTACGGCCGTAATGATTCCACTGACAAACGCAGCAATTACGTCAACTTGAAAAAAGTTGGTGAGACCGTTGATCCATCAGTATGCGAAAACGATCCGGATATCCCATGTGGCGATTGGTTCGTGCCTGAAGGTGAATTGTCGCAGGACGTTGTGGATTACATTAGCTACACCGATCAAGCCAGCGGTGGTAACGAAATGAACGTTGTTAACTTCAATGTTTCTGGCGAAGCTTGGGAAATGCCAGCCGGCACCGTAGG
The DNA here is from genome assembly GCF_002165625.1 of Neiella marina. Taxonomy (GTDB): domain Bacteria; phylum Pseudomonadota; class Gammaproteobacteria; order Enterobacterales; family Neiellaceae; genus Neiella; species Neiella marina. Next base: position 77,148 of record NZ_NGNS01000006.1, read on the forward strand.
CTTTGCTTCGGGCATTGAATATCGTCGTGAGAAAGGTTGGTATCAACCCGATGCCGTCACGGTCGCAGGCGATGGCAGTGCCTCACAACAAGATCCAACCTCAGGTCACTACGATACCACTCAAGTCTATACTGAGTTTGCGATCCCACTACTGGCAGACAAACCCTTCGTCGAAGAGCTAACTGCGGAAGTCGCGGCACGTTACTTTGACTACAGCACCTTCGGTTCGGACATGACTTGGAAAGTTGGTTTGACTTGGCGAGTGAATCCAGAGTTGATGTTCCGCGGTGTTGCCTCAACCGCATTCCGGGCGCCAACCGTTGATGAATTGTATGGTGGTAAAGTTGGCTCATTTGATTATCTGGCCGATCCATGTAGCGGCTATGGTAGCTTGAATCCAGATTCTGCCACTTATCAGAACTGTGACGCAGAAATCGGCAACACTGATTATGTTTACAACGATTCTCAGATCGAGAACACTTGGATCACGTCTGAAGATCTAGGACCAGAAGAAGCCGACACTTACACCTTGGGTGTGGTTTATAGCCCTGAATTCCTAGACGGTTTCTCGGCGACATTGGACTACTTCCAAACGGAAGTGACCGATGCCATCAGCCGTATCGATACCCAGTCTTACCTAAACAGCTGCTACGGCGGCAATGCGTCAGCGTGTGATGTGTTAGGCGTAGAACGCTCAAGCTTTTCGGGTGAAATCGACTACATGGAATCGCCGCTGACTAACGTTGGTAAAATGGAAACGTCTGGATTCGATTTGAACATGACCTACGCCTTTGAAGGTCTTGGCTTAGATTGGAGCACCACTCTTGATTCCAGCCATTTGTTGGAATACAAGCAAGACGGCATTGACTATACAGGTAAGATCAGTGGTCTAAACGGTGGTTGGGCTGAATGGAAGAACAATCTGACCTTGAAAGTTGGCAGCGATGATTGGGATGCATCTTGGCGCTATCGTTACATCAGTGGCATGACAGACGATTACTACCAAGAAGCCTATGGCTTAACGAAAGAAGTCGGTTCAGTGTCGTACCATGATGCTTCGGGCCGCTACCATATCAACGATACTTGGTCTGTTTCTGCAGGTATTGACAACGTGTTCGACAAGAAACCGCCGTACTTGTATTCGTACAGCGATGCCAACACAGTGCCAGAAATTTATGATGTGATGGGCCGTTACTACCACGCCAAACTCACCGCACGGTTCTAAATACCCAAGCAATTGAGTATGTTGCCAGCCACCGCAGTGGCTGGCTTTTTTGTTTCTGGTTTTGGTCCTTAATCAGACTCGACCACTTTGGTACAAGACCTGAACATCTAACGCGCCGAGCATGGTCTGATAATCCATACCGCTGTCCAGCACAAATTGCGTGAGCAAGCTCTTGCAGGCGGCAATCAGCTCATCGGGATTCCAAGTTTTTTCAAAGTAACGATCGACCCCGGCGTCGTTGATGGCATCAATGGTATCTTGATGACTCGCCAAACCGGTCAGCAATATTTTGCGGGTGAAACGATAACGGCTGTCAGAAGCAATTTCGGTTAGCATATCGACACCGCTTCGGCCGGGCATGACATGGTCTGAAATCACCAAGCCGATACTGCTGCCCTCTTCATCGAGTTCTTCCATTAAACTCAAGCATTCATCTGCCGATTCACACTCTTCAATATTGAACCATTGCTCTAACGGCTGTAGATCCCGCACCACGGCATCGAGCACTTCCCGTTGGTCATCAACGCATATGATATTAATCTTTTCCATCGCGCTCTCTTATCGGTAGAGTGACCGAGAAGGTGGTTTTCCCGGGAACACTGTTCAGCACTATTCGACCGTTATAGCTATCCACCAGTCGCATTACAATTGATAGCCCCAACCCCAGACCGAATTGTAAGCCATTCTTTTTAGTCGTGAAGTTGGGTTGAAAAATCTTGTCCTGGAGCTCTTCAGGGATCCCTGGGCCGGTGTCGGAGATTTTGATTTTCACTGCATCTTTAAGCACCCGCGTGCTCACCCGAATTGAGGGAGAAGAAGTCGCCGCTTGCTCCATGGCATCGCAAGCGTTTTTGATAATATTGACCCAGATTTGAATCAGCTCGGTGAGATTACCGTAAATGGCCGGTAACTCCCTCAGTTGGGTATCGAGTTGCACCGCTCGAAGATTACTTTTCAGCAGTGATAACGCTTGTTCGATGGAGTCAATCACGCACACTCCTTCGCCGCGTTCAAAGCTACCGCCGCCGAGAATTTTAACTGACTTAACAATGCCGGTCGCATGCTTGGCAGCCACCTGCATGTCGTGAAAATCAACGCCCAATTGCCAAAATTGAGCAACCTCTTCCAAATTCTTAATGACGTTTTGATCCAGCACGCTGGCATCATCCATCGACGAGGCCATTTTGGCCAACAGCTTGGCAGTTTCTTTGTTGATGTTGAGCTTGCGGGCAAATTCTCTGGTGCGTTGGCGCACCTCCAAACTATTGAGACGTTGGCCTTCGTCGAGACCATTCTTAAAAAAGGCAAACTTCTTCGGTTCGCGTTCCTTTAAGATATCTTCAATAAACTCGCTAATGTACTCACTTTTGCGAGCCAAAACGCCAATCGAGTTATTCAACTCATGCGCCAAACCAGCCGACAGCTGACCTAAGGTCGACATTTTCTCGGCTTGTAGCAAGCGTTTCTGGGTTCGTTGCCGTTCAAGCGCAGCATGGCTAGATCTTAATTGCCGGGTGATCAGAGCATTGACGATCACCGGGTTAAATTGTTCAATCAATGAACCATATTGGTATTCGTCTTCCGCCGGCGTAGATAGCTCAATGTAGGCCATTGAACACTCAGTTTCGGCAACCACTTTAGAGTAGCTCCGATGGCTGCGCCCAAAGAAGCTTTGCAAACCAATAAACATGTCAGGTCCAGAGCGAAAAATCTCCACGGGTTCACCGTCAATACTCTGAAAACCGACAATGGTTCCCTCAAGAATCAAATACAGCTTGTCGTTGAACTCGCCTTGCTCGAGCAAGGTTTTGCCTTTCTTTAGGGTAAAATGGCGCTCCAGCCTACCGAAATAAACTTGCTTAATACGCTGGTATGCTGGGCTATCGACCAGCTCAGAATCGAACATCTATTTGTATCCTAAACATTTATTAAGCACAAACCATCGGCAATTATGTCAACTCTAGTAGAGTCTTGGGTAATCACCCTGTGATGGATCAATTTGTCGAAATAGAATTACTGGCAAAGCAATGGAATTCTGTCACGATCACGAAAAAGGCCAACGATATCGTTGGCCCCTCAACATCACCTAACCTAGTCAAACGTTAGGGCACATGCTTACCGCGAGCGGCGAACAACAAATCATACCAATGCTCTCGGCTCAGAGTGACACGTTCAACATCCGCACATGCGCGAATCCGATCGGAGTTTACAGTACCAATCACAGGCTGAATCTGAGCAGGATGACGAGTCAGAAAAGCCAGCACAATGGCTTCGCGACTGACCTGATAAAGACCTGCATAGTGCGCCACCTTGGCCGCGGTTTGATGAATATGATCCGGTTGACCATCTAAGTTTCGGCCAGAAAACAAGCCCTGTGACATACTGCCCCACGCTTGCAATTGAATGCCGTGGGTTTGGCAATATTCGATGGTGCCTGATGGGAAATTGATATTGCTCCCCTCGGGGTTGGCAACCAAAATACCATCCTCAACCCAACCCAAGTTAGTTAGGCTCATTTCAAGTTGATTGGCAATCAACGGCTCTGGCAGGTGGCGTTGTAAAAACTCCATCTGCTGACCACTCATGTTAGATACACCGAAGTAACGCACCTTGCCTTGACTGGACAGCTGTTCAAACGCCCGAACCACTTCCTCAGTTGCCATCAACGGGTCAGGACGATGCAACATGAGCGTATCGAGATACTCGGTTTGAAGCCGCTGTAGAATGTTATCAACGCTCTGGATAATCCATTGCTCGGAAAAGTCGTAGCGGTTAGGTCCTTGCTCGTCACCAAAGCGAATGCCGCATTTGGATTGCAGAATCAGTTTTTCCCGAAGCTCTGGACGCTCAGCCAAAACTCGCCCAAATACTTTTTCAGCCTTGCCTGTACGGTAGATATCAGCATGGTCAATATGGTTAATGCCAACGTCGAGCAAGGTATCGACAACTTGATGTGCTAGCCTCACATCATTGTCGTTAATATCTTCGCCATGCCACTCGCCGCCAAGGCCCATACAGCCATAGGAAAGCCGGCTGACATCCGGAAAATATTTGTCTAAAGGTAGCCTTATCATTTGAATCTCTTGTGGTAATTAGTGTTGGACTCTGATCGAGCCGGGATAAGTATATACCCAATCCGGCTGCGATGAACTTCATCGACCGGTCGCTGTCCAATTAAATCTCAAGCCAAACCAAAGTGGTTTGCTGTTGTTGTTATAGAATCACAGGTAGCCGGCATGAAAAACACTAAGTTATCGAGACGTCATTTTGTCACCGCGGCCAGCGGCATGGCCTTCGTTGCAGGGTTTGGTGCGCCAGCAGTTGCTTTGGCTGCCACCACCAAGGCATCCAACAATTGCCGCCAATTGGCATTAACTCATATCCACACTGGTGAATCAGCGACGCTGGTTTATTTTGAAAACGGCCATTACTTAGACGAGGGAGTTGCTGAAATTAGTCACTTATTACGAGACTTTCGCACCAATGAAACACTCGCGATGGACCGTTCGGTTTTAGATCAGCTTTACTTGCTCAACAGTCAGTTGGGTTTCGCTAAGCCGATGGAAATCATTGGCGGCTATCGCTCGCCAAAAACCAATGAAAAGCTGCGCCAAGAAGGCCGAGGCGTAGCCAAAAAAAGTTACCACATGAAAGGTCAGGCAATCGATGTTGCTTTTCCCGGCGTGGCGATAGCAAACGTTAGAAAGGCGGCTATCAGTATGAAAGCCGGTGGCGTCGGCTACTACCCCAAAAGCGGTTTTATCCACCTCGACTCGGGCCCAGTCAGAAGCTGGGGTTAGCTATCCAAATTTGGCGTGTCCTAGCTGGCACGCCAAGAATTGAGCACTTGCCGCAACTGCGACAACACCGAAGCCATCCATTGTGAATCTGGCTCGACACAATTGCTGCCAACTACGCCACGATAAAAAGTCACCAAAAAGTCAGCCGCTTGCCAAACAGCGAGGGATGACTGCGCCTGGCCTTTGTCCACCGAGCGTTGCAATACGCTGATAAAGCTTTGTTTCAATTGCTTATTGGCTCGTGCAGTGAGCGCCGCAACATCTTCGTATTCAGGAGAAACTTCTCGCGATGCCTCAAACACAAAACAGCTCAAGCGATCGGGTTGCTCGGCCAAGTAATTCATGGTGTCGGCAAAGAAAGTTTCGATAGCACCAATATCATCACTTTCAAGCAATGGCTTGATCGCAGGTTCAAACATGGTGCGGATGTAAAGCTCCACAGCCTGCCGGTAAAGCTGACGCTTTTCGCCGAAGGCGTTGTAGATACTGTAACGTTTTAGTTGAAGGTGTGATTCCAGATCATCCAAAGACGTCGCTTTGAACCCTTGTCGCCAAAAAAGATTCATTGCAACTGTCAATTTTTCTTCTGAATCAAAGGTTTTTGGCCGCGCCATAGCGCCTCCTCAAAGGTCAAGGCCGATAACGTTAACAATTGAGCAACACAGACTCAAGGCAAATAGGAATTATTTACATATGTTTACAGAATAGAACCGTACCGTTTTTTCCCCAAGCAATAAACTTGCGCCATAAAAAAGCCGCATGAACATGCGGCTTTCAAAACAAACCTCGGTATGGATCTCTAGCTGCGGCTCAGATAGTTACCTTCACCAATCCATTTATAGGTCGTCAGCTCAGTCAAACCCATTGGGCCTCGCGCATGCAGCTTCTGGGTCGAAACAGCCACTTCAGCGCCTAAACCGAATTGCGAGCCGTCAGTGAAACGAGTTGAGGCATTGACGTAAACAGCAGCAGAGTTCACTGCCCCAACGAAAGCGTTGGCACTGGCAAGTGACTCGGTCAAAATCGCATCTGAATGCTGGGTTGAGTGCTCTCGGATATGATCAACGGCTACATCTAAATCATCGACAACCCGAACAGATAGCACCAGCGATAGCCATTCTTGGTCGAAATCATCGCCACCAGCAGGGGCTTGGGCGATGGAGTGGTTAGCCAGAATTGCCGAGCTCGCCTCATCAAGTCTTAACTCAACACCACTTGCAGCCAATCGATCGGCCACTTTTGGTAGGAGCTGGTCGGCAATCGCTTGGTGAACCAACAAGGTGTCCAGGGCATTACAAACACTTGGGCGCTGAACCTTGGCATTTTCAATAATGTCAACAGCAGCGGCTTGTTGTGCTGACTCATCGACGAAAATGTGGCAAATACCAATACCACCGGTGATCACCGGAATGGTTGACTGCTCGATACACAGCTGGTGTAACCCTTTGCCGCCACGAGGGATAATCATATCGACGTAGCGATCCAGTTTCAGCAACTGCGCCACTAGCGCCCGATCAGGATCGTTAATCGATTGAATGGCATTGCCATCAATACCATGTTGTTCCAGCGCTTGCTGGATAATGGCAGTCAGTGCTTTGTTCGAGTGAGTGGTTTCTTTGCCACCGCGCAAGATACACGCATTGCCGGTCTTCAGACTCAATGCGGCGACATCAATGGTGACGTTGGGGCGAGCTTCGTAGATGACTCCTAAAACTCCGACAGGCACACGGCGTTTACGCAAGCGCAAGCCATTTTCCAGTACCTTCGCATCAAATTCTTCACCAACCGGATCCGCTAAGTGAGCAACCATTCTGACATCTGCCGCGATCGCCGCCAAACGTTCTTCAGTCAGTAGCAAGCGGTCCAGCAAGGCGTCGGTCAAGCCATTGCTTTTGCCCTGTTCAATATCTTTGCTATTGGCCGCCAGGATGGTTTCACTTTGCTGTTCCAATAAGTCTGCAAGGCACAGCAATGCGCCATTTTTGGCATTACTCGACAAGCCCGCTAATTGATAACTGGCTTTTCTGGCAGCCAGTCCCATTGCATTTAAATCAGTCATCTTGGTTCCATCAATTCAGTGCTATACAACAATTAATTCATCACGATGTATGGCTACAGTGCCGTATTCGTAGCCCAGTAGTTCAGCAATCTGCTCTGAGTGCTGACGCTTAATTTTGTCTAAATCAGCAGCGCTATAGCGGCTAATACCGCGAGCAACAATGACGCCGTCTTCGGTCAATACTCGTACCGTATCGCCACGAACAAACTGGCCATCCACCCGCAAAATACCTTTCGGCAATAAGCTACTACCCCGCTGCCGCAATGCTTTAACAGCTCCGGAATCAACCACCACATCGCCATCTGGTGCTGGCCCTGCCAGAATCCAACGTTTGCGACTAGCTGATAAGTTGGTGGTTGCAGGGAAACGGGTACCAACTCGTTGGCCTTGCCATAATTGAGTAATAACTTCGGGCTGATGACCGGCTGCTATCACCACATCGACACCGCCATGACGAGCCACATCGGCCGCTTGCAGCTTTGTTGCCATGCCGCCCGTACCCAGGCCAGTGACACTACCACCGGCAATTTGGCGCAGCGTGTCATCAATATGCTGCACTTCATCAATCAGTTGGGCATCGGGATTTGAGCGCGGATCGGCGTTAAACAAACCCGGCTGATCGGTCAATAACATCAACAAATCAGCTTCTGCCAACACCGACACTAGCGCAGATAAGTTGTCGTTATCACCGACTTTGATTTCTTGCGTCGCAACGGCGTCATTTTCGTTGACTAGCGGCACGATGCGTTGTTCCAGCAGCGCATTGACGGTATCTCTGGCGTTGAGAAAACGTTCTCTGTCTTCGACATCTGCGCGGGTTAGCAACATTTGGCCGACGTGAATACCGTACAGCTGAAACAATTGCTCCCATACTCGAATCAGCTGACTTTGGCCGACTGCAGCCAACAACTGTTTGCTAGCAACGGTGGCGGGTAAATCCGGAAACCCAAGGTGTTCTCTGCCTGCGGCTATCGCACCAGACGTGCAAACAATGATGTCACACCCTTGTCGATGCAATGACGCCAACTGCCGAACCAGCTCAACCATGTGGGCTTTATCGAGTCGAGTACTGCCACCAGTCAGTACACTAGTGCCAAGTTTGACGACAATACGACGATATTTGCTTGCAGAGTTAGTCATTGCTGGAATTTTAAAGGGCCGTTAGATTAATTTTGGGCCAGCCAGAATAGGGGATGGCGGTTTTTCAGGCAAGTATTAATCGGGGTCGATATCACAGCACAAAACCCGTGCGCCACTACCGCTGCGAAAATAGATAGACAGCGTTTGGCACATTGAACCATCTGAAATGGACAAATACGGGGACGAGATGTGCATTCGGTCTTGCGCTTCCATGGCTTTGCGGAAATACCCTCGGCGGCCCCAGTCGCTGCTACTGGTTTGGGCTAACGGCGATTGTGATCGAGCCACTTTATTGCTGTTAACGACACCGATCTGACGACCCTGTTCATTCAAAATGAAGCAACGTCGTACCGAACTTAAGCGTAATAACGAGCGCGCTGAGCGTTCTAAGGTCTGACCATTTCGAACACCAAGCACGGTTTGCTGAATGTGGTGCTGAAAGTTATCAAACAATCGTCGACGACGTTCACAATCACGGCGCCAAGCACGCTGCGATTGCACCGACAGATTCGACATTTGCAACCTAAGATCTTCTTGATTGGGCAGTTCCTGGCGCGGATAGCCAAACAAATAACCCTGCCCCATATCGACGCCGGCATTGGAGATCAACATCGCTTGATCAACCGTTTCAATCCCCTCTGCCAGTACCAGAGCACCGCTTTGATGTACTAAATTTACCAGACCCGGCAACATTTGCTGGATTGTAGTTTCACTTGCGGCGCGAAGCACCATGTTGCGATCAAGCTTGACGATGTCAGGCAACAAGGTCCAAATTCGCTCAAAGTTAGAATGTCCGGCACCAAAATCATCAATAGCCACCTTACAGCCCAGCGCTCGGTAGCGGCCAACGGCATCAACCAACCCTTGAGGATCATAACTGGCCTGCTCAGTCAGTTCGATCACTACGCGTCCTGGATGGACCCCCGCCCATGCCAAAGCTGCGGCCAGATCGGCTGCATCATCCGGTTGTGAGATGAGCTGCGGTGATAAGTTGATGAACAGCCAACCCACTTGCTCCGCAACGGGCTGAAATGACGCAATGTGCAGTAACCGAGAGAGTCTCTCAAGGAGGGTTAGTTCAAGATCAGAGGAAGCGGTTTCAGTAAACAATTGCGCTGGCATCACAGTTACACCGTGAACATCCTCACCACGAAGCAATGCTTCAACGCCAACGGTGCTTTGATGGGAGTAACTAACAATAGGCTGCAGCAAGGAAAAAAGGGACAGATCTTTGAACGAGGCAAACCAGCGACCATCTACTTGAGAGAGTCGTGAGGCCAATAACTCGACATTGCGACGCGCCAGCGCATCCACCTGAGGGGCTCCCCCTTGTGGTCCTGAAGCAGAGACACCAGCGCTACGTAACTTTAAATTCTTTACTAAATCCATGCGGCAATTCGCTTAGCACATTTGTTAGATTGCGCAAGTAAGTGACCACACTTTTACACATTGCTAACAAATAAAAAACCCTTTTGAGTGAATAAAACAGAATAAACTCAATCAGTTTGTGGGGGATTTCAAATAAATATGCAGCCAAGAAAAAGGCTGATAAAAGCTACAGAAGGCGCTTTGCCAGCCATTTCGCGGCAGTTACGAACGCTGTATCGATGGATGAGGCAAAGGTTGGTCTTTTCAGGCGAACAAGTTCACCTTGGACCGAGCTTGAAGCAATTAATTGGGCATCAGTCATGGTGCCATATTCGTCATTGGGGTGGGCTATCGCCAGCATAGGGACCGAGGTCCGTCGCGAGCCAAGCAAGCCTTGACGGCGCAAAGAAAAATTGGCCACAGTCGCCATCATTAGTTCAGGATAAGCAGCATCTAGCCCGAGGCGAGAGGCCCATTGGTCGAGCAACATTTGTGGAACCCGTGATGCCAGTTGCTTGTCCACCATGGCTTCGTGAACCGGCGAACCAATGGCAACGACACCCGCGAGCAGATCGGGCTCTAGATATGCCGCTCTGACCGCTGCATGGCCACCGGCTCTCATCCCCATCATGGCGATTTTATGGCGATTAATCCACGGATTGTCTTGAATGTGATGAAGTACTTGCAAATGCAGAGCACAGGTATCTTGGTCAAGTTTCCAGTGTTCGGCATAACCAACCCCTGGCATATCGACGCCAAGCACAGCGATACCAAGCGGTCCAAGATAGTCCCTGAATACCCGAAAATAGTCTGACTGCAGGGCATCGCCGCCACCAGCCATAATCACCAGCGGTACCGGCTCGTCGGTTTTAGGAAGATGCAAATAGCACTGCAGTTCATGGCCTTGATACGGCACTTTAATGATCTGCAGCGGATCATTCATCAGCTGACCAGCATATCGGTAGGCTTGATTGGCCAGCACGTGCGCATCCTCTGCCAACACGTCACCGCGTAAGTGAGGATAACCAGCGATGGTGTAAAACAAGCAGGATTGGAGGAAGTGTTTACGGGCGACGTCGCGCTCACCGGCTGCGCTTGCCGCTTTGCCGTCGTGCATTCTCAACGCTCCCTCTTGCGACCATTCATAGTTCCAGTTGCCCGGTCGATAACCGATGACGGTGTCGATGAGGTCTTCATGGGTGCGTTTATTAGTAGAGACAGCAATGCGCGCTTGTACTTCCTGCAAAAGCAGTGGGTCAAGTCCTTGCCAAGCCCACTTGAACACCTGCATACGGCGATACCAGCCGGACTGAACAGGACGTTGTCCGGCTTGACTATTGGCAACCGAGGATGTTTCCGAGGCCTGCTTACGTTGCATGCCTTTGACAGCACCTGAGCCATCATCTTTCATATCCGGTTGCCAAGTCACGATACAAACTCCGTTTTGTTAGTCGATCTTATCGCTTTTACACAATGGGTCGCTGTAGTTCAGTTGCATGTCCCAAGGCAGCTCAATCCAAGTGTCTTGAGCGACATCGGCGACATATTCGTCAACCAAATCGCGCCCTTGTGGTTTAGCATAGACAGTAATGAACTTCGCTTTCGGATACATCTCACGAATTTTCTTCGCCGTGTTACCCGTGTCGACCAAGTCATCAACGACCAGCATTCCTTCACCGTCACCTTCAGCAGCACTGAGCACTTTGAGTTGTTTTTGCTGCTCATTGTGAACGTAACTAGTGATACACACTGTCTGAACCAAGCGCAGATTAAGTTCCCGCGCCAGAATGCTTGATGGCACCAGGCCGCCTCGACTGACGGCAATAATCCCCTTCCATTGGGAGGCTGGCAGTTGACGCCGAGCCAATTCACGAGTGGCGCGATGCAATTCTTCCCACGACACAAAAAATTGTTTGCTACTAGCAAATCCCATAGTGGATTCCTCTACGATCAGTGACCGAATACAATCATTTTAAGAACGAACAACGCGGCCAGAATCCATACTGCAATGGACACATCTTTGGCCCGACCGCTGAATAATTTGATAACAGCATAGCTAACAAAACCCAGCGCGATGCCATTAGCAATGGAATAAGTGAGCGGCATCATAATCGCAACAACGGCGGCTGGTGCTGCCTCTGAAATATCATCCCAACTGACTTTAGTGAGGCCAGATAGCATCAGTACGGCAACGTAGAACAACGCACCCGCCGTTGCATAAGCTGGCACCATACCCGCCAACGGCGCAAAGAATAGTGACAATAAGAACAAGCCACCGACCACAACAGCAGTCAAACCAGTACGACCACCTTCAGCCACACCAGCGCCACTTTCAATGTATGAGGTGGTGCTGGAAGTACCTAATACCGAACCTGCAACAGTCGCTGTAGAGTCAGCTAACAAGGCCTTGCGCAGACGAGGTAAGTTACCTTTGTCATCTAACAAATTACCACGCTGAGCAACAGCCATTAAGGTACCCGCAGTATCGAACAAATCGACAAACAAAAACGCGAAGATCACGCTGATCATAGCGACATCAAAGGCACCGGCAATATCCAGTTGCATGAAGGTTGGCGATGGATCAGGAGGCAACGAGAAGATACCGCCGTATGGCTGCAAACCTAACAACACTGAAAGCAGCGTAACGAATAAGATAGCGATCATCACACCGCCTTTAACACGGCGATATTCTAGGCCAACAATCATGAAGAAGCCGAGGACTGCCAACAGCACCGATGGTGATGTGATATCCCCCAAACCGACCAAAGTCGCGTCGTGGTTAACAACGATGCCAGCACTTTGCAGCGCGATGAAGCCCAAGAACAGGCCGATACCTGCACCAATACCAATACGCAACGGCTGTGGGATGGCATCAATAATCCACTCTCTGACCTTGAACACGCTCAGCAAAATAAAGCAGATACCCGATAAGAACACCGCACCCAGTGCGACCTGCCAGGTGTATCCCATGCCCAACACCACGCCGTAGGTGAAGAAGGCATTCAAGCCCATACCCGGCGCTTGCGCGATGGGGTAATTTGCATACAAGCCCATGATCAAACAGCCGATCGCTGCAGCCAAACAGGTGGCAACAAACACCGCACCTTGATCCATGCCAGCGGCAGAAAGGATATTCGGGTTAACAAAAATAATGTAGGCCATTGTCAGGTATGTGGTGATACCGGCAATGACTTCAGTGCGCACGTCGGTACCATGCGCTTTCAGTTGGAACAGTTTTTCTAACATGTTGTGATCCTGTTGAAATCCTTTTCGCATTGCTTGCAAGTGATTGAAAGGCGCTAAGGATAACGACCTGAAAAAAATTGCCAATCCCCGCTCGCCATTGTTTTGATTTGCATCAGTAGCGAATAGTTTGCAGCGGGACTCAGATCAGTGTAGCCGGTTGACCAACAAATCCTTGGTAATTCACGAATATTGGTCAGAATCCTGCATTTCGAGCGACCTATGAATGGTCCAACGGGTATTCTAGCCGGCCGCGTGTGACAGGCGGACTTGTTGGATTAATAACTATTCGTTTGGATGAACCCAATGACTCAATCACTTTGCAAGCCATTTTTATACAGTAGCTTCGTGGGGCTAATTGCAGGATTTAGCTGTTTAGCCTTCAATGCCAACTTGGTGTTCGCTGGATTATTGATTACGGTCGCATTGTTGCTGCTGGCATTGGGCCTGCAGCAAACAAAGCACCTCAGTAGCATTAGCTTTACGGTATTTATCTTTGCCGCCGTTAGCGCGGCCATGTTCTTTCCACAACACTTCACCCATATTGGCGACTTCAACCTTAAGCAACTGATTGTGCCTTTACTGATGATCATTATGTTCGGCATGGGTTGCTCGATGAGTTGGCGCGATTTTTCCGAGGTAGTGAAAGCACCAAAAGCGGTATTCATCGGCTTAATCTGTCAGTTTTCATTGATGCCGATTATTGGCGTAAGCCTGGCTTTGTTGTCAGATTTACCACCCGAAATTGCTGCTGGTATAGTCTTGGTTGGTTGCTCACCGAGCGGTCTAGCTTCCAATGTAATGGCCTTTATTTCGGGTGCAAATCTAGCGTTATCATTAACTCTGACTGCAGTTGCAACGCTACTCGCGCCGCTGATGACGCCGTTGTTGATGGATTTGTTAGCCGATCAATTTGTCGCCATTGACCCAATTGCTATGTTGCTAAGTATCATGAAGATGGTGATATTGCCCATCATCGCTGGGGTATTAGTCAATCACTTCTTCAAGAGCAACATTAAGCTGATCAATAAAGTGATGCCTTTTGTCTCGATGGCCGGCATTGCACTCATTATCACCGTAATCACTGCAGCAGGCAGAGACGCCTTGCTCACCATCGGTGCGACCTTGGTGGTGGTCGTCATCATTCACAATGTCAGCGGCTATTTGCTTGGCTATGGACTGGCCAAAGTAGCAGGTTTAGATGAGAAATCAGCTCGGACAATTTCCTTTGAAGTGGGAATGCAGAACTCGGGGCTGGCATCAGGGTTAGCACTGACGATGGATAAAGTAGCCACTATGGGCTTGGCTCCAGCAGTGTTCGGACCGTTTATGAATATATCCGGTTCGGGCCTAGCCGCTTGGTGGCGTAAATCCAATGAACGAACCGATCAGTCATCGGTCAAGCAATAAATTCGATTTCCTAACGCTCGGTAAAACGCCCCTACTGTCCACAATAGATGACAGGATCTAGCCGCCGATGTATAGCGTATGCATTGGCGGCAGCTAAAAGGATCCATAAACTACGTCGCTATTATAATGATCAAACTACCGAAGCTTCAGGAGCATCCATTGGCCGATTTATCATCATTACAACCAGCACCGCTGTGGCAGTTCTTTCAAACCATCTGCAGCATTCCGCATCCGTCAAAACATGAGGAAGCACTGGCCACTTGGATTTGTCAGTGGGCCACCGAGCAACAACTCGACTGGCAACGTGATACCGTCGGCAACGTCATTATTCGCAAACCACCTTCTGCCGGATGTGAGCACTTACAAACCACTGTACTGCAAGCCCACATTGATATGGTGCCGCAAAAAGGCGTCACCAGCCGTCACAACTTTGAAATCGATCCAATTGAAACCATCATTGATGGCGACTGGTTGAAAGCAAATGACACCACCTTGGGATCGGACAACGGCATTGGCATGGCTTCATGCCTGGCGGTATTAGCGTCTGACGACTTGGCCCATGGCCCGATTGAAGTGCTGCTAACAATTGATGAAGAAGCGGGTATGACCGGCGCCTTTGGCCTCGAAGCTGGCCTGCTTAGCGGCAGCATTTTAATCAACACCGACTCCGAACAAGAAGGTGAAATCTACATGGGCTGCGCGGGCGGTATTGATGCCAACATCAAGCTAGCGATTGAGCGCCAAGCAGCGAAGTTGCCGGTTGCCGCCACCATCACTATCGGCGGTCTACGGGGTGGACATTCCGGTGTTGATATCCATCTAGGTCGAGGCAATGCCAACAAACTGTTAGCACGCACCCTACTGCAATTACAGCATCAACAAGCTATCGAGTTAGTCTCGTTTGATGGCGGTTCGCTGCGCAACGCGATTCCTCGTGATGCCAAAGCTGTCATCCGTTGCGCCGACTTAGCCGTATTGGCTGAGCAAGTGGCGATTTTGCAATCTTGCTATCGCAATGAGTTGTCCGTTTCAGAGCCTAATCTAACACTCACTGTTGAGGCCTCTGACAACCAGCAGCAAGTACTCACTAACGCCAGCCAGCAAACCTTTGTGCAAGCCATGGTAGCAACGGTTAATGGTGTCATGGCGATGAGTCAACAGATCGATGGCGTCACCGAAACTTCGAGCAACTTAGGCGTCGTCACCACCGCAGATGACCATATCAATGTGCTGTGTTTGATTCGCTCATTAATCGATAGTGCTCGCTTACACACTGAGCAAGCCATCGCCAGCTGCTGGCAACTTGCCGGTGCGACGGTGGAGATGAGCGGCTGTTACCCTGGCTGGGCACCAAATCCAGAGTCGCCAGTAATGGCGCTAGTCGACAAGGTTTACCGGGCAAACTTTAGTGATGAGCCTAAAATCATGGTGATCCATGCTGGCTTAGAATGCGGTTTGTTCAAAAATGCTTACCCAGATATGGATATGGTCTCTATCGGCCCAACGATTAAGTTCCCGCATTCACCTGATGAGAAAGTGCAAATCAGTAGTGTGGGTAACTACTGGACGCTACTGACCGAAATCCTCAAATCTATCCCAGCGAAATAATCCACGTGACTCACTTCTGCCAAGATTCAAGGCGGAAGTGAGTGCTCCCCCTCCTCCGAGCTAGCCGCTGGACTAGCCATCAAAGGGTAAAGCCAGCTGCGCTTGGGCGGTAGACCGCAAGCCAACTGAAATACCGACTAGTCGAATTCCCATGCCTTGGCCACGCTGATAAGCCTCAGCCAGCAAATCCATTAAGAAGTCTCGGCTCACTGCCGATTGCTTGTGCTCAACTGTCGTCTGGCGAAAGTCAGCAAACTTCAGCTTGATGCCACAACGATCAATACGATGTGCCACATCGGCATTGTCGATACGGCGCAATAGGTCAGGCAGCAACTGATCAACGACTTCCTGACAAGCGGTTTCTGAGGTTAAATCTTCAGCCAGAGTAGTCTCAACCCCCACCGATTTGCGAGTTCGCTCTGTCATCACCGGTCGTTCATCGCGGCCATGACAGCGCTCATAAAGCGATACGCCGAATTTACCGAATTGTTTGATGAGTGATTCAAGGGCAACGGCTTGTATATCAGCAGCAGTTCGCAAATTGAGGCGGTGTAAACGCTCCAACGTGGCCTTACCCACGCCGGGTATTTTTTCTAGCGGCATCTGGCGAACAAAATCGTCCACTTGCTGTGGCGCGATAACAAACTGACCATTGGGTTTATTTAGATCACTGGCGACTTTAGCGAGAAATTTATTGGGAGCCACGCCTGCCGATGCAGTCAAACCGGTGTGTTGATAAATCTCAGCGCGAATTTGTTCCGCCAGTAAACTGGCGCTACCACGCAGCAAGCGATTGCCGGAGACATCAAGATAAGCTTCGTCTAGAGATAGTGGTTCGATGTGCTTGGTGTAGCGCTGAAAAATGCTGTGAACTTGCTTTGAAACTTCTTTGTAGAGGCTCATGCGGCCCGGCACGACTTTTAGATCTGGACAAAGTCTCAGGGCCTGAGAAGTCGCCATGGCCGAACGTACCCCATAGCGACGGGCAATATAGTTACAAGTGGCAATGACGCCTCGCCGATCCGAAGCGCCACCAACAGCAATGGGCAAATTACGCAACGCTGGCTGCTCTCGCATCTCTACCGCAGCAAAGAAGCAGTCCATATCGATGTGAATAATTTTTCGTTGCAACTCGGTACTCATGGCTAATACTGTATACTTAAACAGTGGTTTAAGCCAACAGTATCAGCACCGAGTTAACGAGAAAAACGGCTCTTGTTTTGACTTGGGTTGGCCTCTGGCTGGTTGCGTTCCAGTTTCAGCGAGCGCCGTTGCCACCAGCGTTTTGCCACTACCTGGAGATCGGCACTGCGATCACTTTCATCCATGATCTCCAAACCAAATAAGGTTTCAACCATGTCCTCTTGGGTGACAATGCCCTCGGTTTGACCGTACTCATCAATCACCAGCAAAATATGGCTACGTTCCTGAATACACAAATCAAACGCGTAGGCTAAGGTGGTCGTTTCGATCACAGCTTTAATGTCGCGCCGAAACTCGGCAAGCGTGCGGTGCCCTTCATCATTGGCTTTCGCCTCCAGCAAGTCCATCCGCATGACAAAACCAGTAACATGCTCTTTATCGTCAAGATAAACAGGAATACGGGAAAACTGTTTTTTGTCTTGTTGCTGTAGAAATTCATCAATGGTTTGCGACTCATCGGCCGAAAACACCACTACCCGCGGCGTCATCACATCGCGCACTTTAGTTTCTTTAAATTGCAGCAAATTTAACAGGATCTTGGCTTCATCAGAGGCAATGTGCCCTTCTTGCTCACTCACTTCAGCCATGACCGCGAATTCACTTCGGCTCAGGCCTTGTTGCGGTTTATGACTGCTCATTAGGCCAGTGATGGCATCCGACATCTTGATGAAGGGATACAGCAAAATAATCATGTAGTGCAAGCTGTAAGCAGTAACGCCAGCGAGCTTCTGCCAATACTGCGCGCCCAGGGTTTTCGGAATAATTTCAGAAAAAACCAAGATCAAGAACGTTAACACAGCCGAGAATATACCCAGTGAGGCACTACCAAACACTTCCGCAGCTTGCGCTCCGGCGCCAGCTGCACCTATGGTGTGAGCAATGGTATTGAGGGTCAAAATCGCTGCGAGTGGCGCGTTAATGTTGTCTTTTAAGCGCCGCAGAATTTGTCCGCTGCGGGCGCCTTGCTTCTCTTTCAAAGCAATGAAAGGAGCGCTCAGGCTAAGTAAAACCGCTTCAAATACGGAACATAGAAACGAGACCAGAATGGCCAAAAGGACAAATACGATCAGTAGTGTCATTAGCTAGTTGCTTGCCTCCACAGTAGCAAAGCAGAAAGTAAAAAATGGACCGATATAATAGCTGAGACTATCACAGCAAGATATTAGTTCGCGATCTTTCGCAGCAACTTCGATGCCTGTTGCTGCTACTTATGGGGGTTGTGCTCAGACTCGAGCAGCCCAATAAAGCCACCGCCGTTGTATACCTTGCTAAACCCCGCTTGCTCGAGCTGTTGCTCAGCAATACCGCTGCGTCGGCCGCTACGACAATATACGACGATACTGGTGTCGGGGCCCAATTGATGATGCTTAGCACCTGCGACAATCAGCTCATAGGGAATATTGATGGCTCCAGCTAAATGTCCTTGCTGAAACTCTTCGCTGGTACGAACATCAATCAGCACCGCGCCCTCAGTCACCTGCTGCCAAGCAACAGCCGGATCTTTCGTTGCTATGGTTTGCGCCGTTGCTGTGCCGAGCCAAAGCAGCGTCACGACAGTGGCGTTCAGTCGACCAAAGTAAGAAAAACGTTTTAACATCAGTGCATCTCCTGATAACAGCATGTCCGCAAACAAAAATTTTGAAGGTTGTCTGCGCCTTTGCTGAAATACTTCGTATAATTCCTCAAGCACCAAATATACCGAAAACAACAATTGATTGTGTTAGCTTTTTTGCAACACAAAGTAACAAGAAAAGCCGCGAGATATTTATAGGAGAAACCATGAAAAAGATTTCAATCGGCCTGGCTTTATCGGCCTTGGTTTTCGTGTTGCCGGCAACTGCTGGCGATGTTGCAAAGGGTAAAACCATTGCCGAAACCGTTTGTATGGCGTGCCACAACCCAGCGACAGGTGAAGGCAATATGGATATTTACCCAAATTTGGGCGGGCAAAAAGAAACCTACTTGGTCTCTTCAATCAAAGCCTACAAAGATGGACAGCGCACTGGCCCGATGGCGGGGATTATGAAAGGCATGGTGGCCAA
The DNA here is from genome assembly GCF_002165625.1 of Neiella marina. Lineage (GTDB taxonomy): Bacteria > Pseudomonadota > Gammaproteobacteria > Enterobacterales > Neiellaceae > Neiella > Neiella marina. Next base: position 96,246 of record NZ_NGNS01000006.1, read on the forward strand.
CCTATCTGATGAAGATATTGCTAACGTATCAGCCTACTTTGCGTCATTGAAGTAGTAAGCATCCGCTCTAAGAACAACCGAAGGCGAGCGCAATGCTCGCCTTTTTGGTGGTGCCAATAGTGTGGCACAGCTTCCATTCACTGAAACTTGTTCTAACGCAAAGCGATTGAACTGACACTGATTTTTCATACCAGTGTTTTTGCTCCAAACAGTTAGATTCGACTAATCTTGTTGCAAGCTAGGTAAAGCAGTGCGATTGCGCTGCGGTAAACAAATTTCGAATATTGGCGCTAGCATAGGCTCCTAGTGCTGATAGTCAGATAATAAAGCGGCAGCTGCGAGGCTTGAATAAGCGCTGTTCGCTAACAAGGAATGGAAAATGACGCAGTCTCTTTATCCACTGGCAGTTTGGTTGTATGCCCCTGCCGATTTGCATCGTTTGATGTATGCATTGGCTTCAGATTTATCGCTTCAAAAAAGCCTGACTCAGAAGTTTTCCCAAGCGCGCAAACTTGGCGTTGATGGCATTATCGTGCCTATCAGTTGGCGTATTATTGCACCGTTTCATCCCGATAATGCTCAGCAGGAGAAGTCTTGGCAGGGCTATCGCACATTATTCGAATTGTTGCGCTCAACAGGCCTGAACATCATTCCGGAATTCAACTTAGCCACATGTGGACTCAGTGACGTGCGTCAACAACAGCTCATGCCTGACTGGTTCTGGGGACATATTTCGCAGCAGCATCAGCAACAATGGCCACAAGACAGCTTGAAGTATGTTGATAACTCTGGCCGCGATAGCATGGCAGCGCCAAGTCCGTGGGCGAAAGCGCTCTATCTGCCCTACGTGCAGCAATGGCTATCGGGTTTCGTCTCCTTCTTTGATGATTTTGCTGCCCATATTCCTCATATCCAGATCGGTGCGGGCCCGGAAGGGGAGCTTCGCCATCCACTGCTCAAACGTCATGGTAAGCCGGTGCAACTGCCTGTATTTAGCGAACTGGCAGTAAAAGACTTTGAACAACACATGCGTCAGCGTTATGGCTCAAAGTCAGCTTGGTATGAAGCTTGGCAAAGCCAACCAGAGCTGTCAGCCCGCAAGCTGTTAAAGCAAGTTCAGCAAGAGTTCGTCGGCCTTTACGGTTACATGAGTGCCAGCGAACCGTTGCAACTCTCACAAGCGGCCAAAGACTTCTTTGATTGGTACCAAGGTACGTTGATCCAACAGGCAGATGCAGCGGTTGGCTTAGTTGACCAGTTGTTACCAGCAAGCTGGTCTTGTTCATTAGGATTGCGACTACCGACAACCTTCGGCAGCCAAGCAACAGAGCAAAATCAGCGCGTGCTCGCAGCATTCGCTGGTTTGCAACTATCTGAGCAGCCGAATCAAGACTTCGACTTTTTCGATTCACTGGTGGCGCAGCTCCGTCAGACCACTAAACGAGATTTGTGCTTCAGCATGACTGGGCTGGAACATGCCAAACATTCCCATCGTGTTTCCAGTTGGTTACGCCATGCCAAAAAACAGGGCATTCCAATTGTTGCTGAAAACGCAGATGTGCAAGCGCTCGCCGAACACCCGACCTGGGATAGCTTGGTGCAACGAGTGCTGCACAAGCCTATGCTGGCAGGCTGGGCGTTACGCGATCTCGATAGTGCCCTCGACAAACAATCGGCAGGACCATTCCGACTGCGGCAACTGGCCCACCTTAAACACGGCGGCACACCGGACCCTCAACATAGTCGCAAGATATTCCGCGTCATGGGGCCACTGCATTTAAAAGTTGCCAACCAGAAACTCTTGTTAGAAGAAGAAAACTGGGCCGAATTTGAACAACAAATCAAGCAGTTGCGTCGTATTGGTGTCAGCGCGATTTCGACTGATTTATGGTGGGGACTGATTGAAGGGCCACAACCAGAAGTGTACGACTGGAGTTACTATGACCGTATGCTCGAAGTGCTCGCCGCGCATGATATGCACTGGGTGCCTATTTTGTCGTTCCACCAGGCGGGCGGTAACGTCAACGATGACTTCATGCAAACCATACCGCTATGGTTATGGGGTAAAATTCTGGTTGCCAATCCAGAGTTAGAATCAGTTCGCGACCTGCAATATGTGAGTGAATCTGGCGACTCATCAATGGAGTATGTGTCGCTGTGGGCCGACCAATATGTGTTGCCTTACTATCGTCGATTTATGGCCGCATTTAGCAAGCACTACAGTGCTCATGCCGAACTCATTGACGAGATTAACATCAGCCTCGGGCCCGCTGGCGAGTTGCGCTACCCAAGTTACAACGCCCATGACTGGGGTAATTACCCCAACCGAGGCACCTTGCAATGCTACAGCCGACTGGCACAGCAAGATTGGCTCACATACTTGGAGCAAAAATACAGTACGCCAGCGGCGCTCAATTATGCCCTGGGCACCGAGGTGCGAGACTTCACCGAAATGGCCTTCCCTGAGCCTGATGAACTGTTCAACAATAAGCAGTACATGCACAGCCCGCTTGGCCGCGAGTTCCTGTACTGGTATCAGCAATCACTGGTAAATCACGGTCGTCAGATCCTCAAATGCGCAGCGGATGTCTTTGACGGGCCAATGCTACATGTACCACTGGGCATTAAGGTGCCGGGTATTCATTGGGAAGTGAGTGATCCAGTCATGCCTCGGGCGGCCGAGATCACCGCAGGCTTGATTGCGCCACATGCCAATATGGGGCCGCAAAACCATGGCGAGTATGCTCGTTTATTGGAAGACTTAATTCCGAAAAATTTGCGCAACCGAGTGGTCATGCACTTCACCTGTCTGGAGATGATCAACAAGGACTACGAGGGCTATTCACGGGCAGAAGATCTGGTCAATTGGATGGCCGACGCGGCAGCAGAAGTCGGCGTCAGCCTAATGGGTGAAAACGCCCTTGCTGGTGAACTGTACGGTAAGCAAGGTTGGAAGCAGATTGCCCGAGCTTTGGAGCGCCAACCTGGATTTGGTGGCATCACCTTGCTACGGCTGCAAAACCTGTTTGACGATCATCCGCTGCCGATGCAGCAACTCAAGGAATTAATCAACAAGGAGCAATAAACAAGGAGCAGTAGTTGTAACGCTTCGGCAAAGCTCATTCTAGCTTCTACAAAGCCCGTGATAGACAACAATCACGGGCTTTTTTAATGCTCGTTTTTTATTCCAAAATTGACCTAAACCTCACTATGCCGGTCTGATGATTGCACTTTCGCTGCAACCATGAAACGTTAAAAAGAAAACAATGAAAACGTTTTCTTGTGGATATAAATCATTTCCATCTGCTCAAGAATTCACTCGTGCAGGAGCCCACATGACAGAGCGCAACAGCCAACTAAGCTGGCGAGAAAAACTTGGATACGCCGCTGGCGATGGTGGTTTTAATTTTTTCTGGAAAAACATCGAAGTCTATTTGCTGTTCTTCTACACCGATGTCTTTGGTTTGCCCGCCGCGGCCGCTGGCACCATGTTTCTGGTTACCCGCATCATTGATGCATTTACCGATCCGGCAATGGGTTATATGGCCGATCGCACCGAGTCACGGTGGGGGAAATTTCGGCCTTACTTACTTTGGGGAGCTCTGCCGCTCGCTGCAGCAGCGGTCTTGACCTACACCACACCTGATCTCGATTCCTCAGGTAAACTTCTGTGGGCCTACGCCACCTACATTACCATGATGGTGGCCTACACCTTCGTCAACATTCCCTATTCCGCAATGCTAGGTGTCATCACAGCCAATGCCCAAGAGCGCACCACTTTGACTTCGCTCAGATTTGTCGCCGCATTCAGTGGCGGTGTGATTGTCACTTGGGGTACCCCAAAGCTGGTTGCCATGCTCGGCGCAGGAGACGCTCAGCTAGGCTGGCAGTTAACCATGATGATCTATGCAGTGGTCGCTTGTTTACTGTTTTTCATCACTTTTATCTCTACTAAGGAGCGCGTCACAGGTCCGCCCCAGCGCAGTAATTTTGCCCAAGATGGCAAAGATCTGCTCGCCAATGGTCCGTGGTTAGTACTGTTCTGGTTAGGCTTGGCGGTCATCATGACCATCTCGCTAAGAAATGCCGCCAGTGCCTATTACTTCAAATATTTTGTCGAACGCCCAGAACTCATGGGTGATTTCCTTACCGCCTGCATGATTGCTTATGCCGTTGGCGCCGCTTCGACTCCCTTGTTAACTCGATTTTGGGACAAACGAACCTTGCTAATCTGGCTGATGATTGCGGTTGGTATCTTGTCCGCTGCCATGTATTTTCTACCTGCCGATGGCATCGGCTTGATCTTCGCCTTTGGTATTCTGATTTCGTTGGCGTTAGGCCCTAAATCCCCCTTGGTTTGGAGCATGTATGCCGACACAGCTGACTATTCAGAATGGAAAAACAATCGCCGCGCCACCGGCTTGATCTTTTCCTCAGCCACCTTTGCATTGAAGCTCGGTGGCGCTGCCGCAGCAGCGGTCATCGGTTGGCTACTGGCGGCCATGGGTTATCAAGCCAACAGCCAACAATCGGCTGAGTCAACAGAAGCCATCGTTTGGCTCGTCACCCTGATTCCGAGCGCATTCGCATTGCTTGCTGCTTGGATCGCCAGTCGATATAGCCTGAACAGTGCAGAGCTGGATCGAATCCAATACCAATTGGAGCAACGCGCATGACCACCAATAGCATGATTCAATTCGCCGCCGACGGCAGTTGTCGCCTCTCCAGTCCGACCCAAATGCCACTGGCTTCGGCCTACCTGTGGAACCAAAAAATGATGGTTCAGTACAATTGCCGAGGCTATGTCACCAGTCAATTTATGCAACCAGAGCCAGCTAAGTATTCGACCGGGCCCAATATCGAAGCAACCACTTTCATGCAGCCCGAGCAGCCCTACTTTAGCCACTACCCGGGCCGCTTTTTCTATCTTAATGATGTCACCGATCAGCGACTCTATTCAGTGCCTTATGAGCCTTGCCGAGTTCAAGCTCAGCACTTTGAAATGCGTTGCTACGATCGTTCGATTCAATGGTTGATTCGCTATGGAGAAGTAGAGATTGAGCTCACCACTTGGCTTGGTGACGATGAAGTCGTGGAGTATTGGAGCTGCCAACTGACCAACCTCAGCGCGCAAGCTAAACAGTTAAAGCTGACGCCCTATTTCACGGTTGGCTACATGTCATGGATGAACCAACAGGGCGACTTTGATGCAGCGCTGAATACTATTATTTGCCAAAAGGTAACGCCCTATCAGAAAGTAGAGCAATATTTTGCCAATCAACACCTTGCTGAAAAGACATTTCTTTGGGCCGACCATGTGCCTGACTCATGGCAAGTGAATCAAGCCGGATTTGAGGGCGAAGGCGGACTCCACAATCCAACAGCATTAACACAAGCGGAACTCCCTCGCCAGCCAGCGATTTACCAAACGCCAGTGGCGGCAATGCAGTACGCCATTGAGTTGGCGCCTGGTCAACGTTCTGAGTGTTATCTGTTTGCCTTTGGCGCAGCAAAAACAACAGCTGAAATCAGCAAGCGGCGGCAACAATGGGCCAATGCCAAAGCTCCAGCAATTGACGTCTCGGCCAACAATCAAGTCCCTTTCAAAGTGACGATGCCCTCTTCGTGGTTGTCGCACCAAGTCAATCACTGGCTCTTTCGGCAAGTGAGATACCATGGCGAAAGCAACCGCCTTACCACTGATCCACAAACTCGTAATTTCTTGCAAGACGCCTTGGGCTATTGTTTTGTCGCGCCCTCGCAATGCCGATCTCGCATTATCACGGCACTCAGTCAGCAACTCAGCTCGGGGCAAATGCCAGATGGCGTATTGCTCCATCCAGATGCCAAGCTCAAGTACATTAATCAGGTCCCTCACACCGATCATTGTGTTTGGCTGCCAATGCTAGTTGAAACCTATTTGCAAGAAACCAATGACTACCAGCTACTCAATGAGCTGGTGCCGTATGCCGATAGCGACCAAGTCGACTCGGTACAAAACCATATTTGCGGCGCCATGGATTGGCTCGACAGTGAGCGCGACGAGCGCGGCTTGAGTTACATTGCCCAGGGCGACTGGTGCGATCCGATGAATATGGTTGGTTATCAAGGCAAAGGCGTCTCAGCTTGGCTTACGATTGCCAGTGGCTATGCCTGCCAGTTGTGGGCCAACCTGCTGGCCAAGGCATCGCAAATGCAACTGAGCGAACGTTATCAACATCTAGCTTCGTCATTTCGAGCCAGTTTCAACCAACACTGTTGGGATGGTGATTGGTACCTAAGGGGAATTAGTGACGATGGCACCGCATTTGGCCGAACAGCCGATCAGGAAGGCCGAATATTCCTCAATCCACAGAGCTTTGCCCTGTTAGCAGGGGCTGCCGATGCGCAGCAAAAGCACTGTATTATTGCCGCCGTTAAACAGCACTTAGCAACACCTTATGGCTTGCAAATGCTGGCTCCTGCCTTTACCCACATGCATGAACATATTGGTCGAGTGACGCAAAAGTTCTCCGGCTCGGCGGAAAACGGCTCAGTGTATAACCATGCCGCGGCATTCTATGTCTACGCACTTTATCTGGCAGGGGAAGGAGACTTGGCGTTTGAGTATTTGCAGCAGATGTTTCCCACTGATTGTGATGAAGACTTGCTGCGCAGAGGGCAACTCCCGGTGTTTGTCCCCAACTACTATCGCGGCGCGTATGAGCGATACCCAGAGCACGCCGGACGTTCCAGTCAATTGTTTAATACTGGCAGTGCTGCCTGGATTCATCGCATTATCGTTCAATGCTTGTTTGGCTTTGTCGGCAATCAGCAAGGTGTTCAACTGGCACCACAATTGCCAAGTGATTGGCAATCCGCACGGTTAGTCAGGAAATTCCGAGGCGCGCATTTTGATATTCACTATCAACGCTCTGAAGAAGTGACCGCAATGACCTTAGTATCATCAGAGGCGGAAATTCTCGACCAACAAATTATTGCCATTGAAGCTGGCAAGCACTATCAGATTGAGGTCCTGCTACCACGATGACGACACCACAATTAATCATTGTTATGGGCGTCAGCGGCAGTGGTAAAAGTACCTTTGCTAGTAAGTTGGCCCCCACATTGGACTACTATTTTATTGAAGCCGATGATCATCACAGTGCTGAGAATAAAGCGCACATGGCAGCAGGAAAACCACTCACCGATGCCATGCGTGAGCCCTGGATTGATGAACTGATCAGCCAAGTGATGCGTCAACATCAGCAAGGGCAATCGGTTGTATTGGCTTATTCCGGGCTGCGGCAGAGTCACCGAGCAAAGTTCAGACAAGCGTTTCCACAATGCCAATGTTTGTTTTTAGAAGTGGCCAGAGACGAGCTAATCAAACGCATGAAACAGCGCAAAGCGCACTTTATGCCGGCATCTTTGCTTGATTCACAATTGGCTGCTCTTGAGCCATTTGCGGATGACGAGCAAATCACCACGCTCGATGGCGCTCAATCGCTTGATCAGTTGGTCGCACAGGTGTTACGTCGCTAAACAAGGCAAGGGCCAAAGACCCTTGCCTAACCAGCAACTGCAATTTATTGATTGGCAGCTTGGTGGATGTAAACATCCTGCTGAGGAAACGGAATAGACACACCTTTGTCGTCAAAGGCTTTTTTCACCGCTTCGATGGTATCGAAGTGAACACCCCAGTAATCTTCAGAGTTGACCCAAAGACGCACCACGAAATTCACTGACGAATCGGCCAACTCACCGACCTTGATGAACGGTTCAGGATCGTTGTGAATACGTTCATCTGCGTCGACAATGCCTTGGATGACACTGCGCGCTTCATCAATACTATCGCCATAGCCAATGCCAAACACCAGATCGACACGGCGAGTCTTTTCGACCGAATAATTAACCAAAGAGCCGGTCGACAGTGGCGCATTAGGAATGATGATAGTTTTGTTGTCGGGAGTCTTAAGTACCGTGACAAAAATCTGAATATCGCTCACCGAACCAATGTAACCCTGCGCTTCAATGACATCACCGACCTTGTAGGGCTTGAACAGCAAGATAATCACCCCTCCTGCAAAGTTTTGCAGTGTTCCGGACAACGCCATACCAACCGCTAAACCAGCAGCACCCAGCACCGCGATAAAGGCGGTCATTTCGATGCCCACCATAGTGGCGACAGAAATTACCAGCGCGACCTTAAGCAATGACCCTAGGACGCTGCACAGAAACCCTCGCAACGACACTTCGATGTCCTTTTTGGTCATCGCTAAGTCCATCAGGCCAACGATCTTCTTAATCGCCCACAGACCAACCCATAAAAATACAATCGCCAGCAAGACCTTTGGCAAATATGCCATGGCCAAACTGACTCCTTCATTGACGTACTCTTCCATTCGCTTTCCCTCTGTTATAACCGCGAAATTTTTTAGGCTTTTCAAAGGCTAGTTCAAAGCGATTCAACCAGCAAAATATACTTGCTGGAATCATCGTGAGTTACCTTCAAGCCATCATGACAACAATTGATGACAACAGTGAGCGCCTCTTGGTTGTTGGCGCTCAAAACCACAGTTACAATCGCGCCCCATCACGATAACGATCATTACTGGCCCTATGAAAACTTCAGACGTCATCCTTGGACTACTCAACCCGAAAAGCGCCACCAATGTCGGTGCCGTGCTGCGAGCTGCCAACTGTTATCAGGCCACCGCTATCCGTTATACCGGCCACCGCTGGGAACGCGGCGCCAAGTTTCACACCGATACCAAAAATGCTGCGTCTCATTTTGATATCAAACGAGTGGACGACGTACTTGAGGGCTTAACAACTGACACTCAGGTGATTTGTGTTGATTTGATTGAGGGCGCCACGCCGCTGCCGGAGTTTCAGCATCCGGCAAACGCCATCTACGTATTTGGTCCAGAAGATGGTTCGATTCCACAAGATGTTATTGACCGCGCTGATGGCGCCACTTATGTACCGACAGTGGGATGTATGAACCTAGCCGCAACTGTCAACGTGGTGTTGTACGACAGATTGGCAAAGCGTGGCACTGCCGATGCGCTAACAACAAGCGGCGATGATTTGATTCGAGCGAGTCGAGATCGCAACAACAATACCCGTGTCGGCTAAAACAATCGCATCAATGATCGGCCGCAATCGTTTTTGGCTGGTCAAACTGTTTGAGCAAATAGGCGATAAACAGCTTCATTCGGGTTGAGTGCTCAATTCGTTGCGGATATACCAACCAGACATCGCGCGCTTCAATTTGGTAGTGACTGAATAGCCGCTGTAGTCGGCCATCGCTGACATGTTGCTCTAGTAAATGCTGCGGCGCTCTAACCAAACCATGCCCAGCTAGGCAAGCTTCAATCAGCACGCCATAATCATTGACGGCAAAGCCGCCATGGGTATCAATCACTATTGCTTCATCGTCGCCACGACGACGCGGCTGCAAACGCCATTCGCGCCAAGCTGGATGTGACAGGCACTGGTGATGGAGCAAGTCTTCAGGCTCTATTGGCTCTCCGTGCTGTGACAGATACGCCGGAGAAGCGCAAAGCCAGTGCTCATAACGGGTCAACTGTCTGGCAATCATATTCTCCGGTGGTTGATTGGTAACACGAATAGCAAGATCGTAATTGCGCTTGGCCAAGTCTTCGAGTCGGTTGCCGACATCAATTTCGAACTCTACTTGTGGGTATTGCTGGCGGAATTCATTGCACACTTGCATCAAGTACGCAGAGCCAAAAAATGCCGGCGCAGTTATTTTCAGTAAACCACTGACGGATTCGTCGCTATGACTTAAATCGCGTTCCATATCAACCAGCTTTTGATTGATTTCCAGCATTTGCCGCAGCACTTTTTGTCCTTCGGTGGTTAATCGCACCTTCCGTGTGGAGCGAATTAGCAACTGAGTTTTTAGCTCGCTCTCAAGCTGATTGATTTGCTGTGACAGGTAACTTCGAGAGATATCCAATTGTTCGGCGGCTTTGGAGAAACTAAGTAACTCGGCGACCTTGGAAAACAACAGCAGACGTTCCACTCGTTTGTGATTTTTTGCCATGGCAACCCTCAAATGTTGACTTAACACGAAAAGATTGGAAGATAATAACTCACTAATCCCCCCCATTGTTTGATATAACAAATTATCTTTTCAATGCTGTTTGTTTTTCCGCTGGTCTGAACTTCTATAATGGAGACGTTATTTATGCCTTCATGGCAATCTGCGGGAGCGAACGATGCAATACCGACGTCTTGGCCAAAGTGGCCTTCAAATCAGTGAGTTAAGCCTTGGATCTTGGGTTACATTTGGCAAGCAAGTGAACTTATCTGACGCCAAGAACATCATGGCCCATGCCTATGAAGCAGGAATCAGTTTTTTCGACAATGCCGAGGGCTACGAAGCAGGCGAATCTGAACGCTTAATGGGACAAGCCATTGCCGAACTCGGCTGGAGTCGAGACAGCTACGTGGTATCGAGCAAAGTGTTCTGGGGCGGTGAGAAACCTACCCAGCGAGGTTTAAGCCGCAAGCATGTATTTGATGCTTGCCATGCCGCATTATCCCGACTGCAAGTCGATTACTTAGATCTCTACTACTGCCATCGTCCGGATATCGATACGCCGATATACGAAACCGTTCGCGCCATGCATGATTTGGTCAGCCAAGGTAAAGTCATGTATTGGGGTACCTCCGAGTGGGGCGCTCAGCAGATCACCGAAGCTTGGGCCATTGCCAAAGCCGAGAACCTCATTGCACCGGTGATGGAACAACCGCAATACAACATGCTGCATCGCGATAAAGTTGAAGGCGAATTTGCGCCACTCTATCCTCTGATGGGACTTGGCATCACCAGTTTCTCACCATTAGCCAGCGGCCTTTTGACCGGCAAATACCTCGATGGCGTTCCGGCCGATAGCCGCCTTGCTTTGCCCGGCTACGAATGGCTCCGCGACATGTTAATCGGTGAAAACAACAAACTTGATCAGATTCGTCAGCTTAACGAACTCGCGCAATCGCTCGACATTCCGCTGCATCACTTGGCGTTGAATTGGTGCTTAGCAAATCCAAATGTCAGCAGCATTATTCTTGGGGTATCCAAGTTAGCGCAACTAGAAGACAATCTCCAAGCGGTCAGCCACAGTGACAAGTTAACGCCAGCAGTAATGTCGCAAATAGACGATATCCTAGGCAATAAGCCAGCCGAACCGATCCGTTGGTGATCGATGTTGTGATGTAACGGCTGCACAATCATCGAGCTAAATTGGTATAACGGGCATCCTTGGGTTAACTTCAAAGGTGTCCTGCCATTCTCGCCGAGGATCTGCCATGCAAGCCGTTAGCTACAGCCCTGAAGACGATCTGTTTCATCTGCGCGAACTACCTACGCCACAACTAGAAACCGAATACGATGTGTTGGTCACGGTGCAAGCCGTTGGCCTGAATCCGGTCGATAGCAAAATCAATTTGTGGCAAGGCATGGTGGCCGGTATGACCAATGAATTTGTCGGCGGCCTTGATGTAGCAGGAGAAATTGTCGCCAAAGGAGACGCCGTCACTTGCTGGCAAGTCGGCGACAAAGTGCTCTATCACGGCAATATGCGCCGTCATCATGGCGGTTTTGCCGAATTCGCCGTTCATGACAGCAGAACCTTGACGCCTTTGCCCAATGTCACACCAGAAGTCGCTGCCGCAACCCCTTGCGCCGCATGGACCGCTTGGCGGGCATTGGAAAAACTGTCAGCCCGAGGTGCCGATAGCATCCTTATCACTGGAGGCTCTGGCGGCGTAGGAGGCTTCGCCATCCAACTCGCTCAGCATTTTGGTATTGGCCAAATCATCACTTCTTGTTCAGCAGCCAACCATCCTTATGTGAAATCTCTCGGCGCTGATATCACCATCGATTACCACCAGCAAGATATCGTCACTAGCGTCCTGCAAGCGACCAATCAGCAAGGCGTCGCCATCGCTATCGACTGCGTCGGTGGCGACAATGAAGTGAAGTGCGCTAACAGCTTACGCTTTGATGGTCAGTTGGTGGAATTGGTCCAAACTTGCCAGCCGAACAATTATCAAGATGCGTTTTTACGAGGGATTGGTTGCCATCAGTTGAGCTTAGGCTCTGGCCATGTTCAGGGTGATTTTGGTCGCAATAGCATCGTCACCGCTGGATTAGCCGTCAATCAATTACTCGCCAACCAAACCATTACGGTACCGAAACTGACAACTCTCAAGCTGGCGGATATTCCTGAAGCATTAATGGCAATGAGAAAGCAGCGAACGGTGGGAAAATTGGTTGCAGTATTGACCTAAACAATCAGAGGCGACAGCTATCGCCCCTGATTATCACTCAAGTGATCACGGTTATGATAACCCTAAATCAATCGCGGCTTGAGCAAGGCTTGCATCATCCTCTTCGCTCATACCACTAATGCCAATAGCGCCAACGACCTGACCATCAATCGCAATCGGCATGCCGCCACCGATGCCGGTGAATTTGGGGTCACTCCAATATCCTAAATCCTTGCCAGTTTGCTGCGCCCATTGGGCTAAATTAGCGGTTGGCTGTCGATCGCGCGCCGCGGTATACGCTTTGTTTTGCGCCAACACCCCAGCGTGAAAGGCCACTCCATCCATTTTGCCGTAACAAACCAGCTCGCCATGAGCATCAACCACTGCGACAGCAACGGCCACTTGTTTGTCGGCAGCAAGCTTTAACGCCGCGTGATACACAGCTTGGGCTTGAGAAAACGAAATATCCATGGCCGTTATCCTTTGTTCAATACACTGCGCGACTGGTAGATCGCATTGACACAGGCTTCACCTAGACGCATACAACGCTCTGGCGACCAACCCTGTTCATAGTCTGGCGTTTCCACCGTATCTTTGAACGGCATCTCCAAGGTCATGGCCAAACAATCAAAACGCTCGGCGATATTGTTGGTGCATACGGTCATATTGGCTTGACCTGGCTCATCTTTGTCATAGCCAAATTGAGTTTGAAAGTCAGGACTCGCTTTGACCAGCTCCGCTTGGAAGTGGTCAAGTTGCTGCTGCTTGAATTCGTTCCAACTCGGAATCCCTTCTGCACCAGCAATAAAGTTGTATGGCAAGGCTTCATCACCATGGACGTCTAAACAAAAATCGACACCTGTTTGCTTCATTCGTTCGAGCACATGAAACACTTCTGGGCTGCGTTCCAAGCTTGGCTCAAGCCATTCGCGGTTGAGGTTAGCGCCAGCGGCATTGGTTCGGAGGTGACCCCGGAACGAGCCGTCAGGGTTCATGTTGGGCACGACATAAAACGTCATTTGATCTCGTAGTTCACGAGCGACCGGATCAGTGCCATCTAGCATCCGCGCCAAGAACCCTTCCATCCACCACTCCGCCATAGTTTCACCGGGGTGTTGCCGAGCAATGACCCAGCACTTGAGCTTGCCATCACGCTCATCACCAATCGTCAGCAGATCCATGTCACGGCCATCGACAGTGCGACCAATGACTTCTACTTCGCAATCACCAGTATCAGCAGCCCAGGCCACTAGATCGCTGTGACGTTCCATGGAGTAAGGCGCGAAGTAAGCAAAGTAAATGCTATTGAGTTCAGGCTCATGATCAATAATCAGTTTGCCATCTTCGAACCGGCTGTTGACCCGGAACCAGTTCTCACGGTCATAAGAAGCAACCGCTCGGTAGTCATTCCAGCCCTCAACATAAGAACACTCGCCAGCATTCTCGATCACCAAGCGGCACGGCGTGTTAGCAGCTCCGGATAGACGAAAATGGAACCACTGCAAGAATTCTGCTGCTCCGTCTTGTCGAATGCTCAAGCGGATATTTTGTGGATCTTGGCAGTCGTGGCATTCGATGTTGCCACTATCAAAGTGACTGGAGATACGGATCATGGGAGTCTCTCTTATTGTTGATTGGAAGGCAGGGCCAGTTACAACTACCCGTCGAGTATAGACGGCGAATTGCGGCCACAAAGCAGAACCTGATTGTGCCATTCACAATACGGCTGTAAACCGCACTCAGGTCATTAGCAAGGCCTTGGATGCAAACAACTATTTACAACAACAGCGAGTCAGCCAACGTTGCTTTATGTTCGAGCATTAGTCATCAAGGGAGACTGATAATCCGCTAGCTCACCTTGTAGTAACGGGTTATGAAGATTGATAGCCCGCCGTTGGTGAATGTTCAACTGACCGACAGGAAAACCATAATAGTCGTCGAAACACTGCTCCAATACGCCGTTGCCAGCGATTTCATTGAGCCCTGCACGAATCATATCGGCGAGAGCAAGTTGGTTCGGCGCAACGTAAAACACCAGTGGAAAGGGATAATAGAGCATTAGAGTCGGCTCAATGATTAGCTCTGGATCGTCACCGGCCATGTTTTGATAGATATCGAGAATTTCATTGGCGCCCAGCGATACATAATCAAATTCATCGCACTTAAGTCGCTCAAAGATCTGTTCAAAACTGCCACGCTCAACCACGTGACAGCCATTGGCTCTAAACAACTCAGCATCTGCCCAAGTTGCTGGAATACCAGCCCGCAGTGGTTTGAGATCAGCTAAGCTGTGAATGTTGCTAAATTGCGCCAATCGTTGGCGCTTGATAATAAGCAACCGCAGGCCCAACAAACCTTTCGCAATCGGCTGCTCAATGACGACTTTAGCGCGCCCGGCGAACTTTGAATTGCCAGCAACCGTCACCGTCAGATCAGCATAGCCATTGAGTACATTGCCCTCATCATCGGCTTTAGGCAAAGCAGTCACATCATTGTCGATATGCCAAGGTTGATCCCCCCAGGTACGAGAAATTTCGGTGATCACCTGTAGCTCGTGCTGCTGGCGGACGAGCGATTTGTTGCCATTCCAAAACTTTAACTGATGCACTAGTGACGTCCTCAAAAACGAGGGCGACATGATCATGTAAGCGCTTACAGAGATCAACTATTTAGATCAAATTGTTTGAACTCTGCATCAGTTGATTTGGGTTGCCAGCTGCCAGTCATCCTGTCGCAATAGTAATTGTCGGATTTGCTCAATGTTCTCATTGAGCCGCAACAACTGAAAGGTAACCATCAAATCAGGGCCTGTTAGCGTTGATGTCAATTGTGAAAGTCGTTGTGACAATTCTCGATGATCAGTCTGACTGCCTACCAAAGGTTTACTCAGCAGTACCGCTTCCAATTGCTGTAATTGTTGACCTAAGCGCTGTCCAATCTGAGCGATTAGCGGCAAAGCTGTATCTGAATCGACCGTACCGCGATGCGATGCCAGCGCAGATAGATGAGATAAGTAAGCGTGTAGCCGGCCAGTCAACAAATACAAGGTACTCGCTTCTGACTGCTTGGTTCTTGGCTCTGCCAATAGCGCTTGCCAATGTTCAACCAATGTCGCTTCGCTGACGTGAGCGTGAAATCTAGCTAGCCGATACTCTTCGTTTTCGTGGCGTTGTTGGCTTAAGTATTGTTGGAAAATGCTCGACTGGTAGGCTCCCAGCGCTTTAATACTGGTTGCGACAACTCGTCGCGAACGCTGCTGCAACCAATCAGGCCACAAGTATCGCAATGCCAGGTACACTAAGGCTGCTGCGCAGACAGTGATTAAGATCCGCTTGACGAACAGCGCTTCGGCATCCAAACCATAGAATTGCAACAGAATGGCGACGTACACCGAGACACAGCCAACAGCGACCGAGTAACGCTGCTGCAAATACCAAAAGAATATGAACTTGGCGAGCACCGCAATGACAATGAGTGCCGCTGCCGGTAGAGCCAACCAATACAACCCCGTGGCGATTGCAATACCAGCGAGAGTGCCCACTATTCGTTGCAATAAGCGCTGCTTAGTTTCTGAAAATGTTGGTTTGGTGATAAATAGAATCGTTAGAAGCAGCCAGTAGTTTTGGCTATCAGCTGGTAGCAGTTGAATCACGCCATAGCCGACCAACATGCAACAGGCCATCCGTGTCGCATGACCGAATAACGGCGTCCCCGAGTTCACGCACAGCCGCCAATAATCACGCCATTTCAGCTTACTCTGTTCAGAAAACAGGAAGTCTTCTTTGGGAAATGGCACCTGCCGTTCTGTTAGCTCAGCCACTTTAGCCAGGTTGGTCAACAGAAACCTTAATTGACTACCACATTGAGAGCTAAACACCTGACGCTTAGCCAACCGTTCAACACTTTGTTCAAGCTTGGCCAATTCATCCGCCACCGCATCGTCCATCTGGTAGCTTTGCAGCGCTCGATAGCGCGGCTGTCGCAACATGCGTTTCGACAAACCAACCATCACCCGCTGAATTCGGCTCGGCAACGACGTATCAGCCAACTCCTCGCGCAATTCCTGATACAACAAATGCGACGAGCTCAAGCGTTCCAACAATACCTGTGCTTTGAAGAATTGGGCCAGATAACCGGATTGATGGTTGGCGGTGAGGTTTTGATTTTGCCGAACAATGAGTTGCTGACGGACATTGGCCAGAGCCATAGAAGCTTGCGCGCCAATCTTTGCCAGTCGCAAACGCAGTTCCGCAGGATCAGTGCCATCGTCAAAGAAGCGTGCCTTGAGGAGTTGGTACTTGGCCAGCGTCGAGAACAATTGGCGGCTATCGTGTTCCAAATTGAAGTTGGGCAACACTAAATGAACGGCACTGGAAAGGACGAAATAGCTCAAAGAGCCACCTACCAACATGACAGGTAACCACTCGGGCTGCTGATGATGGTTGTAGCTAAGCATGGTAAACACGGCGATGTTCAAGGCACCAAAGCTAATTCGGCCAAACCTAGGGCCAAATGCACTAGCCATCAGCAACATGTATGTAGAAATACCGAGGCCAGCGGCAAACAGCCATGGTAGGTGGTACAAAACAACCACAGAGGCCGATGCCAGACCAAAGCTGACCAACATCGACAATAGCGTCACCCAGCGTTTGGCATATTGACTGGGATGATCAGACAAGGCGGCAGCCGACACCCCCATCGACATGGCACTCATGACAACAAGATTGTCGTGCACCAGTCCCCAAAGCAGAAAGCCAGCAGTCAGCAAGCTTGCCTTTATCGCCGCAATAAACCACGGCGAGCGTGTTGAAGGGGGAGAAAAATATGCCATTGGACGACTGCCAAACCTCCTAGAGCCATCGTGGTACGAATAAAATGACACAAAACTGTGATCTATGTAACACAAATAAACCACAAAACAAATGAGGTCACCGGCTAGTTATGCACATTTATCCATAAGTGGATGATTAATTACCAAAATGTGACATGGTCATTCGACATTCCCCGAGCCTCAGCAATTAATTAGTAGTAACCCTATTTGTTGAAGGTTATTCGATGACGAGTACTCTTTTTTGTCGCTTCACTTTGCGACTAGTGGCTTGGAGCAGTCTGGCTGTACCTTTTTCGGTGTTAGCCGCTAACACCGATGAATTATCTTACGGGCCAATGCTAATAGGCCTGTTTGGTGGTCTTGCTTTATTCCTTTATGGCTTAGATAAAATGTCGGCGGCATTAAAGCGGGCTGCGGGCGACCGGATGCGCACTTTGTTGGCCAAGCTCACCACCAATCGAGTGATGGCAACGCTAACAGGCACTGGCATTACCGCCATCATCCAGTCGTCATCGGTCACCACGGTGCTGTTAGTCAGCTTTATTTCCGCCGGTTTGATGTCTCTGACACAAGCCGTTGGTGTCATCATGGGAGCCAACATAGGTACCACAGTCACGGCACAAATCGTTGCTTTTAAAGTCACCAAAACTGCCATGGTAATGGTCGCTGTGGGATTTCTAGTTCAATTCACCGCCAACAATGAAAAAATTCGCCATTATGGCAACATGCTGTTTGGTTTGGGCCTGATCTTTCTTGGCATGAATATGATGGGCGACGCCATGGCGCCGCTACGAAGCTATGAGCCCTTTATCAACACCATGGCACACATGGACAATGTGTTCATCGCCATTTCACTAGCCGCGGCATTTACCGCCCTCGTGCAATCGTCGTCAGCCACGACAGGTATTGTTATCGTCATGGCTGGACAAGGGTTAATCCCCCTCGAAACAGGTATTGCACTAGCGATGGGTGCTAACATCGGCACTTGCATTACGGCGGTCTTGGCCGCGATTGGCAAACCACGAGAAGCAGTGCAAGCAGCAGCCGTGCATGTTGCGTTTAACGTCATAGGCGTACTGATTTGGATACCTTTGATTGCTCTGCTCAGCGACATTAGCGTAGCGATTTCACCAGCACATAGTAATCTTGAAGGTGTTGCTCGAAGCGCTGCCGAAATACCACGCCAAATCGCCAACGCCAATACTTTGTTTAACGTTTTCAATACGATAGTAATGCTGCCTTTTGCCGGGGTATTTGTCTGGTTCGCCCGTAAAGTTGTGCCCCATCAATTAAAAGGCGAGAACAAAACCATTCGTACCAAATACTTGGCAGAAGAATTGTTGCAAACCCCCGACCTCGCGCTGACCCAAGCTCACTTGGAGTTAGGACGCATCGGACGTCGTGTTTGTAATATGGTTAATATGCTACCGCCATTGTCTTGCAGCACTCTGGATGCCGCGAGAAAACAGGCGCTACGAGAGCAACTGCAGAAGATTGAGGATATTGAAGAAGAGGTCGATCGGCTTCATGGCAAAATTCTAGCTTACTTGGGCAGGCTGCGTTTAGAACCACTGTCTGATGCCCAAAGTGCCCACCAGATCCAGTTGATCAGTATTACCGATCAGTTGGAGAGCATCGCCGATTTGGTGGTCGATACCATGTTGCCGCTGGCTTACAACGCCCTCAACCACGATTTGGTGATTAGCCCGATCATGCGCAATACTTTGGATCAGGCTCAAGAGCGGGTTAATGATGCTTTGCTCGATTGCGTCAATGCAGTTCGCCGCAATGACAGAGATTTAGCCACCCGAGTGCTAAGGGCCAAGCGCGAATTGAATTCACTGCTTGAAACGGTATTGGAGCACCAAGCCCAACGATTGTCCGATCAAGATGGCAAGCGGCTGCAGTTGTTCCACTTGGAAATGGAATGGATCGATGCCTTAAAACGGATTTATACCCTGAGTAAACGCATTGCCAAGCTCCATCTGCGCAAACGAGATATTCGCCAAGTAAAACTGTAGCCCACTTACCCAGATAGCAAAAAGCCGACTCTGCAGTCGGCTTTTTAGTGTTGGTAGAGTTACTGTTTAGGCAACGGCAACATTACCTTGTGCTTCTTCTAAATCTTTCGCTGCACGAGCACGCTTGATGTAGCTAATCATTAGCAGTGAGGTAGCCAGAGCCAGCACGAAAGCACCAGCAAAGATGTACAGTGTCAGCTCATAAGAACCAGTCAACGTATGCAGGTACGCATTGATTTGTGGGCCAGCCAAACCTGCGGCTGCCCATGCAGTCAATACATAGCCATGAATCGCTCCGAGTTCTTTGGTGCCGAACAGATCACCGATAAATGCAGGTAGGGTAGCAAAGCCGCCACCGTAACAGGTCAGAATGGTGTACAACACAATCTGGAAGACAAGTACGCTAGTGATATTTGGCAGAATCACAAACGCAGCAATTTGAATCAAGAAGAACACCATGTAAGTTTGGCCACGGCCCAGTACATCAGAGAACGACGCCCAACCAATACGGCCCAAACCATTAAACAATGACATCAAGCCAACAACTGCTGCCGCTTCCGCCGCGCTCAAGCCAATACTTTCTTGCGCTAAAGGCGAGGCAGAGTAAATCACACCAATGCCACACGAAATGTTAATGAACATCATCACCCACAAGCCCCAGAAAGGACCAGTCTTAACGGCTTCGTTAGCAGTTTGCTGAGACAAATCTTCAACTTTTTTCTGCTTGCCTGACTCAATGGCTTCTTTCATGTGAGCAGGCATCCAACCTTGTGGTGGGCGCTCTAGATAGAGGGCAGAAGACATCATCACAACGATGTAAACCACACCCATGATGAACCAAGTGTTGGCAATACCACCGTTCTGAACACCGAAGTACTCAATGATGAAGTTAAATACTGGCGCACCAATCATGGCACCAAAACCAAAGCCCATGATCGCTAGGCCAGTAGCCAAACCGCGACGGTCTGGGAACCATTTAACCAACGTTGACACAGGCGTAATGTAACCAATACCAAGGCCGATACCACCTAACACACCATAACCGAGCCAGATGATGTAGAGGTTTTCCATCGCGGCGCCAAGGCCCGCAACTAATAAACCACCACCAAAGAAACTAGCGGACAAAATACCAGCTTTGCGAGGACCATGCTTTTCAACAAAGTGCCCCATAATGGCTGCAGCCATACCTAAGAAGAAAATAGCCAAACTAAACGTCAACGCAATTTCGTTGTTGGTTGCAGTTTCAATAAGTTGACCCAATGGCTTTTTAAATACGCTGAACGCATATACAGAGCCAATCGAAGCATGAACACCTACCGCCGATGCGGCAATGAGCCAGCGATTTTTCATTTGTTATCTCCAGATGAATTTTGTTAATGGCACTTTATATTGGTTGCGATTTTGTTAATTGACGGTGATCAATAAGTCGTCACAGCACTTCAATCATAGTGATTTTGTGCTTGGTAAAGTCTTGATACTTGGAAATGAGTGGATTGGCTGCCGGATGGGCACCCAGAAAAGCAAGCTTCATTAACATATAATTAACAAAGAGCTATTTATGAGCGCAATTCTTGTAGCATCCCTAATGGGAAACAACAGACCTGGTCTGTTAAAAGATCTTGCGGCGAAGACCCATGAACTCGGTGGCAAATGGCTCACCAGTAAGGTCAACCACCTCGACGATCAGATTTCAGCCTTAATCAAAGTAGAACTGCCACAACCACAAGTTCAGCCACTAAAAGATATTTTTAACAATGAGCCGGCGATATGCGCAGTGTTTTCCGAAGGAGAGCCAACACCGCCGCCTAGTTCGATTGTGGAAATGGTGGTTGATTCAAGCGACAGAGCCGGCATCGTCAATGAGATAACTCAGGTGTTGGATTCAGAGAGCATTGAGCTAGTTGATATGGACTGCCAGCGCATTGGTGTTGCAGAGCTTGGTCGCAGCGTCTTCACTGCGCGACTGATGCTTAAAGTTCCCAATAGTCTTAAAAGCGAAGAACTTGCCGAAGAGCTTGAGGGGATAGCCGACGATATGGTTGTCACTGTGGTGTAACCGCTACCAAAGCACCATTAAAAAAGGGAGCAGCTGCTCCCTTTTCGTGTCTGCGACAATTGTCTGTCTAGGCTTTGAACAGCGACTCGACAGATAAGCCATTTTTGCTCAATACGTCACGCAGGCGACGGAGCGCTTCGACTTGAATCTGACGTACGCGCTCACGAGTCAATCCAATTTCAGAACCAACATCTTCCAACGTTGATGGTTCGTAGCCGAGAAGACCAAAACGACGAGCCAGTACTTCTCGTTGCTTTGGATTCAAGTCTTCCAACCAACGGACAATGTTGCGCTGCATATCAGAATCTTGTAACCGTTCTTCGGGTCCTGAATCATTTTCATCGGCAATCACGTCGAGTAATGCTTTGTCATTACCACCGCCTATTGGTGTATCGACTGAACTGATTTTTTCGTTCAGGCGCAACATACGGCTGACATCCTCGACAGGCTTGTCGAGTTTCATGGCGATTTCTTCCGCAGTCGGTTCGTGATCTAACGATTGAGCCAACTCACGAGCTGTACGCAAGTAAACATTCAGTTCTTTGACAACATGAATCGGCAAACGAATGGTTCGCGTCTGATTCATAATCGCACGTTCGATGGTTTGTCGGATCCACCAAGTGGCGTATGTAGAAAAGCGGAAACCGCGCTCAGGGTCGAATTTTTCTACTGCGCGAATTAAGCCCAGATTACCTTCTTCAATGAGATCTAGCAGCGTCAAGCCGCGATTGTTGTAACGTCTGGCAATTTTTACAACCAATCGCAGGTTACTCTCGATCATCCGCTTTCTTGCTCGCTCGTCACCTTTCAGAGCGCGGCGGGCAAAAAACACTTCCTCGGCCGCAGTGAGTAGCGGCGAAAAGCCAATTTCACTTAAGTAAAGTTGCGTTGCATCGAGGTTTTTTTGTAAATCTTGCTGTGTGACTTCGTCGCTTAAGAGCGATTCTCTACCTTTGGAGTTCGTCCGTTTTGTTTCTGCTTCAACGACTTCAAACGCTTCATCTTGTTCGTGGATTTCGTCTTCCAAAGTGACTGCTTGTGCTTCTTGAGTCATACCCATTCTCCCAACCTAATATCCCTATGTATTTTTGTAGTGCTACCTTGCGTACGGAGCCCCCGCTCCAACAGACCGCCCTATTTAGGTAAATATTTCATGGGATCGACTGGCTTTCCTTTGTATCTAATCTCAAAGTGCAGCTTGACCGAATCAGTCCCCGTACTACCCATATTGGCAATCAATTGACCAGCCTTCACCCATTGTCCTTCAGTGACACGAATGACACTGTTATGGGCGTAAGCGCTAAGGAATTCGTCGGAATGTTTGATGATGATGAGTTCACCATAACCACGCAGTCCAGACCCGGCGTAAACGACCTTTCCTTCAGCAGAAGCGGTTATAGCTTGACCAAATTTACCTTTTATATCAATACCTTTGGAGCCGAGAGAAGATGCCGAGAATCGTCCCGATAAAGTTCCCTTGGTGGGCCAAAGCCACTGTTTTACACGTCCATATGGGCGCGGTTTGGTCTGAGCCGTACTGCTTCTTTCTTGACCAGCCTTGACCTGACGATATCCCTGTGCGGAAGTCGAGTCAACGTCATTTTTATGACGACTGTCGATGTTTTTTTGTTGGTGAGTTGAACTATTTGACCGATCGGTATTTTTTTTACTAACGACGGAATTATTGGCTTCTCCACGCAGTTTTAATGTCTGTCCCGGAAAAATTGTATACGGCGCTTTTATATCATTAATTTCTATCAGGTTTTTATGATCTTGACCGGAAGCCCAAGCGATCGAGAAAAGTGTGTCGCCGGACTTAACACGATAAGTGTTACCGGTAATTTTTGTCTGATACTGCTGGGAATAATCTTTTGTGATTGATCTCACAGGGGCAGGATTTTGTGATTGGCTAGCGCAGCCAGCCAATCCAAGACTCATCATTAACCATAATATTTTCATGGCTTTTAGTGAGTTCAAGTAGGTCTCCTGATTACTACTAATGCTTCAGCACTAGATACAAAACAACACCTAGAGCAACGACTAGCCAGCCAAGTACCTCAACGTACTGCCTCAGCTTTTGCTCCATTGCAGCACCGCCCCAAACCATCAGTCCAGCAACTAAGAAGAAACGCATTCCCCGTCCAACCGCAGAAGCGAGCATAAATGGCAAAAAAGCCATGCTTAGAACGCCTGCACCGACGGTGAACAATTTGTAGGGTATTGGCGAGAAACCGGCAATGAATACCACCCAAACGCCGTATTGCTCAAACCAGTCGACCACAAGGTTGAACTTGTCCATCTTGCCCATCGATTCAATCACTGGAACAACCAGAGGATCGAATAGTAGATAACCCAGCAAGTACCCTAAGGCACCGCCGATTATTGAGGCTATCGTGGTAATGGTAGCGTAACGCCATGCCTTGGCAGTTTGCGCCAGCGACATAGGAGCAAGCATCACATCAGGTGGGATGGGAAAAATTACCGATTCAGTAAAACTGAGGGCAGCGAGATATGTCGGTGCGTGACGATGTTGTACTTTGGTCATCACCCAATCATACATCCCTGTGAATATCTTCATGCTAAATCTCCGGGTACCAAAGGTACGAAGCGAACGGCTTCAATCACTTGTTCTGAAAATCCGTCTTCGTGTCGGTCGATAATGTACAACTGTTGTTGCGCTTCGCCAACAGGGATCACCAATCTTCCGCCAATATTCAACTGTTGTTTCAATGCTTCAGGCACTTCCGCCGCTGCGGCTGTGACAATAATCGAATCAAACGGCCCTTTGCTTTGCCAGCCTTGCCAACCATCGCCATGACGCATCGACACACCATGCAAGTCAAGCTGGCCGAGACGTCGCCTCGCCTGCCACTGCAACGAACGGATTCGTTCAACACTAAACACCTTCAAACCGAGCGCCGCTAAAATTGCAGTTTGATAGCCGGATCCGGTACCTATTTCTAATACCGATTGCGGCGCGTTTTGCAGCAACAGCTCAGTCATTCTGGCAACAATATAGGGTTGCGAAATGGTTTGCCCTTGGCCAATTGGCAACGCGGTGTTCTCGTAGGCTTTATGGCCTAAGATCGACTCAACAAAATGCTCTCGAGGCACCATTGCAATGGCTTTGAGGACCGCTTGGTCGGTAATCCCTTGTTGTTGTAATACGCTGGCTAAGCGCAGTCCATTGCGAGACATGGCATTCAATTCTTTCATCATTCCAGTGTTAGTTGGCTAGCCCATTCGGTGAGCGCTGGTAGTTGCCGATGGGCCGTCAAGTCGACCTTAATAGGGGTAATGGATACGTAACCATTCTCGATGGCGTGAAAGTCGGTACCTTCGCCGGCATCGGCTTTTTCTCCCGGCGGGCCAAGCCAAAAGATTTCTCTACCGGCAGGATCCGTTGTCCGAATCATATGCTCAGCTCGATGACGGCTACCTAGTCGTGTCACCTTAAAGCCCTTCAGTTGCTCAAATGGCAGATCAGGCACATTGACGTTAATAATTTGGTCCGATTCTAGCGGTGACTTCATCAACTGGGCAACTACTTGCGCTGCCACTTTTGCCGCAGTAGCGAAATGTTTTGGCTCTCTCGCGCATTGCGACACCGCGATCGCTGGCAGGCCTAAAAATCGCCCTTCTGTCGCCGCTGCAACAGTACCGGAATAGATCACATCATCGCCCAGATTTGCACCAGCATTGATACCACTCACCACTAAACTTGGCAGTTGTGGCAACAACTCATTGATGGCTAAGTGAACGCAGTCGGTCGGAGTACCTTTCACTGAGATATAACCGTTCGCTAAAGTCTGGGTTCGAAGCGGGTTCTCTAATGTCAGCGAATTCGACGCGCCACTGCAATTGCGATCGGGCGCTACGACCATGACTTCTGTGACGCCAGGCAAATTGGCCAATGCTCGTTCTAGCGCTTCAATCCCTGGCGCCTGTACGCCATCATCATTACTCACCAAGATCTGCATGGGCACTCCCTGAAACATCCTGATAGGACACTAATTCGCGAAGAATACTGGTTGCGAAAGAACCAGAAGGTAACACAAAGCCGATTCTGACATCATCGACAACTTGGTCAATACGACCATGTTCGGGTTTCAATAGTAACGGCCGCAAAGCCAGCTTAACCCGCTGTGCAACCAAACCATTGGCCAATTCAGGTTCTTCGTTGATAACAGATTGAGCTAACTGGGCGTAGTCACCTGCTAGCTTTTCGAAGCCCTCGCCCCACATAGGCGCGGTCAACTGCACATCGCCCGAGGCTAAGCGTTGCGGCAGATCACTTTCACCTTGATTCATAAAGTGGCTTCGACTGCCCGCCAGCATCAACATATCGCCGGAAACAAGAGTTTGTAGCTGTTGCTCATTAATCCGGTTACTAACAATCCGATTAAATAACCAAGAACGTGCTGCGGATAAAAACAAACCTTGCAGGTGACGTTTAAAGTGCTTACCGGCAAATAGCTGCTTGGCTTTTTCTATGTTGCCAAAGTCATGACCAAATCGTTGCTCACCAAAGTAGTTTGG
The DNA here is from genome assembly GCF_002165625.1 of Neiella marina. Classification (GTDB taxonomy): domain Bacteria; phylum Pseudomonadota; class Gammaproteobacteria; order Enterobacterales; family Neiellaceae; genus Neiella; species Neiella marina. The sequence goes on from NZ_NGNS01000006.1 coordinate 121,975, forward strand.
TACCCCAGCGGAGATTTTCTGCCAGCGCTCGATCACTGCTTGAGGATCGCTAACTTTGGTAAGGGTTAACTCGAACCGATTAGCCAATAGTACCGCGGGGCGAAGCTTTTGCGAATGGCGATGAGCAGCAATGACCTGAATATCATCAGACTCTAGCAACTGAAAATCGGGATCTGGTTTGCCGGGCAATTGGACCGACAACCACTGCTCAGTGACGGCGTGGCGATCTTTTAATCCGGCATGGCTAACTTGTCGCTCCGCCACTCCGGCCCACTTCGCCACCTGTTTGACCAAATACTGAGTATTCATCCCGCGTTTGCGAATGTTCAACCACAAGTGCTCGCCCTGGCCGTCGGGCTCAACTCGGATCAGCTCCTGTACTTTAAAGTGTTCAGGCTGTTTACGAATCGCGGCAGTTTCTGTTGGCTTACCAAAGCGATACGCCAACTGTTCGAGGGAATATTTAGTCATAACTACTTGATTATCGTTGCAGCAATACCACTGCGTGAGCGGCGATACCTTCTTTACGGCCGGTGTAGCCGAGCCTTTCGGTAGTCGTGGCCTTAACATTGACTTGATTCAAGCCACACTTGAGATCTTCCGCCAGATGCTGCTTCATTTGTTCGATGTACGGCGCCATTTTCGGCGCTTGGGCAACAATAGTGGCGTCAAGGTTGCCAAGGACGTAGCCATTCTGCTCGGCCTGAGCAAAACACTGGCGCAACAATTCACGACTGTCTGCCCCTTCATAAGCATCATCGTTATCTGGAAAATGATGACCAATATCGCCAAGCGCCATGGCACCTAGAATCGCATCGCTAATGGCGTGCAACAGCACATCGCCATCCGAATGAGCAACTAATCCCATTTCGTAATCAATCGATACACCACCAATGATCACCGGCCCTTCGCCACCAAATTTATGGACATCAAAACCATGACCGATACGAATCATACGAGCTCCTGTTGTAGGTAAAAGCGTGCCAACGCTAAATCTTCAGGGTGGGTGATTTTTATATTGTCGGCGTGACCTTCAACCAATAATGGCTGCTTGCCGGCCCATTCCAGTGCTGATGCTTCATCGGTAATGGTTGCGCCAGCTGTAAGCGCAGAGGCAAGGGCCGACTCGAGCTCAGCAGCAGGAAACATCTGTGGCGTTTGCGCATGCCATAGCGCGGTTCGATCAACCGTTGCACTGATGGCACCGTTGTCGGATCGTTTCATGGTGTCGCGAACGGGCACTGCCAAGATTCCACCTATGTTGGTGGACATCGAAGTGGCAATCAATTGCTCCAAATCTGCCGCCCGCAAACAAGGCCGCGCAGCATCATGAACCAAGACCCAATCGGCTCGACAAACTGATATCGCATATCGAATACCTGCCAACACCGAATCAGCGCGCTCTTTGCCGCCAGTAACCACATGGACTGGTTTGTCGACAGGCCACTGAATATCGCCGACGTACGGATCATTGGCCGACACAGCAACGACCGCCTGTGACACTCTAGGATGCGCAAGTAGTCTTGACACGCTATGCCAGAGAACAGGCTGCCCTTCAATGGATAGGTACTGCTTGGGACAATCAGCCTGCATACGCGAGCCAACACCCGCCGCTGGAATGACAGCCACCAGATTGGCGGCATTACTCATGAATCTGGCTCCTCCAGATCCTGATAAATTCGGTAGAACACTTCATCTTTTTGAATTAACCCCAGCTCATTACGAGCTCGTTCTTCAATCGCATCCAAGCCACTTTTTAAATCGCCAATCTCGGCATAAAGCAGTTCATTGCGCCGTTTTAGCTTTTCATTGGTCAGCTGCTGCTCCGCCACCCGCTCTGTCAGAACGACATAATCAGGCATGCTGTTGCGGCCGAACCAAAGTCGGTACTGCAGCAGCACAAGCAAGATCAACAATATAGGGGTAACAAAACGCATGTAGCGGGCGGTTCGATTAACTTTGACGTTATTATGCGAGGTTGCAGAAGGATAGCCAACTTAAAAAGTTGCCAACAAGAGTTTTGTTTGAGATTTGGTCACTTTTTTAGCTTACCGTATACTCCGGCAATGATTTCCCCGTGTTTGCGCAAGGTTCACTGCGCATCCATGCGCTTCGCCCTCCGGGCCAGCTAAAGCTGTTCAAATTCGTTCCAGACCAATTTGTGAGCATTCCCAACGCAACACTCGAACGCTCTAAAAAAGCAAAAACCCCGCCAGAGCGAGGTTTTTAATGAGCTAAATCAGCTAAATAATTTGTTTGGATTGAACTCAGAAGTGTTCAGGACAAGACCGAAACGCGCAGTTTGCTATTGCAAATACTTCGCGCATCCATGCGCTTCGCCCTCTGGGCCAGCTAAAGCTGTTCAAATTCGTTCCAGACGAATTTGTGAGCATTTCCAACGAAGTCATGGGCTCTTCTGAGGAGTAATCCAATAAATTATTGACCTTTAACTTCTTTCAGACCGTTGTACGGTGCTTTTTCGCCCAAAGCTTCTTCGATACGGATCAGCTGGTTGCCCGTAGTTAGATATGAGCAGCAACACGGTCAGAACGGCTCATTGAGTTTTCTCAGGGTAAAAAAAATCCCCGCCGAAGCGAGGATTTATCAACAAGCTAAAAGCTTAAAGCGTCAATTACTGACCTTTAACTTCTTTCAGACCGTTGTAAGGAGCTTTAGAACCTAGAGCTTCTTCGATACGGATCAGCTGGTTGTACTTAGCAACACGGTCAGAACGGCTCATAGAACCAGTCTTGATTTGACCTGCAGCAGTACCAACAGCTAGGTCAGCAATGGTTGCATCTTCAGTTTCACCTGAACGGTGAGAGATAACAGCAGTGAAGCCAGCGTCTTTCGCCATCTTGATCGCAGCCAGAGTTTCAGTCAAAGAACCGATCTGGTTGAATTTGATCAAGATAGAGTTAGCAATACCGTTGTCGATACCACGCTTGAGGATCTTGGTGTTAGTTACGAACAAATCGTCACCAACCAATTGGATTTTGTCGCCCAGCAATTTAGTTTGATGTGCGAAACCGTCCCAATCAGACTCGTCCAAACCGTCTTCGATAGAAACGATTGGGTAGTCAGCAACTAGGCCTTCCAAGTAGTGGTTGAACTCTTCTGAAGTGAAGATCTTGCCTTCGCCCTTCATGTTGTAGTTACCAGCTTCTTTGTCGTAGAACTCAGAAGCAGCACAGTCCATAGCCAGAGTTACGTCTTTGCCCAGCTCGTAGCCAGCAGCTTCAACAGCTTCTTTAATGGCAGCCAGTGCAGCAGCGTTTGACTCTAGGTTAGGAGCGAAACCACCTTCGTCACCAACCGCAGTGCTCATGCCTTTTGACTTAAGAACTTTAGCTAGGTTGTGGAATACTTCAGCACCGATGCGCAGACCTTCTTTCAGAGTTTTCGCGCCAACTGGCTGAATCATGAACTCTTGGATGTCGACGTTGTTATCAGCGTGCTCACCACCGTTGATGATGTTCATCATTGGTAGAGGCATAGAGAATACACCTGGAGTGCCATTCAATTCAGCAATGTGCTCGTACAAAGGCATGCCTTTGGCAGCAGCTGCAGCTTTGGCGTTGGCCAGAGAAACAGCCAAGATTGCATTGGCACCGAATTGTGATTTGTTTTCTGTGCCGTCCAAATCGATCATGATTTGGTCAACAGCTGCTTGGTCTTTGGCATCTTTACCAACAAGAGCACCAGCAATTGGGCCGTTCACAGCTTCAACAGCTTTAAGAACGCCTTTACCCAAGAAGCGGCTTTTGTCGCCATCACGCAGCTCTAGCGCCTCGCGAGAACCAGTAGAAGCACCAGAAGGAGCAGCTGCTAGGCCTACAGAGCCGTCAGCCAAGTGTACTTCGGCTTCAACAGTTGGGTTACCACGAGAGTCGATGATTTCACGACCGATGATTTTAACGATGTCAGACATGGTTATTCCTCATATCCATTTATTTACGTGTGAAATGAAAGCCGCTGAACTACTTACTCAACGGCCCTGAATTCGGCGTTTAAAGTTTAGTTGGCTTTTTGGTACTCACCAGCGGCTTTCACAAAGCCACTAAACAGTGGGTGGCCATCACGCGGGGTTGACGTGAACTCCGGGTGGAATTGGCACGCAATAAACCACGGATGGTCTGCCAGCTCAATGATCTCAACCAACTTTTTGTCTTCACTTAAGCCAGAGAACACCAAACCGGCTTGTTTTAGCTTGTCAACATAGTTGTTATTGACTTCATAACGATGACGGTGACGCTCAACAATAGTGGCATTACCGTAAAGTTCACGAGCTTTTGAGCCATCTTCCAAGTGACATTGCTGACCACCTAAACGCATGGTGCCGCCTAAGTCACTTGTTTCGGTGCGCTGCTCAACCTGACCTTCGGCATCAAGCCATTCGGTGATTAGGCCGACAACTGGAGCTGGCGAATCGGGCTCAAACTCAGTTGAGTGAGCACCTTGCAAACCAGCGACATTGCGCGAAAATTCGATCAGCGCAACTTGCATACCAAGGCAAATACCTAGGTATGGAATTTTGTTTTCACGAGCATATTGGGCCGCGGCAATCTTGCCTTCGACACCACGTTCGCCAAAGCCACCCGGCACCAAAATAGCATCAATGCCTTCAAGAACTTCCTCACCTTTACTCTCAACATCTTGTGAATCGATGTATTTGATGGTGACATTCAAGCGGTTTTTCAAACCACCGTGCTTCAGCGCTTCATTCACTGATTTATAGGCATCTGGCAAAGTAATATACTTGCCCACCATACCAATGGTCACTTCTCCGACTGGGTTGGCTTCTTCAAAGATCACCTGTTCCCATTCGCCAAGGTTGGCCTCGGGTACATCAATGTGGAAGCGACGGCAAATTAGCTCATCGAGCCCTTGCGATTTCAGCACCGATGGAATCTTGTAAATGCTGTCGAGATCTTTCAGTGCCACAACAGCACGTTCTTCAACATTGGTAAACAAAGCAATCTTGCGACGTTCATTAGCAGGAATGGTCCGATCAGAACGACAGATTAGAATATCTGGCTGAATACCAATTGAACGGAGTTCTTTTACCGAGTGCTGGGTCGGTTTGGTTTTCACTTCACCGGCAGCTGCGAGGTACGGTACCAAAGTCAGATGCATGAACATGGCGCGCTCGCGGCCTAGTTCAACGCCGAGCTGACGAATGGCTTCTAAGAACGGCAGTGATTCAATATCACCAACGGTGCCACCGACTTCAACAATGGCTACATCATGGCCTTCACCACCGGCAATCACGCGCTCTTTAATCGCGTTGGTGATGTGTGGAATGACCTGAATAGTGGCACCGAGGTAATCACCGCGACGCTCTTTGCGAAGCACGTCGGCGTAGACTTTACCTGTGGTGAAGTTGTTGCGTTTTGAGGTCTTGGTGCGAATAAAGCGTTCGTAGTGACCTAAGTCCAGATCGGTCTCAGCACCATCCTCGGTGACAAATACTTCACCGTGCTGAGTTGGGCTCATGGTACCCGGATCGACGTTAATATACGGATCCAGCTTCATGATGGTGACATCCAGTCCCCGTCCTTCTAACACGGCGCCGAGAGATGCTGCGGCAATACCTTTACCTAGGGATGAAACTACCCCACCAGTGACAAATATATAACGAGTCGTCATTCTGAACCTGAGAGCTGAGTGATAGATGTTATGCGTGATCAAAAGATCACCAAAAGACGGGGCGACAGTATATCAGCGGCCCCCTCGGTTAACAAACTCAGATCACAGTTTTTCACTGACTCTTGAGCTGATCCACATCAACAACCGGTTTATTTATCCAAATCAATGCAAAACAATTTCTTGGCGGCCGTCAACACGACGTCAATTTCGAGCCCAATTAAAATGGCATTTCGATCGCATTAGTTGTCGCTGAGGTGCTTTTTCGCGTCGCGCCAAAGGGCGTCCATTTCGGCAAGATTGCTGTCTTCAAACGAGCGTCCTTGTTCAGCTAGCGTTTGCTCAATAAAGCCGAAACGACGTTGAAAGCTGCCGTTACTAATGCGTAGCGCATGCTCCGGGTCAATGTTGTGATGGCGCGCTAAATTGACCACTGCGAACAATAGGTCACCGATTTCTGCTTCAAGACGAGAGTGATCAACTTTATCGGCAGCCAGCTCGTCAGCTACTTCATCCAGCTCTTCTTTGATTTTATCGAACACTGGCTCGGGTGTTGGCCAGTCAAAGCCGACCTTTGAGGCCTTTTTTTGCAATTTATTCGCGCGCATTAAGGCCGGTAAACCAACGGTCACCGCATCAAGTAATCCGGTTTTCACCGCCCCTTTTTGAGCTCGTTCTTTTTGTTTCTCTGCTTCCCAATTAGCCGATACTGCAGCTTCATCGACGAACTCTTTGTTGGCAAAAACATGAGGATGACGGCGAATAAGCTTGTCATTAATACCGGCGACAACATCATCAAAATCAAACAAGGATTGCTCTTTTGCCATCTGGGCATGAAAGACCACCTGCAACAACAAATCACCCAGCTCTAGACGCAGCTCTTCAAAATCGCGATGTTCGATGGCATCGGCGACCTCATAAGCCTCTTCGATGGTGTATGGCACAATGCTGTCAAAATCTTGTTTGATGTCCCAAGGGCAACCACCATTGGGATCGCGTAGCTTGGCCATGATATCGAGCAATTGTTGAATCGAGCTGGATTGGCTCACGGAATTCTCCTTTACGATTGAGTCGACAACGGGTTGTTGGAGCTTGAGGATACAAGCATCGGCCGCATGGACGCGGCCGCTGAGCCAACAGGGATGTTTTCACGACGTCTTGTAGCATTAAGCTGCGACAACCCGTCTACTCCAAATACTTGTCCCCTCAAACACCAACAACATGCCCCATTGAGATTGTGCTTGATGACAGGGTTCGGGCATTGAGCTGCAACAGCCAGTTTGTTCCGGTGACCTAAAGCCTGCGAGTTTCAATCACTCCGTTGAGCTGGCCGATTCGCGTTAGCATTCGAGCAACGGTATCAATATTGTAGATTTCAACATCCATATCGATGGTCGCAGTTTGGTCCGCGGCATTAGAACGCGTCGTCATACCCATGACATTAATTTTTTCATTGGCCAGCAAGGTGGTGATGTCACGTAGCAAGCCACTGCGATCCATCGACACAACTCGAATGGTAATGGCGTAGCCGCCGGAGTAGTTTTCTCCCCAGCGCACATCAATCACTCGCTCTGGATGGGCTTCAGCCAGATCATGAAACTGATCGCAGTCCAAACGGTGCACCGATATACCACGACCTTGGGTAATGTAACCACCAATGGCATCGCCAGGCACGGGTTGGCAGCAGCGGGCTATGTTGGTCATCAAGTTACCAACACCATCAACTACCACTGCATCCTTACTTTTCTTTTTAGCCGAGTGGTTCGTTCGCTTAATCAGACGCTCGGCAAGCTCTTCATCACTGGGTTTGTGAAGCTGGCTTTGCAAGTAATTAATCACTTGATTCAAGCGAATATCACCGGCACCAACTGCAGCCTGCAGATCTTCGACACGATTGACATTAAAGCGCTTGACCGCCAAGCCAATGTGCTTGATATCGATGTTCACTTTGGCCAGTTCGGTTTCAAGTAGATCTTTGCCTGCTTGCAGGTTGGAGTCCTTATCCTGCAGTTTGAACCAGTGCTGAACTTTGGCTCGTGCTCGTGCCGAGTTGATGTAACCCATATTAGGGTTCAACCAATCGCGGCTTGGCTTGCCATTTTTAGCCGTTAGGATTTCAACTCGGTCGCCGCTCTGTAAGGTATAAGTGAACGGCACAATACGGCCGTCGACCTTTGAGCCAATGCAGCGGTTACCCACTTGAGAATGAACATAGTACGCAAAATCGAGCGGCGTGGAGCCTGCTGGCAAGTCAACCACATCGCCATTTGGAGTGAACACATAGACCCGGTCTTCGACGACCTGATTACGCAACTCTTCTGCTAAATCACCACTTTCAGCGACATCATCTTGCCACGCCAAAATCTTCCGCAGCCAAGCGATTTTCTCTTCATACTTGCTGCTCGAGCTGCCACCTTCTTTATACTTCCAGTGCGCCGCAACTCCCAATTCGGAATCTTCGTGCATTTCATGGGTACGAATTTGAATCTCAACGTTTTTGCCTTCAGGGCCAATCACCACCGTATGAATCGAGCGATAGCCGTTAGGCTTCGGCGTGGCAACGTAATCATCGAATTCTTTAGCCAAGTGCTTCCAGTTGGTATGCACTACTCCTAATGCCCCGTAACAGTCTTGCAGTTGTTCAGTTAAGATCCGGACGGCACGGACATCAAACAACTTATCGAAAGTGAGGTTCTTACGCTGCATCTTTTTCCAGATGCTGTAAATGTGCTTCGGACGTCCTTGCACATCGGCTTTGATGCCTTCTTTATCCAACGCGGTTTCAAGAGCAGAAACAAATTCAGTGATGTAGCGCTCGCGGTCTAAGCGCTTCTCTTTCAACTGCTTGGCAATTTGCTTGTAGGTTTCAGGGTGCTGATAGCGAAATGCGTAATCCTCCAGCTCCCACTTTAATTGGCCGATTCCCAATCTGTTTGCTAACGGCGCATAAATCGTTGACGTCTGACGCGCAACCATCACTCTGGTGTCTTCATCAGCATTTTTCACCGATCGCAGATAACAAATCTGAGATGCTAATTTGATCACCACGGCGCGGACATCTTCCGCCATTGCCAACAACATGCGGCGCAGTTTATCGACCTGTGCAGCAGAAGCGCTTTCGCTTTGGTTATGAAGCGTGCTAATCGCATCCATGGTGTCGACATTTTGAATCAACGTTTGAATATCAGCACCAAACTGCTGTTCGATATCCTCTCGCTTGATGGCATTGGCTTGCACCAGAGGCACCATGAGCGCTGCCAGCAAAGTATCGATATCCATATTCAAGGTCACGAGAATTTCGACCATCTCGCGTCCTTGGCGGAGCAACTCTTGGTTTTCATCGGTTTCGCCAGCAACATCCGCTACGCACTGATACACCTCGGTAAAACGTTGTGCCTGGGTGTGATTAGCGAGTGGCAGAGCAGCCAACCAATCTGCGGTTGACGTATGATCCTGTTGGTGGGCTTGGCGCACCGAAACCATGATAAAACTCCTTTGTCGGCAGGACTAAGACGTGTTGCTGTTAATTCTTACTGAACAAGATCATCGATTCAAGATGATGAGTGTGTGGAAACATGTCCATCACCCCTGCTTTTTCAGCTTGATAGCCATGGCGTTGCAAAATAGCCGAATCTCTGACCAATGTCGTCGGATTGCAGCTGATATAGAGCACTTTACTAGCTCGACAGTGAGGCAGTTGTTCCACTACGGCCTGCGCACCTGCGCGAGCAGGATCGAGAACAATGATATCGACCGGTTGCCACCAAGGCTGTAAATCCAGTCGTTGCGACAAATCAGCCTGATAGAACTCGGCATTTGTTAGTTGATTGCGCTCAGCATTCGAGTGAGCTTGCGTCACCATCGCAGCCACGCCCTCAACCCCAACGACCTTTTTAGCTTTAGTCGCTAACGGTAGGCTGAAGTTGCCGGCACCACAAAATAGATCCAATACGGTTTCACTGCCTGTCATTTCCAGCCAACTAACCGCCTGCGCAACCATCTGTTCATTGACCTGACGATTGCTCTGAATGAAGTGGCTTCGACAATAGTAAATAGTCACATCAAATTGGCCAAGATGATAACTGAGCTCAGAATCTTGCGTTAGCAGTCGAACTTCGTGTTGCTGGCACCACTGTTCGATCAATTGCCGCTCGGGTTGCGACCAAGCACCTTGACGATGCAGCCAAACCGCAGGCTGTTGCCCACTTAGGTGCAATTCAATATGACCAACATCGGATGCTGAAGCCAATTGCTTGAGCAGCTCTTGCAATGGTTTAATCAGCGGCTGCAGTGGTTCAGCGAGCACTGGGCATTGCTGAATTGGCACAATGGTTTGACGTTCCTGATGGCGAAACCCGAGTTTGACCCGTCCCCTAACATCCAACGCTAACCGAGCTTTGCTGCGGTAGCCTAGATCAGATGGTGAATGGATCGCTGAGGCCCAATGGTCAATGGTTACCCCAACTTTAGCCAACATCCGTTGCAACGCCTGCTGTTTGTATTGAATTTGTTGGTCTGCTTGCAGGTGCTGCAACTGACAACCACCACACTGATGATAGTGCTGACAAGGAGCCACTTGCCTAAATTCCGAGGCCTTGGAGATATTTTTCAGCTGTGCTTTTATTGGCCCTTTACTCGGCACCATGGCTTGAACTTGGACAGTCTCACCTGGCAAGCCTCCGGCAACAAACACCGCGCGTTGCTGCCAACGCCCTACGCCTTGACCATGACTATCCAAGTCGTTGAGCTGACATTGGAACACTTGTTTATTTTGTCGTTTCTTGGGAGTAAAGAAGTTTGCCATAGTGGTGATGTGTGAGTAATTGCTCTTGCTCAGCGCACAAAGTGTGCAAATGATCGAGGCTGTGTCATTATAGCCCTTTGTATTTGCCGAATTGTCCCATAATCCATCACCATGACAAAGTACGGTTTGCGCACCTGGGTAATCTTACTGACATTAGCACCAACTGTGCTGGTGAGCTTGTTGCTGGGCTCGTATTTTACGGTGACAAGATATGAGCAACTCGAGATGCAGTTGGTCAAAGACGGCACCAACATTATTGAGCCACTAACCATTGCTGCGGAACAGGGCTTAGTGACCAATGATCGCGAAAAATTGATGCGTTTGTTAAGTGTCACCCATCGCAAACATTCCCCGGCCGTTCGCTCAATCACAGTATTCACCCCTGATCATGAGGTCTTTGTCAGCTCCAACTTTCATCGCCAGTTTGACTCGTTCCGACTTACTCCGGATGAGCCGATGCCAGACACCACTGACATTGAGTATAACTACAGCAACAACTCGATTTTGTTTCGAGCCCCAATCCTAAGCTCGGCAAAGCAGGATGTTGGTTTACCACCGACACCGTTGGGCTATCTGACGCTGCAGTTAGACAACTCGCCGACCATGCTCAATCAGCATCGAGCAGCATTCTATACCTTCTTAATTGTGCTGCTTGGGATCTGCGTTTGTATGGTGTTTACCATTCGCTTAGTCCGTAAAGTGACCAAGCCAATTACCGAGATGGTTCATGCCATCGATAATATTCGCAAAGGTAAGCTTGAGACTCGACTTGGCGGCCAACACATCGGCGAGCTCGATGACTTGAAAAATGGTCTTAACGCCATGGCGAAATCCATTTCCGAATACCACTTGGAAATGCAGAACAATATTGAGCAAGCAACCAGCGATTTACGTCAAACCCTAGAACAGATTGAAATTCAAAACGTTGAATTGGACTTAGCCAAACGCAGGGCGCAAGAGGCTGCCCGGGTCAAAACTGAGTTCTTGGCCAACATGAGTCACGAGCTACGTACTCCGCTCAATGGGGTCTTGGGTTTCTCCCGTCAACTGTTAAAAACATCACTGACGACGTCACAATATGACCAAGTGATGACCATTGATAATTCGGCGAAAAACTTACTGGGTATCATCAATGACATTCTCGACTTATCGAAACTAGAGGCCGGTAAGCTGACACTCGAGCAAGTGCCATTTATTTTGCGTGATGCAGTCGATGAGGTGATGCAGTTGCTAGCACCAACGGCACACCATAAAGGTATCGATTTTGCCTTTATCATCGATAACAAAGTGCCCGATGATCTGCTCGGCGACGCCCTGCGGATCAAGCAGGTCATCACCAATCTGGTTGGTAATGCGATTAAATTTACCGAGCAGGGTAGCGTCACTCTGCGGATTAGCGTTGATCAAGTTCGCGGCGACAATGTGTGCCTCAAGCTCGAAGTGAAGGATACCGGTGTTGGTATCTCCAATGAGCAGCAAGAAGCGCTGTTCCAAGCATTTGCGCAAGCTGACGCAAGCATCTCAAGACGTTTTGGCGGCACCGGCTTGGGTCTGGTGATCACTAAACGACTGCTAGCAGAAATGGATGGTGATATTGGCCTAGAGAGTGAGTTGCATCAGGGCTCATATTTCTGGTGTACCCTGTGCTGCCGTCTAAGTCCGATTGCGTTAGGCGATCACAGCCAGTCAGAAATGTTGGCAGGCAAAACCGCACTGATCTACGAGCCGCAAGCTTACTCGCTGGAAAGCTTGGAAACCCCTATGCATGGCTGGCTGATGAACGTTACCCCATGTCGGAGCAAGCAACAATGGCAGTCGCTACTTAAGCGCAGCGTCAAGTACGACTACGTCGTCGTTGCAATTGACGAATTTGATAGCAATCAGCTGCAAGCTCAGTTGCAGGCTCTCACTTACATTACCCGTCATGCCGTGCTGCTATCGGCAGTATCCAGTCAACATGAACTAGAACACCTTGAGAATTACCAAGGCATGTTCATTAGTCACTTACGCAAACCTTTGGTTAGCAACCGCTTGCTCAATGCGTTGCAGCGCATGACCCGAACCACCAAAGCATTCCCTGTCGGTCATCAATCGCTTCAGCGAGCCGAAAAAATGCCAATGAAAGTATTGGCAGTGGACGATAATCCAGCCAACCTGAAGTTGATTGTCACCTTGCTCAAAGAGAAAGTAACGCAAGTTGCAATGGCTAATAATGGCGAGCAAGCAATTGAAATGGCAGCACAAGAGTCATTTGATATCATTTTCATGGATATTCAAATGCCCAATGTTGATGGCGTAACCGCGACACAAACCATTCGCCAAGGGGAATACAATCAGCACACCCCGGTGGTCGCCGTTACAGCGCACGCCTTGCCTGAAGAAAAAGCCAACTTGCTAGCCAGCGGTATGGATGATTATCTGACCAAACCCATCGAAGAAAATTTACTCGATAGTATTCTGCAGCACTGGTATACCTTCAACCAGCAAAAGCAGCAATCGAAAGAGCTTTGCCACCCCCTAATCGATTGGCAGCAAGCGCTTAATCAAGCCGGAGGCCGAGCCGATTTAGCCAAAGAAATGCTGCATTTACTGATCGAATCACTGCCCGAATCACGAGATGCAATTGAGCAGGCATGGCAGGCAAAAGACGCCGCAACGCTAAAAGCTCAGGTGCACCGTTTGCATGGTGCTTGTTGCTACGCAGGCATCCCAAAGCTGAAGTCAGTAGTTGGCACCCTCGAACGTTTGCTCAAGGAGCAATATGGCCAACAAGACGTTGAACCAGAATATTTCGAATTGATGGATTTGCTGGAGCAGCTCATTGAATCGCCGCCTCAAGGGCTGACCGATTCTAATACCACAGTCGCCAATGCATAGTGACGCTCATCAGAAAGACTTAACCAGCAATTGGTTATCGCTTGTGCATTGGCCAGCTGCAGCGCTTGACCCGAGAGGGTCAGCAAGGGTCGCCCTGCAGCATTATTAGACACTTCAAAATCTTGAAAAGTCACACCAGCCGCAATGCCAGTGCCAATCGCCTTGGCGGCAGCTTCTTTCGCTGCAAAGCGCTTAGCCAGAAAGCGAGCTGGTTGTTTATGCTGCTGAAACTGGCGTAACTCGTTTGGTGTTAGCACTCGCGCGGCAAAGCGATCTGGCGTCCGCTGCAGCACTTGCTCAATTCGGTCAATCTCCACCAAATCATTGCCAAGTCCAATAATTGCCATGTCGTCAAATCACTCCACCAGCACAGCTGTTTTAGAACACCAGTCCACCGTCAATGCTGGCTTGTGTGCGCGCTTCAACCATCAGCTTACGCATGGTTGCGACGGCTTCGGGTAAGCCAGAATAAACAGCCCGAGCAACAATCGAATGACCAATGTTTAGTTCTTCGATCTGCGGAATAGCAGCGATAGGCGCTACGTTGTGGTAATGCAAGCCGTGGCCAGCATTAACCCGTAACCCCAGACCATCAGCAAATTCAGCACCGGCAGCAATCTTTGTTAATTCGAGTTGCTGACTGGCATCATCTTCAGCATCGGCGTAAGCGCCAGTATGAAGTTCAATGTAAGGTGCACCAGAGGACTTGGCAGCTTCAATTTGATCCGGCTCGGCATCGATAAACAACGACACTTTAATTCCGACTTCAGCCAACTGAGCAACAACGTCGGTAATGCGGGTAAGATTACCCTGCACATCCAAGCCGCCTTCTGTTGTTAGCTCTTCACGTTTTTCCGGTACTAAGCAAACAAATTCAGGTTTGATACGACGGGCAATAGCGACCATTTCATCGGTGGCGGCCATCTCTAAGTTCATTCGAGTTTTGATGGTTTGAGCCAATATTTCGACATCGCGATCTTGGATATGACGGCGATCTTCACGTAAATGTACGGTGATACCATCAGCACCAGCTTGCTCAGCCAAAGCCGCGGCATGGACCGTATCGGGGTAAACGGCTTTACGAACCTGACGTAAAGTTGCGACATGATCGATATTGACACCGAGATATATTTGTTTCACACCTTGCCTCGTTTCATTTGTAACCATACTTGACGACTCTGCAATGGTCGCCCTGCCAACAATGGCTCAAGCCGTTGCCGGGTTAAAATCTTGGCAGCCCGCAGTACTGCCTCGTCAGCATAATCTGACGATTCGATACATTGTAAATGCCAGCCCTTAATAGCACTGTCATACTCACTCGGCACCAGTCCTTGTTGGGGCTCCCAGAGGTAAAAGCCATCATCAACAAGCTGCTGAGTATCACTCAAACCATAGCCGAGATGATCCAGTAGCGCATGTTCGAACTGCCGCAATACCGGCTCTAACTTGACCGTTGGCTGAGCTAATTGCGCAATGGCAGCACCATAGTGAGCAAACACTGCGCCCGCCGATTCCAACGGAGTCAGTAACCGATACAGTAATTCATTGAGGTAAAAACCGGCGAGAGTGTTATCGCCGGTCAGGGCAAAGGCCTGATTGCCAGCTTCAACCTGTTGTAACTGTCCCAAATCAGACTTGCTTTGCCAGCTAATCAGCAATGGCGCAAAGGGTTGCAGTATCGCGCCTAGCGGCTGCTTTTTGCGCCTCATGCCTCGGGCAACCAAACGCACCAAGCCATGCTGCTGAGTGAGCAAATCGACTAGCGCTGAATCTTCGCGGTAGGGGCGCCGATTCAACACATAAGCGGGCTCTAATTGGGCCCGTAACATTTAGTCTTCGCCGTAACCCAGGCTACGCAGAGCGCGCTCATCGTCAGCCCAACCACTTTTGGTTTTGACCCAGATTTGCAGAAACACTTTCTGCTGAAATAACTCTTCCATGTCTAGTCGAGCTTCTCGACCAATGCGTTTAAGCTTTTCGCCCCCCTTGCCAATGATCATGCGTTTTTGTGAGTCACGCTCGACCAACACCAAGGCATTAAGTTCAGCAATACCTTTCTCATTGACCGCAAAACGCTCGATTTCAACCGTGACACTGTAGGGCAGCTCATCACCAGTAAAACGCATCAGTTTCTCGCGCACAATCTCTGCTGCCATAAAACGTTGCGACCGATCGGTAACGTAATCTTCTGGAAAGAAATGCTCACACTCAGGCAAGTGATCGAGGACAATTTTCATCAAAGCATCAACGTTGTCACCTTTTTCTGCCGAGATTGGCATCACATCATCAAATGACATGCGGCCAGATAGCTTTTGCAGAATCGGTAGTAACTGCGCCTTGTCTTTAAACTGATCAACCTTATTGATGGCAGCGATCACCCTTACTCGCTTCGGCAGGCGCTGCAACTTCTCAATGACCAGATCATCATCAGTGGTCCACTGATCACTGTCGCAAAGAAAGATCACCATCTCAATGTCGGTCAGGCTGGAGGAGGCTGCTCGATTCATCAATCGATTGATGGCTCGTTTCTCTTCCTTATGCAGACCCGGGGTATCGACAAATACCACCTGATCATTGCCTTCGGTGAAAATGCCAGTGATGCGGTGACGAGTGGTTTGCGGCTTTTTCGATGTGATACTGATTTTTTGGCCAAGGATCTGGTTGAGCAAGGTCGATTTACCGACATTCGGGCGGCCAACAATAGCCACCATACCTGCGCGTTGTTTAATCATCGGATAGTAACCCCTGCAATACTTGCTCTGCAGCCGCCTGCTCCGCTTTGCGACGACTTGAGCCTTTGGCAATAACTGGCTCAGCCCCAGCAATTGAGCAGCTCACAGTAAATGTTTGCTTGTGAGCCTGACCAGAGGTGTCAATTACTTCATAGTCGGGCAACGGTAATTTGTTCGCTTGCAAGTATTCTTGCAGACGAGTTTTGGGGTCTTTTTGATTAACCCCTGGCGCAATGGTGGCAAGACGGCTTTGATACCATTTCAAGACCATGGCTTTGGCGACTTCAATGCCAGCATCCAAGAACACCGCACCGATGATGGCTTCAACTGCATCGGCCAATATCGATTCGCGACGAAATCCGCCGCTCTTTAGTTCGCCCGGACCAAGCTTGAGGTAGTCGCCTAAACCAAAATCTTGCGCTAATTCTGCCAGCGTTTGCCCTCGTACTAGGGTCGCTCGCATGCGGCTTAAGTCACCTTCATTTTGCTCTGGAAAAGCATGGTACAAAGCTTCCGCAATGACCACACCCAAAATCGCGTCACCAAGAAATTCGAGGCGTTCGTTATGCAATGACGCCGCACTGCGGTGAGTCAACGCTTGTTCGAGCAATTGAGCTTGAGCAAACTGGTGACCCACGATCGTTTGCAAGCGTGCTAAATTGACGGCGTTTAACGCCATTATTCAATACTTCCTAAACGTTCAAAACGGATACCGGTTGGTATCCAAGACGGCAACCACGAATCTTCGCTGCGCTCAAATTCAAAGCTCATCCAGATAAACACGGCTTTACCGACCAAATACTCTTCTGGCACGAATCCCCAGAATCGGCTATCACGAGAATTATCGCGATTGTCGCCAAGCACGAAGTATGAATCAGCAGGTACTTTCCACTCATCGAGCTGAGTGCCCGGTTGGCTGTAGTATTCGTTAAGACGATCAGGAATGGCTGGGTTTACCAAAATTTGATGGTTGGTCTCGCCGTGTTGCTGAGAAGCCTGAATCAAAGGGAACGGCCCCTGTAAATACTGACTTTTAGCTTTATTCGTCATTTCTACCGGTTGGTACCCGGGACACTCTGTGCCATCACAAGCTGGCTTCACATACAGTTGCTTATCGCGGTAAATGATCGAATCACCCGGCACACCAACAACACGCTTGATGTAATCAACGTTGGGCGACTCTGGATATTTAAAAACAATAACATCGCCGCGTTGTGGCGCTCCGGTCTCAACTATTTGCTTGCGAAGCAGCGGCTCACGCAAACCATAGGCATACTTCTCTACGAGGATAAAATCCCCCTTGAGTAACGTGGGCATCATCGAACCAGAAGGAATTTGAAACGGCTCGTACAAGAACGAGCGCAGAATCAAGACAAAAGCCAGCACCGGAAACACCGACACTGCAGTATCAATCCAGCCTGGAATTTCCTGCAGCTTGGCCTTGGCTTCGTCTGGCAGGCCCGACTGACTATTGGCTTCGCCGGCAGCCAAAGCTTCAGCTCGCTTTTTGCTCCAGACCAAACGTTCCATGGCGTAGACAAAACCAGTGAACAAGGTCAGAAAAAATAAAATCTGAGAAAAATAAGTGGCCATTTATATCCCTATTTACCATCAACTTTGAGAATGGCCAGAAACGCTTCTTGAGGTACTTCAACGTTACCCACTTGCTTCATTCGTTTCTTACCTTCTTTCTGTTTTGCCAACAGTTTCTTCTTACGGCTAATATCACCGCCATAACACTTGGCGATTACGTTTTTGCGCATTTGCTTGACTGTTGAGCGGGCAATCACGTGGTTACCAATAGCGGCCTGAATTGCAACATCAAACATTTGCCGCGGGATGAGCTCGCGCATTTTTTCAACCACGGCGCGGCCGCGGCTTTGAGCATTATCGGCATGACAAATAATCGCCAATGCATCCACCCGATCACCATTGATCAGAATGTCCACTCTAACCATTTTTGCCGCTTGGAAGTGTTTAAAATTGTAATCAAGTGATGCATAACCACGACTGGTTGATTTTAGTCGGTCGAAGAAGTCAAGAACCACTTCACCCATTGGAATATCATAATTCAGCGATACTTGATTGCCGTGGTAACTCATGTTCGTTTGCACACCACGCTTTTCGACACACAAAGTAATAACATTACCCAAGTGTTCCTGTGGCACCAGAATATTGACGTCGGCAATCGGCTCACGAATTTCATCAATGTTGTTGATTGGCGGCAACTTGGCCGGGCTATCGACCATTTCGATAGAGCCGTCGTTTACTGCCACTTCATAAACTACCGTGGGTGCGGTCGTAATAAGCTCTAGATCGTATTCACGCTCCAAGCGTTCCTGGATGATTTCCATGTGCAGCATGCCCAAGAAACCACAGCGGAAACCAAAACCCAGTGCAGCTGAGCTTTCAGGCTCATAGAATAGTGATGCGTCATTAAGGCTCAATTTAGCCAGCGCATCTCGGAATGCTTCGTAGTCGTCCGAACTAATCGGGAACAAACCGGCATAGACCTGCGGTTTTACTTTTTGAAAGCCCGGTAATGCGGTTTCGCAAGGTTTACGAGCAAGGGTCAAGGTATCACCCACCGGCGCTCCCAAGATCTCTTTCATACCGCAAACAACCCAACCAACCTCACCGGTTTTTAGCACCCCAGTATCGGTTTGCTTGGGTGTAAAAATACCAATGCGGTCAATGCCCCAATCTTGGCCAGTACTCATGACCCGAATCTTGTCGCCTTTTTTCAGCTCGCCATTTTTCACTCGAACCAGAGAGACAACACCGAGATAGGAGTCAAACCATGAGTCGATGATCAGCGCTTGAGTTTCAGATTCTTCGTTGCCTTCAGGCGCTGGAATCGATTGCACAATTCGCTCAAGCACATCCTCAATACCAATACCGGTTTTCGCTGAACAGCGCACCGCATCAACGGCATCAATACCAACGATATCTTCGATCTCTTCAGCCACCCTATCAGGGTCGGCCTGTGGCAAATCAATCTTGTTTAAGATCGGCACCACTTCCAAGTCCATTTCAATGGCGGTGTAACAGTTGGCTAAGGTTTGAGCCTCGACGCCCTGACCGGCATCAACGACCAGCAAAGCCCCTTCACAAGCAGCCAACGAGCGTGATACTTCGTAAGAGAAGTCAACGTGGCCCGGAGTATCAATAAAATTTAGCTGATAGGTTTCGCCATCTTTAGCGGTGTAATTAAGCGTCACAGACTGCGCTTTAATGGTGATACCACGCTCTCGTTCCAAATCCATGGAATCCAACACCTGTGCCGCCATTTCCCGATCACTAAGGCCACCACAATGTTGGATCAATCGATCAGATAAGGTCGATTTACCATGGTCGATGTGGGCGATAATCGAAAAATTGCGAATGTGCGATTGCTTCATTGGGTTAGAACTGCCTGCTTTGTGTTAATTCCAAGGGCGGAGATTGTACTGAAAATAAACCGCAGACACTAGGTCTACAGCATTCAGCGCCTTAGCAGTCGACGGTGAGCCCATCCACAGGTTGGTGTCGTCGTTTTATATGCGGCTCAAACCATTGATGTTTTTGAATTTTACTATGCCACCAGCGGGCCCCAACAAAACCAGCGGCACCAAACAACAAGGCGCTGAGCACCACCATGAGCTCAGTTTGGTTAAGCAGACCGACGAATAACCAGTTGCCAACGCCCGCGCCAACTAAGATCGCCACCAAAGGAACCACAAACATCAGCCCGGCAGCGGTCAGTAAGCCTTGCTCTGGCAAGGCCAATACCACTTGTTCACCCACTTTTAACGGCGCATTGTACGGCAAGGTCAATCGATGGTAACGATTGGATAGCGCTCGGTTAACCTGACCATTACCACAATCTTTATCGGTACACTGTTCACAGCTGGAGCGCCGCAGCGCTTCAACGGTAACTTGACCGCCATGATAGTCAACGACAGTGGCAATCGTTTCGATCATGGAGCTTTACCAGGCTGAGCGTTTTTCGTCACTACAGGATGAACACTCTCAACAATACGGGTAATCGTTTCTGGCGGCAGTTGACCAACAACAGCGACTTCGACACCATCTTTGGCTACCGTCATCAAATGAGTGGCGCCTTTACTCACTAAAGATTGTCCTGGCTGACCATCAACCGCCGACCCGACATAAACTGACACTGAGCTAATGCCATCGCTGTACAGTTGATAATCGACCAAACCATTGGTGGCACCAAGTTTGTGGCGATCCCGGCCCACCAGCTCAAACCCGCTTGGCACATAGCCGGCTACCCATCGAACCCGACCTTGGCCTGATACCTGTTCCGATTCCATCAAAGGCACCGGAGCGGGCAGTGTAACCTGCGACAACTGTTGAACAATCGGACTTGGCGACTCACTGTAAGCCATCGAAACAATTTGCACATGCTCCAGCGGCTCGCCATTCGGAGCCACTAAATCTGCCCGCAATAACATGCCATGTTCGGCATCGAGCCATACCCAAATAGCATAGCGATCGGCCTCCTTTGGCTCGATCCGAATGAGTTGAGCGGCTCGTCCCATGACACGATTGCGGCCACCTAACACAAAGCGATAGCTCGTCTTTAAGACATCAATATTGTTAATAAATGCTCGAGGAATGGGGCCAACAGCGCGCTGCCCTGCAACGGAATATGGCGGTTCGTCGTGCTGAAAGTAGGTCACGGTATCGCCACGATGAAGAATTTCTCGCTCTGGACCATTGAGATAATTGACGTAAACCAAGGGCTCGCCATCGACAATGCCATGTTCAATCGCGATCGGCTCAAAGTGCTGTTGGTTGACACGAATTACCGATAATGAGTAATTGGCGGCTTTAAACGTTTGCCCCATGCGCTTGAGCCAAGACTCTGCGCTAGCGGAGTTTCCCTGATCTGCTTGCGTCGCAAAAGAGAGAGTGAGGATTAGAAAAGAGAAAGCTGCAGCGGCTAAGCGCTGCAGCGATATAGGATTATTGTTGAGGCTGTTCAGTCGTTGAACTATCTGCATCTTGTTGTTTCACAGCTCGAGCAGTGTGCTGAGGCTGCTGAATTCTCATTTGAAGCTCGTGGTCTTGGAAATATGCATTAATTCGACGTCGTTGTTCAATCAATCTTTGTCGCGCGTCGGCCTGAGATTGAGCACTATTGTTGACAGGTGTCGCATTCAAACTAACAGGAGAGGCACTAACACCGACAACCGGA
Organism: Neiella marina; assembly: GCF_002165625.1. Classification (GTDB taxonomy): domain Bacteria; phylum Pseudomonadota; class Gammaproteobacteria; order Enterobacterales; family Neiellaceae; genus Neiella; species Neiella marina. The sequence goes on from NZ_NGNS01000006.1 coordinate 143,237, forward strand.
TTGGTATTTAAGATTGGCAGAGGTTGTTCTTCAACCGACTCTTGACCGGTTTGTTGAACACCGACAATCGCAACGGCAGCAACGGTCGCCGCAATGGCATATTGGCCGACTTGGCGGAACATACGAACCACCTTGCCAGGTACCTTAACCGTTGATTTGGTTTTCGCTGGCTTAGGAGCAAGCACTGTTGGCTCTTGTTCAATAGCCGCAGAAACGCTCGCCGCGAAGTCAGTACTCAATAAGGAAACGTCGTCACCCCGGACAGCATCGCTCACGGCATGGTGGCGCGCCCACTGATCTTGCAATTCTGGATCATCCAGCAATGCATCGATCATTTTGTCGTCTAGTTGATTATCAACCAGAGCAGAAACCCGTTCGAACTTGTCAGTCATACTAAACACCGTGCCTTAATAGGCTTATTTTATTAGCGCTGAAGAAGCGGTTGCAGCCGCTTATCAATTGTTTCTCTCGCCCGGAAAATTCGTGAACGCACTGTACCAACAGGACATTCCATCACTCCGGCGATATCTTCGTAACTCATGCCTTCGAGCTCACGCAAGGTAATTGCAGTGCGAAGATCATCGGGCAGTGTTTCAATCGCGTCGAACAACACTTGCCTGATTTCATCGGATAAAGCTTCACGCTCTGGTGTTGCCACCTCATGTAAAACTTCACCACCTTCGTAAAACTCGGCATCCTGCGCATCAACATCAGCCGCGGGCGGACGGCGCCCTTGCGAAACCAGATAGTTTTTTGCGCTGTTTACTGCAATGCGATACAGCCAAGTGTAAAAAGCACTTTCGCCGCGAAAATTACCAATTGCCCGATACGCTTTAATGAACGCTTCTTGCGCTACATCTTGAACCTCAGCAGGATTCTTTACGTATCTAGCAATTAGATTTGCGACCTTGTGTTGGTATTTATGGACCAACAAATCAAATGCGCGCTTATCACCTTGTTGCACTCGCTCGACCAACTTATGGTCGATACTTTGCTCGCTCATTCGAGCCAGTTCTCCTATGTAATCCGTTTACAACAACTTCGCCGGCTCGTTGGCGATACAAGTGAGACCAACGGGTTCCGGAAAAGTTCGGATAAATTTAAAAAAAATTTGCGACTTCAAATATGGGAGTTATGTAACGAGAAGCCAACTTCCGCTAACATAACAAGGACTAATACCTGTAGCCAGTAACTTGATGAAACAACCAGCTGATTATACCTGTGATGTTCTTATTATCGGCAGCGGTGCCGCAGGCCTGACTGCTGCTCTGCGCCTCGCACACGATGCCAAAGTGCTCGTACTAAGTAAAGGCCCTCTGACCGAAGGTGCAACCTATTATGCCCAAGGCGGCATAGCCGCGGTGTTTGATGAGACCGACAGTATATCGTCTCATGTCACCGATACCCTTGATGCAGGAGCCGGCCTTTGCGACGAAGAAGCAGTACTTCATACTGCATCTCGAGCCCGTCAAAGCATTCAATTTTTGATCGAAAAGGGTGTCCCCTTTGATACCGTTCGAGATGAAAATGGTCAGCTACGCTATCACCTAACGCGCGAAGGGGGTCACAGCCACCGACGCATTTTGCATGCCGCCGATGCGACAGGCAAGGCAGTACAAACAACGTTAGTGGATGCCGTTCGCGAACACCAAAACATTGAGTTACTGGAACGCTACAACGCCGTTGACCTGATCACTGGTCACAAACTCGGCTTAGAGCAAAACAAAGTGCACGGTGCATACATATGGAATCGCAACAAGGAAAAGGTGGAAACGGTCCTCGCCCGTTTTGTGATTCTCGCTACCGGCGGTGCTTCTAAGGTCTATCAGTACACCAGTAACCCGGATGTTGCCTCTGGCGATGGCATCGCAATGGCTTGGCGAGCAGGTTGCCGGGTCGCCAACATGGAATTCAATCAGTTTCATCCTACTTGTTTATTCCATCCCGAAGCGCGCAATTTCTTACTGACCGAAGCGCTTCGCGGCGAGGGAGCTCACCTCAAGCTACCCAATGGTGAACGCTTTATGCAGCGGTTTGATGATCGACTGGAGTTAGCCCCTCGAGATATCGTTGCCCGCGCGATCGACTATGAAATGAAACGACTCGGTGCTGATTGTGTCTATCTAGATATTTCTCACAAACCAGCTGATTTTGTTCGCAGTCATTTCCCAACGATATACGAAAAACTCAAATCACTAGGCATTGATATCACCACTCAAGCCATCCCTGTGGTACCCGCCGCGCACTATACTTGCGGTGGTGTCATTGTTGATTTTGATGGCAAAACCGACTTAGAAGGCTTGTATGCCATTGGCGAAGTTAGCTACACCGGCCTCCATGGTGCCAACCGAATGGCCAGCAACTCGTTACTCGAATGTGTGGTATTTGCCGAGGCAGCAGCACAACACATTACCGAGCAGCTCGAAAGGCCGTGCGACCTTGTGGACATTCCCCAGTGGGATGAAAGCCAAGTTTCTTGTTCCGATGAAGAAGTTGTCATTCAACACAACTGGCATGAATTGCGGCTGTTCATGTGGGATTACGTCGGGATTGTAAGAACCGACAAACGACTGCAGCGTGCTCTTCGAAGAATCAGATTGCTGCAACAAGAAGTCTTTGAATACTATTCATACTTTAAAGTAAGTAATAACTTACTCGAGTTAAGAAACTTACTTCAGGTGGCTGAGTTGATCGTTCTTTGTGCCATGCAACGAAAAGAGAGCCGCGGCTTGCACTACACCCTTGATCACCCCGATCAACTCGAACATAGCGAACCAACGGTGCTCGTGCCAGATCCCATTAAGCCGGCACCACCGTCACTGTAACGGCCGCTTCAACTGATACAACATGGCGCTGAGCAGGCGAAAGTCTGTTGGCGCCACTGCATCTTTCATGATCAGGCACCAACGTATTCCCAACTCAGACTCAAAACGCATTAAAATAGCGATGTCAGTAGTGACTATCGGCAAGCATAAGGCTCCTTGAAGTTGCTGGTCGCCATGCTGGATAGACAACTGACTGGAGTCGAGCAATATCAGCTTCCCATGGTACGAAGCAATTTTGTCGTTCAGCAGATAAGTGACCCATACCACCAAGGGCATCAACAGAGTCGCCGCAATCGTCTGGCTGAACGCACCGTAGTAGGTGATCAACAGTAAGGACGAAAGCGCCACCAGCGCACCGAGATAAAGGATGTAGTGCGCCAGCTTTGAGCGAGTAAAATCAGTGGAGCAAACTACGGTTGTAATCGACAATCGTCTTTACCATCGCCGCTAAATCTGGGTCGCTACAATCTTCATGGCCCATGATCCACGCAAACAATTCAGGGTCATCGCAGCTGAGCAAGCGTTCGAACACTTGCTGCTGTGTTTCACTCAGCGACTCGAACTGATTGTCAAAAAATGGCTCCAGAATGACGTCAAGCTCAAGCATTCCCCGACGGCAGCCCCAACGCAGACGAGCTAGATTGCCGTCTGTTGTTCCATTGGCAGAATCGTTCTGTGCCATGATTATCCTCTAACATTTGACTATTGGCTGACTATCATAGCAGTGCCAACAAGATGACCCAATAGCTCTTGAAATACACAGTTCACGTCCCCACGATCAATCCAATGACAAGCAACGGACCAGTCCCATGAGCAAACCCTACTTACTTTCTGACTTTGGCGTGATCCAAGTCAGCGGCAATGATCAAATCAGCTACTTGCAAGGACAGCTAACGTGTGATCTGAGCAAGCTTGATGAACATGGTTGGTTGGCAGGCAGTCACTGCGACGCCAAAGGCAAGATGTGGAGTAATTTTATAGTGCTCCAATCGAGCCAAGGTATCCTCATGGTGATGGCCAAAAACGTCCTGTCAGCAAGCTTGGCTGCGTTACAAAAGTTCGGCGTTTTCGCCAAGGTCGAAATCACTGACGCATCAGACCAACTATACGTATACGGCGACTTAGCGCAGTCACAACCGGCAAGCTCTGTTGCTGGCGCACAACTGCCGTTCGGTCAGTTATGGGTTGCGAATGAACTTGTTGCTCATGAGGCAGATGCAACTGCATGGACAGTACAACAAATTAAAGCCGGCTGGCCATTTTTGGCTGATGCCGATCAAGTGAGTGAATTTGTACCACAAATGCTTAATCAAGCTGATGTTGGTGCCATCAGTTTCAAAAAAGGTTGTTACATCGGCCAAGAGACTGTTGCCCGGATGCAGTATTTGGGCAAGCAAAAACGAGCCACTTTCTATCTAACCGGCGCTGCTAGCGCTGAACTTGGTGATATTGAAGTCAATCGCAATGGCAATTGGCGTAAGGCAGGCTCGATTGTCAATACCGCCAATGATGATCAGGGCCAATTACACCTGTTGGCAATTCTAGCCAGTGACGCCAGTACAGAGCAACAATACCGCCTGAGTGGCAACCCAAATTCGCAATTGCAACTGCAACAACTGCCCTACACGCCAGCGCAAGCAGCAGAATAACTCTACCAGCATCACGCAAAGCAAAGGCCTGCTAGTCGCAGGTCTGTTGCTTATCAGAGACGGATATCAGTTCGACTAGCACCAAGGTATCAACCAGAGACTCGCCTTCCATTGCCGGACGTTGTTCAATGACGCCATTGACGCTGATTAGCAAGGGCTCCCCAGGTGCTGACCGCCATTGTTGATATTGCCGTTCTAACTGCAGACGAATTGGATTCTCAGCAACAGGCCAACGACGACCAGTACTGCATTCCATAAATAGCGCAGCATCAGCCATGTAACGAAAATCACCGGTTAATCGCTGAGCTGAAACCATTGCTTCTGGGGTGTCTCGGAGCCGCTGGATCGGCTCTACTTCGATGGTTAGCTCGCTCGGTTGAGTCGGTTCAACCCCGTAATGACGTGTGCTGCTAAACAATAATTGATTATTGGCGGAAATGGTCGCTCTAACCGAGTAGCGCCGGTTTGGTTCAAATTGCGATTTCATCGCCCCCAAGGTGAATGCTATCGGCACTTGGGAGTTAATGAGTTGAGTGCTGCTGGCAATGAGCTTGGCAGGAGCATCTGCCAGTGACACATCATTGAGGGTGACACGCAACACCGCGTCAGGCGGCAAAGCGATGCGCTGGCGATAATTTACCTCACCAGAGATAACTGTGACCCGCTCATCGGCGCGAATATAGCGGCCAGAAAACAAGCTTCGTCCCTGCAATTCCAGCGCCGACGCGGACAGTGAACCGACAATGAGTTGCTCAGTCTGAGGTTGAGGGTAACGATCGGTGTTGGTAGATAGCAGCAAGCGATTATCTGCGGCACTGAACTGCCACGTTGCACCTTGCATGCTAGCAATGCCCAACAGACTGAGGCGACCATCAGCGTGCAGCAGCAGCCCTTGCTTATGACCATCTTGAACTTGTAGCCAAGCACCAACAAGCTCATCGGTCGGATGCATTTGCGGTTGACAGCCAAACATCAGAGCCACACCAGCAAACAACACAGCATACAACTTCCGACTAACCATTCATCACTCCCTGAACACTGGTTAGCAACGCCAAATTCATGACTTAGAAGCGGCAGCGTTGCCAAAGATACAATGTTGAGCATAGTCCTGAGAATCAGATTCGGACCATAAAGTTTTATCGATCTTGGCCTGTTTTTCACACCATTGCGGACTGCCAACATCATTACAACAAGCTTGAAGCAGCAATAGCAAAACGACCGCCACACCATAACGGATAAATTTCAAAACCATTTCCTAGTTAAGTTTTAAGAGCTTACGAGGTAATCATTAATTGAATGCAGCAACTTTTACAAGCGCTTGACGCAAGCACATGGTGAATTCACCAGTTTAAGGTAAGAGTTTGTTGCTGATAATTGACGATCCCTTGGTGCTTGACTAAAAAGTCGGTTCCCAAGATACCAACAATCGGCTGCGGCGAAGAGATGCGGCGAATATGATGTAAATCGGTACTGTAGAAATCGGGAGTTGGGAATACTGCCATACCAATTTCCAGATCAATGACATCTAAGTCTTTCATGGACTGACGTTTGGTCCCCAAGCCAGCCAGCTTGGTTCGACTTCTATTCGGGCTGACATCAATCCCGAGTTGTTTGGCGGTGCGCTTGTCGATCAAGGAAATACCGGCCGCAGTGTCAATTAGCATCGCTGTAGGTTGCATACCGTTGAATGATACTTCGATAATCAAGTGACCGCTTTCAGCAAGAGAAAACGGAACGACCACCTGCTTTGCTGGCTCGATAGCGTTTACACCAAAAACGGCACCAAGAAATGTCAGTGATACCACAAACCGAATGACGACACTGGTCATGGTTCACCTCCTAAAATAGTCGACCAAAATTCCCAAAGGGAATTATTTAGTAATTATGTCACACAGGTGAAATATTGCAGAATGGATGGATTTGATTCTGGATCTGAATCAAATGAAATGAGATCTGAGGCAGCACTAGGCCGCAAAAACGACAAAAGCCAGGCTCAAGGCCTGGCTTTTACTTGAGGGATAGTGGCGACTACTGACGAAGCGCCCTTTCCCCACGGGCGACACCCGCAACGCCGGTGCGAACCACTTCGATAATCTCCGTGGTGTCTCTCACTGCAGCAATAAAAGCATCTAATTTGTCGCTTGGACCAGTCAATTGAACTGTGTACAACGAGTTAGTGACATCAACGATCTGACCGCGAAATATATCGGCGGTACGTTTTATCTCTTCGCGAGTAGCATTACCATTGGCACGCACTTTGGCGAGCATTAGCTCTCGTTCAACGTGAGCGCCATCAGATAAATCGGCAACTTTTAACACATCAACTAGCTTATTGACTTGCTTAGTGATCTGCTCAATCACTTGGTCATCACCCATGGTGGTGATGGTGATCCGCGAGAGAGTTTCATCGTCTGTCGGTGCTACTGTCAACGACTCGATGTTATAACCCCGCTGAGAAAACAAACCAACAATTCGCGACAACGCACCCGGCTCATTTTCAAGCAAAATAGAAAGAATACGTCTCATTAGGTGCGCTCCGTTTTCGATAACCACATATCATCCATGCTGCCAAACTTAATCTGCATCGGGTAGACGTGCTCTGCAGGATCAATGCGGATATCCATAAACACCAGCCGGTCTTTCATCGCAAATGCATCGGTCATGGCCTGCTCAAGATCAGCAGGATCATCAACCCGCATGCCGACATGACCATAGGCTTCTGCCAACTTGACAAAATCAGGCATTGATTCCATGTAGGAGTGAGAGCGACGTCCGGAGTAGAACATCTCCTGCCACTGTTTAACCATACCTAACGCAGCATTATTTAACGAAATGATTTTCACTGGAATGTTGTACTGCAAACAAGTCGACAGCTCTTGGATATTCATCTGAATTGAGCCATCACCGGTGATCACCGCAACATCTGCATCAGGGAATGCAGTTTTAACGCCCATGGCTGCAGGGAAGCCGAAGCCCATGGTGCCTAAACCACCAGAGTTAATCCACTGGCGAGTTTTCTTGTATGGGTAATAAAGCGCAGCAAACATTTGATGCTGACCAACATCGGAACAGATGTAAGCGTCACCATTGGTGACTTTGTGCAGCATTTCGACCGCATACTGCGGCTTAATGACATCAGTTGATTTCTCGTAATTCAGACACTTACGTGCACGCCACTCATTAATCGTTTGCCACCAATTAGACAGTGCTTCTTGATCCAACTGAGCGTCCGCTTCGTCGAGCTGCTGCATCATTTGTTCAAGCACAGTGTCAATGCTGCCAACAATTGGAATGTGGGCCGTAACTGTTTTGGAAATACTGGTCGGATCGATGTCGACATGAACAACACGGGCATTGGGGCAGAACTTACTGACATTATTGGTCACCCGGTCATCAAACCGAGCCCCCAGAGCAAAAATCAGATCCGAATTGTGCATGCTCATGTTGGCTTCATAGGTGCCATGCATGCCTAGCATCCCTAAGAACTGCTCATGCTCTCCCGAGATAGCTCCGAGTCCCATCAGCGTATTGGTAATGGGTAAGTTCAGCTTTTCGACGAACTGGGTGATCAGTTCCTGTGCCTCGGCTGCGACAGCACCGCCACCAACATACACTACCGGTTTCTTGGCCGCCAAAATAGCAGCAATGGCCTTTTTGATTTGTCGGGTGTGACCACGTGTTGTCGGGTTGTACGAACGCATGTTCACTGTTTCAGGAAACTTGTATGGGAACTTAAGTTGTGGGTTTTGCACATCTTTTGGCAAATCAACCACAACCGGGCCCGGCCGGCCGGTTGACGCAATGTAAAACGCTTTGCGAATCGCCTCAGGGATCTCTTCCGCACTCTTGACCAAGAAACTGTGTTTCACAACTGGTCTTGAGCAGCCGATCATATCGGTCTCTTGGAATGCATCCATACCAATCAAGGTAGTTGGCACCTGGCCCGACAGCACGACCATTGGGATAGAGTCCATGTAGGCGGTAGCAATGCCAGTAATGGTATTGGTCGCGCCAGGTCCCGAAGTCACCAAACAGGCTCCAACTTCACCCGTTGAGCGGGCATAACCATCGGCCATGTGCACCGCGGCTTGTTCATGACGGACCAGAATATGTTCGATGTCGCTGCTCTGAAACAGTGCATCGTAGATGTCGAGAACGGAACCACCGGGGTAGCCGAACAGATGTTTTACGCCGAGATCGGTGAGAGTTCTAACCACCATCTCAGCGCCAGATAATTGTTCCACGCGAGGGCCTCTTGACTATTATTTTTAAAATATTACGCCTTAACCTTTGTCAAGCCTTAAATGGAAATCTTTTCATTTAAAGAGGTAAAGCTGACGTTACAGCGCAAGAGTGCAGTAAATAGGGTATTAAAGTCAATCAATTTCCCCTTTATAGCGGAGAAAACTGACTAAAACGAATTTTAGATTCAAGGCGTTTAAAATGCATCTAAGTCTCATTTCCACTGCCTTAAATCTGTTACCACCAGCGCTCGGTTGCTGGTCTTATCTGCGGATCATACCTTCCAATGGTATAAACTGCCGCAATTTTAATCACAGAGCATTCAAACAGGGCAATTAAGGGCCCTAGTTGTAGTACAAAAACTATGGTTTTAGAAACTTTCTATCAGCGTCAGCTAGACTCGGTCACCATCTCTGCGGAACAAGCCAGCCGGTTTGCCAAGCGAATTGCCGGGGACTTCAACCCCATCCACGACGCCGATGCTAAACGTTTTTGTGTGCCCGGTGATTTGTTATTTGCCATTGTGTTGAATGAATACGGCATCCAAGCTCACATGGATTTCAAATTTGAAGGCATGTTAGGTGCGGGCCGAACCATCGTGCTACCCCAACGTGAGAGCGCGGCGATCGCCATTTGCGATAAAGAATCCGGTAAAGTTTATTTAAACGTCAATAGTGACGGTGAAAATCGTCCTTACTGCCCTGCCGTAGAAACTTTGATCCGCAACTATGTTGCATTCTCTGGACAAAACTTCCCATACATCTTAGTGCCACTAATGGAACGCCATGGCGTGATGATTAACCCGGCGCGACCGCTAGTGATGTACGAGAGCATGTCACTGCAACTGAACCAGTTGAATTTCACCAACCCAGAGCTCAGCCTCGCCAATACCGAGCTGCAGGTGAACGGTAAGCGTGGCGACGCATTTTTGCATTTCCATATTCACGATCAAGGTGAACTCATCGGCACGGGTCGCAAGAAAATGGTGTTAAGCGGCCTACGAGACTTCTGTGCCGATCAGATGGCCGCAATGGAACAAGCTTACCTGCAACGCAAAGAGGCACTGCCCAACGACTAACTAGAGTTTAGGCGCCATTTGAATTAGCAGCGCAGGCTTGAACAGCATCTGTTCTTGAGTCAGCCAAAGGTGGCGCTGCTTATCCATACATATCGCTTCAACTTGACCAAAGCCTGTCAAATCCTTGGTTGCTACCACATTGAAACTGTCATCAAGCTGAGCAATGAAAGGCGTTAGCTTTGGCAATCCTTTGCTGTTGTAACCAACCACCCAATAATTCTTACTTGCGGCATCATAATGAGCACCAGTGATCATTCCTGGTAAGTTATCGATAGTCGCAATCGGCATCAGCCGTTGTTGGGTTTGATTTGGGTCGATGCGGTAAGCGCGAGCAACGTTAGTTCGCCAACTTTTGCTAAACACAATCAACTGCTCTTGATTGAACGCCATTGCCTCGGCATCAACATCATGATGAACACTATCGACTGGAAAGGTGTCGTAGTCGGCAAACTCAAAAGTGGTGGAGGAGACTTCAGCGGCAATACCTTTGCGCACCGAATCTAATGTCAGTTGATAAACTACCATGTTCCTACGATTGGCATGATTGTTACCAATATCGGCGATGTATAGCTGGCCATCGGCGAAGCTCAATGCTTCCCAATCGCGATTGTTGATAGCTGCGGTGACTTCGGTGATAACCTGTCCCTGATCATCGAGTTGATAGATAATCGCAGGATTGCCAGAGTCATTGATGGTGTATTTGCTATCGCCAACGCAGGCTAACCCTGATGTTTCAGCGACTTGCGCAGATAGTTTGTGTTGGGCGATAACCTCATAGCGTGCCAAGTCAGCACTTAGTGCCGAGCTACATACCCCAGACAACATCAGCCAGCTAAGCACTCGCCTTACCATCAAAACCACTTACCTCACACAGAGCTACAGAGCGAGCAGACTAGCAAATCTAAAGGCTTAAGTAACGAAAGCTGCAAGCTTGTTTTACATCAATATAACTGTACAGATAACCAGTACCCTGTTAACTTGTAACAAGTCATCGAATGAACACTAGACTGTTGGTGACATAAAAGTGGGCGAATTGGGGATTGGCGAATGAGGAGAAATCATGGCAGTTGAAACCCGCTATGTCGTTGTGCGCAATGGCGAGGAGGTCAAAACGTTCGTGGATAAGAAGCAAGCAGATGAATATGACCGCATGCTGGATATGGCGGCGGCAATGGAAGATCTGGTCACTGCATCAGGGATTAAAATTAGCGAAGATGCACTTGAGCAACTCGGCGTTTACTTGGCGGAAAATCGTGAGGAAGTATTGTATGCCTTGCAAGCCAAACGTCGTCCTCAGCCAAAGAAGCCAAAGCCTGAAGAAGCAGAATCAGACGCCGCGTAAGCGCTTATCAAGCATAAAAAAGCTGGCAAATGCCAGCTTTTTAATGACCGATTCAGAGTTACTTTTTCTTCGCCTTTGGATTTGGCAAATCAGTAATTGAACCTTCGTATACCTCTGCTGCTAGACCGACAGACTCATGCAAGGTTGGGTGAGCGTGAATAGTCAGCGCGATATCTTCGGCATCACAGCCCATTTCAATCGCCAAGCAGATTTCGCCCAACAATTCTCCGGCGTTCTTACCAACAACCGCACCACCAAGTAGACGATCTGTTTCTTTATCAAAGATCAGTTTGGTCATACCGCTATCGGCATCCGCAGCAATTGCGCGACCAGAAGCAGCCCATGGGAACGTCGCGGTTTCGAACTTGATACCCGCTTCTTTGGCTTCTTTTTCGGTCATACCCGCCCAAGCAACTTCAGGGTGGGTGTAAGCAATGGATGGGATCAGTTTAGGTTCGAAGAAGTGCTTCTTACCGGCAATGTTTTCAGCCGCAACGTGGCCTTCATGCACACCTTTGTGAGCCAGCATAGGCTGACCGACGATGTCACCAATAGCGAAGATGTTTGGCACGTTAGTGCGCATTTGCTTATCAACCGCAATGAAGCCTCGCTCATCAACGGCAATACCGGCTTTTTCAGCGTCCAGCAGTTTACCGTTTGGCGTACGACCAACGGCAACCAACACGGCGTCATAACGAATCGCAGCATTTGGTGCGTTTTTACCTTCAAAGCTCACGTAGATACCATCGTCCTTGGCTTCAACCGCAGTCACTTTGGTTTCTAACATCAGCTTGAATTTTTCTTTGATTTCGCGGGTATAAACGCGAACCACATCTTTATCGGCGGCCGGGATCAACTGATCCATGAACTCAACCACTTCAACTTGGGCGCCTAATGCATGGTAAACCGTTCCCATTTCCAGGCCGATAATACCGCCGCCTAAAATCAACATTTTCTCTGGTACAGTTTCCAGTTTCAGAGCGTCCGTTGAATCCCAAATACGTGGGTCATTGTGTGGAATGAATGGCAATTGAATTGGACGAGAGCCAGCTGCGACGATGGCATTGTCGAAGTTAACAACGGTCTTACCATCGGCACCTTCAACTTCAATAGTGTTAGCGCCAGTGAATTTACCATAGCCGTTGACGACTTTAACTTTACGCATTTTGGCCATACCAGCTAGACCACCGGTCAGCTTAGCAATCACCTTGTCTTTCCAAATACGGATCTTGTTGATGTCGGTTTGTGGCTCGCCAAAGACAACACCGTGTTCCGCCATGTTCTTGGAATCTTCAATCACTTCTGCCACGTGCAACAACGCTTTTGAAGGGATACAACCAACATTCAAACACACACCACCTAAGGTATCGAAACGCTCAATCAATACGGTTTCCATACCTAAATCTGCGCTGCGGAATGCAGCTGAATAGCCCGCAGGGCCAGCACCAAGTACCACCACCTGGGTTTTGATTTCGTTACTCATTACGACCTCAAATATAATTCTTTTCTAGTTGTTCGATTATCCGACTCGCTCGAGGGTACGAGGTCTCGGCAATATAACTTAGGGTCAGTTAAAACGCCAAGAGCCGGGATGAACCCGGCTCTGGTAACTGACTTTACATGACGAGACGACGGATATCGCTCAACACGTTGTTCAGCTCAGTGATGAAGCGTGCACCATCGGCACCATCAATCACCCGGTGGTCATAAGACAGCGCCAGCGGCACCATCAAACGAGGTCCAAATTCTGAACCGTTCCACTTCGGCTTCATATCAGATTTAGACACACCCAAAATCGCGACGTCAGGCGCATTGACGATTGGGGTGAACTGAGTACCACCGATACCACCAAGGCTTGAGATAGTGAAGCAGCTGCCTTGCATATCAGCAGCAGTCAACTTACCACCACGGGCTTTCTTGCTAATTTCGCCCAATTCCTGAGTGATCTCAATAATGCCTTTCTTATCGACATTACGCAGTACTGGTACAACCAAACCGTTAGGTGTATCAACCGCAACACCGATATGAATGTACTTCTTCATGATCAGGTGATCGCCATCTGGGTCCAGCGAGCTGTTGAACTTAGGATAAGTTTCCAACGCTTTGGCTGCAGCCTTGATGATAAAGGCCAACGGCGAAATCTTGTAACCAAGGTCGCGCTTTGCAGCAATTGCATTTTGTTCTTTACGGAACGATTCCAGATCGGTGATATCAGCTTCATCAAACTGCGTCACATGAGGAATGGTTACCCAATTGCGATGCAGGTTCGGGCCAGAGATCTTCTGAATACGGCTCAGCTCAACCTTCTCGATTTCACCAAACTTGCTGAAATCAACCCGTGGTTGCGCCAGAACAGAGAGACCACCGCCACTGACGTTGGTGTTACCACTTGCCTTCGGACGTGACAGTTCTTCTTTCACGTAAGCCTGAACATCTTCTTTCAGGATCCGCCCTTTACGACCAGTGCCTTTGACCTTACTCAGGTCGACACCAAACTCGCGAGCGATGCGGCGTACAGCTGGTGAAGCATGACCAACAGCGCTAGCTTTTTGGCTAGAGCCTGGGTGGTCTGAAACTGGTGGCGGCTTAGCGGCAGCGGCAGGCGCAGCTTTTGGTGCTGCCGGAGCAGCTGGCGCAGGAGCCGCAGCAGGGGCTGGGGCAGCTGCAGGCGCTTCGCTCACTGTTTCTAGAAGAGCAATCAAAGTGCCTTCAGCAACTTTGTCACCAACAGCAACTTTGATTTCTTTCACGGTACCAGCAAACGGAGCGGGTACTTCCATCGACGCTTTATCGCCTTCGACTTCAATCAAACCTTGCTCTGCTTCAACGGTATCACCAACGGCAACCAAAATTGTCGTTACGTCAACTTCATCACCGCCGATGTCTGGAATTGTTACTTCCTTCAGCTCTGCCGTAGCAGGAGCCGCGGCTGGAGCAGCTGGAGCTTCTGCAACAGGGGCAGCGGCAGGCGCTGCAGCACCAGTTTCGATGCGAACAATCAGAGTACCTTCGGCAACTTTGTCACCCGCACTAACGATGATTTCTTTGACGGTACCGGCCACTGGCGAAGGTACTTCCATAGAGGCCTTATCGCCTTCTACTTCAATCAAACCTTGCTCAACTTCAACGGTATCGCCAACAGCAACCAGAATAGTGGTGACATCCACTTCATCACCGCCGATATCTGGCACCGCAACGTCTTCTACCGCACCGCCTTCAGCAGGAGCAGCGGCAGCCGGAGCAGCGGCTGGAGCTTCAGCAGCAGGAGCTGGCGCGGCTTCTTCTGCAGCTGGTGCATCGGCGCCAGTTTCCAGAATCACAATCAAACTGTCTTGAGAAACTTGGTCACCAACGGCAACTTTGATTTCTTTCACAGTGCCAGCAAACGGAGCCGGTACTTCCATCGACGCCTTGTCGCCTTCGACTTCAATCAAACCTTGCTCTGGTTCTACTTTCTCGCCAATCTCAACGAGAATACCAATTACGTCAACGGCATCAGCGCCAACGTCTGGAACCAGAACTTCTTTCAATTCGGCCATTTGTATTCTCCTTAAGCGTACAGTGAGTAGACTTTGTCGACATCCAGACCGAACTTCTCGATCGCTTCTGGAACGACTTTAGCGTCTACGTCACCGCTCTTAACCAGTTCACTCAATGCTGCAACGACAACATATGGTGCGCTGACTTCAAAGTGATCACGCAAGTTCTCACGGCTATCAGAGCGACCGAAACCGTCAGTACCTAGTACTTTGTAAGAAGCAGGGACATATGCACGGATCTGATCAGCGAAGATACGCATGTAGTCAGTGGTAGCAACAACTGGCACATCCTTGGCCAACACTTTAGTGACGTACGCTTCTTTTGCGTCAGCACCTGGATGCAGCATGTTGTAACGCTCAACGTCATTACCTTCACGAGCAAGCTCAGTGAATGAAGTGACCGAGAACACGTCAGCATCAATGCTGTAATCGTTGGCCAAGATTTCCGCCGCTTCACGAACATGACGCAAGATTGAACCACAACCCAATAGTTGTATTTGAGCCTTCTTCTTGGCGTGATCCAGCTTGTAGATACCTTTGATGATGCCTTCTTCAACACCTTCTGGCATCGCTGGCTGAACGTAGTTTTCATTCAACGTGGTGATGTAGTAGAACACGTCTTCCTGACGTTCACCGTACATCCGGTCCATACCTTCTTGCACGATCACGGCAATTTCGTAACCGTAAGCTGGATCGTAAGAGATACAGTTTGGAATCGTCGCCGATTGCAAGTGGCTGTGGCCATCTTCGTGCTGCAGGCCTTCACCGTTCAGGGTCGTACGACCTGAGGTACCACCAATCATGAAGCCACGAGCACGCAAGTCACCAGCAGCCCAAGCTTGGTCACCAATACGTTGGAAACCGAACATCGAGTAGTAGATGTAGAACGGAATGGTTGGCGCATCGTTTACTGAGTAACTGGTAGCCGCAGCCATCCAAGAACTCATCGCACCACCTTCGTTGATACCTTCTTGCAGCACCGCACCGGTCTTGTCTTCACGGTAGTAAGCAACTTGGTCAGCATCTTGTGGGGTGTATTTCTGGCCGCCGTGAGCATAAATACCGACCTGACGGAACAAGCCTTCCATACCAAAGGTACGGGCTTCATCAGGAATAATTGGTACCACGCGCTTACCAACACTCTTGTCTTTCAACAAAGCGGTCAGGACGCGAGACAACGCCATAGTAGTTGAGATCTCACGGCCGTTTGAGCCATCCAACACTTGTTGGAATGCTTTCAGCTTAGGAATATCCAGCGATTCGCTGAACTTCACCCGGCGCTGTGGCAAGTAGCCATGCAATGCCGCGCGGCGCTCACGCAGATAGACCATCTCTGGGCTATCTTCTGCTGGCTTGTAGTACGGCAAGTTCTCAATGTCGTTGTCGTTAATTGGAATGTTGAAACGATCACGGAAGTGCTTGACCGCATCCATATTCATTTTCTTGACGTTGTGCGCGATGTTTTTACCTTCGCCCGCATCGCCCAAACCGTACCCTTTCACGGTCTTAGCCAGAATCACTGTAGGACGACCTTCAGTGGCAACTGCTTTGGCATATGCCGCGTAAACTTTTGCTGGATCGTGACCACCACGGTTCAAACGCCAGATGTCTTCATCTGACATGTTGGCAACCATTTCAGCGGTTTCTGGGTACTTACCAAAGAACTTCTCACGGGTGTAAGCGCCGCCTTTGGCTTTACAGTTCTGGTATTCACCATCAACAGTCTCTTCCATCAACTGCAGTAATTTGCCTGAGGTATCGCGGTTCAGCAGAGCATCCCAATAGCGGCCCCAAATGACCTTAATCACTTCCCAACCAGCGCCGCGGAAAGTACCTTCCAATTCTTGAATGATCTTGCCGTTACCACGGACCGGACCATCCAAACGTTGCAGGTTACAGTTAACCACGAAGATCAGGTTGTCGAGATTCTCGCGAGTTGCAAGACCGATAGCACCCAATGATTCTGGCTCATCAATCTCACCGTCTCCCAAGAAACACCATACTTTCTGATCCGAGCAATCTTTAATACCACGGTCAGTCAGGTACTTCAGATAACGCGCTTGGTAAATGGCTTGCAGCGGTCCTAAGCCCATCGATACCGTTGGGAATTGCCAGTAGTCCGGCATCAATTTCGGGTGTGGATAAGAAGACAAGCCTTTGCCGTCCACTTCCTGACGGAAGTTATCCATTTGCGAATCAGTGAAACGGCCTTCAAGGTATGAACGAGCGTAGATGCCCGGTGCAATGTGACCTTGGAAGTAAATCAGATCGCCGCCGTCTTTTTCATTTGGCGCGCGCCAGAAATGGTTGAAGCCGACATCATAAAGGGTCGCACTCGAGGCGAAAGAAGAAATGTGACCACCCAAATCCAAGTCTTTCTTAGATGCACGCAAAATGGTCATCAAAGCGTTCCAGCGAATATAACCGCGGATCTTACGCTCCAATTCCATGTTGCCAGGCATTTGTGGTTCTTGCGATGGTGGAATGGTGTTCAGGTAAGCGGTCGTTGCCGTGTATGGCAAGTGCGCACCGCTGCGACGTGCTTTTTCAATCAGTTGCTCAAGCAGGTAGTGAGCGCGTTCTGGCCCTTCCTGCTGCAAGACACCAGCTAGGGCATCAAGCCATTCCCCAGTTTCTTGGGGATCGACGTCATGCTCGAGATGATCAGACATGCCGTATTCCTTCTTTCAGAGTAATTAGTTGCAAAAACAAACTGAGCGAGTTGTCGCTTGGTCTGTCGTTATTTCGTCTCACTGCGAACTCGGCGCAGTGAGCGCTCCATTCGCGTTGTTTGGCGACTTACATCGAGCAGAGTTTCCTCGATATAAGCCAGATGCTCATGGCTGGCTTGTCTTGCCAACTCTGGTTCTCGTTGAACAATCATGCTGAGCAAATGCTTTCTATGGTTAAACACAGAATGCTGAGCTTCGAGGCTCCGCAACATCTGCCGCAAATTGTCTTCAATATTTTGTTGCAGCAAGGGCTTTAAACAGTGCATTACCTGTAATACCACGGCATTGTGGCTGGCTTCCGCCATTTTCAGATAAAAGCCCATCACTGCATCGGCGTGGGTATGTATGGTGGCATCAGTTAACTTCACACTGGCAATGTCGTCAATGCACTGAGCTAACTGTTCATCATCGGTTTCGGTGCCACGCAAGGCTGCATAATAGGCGCAGATCCCCTCTAATGCATGGCGAAACTCTAATAAATCGAACTGCGATTCTGGGTGATTTACCATCAGTTGAAACAAGGGTTCGGCGACATTTTGCCAGCTGTCTTCACTGACGAATGTGCCGCCACCTTGCTTACGATTCAGCAAACCTCTGGCTTCGAGCTTTTGAATTGCTTCTCGTACTGATGGTCTAGAGACATTGAACTGGCTAGCCAGCTCACGCTCCGATGGCAACTTTTGTCCAGGAGCCAACACCCCTTCAATGATCATGCGCTCCAACTGCTCAACAATAGCGTCGGCAAGTCGCGCCTGTTTCACTGAATTAAATGAAGGTTTGATCTGAGTCATGTTGCCCTTGGTTAATTGGTCATACCATTTAGCCAGCAAAAATCTATCAGACCAAGGGTGCTGTGTCTAGCCTTAAACTCAGGGTCTTATCCTGCCTTATTGTTAAGCCCCGTCATACTTGGTTCTAACCGCCCACATATGTGGTCGGACCATTTAGACTAATTCTCATTTCGATTTAATTTGAGACAAAAATAAACCGAGTTTGATAGCAACTCGGTTTATGGGTAGCGGCAATAAGTCGTTAACAAACAGCTAGCTGACACTGCCATATAGGGTCAGGATCGCCACCACACTGAGTACTAACAACACGTTACGCTTAGCAATTTCGACGAACTTGCCAACACTCACCACACAGGTTGGGTTGTCTGGCTCAGCAATCTCTTCAGCAGCCAAAGAGACTCTCACTAAATGCGCTTTTGGTGACTCTTGAGTATTCACTATGTGCTCAAGCCACACCGGCATGGCTTTACCAAAGTTACCCACTAAGGTCAGTCCCAAAGAGGCGAGCCGCACAGGTATAAAGTCGAACCAGCGCAATAGCTCTGAAGCAACAGCTAGCTGCGGTTGCTCGCTAAGTTCATCCAATTGCTGCTCTAAACCCGATACTTCGCCGTCAGCATCGACCTGCAATGCATCGGTATCAATGTCTTGTTGCGGTTCTTTGGCGGCCATAGTTTCCTTATCGGCCAAGGTTCGTAGAGTGGCATAAAAAGCGACGCCCACAGGACCAAAGATCACCAACCAAATCATCACCGCGATGTAATAGCGGTAATTCACCCATGCCAGAGTTTGTCCAACGCCCTGCTCCAAATCGGTGTGGGCAGTCTGCTGCGATTGCTCGAGCTGCTCATCATCATCAAGCAGCTCTGCGGCCAATTCCACATCATTTGGCAATGGCGTCTGCTTATCACCGCCAGTAGCGACTGCCGTCTGCTCTGACAGTGCGCCCAATTCTTTGGCCACCATATAGCAAGCTTGTTCGTCTTCGCGTCGAGCTGCGCGGAGAAACTGCTTGTAAGCTTTGCGCGCTTGTAGGCAGCCCATCGCTACAGTAATGACTAACACTGTGACGGCCAAACTCAACAAACCAAACAGCGCGCCTTCAACCACTTCCAGCAGCAGCCACACAATTAGCGCTGGGATGGCAGCAATAGCGACAATGCCAAGCGGTGCATCAAACCAGCTCTGGGTGGTCGAGTTTTTTCGTAATGCAGCAAACAGAGATTCAACATATGTGGTGAATTGCCATTTTGGCGACGGTAGAACAATCCGCTCCAAAGCGAGGGCAAAAAGAAGAGCGAGTAACGTCATGGCATTATTCCAGCTAGTCAGCGTTGAGTGTTTTAAACAGCCGTGTTCGAGCCAATTGGCTCGCCACTTGACGACAATTGGGAGCGAAAGTAACCCCAGTCGAAAGCTACCCCAGGATCAGTTTTACGGCCAGGAGCAATGTCGCAATGCCCAACAATTTTTCCCAATGAAATAGTAGGATAGCGCATCATCAAAGCTTTTGTGATGGCAATTAAACGCTGGTACTGAGCAGAAGTAAAGCCACTGCTATCGGTTCCTTCTAATTCTATCCCGATAGCAAAATCATTCACTCGCGCGCGGCCTTGAAAGCTTGACACCCCGGCATGCCAAGCGCGCCGATCAAAGGGCACATATTGGCTGACGTTGCCTTGTCGGTTGATCACACAATGCGCTGATACCCGAAGACCTTCGAGTTGTTGAAAAAATGGATGGGCAGCACAGTCCAGAGTTCCCATAAACAAATCATCAATATAGCGATGTCCAAACTCCCCCGGAGGTAGGGTTATATTGTGGATCACCAAGACACTCGGTAGTTCCCGATTTGGTCGTTCATCATAATGAGGGCTAGGTCGCTGCTGAGCATCAACTAAGCAATGGTGTTCATCAATTTCGGCGCACTTAATGACGGGCATCGTATACGGAGTCCTCAAGACAACAGTAAATTAGTTTAATTGTGTCGCAGCCAACGAAAAATCTCAGGCAAAACACCGCGATTGAGTAATAGAAATACTGTGCAGTTGCTCACAGAGAGAGTAAACTATTGCGCAAATTTTTCCGAGTTCAGAGCCGAAGACCGAAAAATGGCCACCGCAGAAAACGTTCGTCGCTTAGTAAAAGCCTGCCTGTCAGAAGATCTCAACCGCCTAGCCCCCAGTGAAGGCGATATTACCGCGTCACTCATTCCCCTACACACTATCAGTCAGGCTTACATCATTAGCCGAGAAAAGGCGGTGTTCTGTGGCAAAGCTTGGGGAGATGAAGTGTTTAAGCAACTCGGTGGCGCCGTGAAGGTGGAATGGCTGATCGAAGATGGCGATGTGATGGAAGAGAACCAACGCATCTGCAATCTCGAAGGGCCATCGCGCGATATTTTGACCGGCGAGCGCACCATGCTCAACATTATTCAAACTTTGTCGGGTACCGCCACGGCTACTCGGGTTTATGTCAACGCCATTGAAGGAACCGGCGTCCGCTTGCTCGACACTCGCAAAACGATCCCAGGTATGCGCAATGCTCAGAAGTATGCGGTGTATTGCGCCGGTGGCGTCAATCACCGTTGTGGTCTCTATGACGCTTTCCTGATAAAGGAAAACCATATTGCCGCTGCAGGTAGTATTGCTTCAGCGGTTGAGCAAGCACGCGCCAACTTTCCAGGTAAACCGGTCGAGGTAGAAGTTGAGAACATGAATGAATTCTGCCAAGCACTGGAAGCTGGCGTTGATCGCATCATGTTGGATAACTTCTCCACAGCGCTAATGCGTGAAGCAGTGATCATCAATCAGGGTCAAGCTGAATTGGAAGCATCGGGCAACGTAACAATTGAAACCATTCGTCAAGTGGCCGAAACCGGTGTTGATTTTATTTCCGTTGGCGCATTAACCAAGCACATCCGCGCTGTGGATTTCTCAATGCGAATTGAATCGCCCAATCAATATTAATTGCGCAACAACTTAGCAACACACAGTCCAATAAATGAGCTATACCTTAGTGGTAGCCCCCTCATAAAACGCGCCAATTTTTTGTAATGCGTCAAAGATTGATTCAAAAAAGCAAGATGAATCAATTTTTTGGCGCGTTATTAAACTGGCACCTGTCTGGCTTTCGACGTTTTCTCTGCCAATTTCAAATTAATTCGCAAAAGTTGATTATTTGTTATTGAAAACACCAAAAAGCCTACCTAGTATCATTCCAACGCACCCCGACACAGCGTCCTCTACGGAGAATATATTATGAAAGCGCAACAAGGTTTTACTCTAATTGAATTAATGATCGTAGTAGCGATCATCGGTATTTTGGCAGCCATCGCATTGCCTGCTTATCAAGATTACGTTCGTGGCTCTCAAGCTTCGAGTGCGATTGCTGAAGCTTCTTCGTACAAGATGGCAATCAGTGTTTGTACTAGTACCGAAGGTACTGGCGGCTCAGTGAAAGCAGATTGTGCCAGCGTACCGACGCCACCGACCACTGGTGCAGGCTCTGCAGTAGCAGTTAACAGCACTTCAGGCGTGATTACCGTCAATACCGACATCGATAGTCAAGGTTCAGCTGTTGCTGGTGTTGGCAGCGTGACGATTACGCCAGCAGTTAGTGCGGGCAACTTGACCTGGACCGTAGCCGGCGGCGCAGATTGCGTGAAGTTAGTTAAAGGCTGTGTTGCCTCAGGCGGCTAGTAACTCACTATCAATTAGCGAAAAAGACCACCTCTGGTGGTCTTTTTTTATGACTGTGTTATTTTGAGTCCTACCAGCTAGATAACCTATTCTCAGGCTTAATTGCCTCCGACAACGATAGAGATCTGAATGGATCACGCAGCAAAGATTCAAGGCTTAGCCACCCTATTGGTTCGCAAGCGCCTGCTTGAAGCCAGCACCGCCGTCGGCTTGATCGAACAAGCCCGCACCGGCAAACAGAACTTTATCAGCTTGCTCATTGAGCAAAACATCACGACCAGCAAAGCTCTTCAGCAACTGTTAAGTGATGAGTACGGCATTGTTGCTGTCGATTTGGACACCGTCGACGTGAACCAAATTGATGAAGAATATCGCAACGAATCACTGATTCGAAAACATCACGCGCTACCTTTGTATGTCGAAAAAGGCATGTTGATCGTGGCCGTTGATGATCCAATCAACATCACGGCACTGGAAGACTTTCAGTTTAGCTTTGGCAAACGAACCGAGCCGGTACTGGTTGAACACGACAAACTAGCCAAAGCCATCGAAAAAGTGCTTGATGGCGGTTTCGATGACATTGACTTGGGCGACGTATCAGATGATGAACTCGCCGGCATGGAAGTTCAGGATACTGAGCATCACGAAGACGATGTCGTTGATGGCGCTGATGATGCCCCCATTGTTGTCTACATTAACAAGCTGCTGATGGACGCTATTCGCAAAGGCGCTTCCGATCTGCACTTTGAGCCCTATGAAAAAAATTACCGCGTGCGCTTTCGTATCGACGGTATTTTGCATGAAGTCGCCTCACCACCGATCACTTTATCCTCGCGCTTGGCCGCGCGTCTAAAGGTGATGGCGAACCTTGATATCGCCGAACGACGCGTGCCCCAAGACGGTCGTATCAAGATGCGTATCAGTCGGACAAAGTCCATCGATTTTCGAGTTAGCACTCTGCCCACTCTGTGGGGCGAGAAAGTAGTAATGCGGATTCTAGATTCCTCAAGTGCACAACTCGGGATTGATATGCTGGGTTATGAGCCGGAGCAAAAAGAACTCTACTTGAGCGCTCTCAATCAACCTCAGGGGATGATTCTAGTCACCGGTCCTACCGGTTCGGGTAAAACCGTCTCGCTTTATACCGGCTTGAATATCCTCAATACCGCTGAACGAAACATTGCCACCGCAGAAGATCCGGTTGAAATTAATCTCGGTGGCATCAACCAGGTACAGATTAACAATCGAGCAGGACTTGATTTTGCCTCCGCGCTGCGGGCCTTCCTGCGCCAAGATCCAGATGTCGTCATGGTCGGTGAGATCCGAGATCTTGAAACCGCCGAGATCGCAATCAAAGCGGCACAAACGGGTCACCTAGTACTGTCAACACTGCATACCAATTCGAGTGCCGAAACACTCACACGCCTACTAAACATGGGCGTCCCAGCCTATAACATTGCCAGCTCGGTGAGTTTGATCATCGCCCAGCGCTTGGCTCGACGGCTTTGCAAGAAATGCAAAGCCGCTGATGACGTTCCAGTTGAAGGCTTATTAGCCGAAGGTTTCAGCCAACAGCAAATCGATCAAGGCATCTCCGTCTACAAAGCGGTTGGCTGTGATGATTGCACCGGTGGATACAAGGGCCGAGTTGGCATTTATGAAGTGATGCCAATGACAGATGCAGTCGCCAAACTTATTATGGAAAATGGCAACTCATTACAGATAGCACAACAAACGCAGAAGGAAGGCGTGGCTAACTTACGCCAATCAGCGTTGACAAAAGTTGCTCAAGGCGTAACGTCTTTGGCGGAAGCCGCCCGCGTTACCAGTTTCTAAACCGGCGGAAGTACTCCTATGGCGGCAGTGGCAAAACCAGCATCAGTAAAACTAAATACCTACCAATGGCAGGGTGTCAATCGTAAGGGCCGACGAGTCGAAGGAGAGACTACCGCAGCGAACGAGCAAGCAGTAAAAACTCAGCTTCGCAAACAAGCCATTGCTGTCTCGAAGATCAAGAAAAAACCGAAACCGCTTTTTGAGCTCGGCAATAAAGTCAAAGCTGCCGACATTTGTATGGTCACCCGCCAAATAGCCACCATGCTCGGTGCCGGCGTGCCACTGGTTCAAGCACTAGAGATTATTGGCAAAGGTAGTGAGAAAGAAGCGCTGCGCAAACTTCTGGAAGAGGTCCACGCGCAGGTCTCGGCAGGTAACCCGCTGAGCGAAACGCTGAAGAAGCACCCCGCACATTTCGATGATCTTTACTGCGATTTGGTTGCCAGCGGCGAGCAATCTGGTGCCCTCGATACGATTTATGATCGAATTGCCACCTACAAGGAAAAAGCCGAAGCGTTAAAAGCAAAAATCAAAAAAGCCATGACATACCCAGCAATTGTCGTGTTAGTTGCCATTGTGGTGACAGCTATTTTGCTAATTTTTGTGGTTCCTAGTTTTGAGAACATATTTGCCAACTTCGGCGCTGAGCTACCAGCATTCACACTATTTGTGATCGGTATTTCCAATTGGCTCACCGGTAACTTATGGGTCGTTATTATTGCCGTTTTTGCTGCCAGCTTTGCATTTGTCCGTGCCCATCGTTCATCGAAATCGCTTCGAGATAAAACTGATGCATTGATTCTAAAACTGCCGGTTATCGGCGGCATATTGCATCAAGCAGCGGTTGCTCGTTATACCCGAACATTATCAACCACCTTTGCTGCAGGTGTGCCACTGATTGATGCCCTAGACTCGGCAGCTGGCGCATCGGGTAATGCCGTTTATCGTGATGCAATTAGAGCCGTCAGATCCGATGTCGCTTCTGGGATTCAACTGAACAATGCCATGCGTCAAACTCGGCGTTTCCCGGATATGGTCAATCAAATGGTGATGATTGGTGAAGAAGCGGGCTCCCTTGACGATATGCTCGCTAAAGTGGCAACTATCTATGAACAACAAGTCGATGATGCCGTTGATAACCTCAGCGCCATGCTTGAGCCGCTGATCATGGTGATTATTGGTACCTTAGTCGGTGGCTTGATTGTTTCCATGTATTTACCGATTTTCCAGCTCGGCCAAGTCGTCGGCTAACGATTAATCCAAATGGACTGCGCCAATGATTGACCAATTTACTCAAGCCGCGGCTGCGTCGCCGTTGCTTATTTCCGCGATTTGCTTTGTCTTTGCCGCCTTAGTGGGCAGCTTTCTCAATGTCGTCATTTACCGCCTACCTGTAATGATCGAACGGCACTGGCAAATAGAATGCGCAGCATTGAATGATCAACCGGCACCGCAATTCGACCGTTTCAACCTCATTGTTCCCGGCTCTCAATGTGGTAGCTGCGGTACCACCATCAAACCATGGCATAACTTGCCGATTGTTGGCTGGTTCATTTTGCGCGGTAAGTGTGCTGCATGTGGGCAACCTTACTCTATTCGTTATCCACTGATTGAGCTATTGACGGCTTGCCTTTCAGTGCTCGTGCTGCATGTCATTGGCTTCAATGGGTTTGGCTTAGCTGCAGTGGTGTTTACATGGCTACTGATCTGCTTAACCTTTATCGATATCGATCATTACTTACTGCCTGACCCACTCAACTACGTGCTGCTTTGGTTAGGGTTGTTGGTCCATATTGTCATCACCCCGCATACACTAGCAGATGCAGTTATTGGTGCCATTGCCGGTTATTTAACGCTGTGGAGCGTTTACTGGGCGTTCAAGTTACTGACCGGCAAAGAAGGGATGGGTTTTGGCGACTTCAAACTGTTAGCGGCATTGGGCGCTTGGCTGGGTTGGCAACTATTACCTTTAGTGGTTCTGCTATCAAGCGCGGTTGGCGCAGTATTGGGTATTGCCATGATCGTTCTCAAGGGTAGGGACCACCAGAAACCAATTCCATTTGGACCATACTTGGCAATCGCCGGTTGGATCGCTCTACTGTGGGGAAATGACATTCTCGATAGCTATTTCGCCATGCTGGGTTACTAACCATGGGCCAGCTGGTGGTCGGCCTTACCGGTGGTATTGGCAGTGGCAAAACCACTGTTGCCAATGAGTTCCAACGGTTAGGCGCTGGGCTTGTTGATGCCGATGTGATTGCTCGCCAAGTCGTTGCCAAAGGCGCTCCTGCCCTAGCTCAAATCGGTGCCCATTTTGGTACTCAGGTGATTGACGCGGCAGGCGAATTAGACCGAGCGGCGCTAAGAGCTTTGGTTTTTGACAATGAAGCTGAACGCCAATGGCTAAACCAATTGCTACACCCGATCATTCGCCAACAAATGATCGCCGAAAGCCAGAACCAACAAGAGCCTTATACCCTGTTGGTCGTTCCATTGCTGGTGGAAAACCGACTACAAGAACTCTGTCAGCGGATTGTCGTAGTGGATGTTCCGGTGTCGACTCAGGTGCAACGCACCGTCGCTCGCGACAACGTCAGTGACCAATCCGCTCAGGCCATCGTTAACCGACAAGCAAGCCGCTGGCAGCGGCTTCGAGCCGCAGATCACGTCATCTCCAACAACCGACCTTTTGAGTTGGTTGCAAAAGATGTTTTACAGTTGCACCGGCATTTCCTAGAATTCGCTACTCAAAGCTATTCAAATTGATTTGCTGGCCAATAGCGGCTCGGCGCTAACTCGATGGAACCCGCATGGCTGAAGCGTTCACCTATCAATTTCCCCTGAATGAAACTTCTCGCGCTTACCTCAGAATTGAACAATTACTGCTACGCTGCCATCAGGCAATGCAGCATATCAATGAACAATCATGCTTAAGCTACTTCGCAGCTTTGTTCGATTTACTTGAGCTACTGGAGCGCGCAGACGTCCGCCAAGATTTGATCAAAGATCTTGAAGTACAACAAAAAGAGTTAGCTCGATGGGCGACATATCCAAATGTCGATTTGGAAGCATTGGCTAAACTTGAGGCCGCCAATCAACATTGCCTGACTAATCTTCGCAGTCAGAATCGACTAGCTAACTGTCTTAAGTCCGATAAGTTTCTATCGGGTATTCGCCAGCGCTTTAGTATTCCTGGAGGCAATTGCTGTTTCGATTTACCACAGCTTTATCACTGGATGAACCTACCCGCGGAGAAATGCTTAGGTGATATGAAAAACTGGCTCAGGCAGCTCGACATATTGGCCGGAGCTATCGCCCAGTTGATGCATTTAATCAGAGACGGCAAGCCTTTCCAGCGAGTTATTGCGCGCAAGGGATTCTATCAAGCCAGCGCTGAGAACTTGCAGTTGTTGAGGATTTCATGTGCGCCAGAACAAACTGTTTTTCCCACTGTATCGGGCAATAAACACCGTTTTACCATTCGCTTTATGCAGCACACCGATAGCGGAACAGCTGCGACCGAAAATGATATCGAGTTCCTGTTGTCAGCCAGTTAGTCGCTGAATATTGACTTAGTCAGAGAGTAGTTTTAATGAAAGTAAGTTGTCCAACGTGCCAAAAACAAGTGGAATGGAAAGCGGAGAACAAGTTCCGGCCGTTTTGCTCAGAACGTTGTAAGTTGATTGATTTGGGCGAATGGGCCGATGAAAGCCACCGAATCGCAGGACAGCCCGATCCAAAACAAATGGAACACATGAGTGACGACGAATTGATGGCAATGATGGAGAAATTACAAGCCAAACCCGATGGTGATTAATCAGCGAGTAACTGCGCCACTACTTGCTCAACAATCGCCACATTAGCTGCCGGAAAATCATAGTCTGGTAGCACTGACGCCAGAACCCATCGACCCTCTAGCCCCTCTTGGCTTTGCGGCTCTCCGTCAAAGTCACGCACCCAATGGACATCCAACTTGACCTGTTTGTCACCATAGTCGTGACAAACCACTAACAATGGCGAGCAATCATGAACCGTGATCGCCAACTCTTCAGATAACTCCCGAGCGAGCGCTTGAGCGACAGTTTCACCGGGCTCACATTTACCGCCGGGAAACTCCCATTTGTTGCCTTGATGCTGATGTGCTGCCCGTCGGGTCAAAAAAATGTGGCCGTTGCGCTCAATCACGCCAACGGCCACATGGACTTGCTTATCAGTCATTGAGCAGCCTTAGTTCAGCTTGCCGTGACATTGTTTGTACTTTTTGCCAGAACCACACGGACATGGCTCATTACGACCGACTTTGGGCACCGCATTCTGTTGGCCTTGTTGCGCCCCTGCTGATTCTGCTCCCGCAGCGCCTTGATATTGCTTCGGCAAGGCTTGTTGCTGTTGGCGACGTTTTTCTTCAGCAGCATCAACATCTTCTTGTGACTGAACTCGAACCCGGCTCAAAATCGAAATTACTTCGAGTTTTAGCGCATCTAGCATGTTGCTAAACAATGCAAAGGACTCTCGCTTGTATTCCTGCTTCGGATTCTTTTGAGCGTAACCACGCAGGTGAATGCCCTGACGTAAATGATCCATCGCCGCTAAGTGATCTTTCCAGTGGGTATCGAGCACTTGCAACATGATTTGCTTTTCGAACTGACGCACGATCGGCGCGCCAATCATTTCTTCTTTCTGGCGATATGCGTCAGAGAAGGCGTGCTGAATACGCTCGCGCAAGCTATCTTCATGTAATTTGTCATCGTCATCGAGCCACTGTTGTAGTGGCATGACCATGCCAAAATCGCCTTTCAAGCGTTCTTCCAAGCCCGCCACATCCCACATTTCTTCCAGTGATTGCGGTGGAATGTATTCACTGATCAGTTGCTCAACGACATCTTCGCGAATATTAGCGACCGAATCTTTGATATCTTCAGCATCCATCAGATCATTACGCTGAGCGTAGATCACTTTACGTTGGTCATTGGCAACATCGTCGTACTCAAGTAATTGCTTACGAATATCGAAGTTACGCGCTTCGACTTTACGCTGAGCATTTTCGATGGCACGCGACAACCAAGGGTGCTCAATGGCTTCACCACGCTCCATACCAAGCTTCTTCATCATGGTTCCCATGCGGTCAGAAGCAAATATGCGCATTAGCGGATCTTCCAATGATAGATAGAACCGCGATGAACCTGGGTCGCCTTGACGGCCAGAACGACCTCGAAGCTGATTATCGATCCGACGAGATTCGTGACGCTCGGTACCGATAATGTGCAAACCACCGGCTTCAATGACGGCATCGTGGCGTTCTTGCCAAGCCGCTTTGATCTCCGCGATTTGTTCATCAGTAGGGTTATCCAGAGCATCGATCTCTGCTTGCCAGCTACCGCCCAACACAATATCGGTACCACGACCTGCCATGTTGGTAGCAATTGTTACCGCTCCGGCTCGACCAGCTTCAGCAACAATTTCTGCTTCTTTTTGGTGGAACTTGGCATTCAAAACGTTGTGCTTGATCTTGGCTTTTTTCAGCAAGCCAGAGAGCAGCTCAGAGGTTTCAATGGTGATAGTACCGACCAGAATCGGCCGACCTTTAGCTACCTGCTCGTGGATGTCTTTAGCAATGGCCTCGTACTTTTCTTCCGCAGTCAGGTATACCTGATCGGCGGTATCGTCACGTACCATTGGCTTGTTGGTTGGGATAACCACAGTATCCAAACCATAAATGCTTTGGAATTCGAATGCTTCAGTATCAGCAGTACCCGTCATACCTGACAATTTTTGATACAACCGGAAGTAATTCTGGAAAGTAATTGAAGCCAGTGTTTGGTTTTCATTTTGAATCTTGACCCGCTCTTTGGCTTCAACAGCTTGGTGTAAGCCTTCAGACCAGCGGCGGCCCGGCATGGTACGACCGGTGTGTTCATCAACGATAACAATCTCGTCATCTTTGACAATGTAATCGACATCGCGCTTGAACAGCACATGAGCGCGGAGTGCGGCATTAACATGGTGAAGCAGTGCAATGTTAGCAGCGTCATACAATGATGAGCCTTCTTCTAGCAACTTATTGTTCGCCAGTAGCTCTTCAATGCGTTCTTGACCTTGTTCTGTCAGGTGAACTTGCTTGGCTTTTTCATCAACCGTGTAATCGCCCTCGGCCGCTTCTTCTTCAGTGTCTTCTTTTTCGGCCTTCACCAACATAGGGATCAGGGTATCGATTTGGCGATACAGGCCAGAGCTATCCTCGGCTGGACCAGAGATAATCAATGGCGTCCGCGCTTCGTCGATAAGAATGGAGTCAACTTCATCCACTACGGCATAAAACAGCGGTCGCTGAACTCGATCTTCTGGGCGGAAAGCCATGTTGTCGCGGAGGTAATCGAAGCCAAACTCGTTATTGGTGCCGTAAGTGATGTCTGAACCATAGGCTTCTTTCTTAGCGTCAGGCGCCATGCCGGCCAAGTTGATACCAACGGTCATACCGAGGAATTCGAACAATGGCTTGTTCCACTCAGCATCACGCTGAGCAAGGTAATCATTCACTGTAATGACATGAACACCTTTACCCGTTAAGGCGTTGAGGTAGGCGGCCAAGGTTGCCGTCAGAGTTTTACCTTCACCAGTTCGCATCTCGGCGATCGAACAGTCATTCAATACCATACCGCCAATCAACTGAACGTCGAAGTGGCGCATGGAGAACACGCGCTTACTCGCTTCGCGAACGGTAGCAAAGGCTTCAGGCAGCACATCTTGTAAACTTGCGCCGTCACTGACTCGAGCTTTTAGCTCTTCGGTTTTTTGTTTGAGTTGGTCGTCAGAGAGGGCTTCGAAGTCTGCCTCCATGGCATTAATTGCGTTGACAACTTTACGCAGTTTCTTCAGAGTCCGGTCGTTCTTGCTGCCGAACAAAGAAGTCATCAATTTTACAAACATGGCTTGCCTAGTATTTTTATTTGTTGGTCGCTGGTTATTTATCTAACCAACGCTCATGGACACATTGTTCCGATGACCCCGCATAATGAACGGATCAGTCAATCAGGTAAAGTCTATTTATGGGGTCATTTATCGAAAAATAAACGGGCTGGGATCCACTTGCTTACCATTTTTAAGCACTTCGTAGTGCACATGGGGCCCTGTAGAGCGACCAGTACTGCCCATAGCCGCAATGACGTCGCCTTTGGTAACTACATCACCAACGGCAACATAAATTTTGCTGTTGTGACCATAACGGGTTGCAAAACCACCGCCATGACTTACCTCAACCAAATAGCCATAACCCCAACGTTTGCCGGCATAAGTCACCACACCGGCTGCCGTGGTATAAACATCGCTGCCTGCGTGACCAGCAAAATCAACGCCCCAGTGAGACGCCTTTTTACCGGTAAATGGGTCTTTACGTATACCAAAACCAGATGACAACCAGCCTTCACCGATAGGGCGCCCGGACAACCAACTAGCATCTTCGACGTCTTGTTGTTGCAATAGCACGGACAGCAAATCAAGTTGGCGCTGCTTATCATCGTACTGCTCAATAAGCTCATCGACCGCCGTCAGCATTTGATGAATTTCATCGCTGTTAGAGGCTGGCGCAGCTGAGAGTGGACCACCTGCAGAATCCATGGACTGCAAACTGGCCGTGGTCGCAACTTGAAATTCGGATTGCTCAATATCTGATTTTTGCACCAGCACTTGACTGACTCGATCTAACTGCGACGCCTTGGCTTGCAAGGTGCCAATGTGCTCAGCCATCAAGCTAATTTGCTCATGCATTTGACTGCGGAGTTTAACCAGCGCATCTCGTTGTTCTTGGTGAGCAAGCTTAGCCGCTGTGATTTGCTGTTGGTAATGCTGAGCAGAGATTAACTTTGGTGCCAACCACCAAGGCGCGATTACCACCGCCAATAAAGCGAACACAGAGAACAGCAACGCCGTAGGCGAAGGACTCCAACTGACTGGCTTCCCTGCTACATTAAACGTTAAACTGAAATTCGTTCGACTCATGGTCATTAATCACTAAATCTCTACTGCAGATGTCAAAATCAAAACGCCAACCCGTGGCATTCAATCAGATTGTCCAGAATAATCGCTCTGGATTAGCGAATATTGCCCGCCGCAGCCAAGCTTTGCAAAACTTACAGCAACAGTTTGCCAAGGTGATCGATGACGACCTTCAAGCCCATTGCCGGGTGACCAGTTATCAGCAGGGAGTACTCTCGCTGACCGTCGACTCACCGGTTTGGCAATGGCGTCTCAATATGAACAAAGCTGCCATATTGGCTAAACTGCGACAATCTGGATTCACCGCTTTAACCACGGTGGAATCTCAAGTTAAGCCAACTACCACGTTGACGCAACAGCAGGGCTCAGGCTTCGAGGTCGACCGGAAGATCTCCCACCAAACCGCCAGTGACCTTCGTCAACTCGCAGAATCAACCCCTGAACCACTTAAATCTCAATTACTTAAGTTGGCAGGGCATGAAAAAACAAAACCAGCGTAAGCGCTGGTTTTGTGGTTTTATTTGCAAGTTGTCACTATGCCAAACTCGGCACCTGATAGCTGATAGGAGCTTCCTGGTCGTCGAAGCTGACGATCTCCCACGCTTCTGGCTGAGCCAGCATCGCACGAGCCAACATATTGTTGAGCGCATGGCCTGACTTGTATGCCTTAACTTCACCAACAATACCAAGACCAGCCATGTACAAATCACCGATGGCATCGAGGATTTTGTGTTTCACAAACTCATCGTTGTAACGCAGGCCATCAGTATTCAAAATCTTGAACTCATCCAACACAATGGCATTGTCCAAACTACCGCCGAGAGCCAGGTTATTCGCTTGCAAGTATTCAATATCGCGCATGAAGCCGAAGGTTCTGGCGCGAGAGATCTCTTGCACAAAGCTGCAAGCCGATAAATCCAACACTTTACGCTGGGTGTCAGCTTCAATCGCAGGGTGATTAAAATCGATCGCAAAATCGATGCGGAAACCGTTATAGGGTGAGAGTTCGGCCCACTTATCACCATCTTCGACACGAATTGCCTGCTTAATGCGGATGAATCGCTTGGCGGCTTGCTGCTCTTCGACACCGGCTTGCTGTAACAAATAAACGAACGGCAAAGCACTACCATCCATAATGGGAATTTCTTCGGCGTCCACTTCAACGAAGACGTTATCAATGCCCATTCCGGCCAATGCAGCCATCAGATGCTCTACTGTTGACAGGCGAACACCATCATCTGTTACTAATGCCGTGCACAATGTTGTTTCTCGGACTAGCTCAGCACTGGCTGGAATATCAACTACCGGATCAAGATCTGTACGGCGAAATACAATACCAGTATTCACCGGCGCAGGACGCAAAACCAGTTGCACTTTGTTGCCAGAATGCAGACCAATCCCTGTCGCTTCAATCGCTTGCTTAAGCGTGCGCTGTCTCATCATATAGCTTGCCAATTATCCAAATTTATCCGAAAAATGTGCGTTGGGTCGCGATTGTACCAGAGAGAACTCCGGAACACAAAAAGCGACCAAAAATCAACCAACGCACTCCGTTAGTCTGCTTGCTTCCGCAAAAATGCTGGAATGTCCAAGATGTCGTTATCGCTTTCAGGCAATTCGACTTGAACCGGCTGTTGGCTACCAACGGCCACTTTGCCAGGCGATTGCGGCGCAGTAACCGGCGCTCTCATCGTTGGCACTTCAGGGCGCTCTAGGGAAGATTCAACCAGAGTGATATCTGGTTTACGCTCAGCACCAATACCGGTAGCAACAACTGTTACACGCAGCTCATCACTCATTTCAGGGTCAATCACGGCACCGACAACAACCGTTGCGTTGTCCGACGCAAACGCTTTGATTGAGTTACCCACGGTATCGAATTCTTCGATAGTGATATCCAGACCCGCAGTAATATTGACCAAAATGCCGCGAGCACCAGCTAAATCAACATCTTCTAGCAGTGGTGAAGCAATTGCTAATTCAGCTGCTTCTTGAGCTCGGTCGGCTCCGGAAGCAACACCGGTTCCCATCATCGCCGTGCCCATTTCAGACATCACAGTTTTAACGTCGGCAAAGTCAACGTTGATCAGACCGGGACGAGTAATCAGTTCAGCAATACCCTGAACTGCCCCATAAAGCACATTGTTAGCTGCTTTGAACGCATCCAGTAGAGATGTGCCAGGGCCCAATACCTTCATCAGCTTTTCGTTTGGAATGGTGATGAGTGAATCGACGTGTTTCGCCAGCTCATCAATTCCTTGGCCAGCGAAATTCATCCGCTTATTGCCTTCGAACGGGAATGGTTTAGTCACCACAGCAACCGTCAAAATGCCTAACTCTCGAGCAATCTCAGCAACAACCGGCGCCGCACCGGTACCTGTACCGCCGCCCATGCCACCGGCGATGAAGATCATATCAGCACCTTCCAATGCTTGTTGAATGGCTTCGCGATCTTCCATTGCCGACTGACGCCCCACTTCAGGATTGGCACCAGCGCCCAAGCCTTTGGTGATGTTGGCGCCAAGCTGAATCTTGTTGCCAGCACTCGATTTACGCAGTGCCTGCGCATCAGTATTGGCAGCTAAGAATTCAACACCTTCGATGCTATTTTGCACCATGTGTTCGATGGCGTTGCCGCCACCGCCGCCAACACCAATTACCTTAATGACAGCCTCGTCAGTATGGCTTTCCATAATTTCAAACATGACAGATTCTCCGTCGAATTTTCAGTCTCACCCTATATTAAAACTCGCCTTTGAACCACCCCAGAATGGTGGACCAAAGGGAAGCAACCTTTTCTGTGCCAGTGCGCTCTCGCGTGTTGCCCAATACATCGTCCATACCATAATGCAGCAGGCCTACTGCGTTGGCATAACTTGGGTCACTGACATAGTCGTACAAGCCCTTAACTTCTTGCGGCTGTCCCAGCCGTACTGGCATCTGGAAAATATCTTCGGCCAACTCAATAGCCCCTTCAATTTTCGCTGTTCCGCCAGTGAGAACCACGCCAGCAGCAATTTGATCTGCCAAGCCTGATCCTTTCAGTTCTTCATGAATTAGTTCGAACAGTTCGTGATACCTTGGCTCGACCACTTCAGCCAAGGTGTGACGAGACATAGTTCTCGCTTGTCGGCCGCCAACACTTGCTACTTCAATAGTGTCTTGCATGTTGACGAGCTGACGTTGAGCGCAGGCATACTGCACTTTGATTTCTTCCGCGTGATTCAATGGCGTGCGAAAGATCTTAGCGATATCACTGGTGACTTGATTACCAGCCACCGGGATCACTGCGGTATGGCGAATTGCGCCATTGGCATAGACCACCATATCAATGGTACCGCCGCCCATATCGACCACGCAGACACCAAGCTCTTTCTCGTCCTCGGTCAACGCCGCATCGCTGGCCGCCAAGGCGGAGAAAATCAGCGATTCTACCCGCAAATCACATCGCTCAACCACTTTTTCTATATTGCGCGCCATATCATTGGCACAAGTGATCAAGTGGACCTTGGCTTCCATGCGCATACCATTCATGCCAATCGGACTTTTAATATCCTCCTGACAATCGATAGAAAACTCTTGCGGCAACACATGCAACAAACGGCGCTCGTCTGAAATTGGAATCGACTTGGCGGTATGAATGACGTTATCAACGTCTTCTTGCGTCACTTCCTCACCATTGATCGACACCATGCCGTTCTCGTTTTGGCATTTAATATGGCGACCGCTGATCCCCAAATAGACTGAAGCAATTTGGCAGTCCGCCATTAACTCAGCTTCTTGTACCGCTCTTTGAACACAGCGCACGATGGAGTCCAGATCGTTAACGCCGCCTTTATCCATACCCCTTGAGGCATGATTACCAACGCCAACAATGCTGAGTTCGCCGTTCGCTAAAATCTCACCAACCAAGGCACAGACTTTGGATGTACCAATGTCCAATCCAACGATGAGTTTGCGCTCGTTACTCTTTGCCATCTTGCTCTGCTAACCCTTTTTCAGATTCATCCGGCCACTTCACAGCAGCGCCGGTGTCATACCGCAAATCTACGTATTGCGGCGTACTTCGTTGCGCTTCCAACAGCGTTGGGTACAACGCCAAAAACCGTTCAAAACGCGTCAATGTCTGTTCTCGCCCGAGCCTCAGCTCAATGCCATTTGCCAACCATAATGTCCAAGCTTGGCGTGACGTCACCTGCATCCGCACCACTTGCAAATCTGCAACCTTGGTCGCTGCTCTAGTTGCCGCTAGCATCGAGATGGTATCGCCAACCAAATCATCGGTTGCTTCCACCATTGGCAACTCAGCCACCACCGAAGTGTCTGGCACAGTAAACAAGTCTCCCTGATCACTGACTAAACGACTCTCGGTCCAGCGCATCACCGGCTCAAACTCAGTGACATGAACACTCAGCTGATCGGGCCATTCTTTTCGTACCGCTGCCTTGTATACCCATGGCAACGCAACCATTTGCTGTTGCACCCAATCGACGTCCAATTGGGTCAGACTTGGCAACGGTCCTTGTGCCAACAATTTCTCAGTGACCATTTGATCGCTGACAAACTGGCGATCGCCATGAAGTCGCAGGTGCTGTACCGGCAACGCCGCTCGATCGCTCCATACATGAGCTGCGCCGTAGGCCAAATACAAGCCACCAACCAGTGTGACCAAAAAAAATGCCACACCAAACCAAAACTCCCATTCAGGAAGACGCTGAGCTTGCGATGCTCCAACAGTCACCCTGATGCTCCGCTTAGACTTTGGCTTGAGCCAAAATCCGTACCACCAATTCGGAGAAACTTAATCCTTTTGCTTTTGCCGCCATCGGCACCAAACTCTTCTCAGTCATGCCGGGCACTGTGTTAACTTCCAGCAAATGCCATTGGCCATGATCATCACGCATTGCATCAACCCGTCCCCAACCTTCAGCACTAACCGCATCAAATGCCTCTTTGGCATAGACCTGAAGTGCTTTTTCATCGGCCTCGGACAAACCACAAGGGCAAAAATACTCGGTGCTCTGCGACTGATATTTGGCATCGTAATCATAAAACTCGTGTGGCGTTCGCATCTGCACCACAGGCAGAGCTTCATCGCCCAAAATCGCCACAGTGAACTCATCACCTTCGATCCAGCGTTCGACCAACACTTGCGGATCGTATTTCAATGCATCAGCTACAGCGGCAGTTAGCTGAGCAGCGGTTGTCGCTTTAGCCATACCGATACTGGAACCTTCGCAAGCTGGCTTGACAATAACCGCACCAGACAACGCTGCCAGCACATCAGCAGCTTCAGCTTCATCAAGCGGTTCGGCGATAATTCGATAGCCAGCAGTCGGCAAGTCCATACTCTGCCAAATCTGCTTGGTGCGAATTTTGTCCATCGCTAAAGCCGACCCCAGTACTCGACTGCCGGTATACGGAATACCAAGCCACTCCAACGCGCCTTGCATCACACCGTCTTCACCACCACGGCCATGCAATGCAATAAATACCCGATCAAAGCCTTGCGTTTTCAATTCAGCCAACGGTGTCTCCGCCGGGTCAAAACAATGAGCATCAACCCCTTCATTGACTAATGCCTGATGCACCGCTGTACCGGACTTTAGTGACACAGGCCGCTCCGCAGAGCACCCGCCCAGCAACACTGCCACTTTGCCAAACTCGGCCACATTGACATCATGCGCCATGTTCACATCCTCCGGCGCTCGCCTTCATGGTTTCAATATTCAGTTGATAATCGGCCAATCGTTTGGCCAGAGCGCCAACACTGCCTGCGCCTTGAGTCAGCACTAAGTCGCCATCATCAAGCACATCCGCCAGTACCGAAGGCAATTCTTCTGGGCCACTGACATACACCGGGTCGATCTTGCCGCGTTGCCGAATGGTTCGGCACAATGAGCGGCTATCAGCCCCAGCAATACTCTCTTCGCCAGCGGAATAAACTTCCAGCAACAACAAGGTATCGGCTTGTGACAGAACATCGACAAAGTCTTCGTATAAATCTCTGGTTCGGGTATAGCGGTGAGGCTGATACACCAAGACCAAACGTTTTTCTGGCCATGCCTGACGCACGGCAGTTAATGTTGCGGCCACTTCGGTTGGGTGATGACCATAATCATCAACCAACAGCGCGTTGCCTGCGCCAGTGTTAAACTCGCCATACTGTTGCAAGCGGCGGCCAATGCCTTCGAATTTTTGTAACGCCACCAACAAATGTTGATCGGCGACTCCTTCATCGGTCGCTACGGCAATCGCCGCCAATGCATTCAAGGCGTTATGCTGGCCGGCCATATTCAGCGTTACTGCCAACGGCTGGTGATTCGGCCGGTGGACAACGAATTCGCTGCTGGCACCCGACTGGCGGTAATCAGTGGCTCGGACGTCGGCATCGTCTGAAAATCCATAGGTGATGACTTGACGGCCTCCTTCCTCAGCCAACTCACGGACCACAGGGCAATCAATGCACATCACCACCAAACCATAAAAAGGCAGATTGTGGATAAATTCGCGGAACGTCGCTTTGAGCTGTTCAAAGTCGCCGCCATAGGTGTCCATGTGATCCGCTTCGATATTGGTGATCACCGAAATCATTGGCTGCAAGTGCAAGAACGAGGCATCGCTCTCATCGGCTTCAGCCACTAAGTAACGACTTTTCCCTAAGCGAGCATTGGTGCCAGCACTATTGAGCAAACCACCAATCACAAAGGTCGGATCCAATCCGGCTTCAGCCAAAATACTGGCGGTCAAACTGGTTGTGGTGGTTTTGCCGTGGGTGCCCGCGATGGCAATACCGTGGCGGAATCGCATCAGCTCGGCCAACATTTCGGCCCGGCGTACCACTGGAATACGATTGGCTTGCGCCTCGGCAATCTCTGGGTTAGTCGGGTCGATAGCGGTAGAAACCACCACCACACTTGCACCTTCGATATTCGACGCGGCATGGCCAATAAAGACAGTCACTCCCAGACCACGAAGGCGAGAGACCATAGCATTTTCGGCAATGTCGCTGCCGGTTACTTGATAGCCTTCACCAGCCAACACTTCAGCAATACCGCCCATGCCGGCACCACCGATGCCGACAAAGTGGATTCGCTCAACCCGGCGCATTTCCGGAATTCGCATTGCGGTATTTGGCTCTAAATTCACTGTTATCCTCTTACTACTCGTTGGCATAACGACGCCATGCGTTCTGCCGCATCTTGCTTGGCAACATCGCGGCCAGCATTGGCCATATCCAGCAACCGCTGGGGCTGCTTCGCCAGTTGTTCAATTTGTTGTGCCAGCACCGCAGGTGAAAGCTCACTCTGCGGCATCAGGATGCCTGCGCCTGCTTGCACCAATACTTGGGCATTTTTAGTTTGATGGTCATCAACTGCATGAGGCAGAGGAACCAAAATAGACGCACGACCAATTGCCGCCAGTTCCGACACGGTTAGCGCACCAGCGCGACATACTACCAAATCACACCACTGATAGGCTTCATCAATGTTGTGAATAAAGTCATCGGCATGGTAAGGCTCGATACCAAAGTGCTGATAGCTATTCTTAATGGTTTCACCATTGCCCTTGCCTGCTTGGTGCCATACCTCGATCTGACATTCTTTAATCAGTAATGCCAACGCCTCTGGCACCACATCATTGAGCACCTTGGCGCCAAGGCTGCCACCTACGACTAACAGGCGCAGCGGCCGTTGCTTGGCCAGTTCGGGCAGCGACAAAGCCATTAAACTAGCGCGTACCGGGTTGCCAACCACTTCGCCGCTATCAAAAGCGCCAGCAAAGGCCATGAGTACCTGATCAGCAAATTTTGCAACATAGCGGTTCGTTAGGCCTGCCACCGCATTTTGCTCGTGTAGTACCACAGGAATACCGGCGAGCTTGGCGGCCAATGCACCTGGGCCACTGGCATACCCTCCCATACCAATGACCACTTGGGGTTGGAGTTTCTTCAGCACAGTACGGGCTTGCATCACAGCCTTTAGTATCTTAAACGGCGCCGTCAGCTTGCGCAGCAAGCCATTGCCCCGCACGCCTTTGATATCAATGAAGTGGATCCGGTAACCATAGCGCGGCACTAAATCTGCTTCCATCCGCTCAGCAGTGCCAAGCCATTCAATGTGCCAGCCGCGTTGAGCCAGCTGTTCGGCAACAGCTAACCCTGGGAATACATGGCCACCGGTCCCGCCTGCCATGATCAACGCGCGTTGGTTGGGCATCGTCATTTGCTACGCCCTCCAACAGCTTGCACATTGGCCATTCGCATTTCATGGTCAATACGGATCAATACCGCAATGGCGATACTCAAAATCACCATCGAGCTGCCGCCGTAACTGACCAACGGCAGCGTCAAACCTTTGGTAGGCAATAACCCTGCGCTGGCACCAATATTGACTACGCCTTGGAAGCACAACCAGATACCAATACCGCTGGCCAGGAAGCCTTCAAAATAACGTTCGTTGTTGAGCGCTTCGCGACCAATAAGTAAGCCGCGGAATACAATCACAGATAGCAGTAGCACAACACCGACGACACCGATAAAGCCAAGTTCTTCGGCCAATATGGCGATAACAAAATCAGTGTGCGCTTCGGGCAGATAGGACAATTTTTGAATGCTGTTGCCGAGCCCTTCACCCGTCCAACTGCCACGCCCAAACGCCATCAAGGATTGGGTCAGCTGATAGCCACTGCCAAATGGATCGGCCCACGGATCCCAGAAACTGGTGACCCGGCGCAATCGGTAAGGTGAAAACATGATCAGCAACACCACTGCACCAACACCAGTCATCACCAATGCGGCAAATTGCCACAACTTAGCACCCGCCAAGAACAGCATGCCCATGGTTGTCACTAACATCACCACCACAGTGCCAAGGTCAGGTTGCATAATGAGCAAACAAGCGAGAAAGAAAAACACCACCAAGGGCTTGAGGAATCCTTTGACGTTTTCCCTCACTTCATCGTGGCGCCGAACCAAATAACCTGCGAGATACGAGAAGAAAAACAACTTGGCTAGTTCAGCCACTTGGATGTTAATTGGCCCCAACGCTAACCATCGAGTACTGCCGTTAACCTTTTTACCAATAATCAGCACCGCAACCAGTAATACAAATGCGATTAACAGCAGCAACGAGTTGCCTTGCTGCCAGCGATACATGGGGACGTGCAAGATAGCACCAGCAACGGCCAAGGCAATGCACAAGAACACCGCATGACGAATCGCAAAATGATATGGGTTGCCGAAGATTTTCTGTGCCTCGGGGATTGATGCAGACATCACCATAACGAGGCCAGTGGCCATTAGCGCAAGGGCACAAGTAATCAGAGTGCCATCATATAAAGATGGTGCTGCTGGACGACCTTCGGTGCGCGCCAATAACAATTGCGTCCACGCCGGCCATGTCCAGTTACTGCGCCATTGGCTCAGAGTTGCCATCATTGCGACACCTCTCTAGCCAGTTGAGCAAACTGTTCTCCGCGAACCATGTAGTTAGGGAACTGATCGATGCTGGCACATGCTGGTGATAACAGCACGAGGTCGCCATAGCAGCTAATGTCATTGGCTAGTCGAACCGCTTCTTCCAAGTCATTGACCAGTCGCGCCTGACGTCGTTTGTTGGCCAGCTTCACCGCATCTTTGCCAAAGCAGATTAATTCATCGACCTGCTGGTTCAACACCTTGCACAAACTGCAGAAGTCGGAGCCCTTACCGTCGCCTCCAGCCAACAAGATCAATTTACCTTGATAACTTCCCGCCAGCCCTTGCAAGGCAGCAAGTGTGGCACCTTCATTTGTCGCTTTTGAGTCGTTGACCCACACCACACCATGTTGATCATAAACCGTTTGACAACGATGAGGCAGACCACCAAACGACTTAAGTACAGCTAAACAAGGCGTTAGGTCATCAACAAATTCAGTGACACAGGCCAATGCAGCCAACGCATTGGCTTGATTATGGGAACC
Source organism: Neiella marina (assembly GCF_002165625.1). GTDB lineage: Bacteria > Pseudomonadota > Gammaproteobacteria > Enterobacterales > Neiellaceae > Neiella > Neiella marina. The sequence goes on from NZ_NGNS01000006.1 coordinate 184,927, forward strand.
CAGCATGGCCATGTCTTCAGCGTGCATGATGGCACGTCGACCAAAGTGCAATTGATTGCCTTGCAACGACCATTGCTGCTCATCAGAGCCACTATCTAAGCCGAAGCTGACTTGTTGCTGAGTTGGCGTCGCCGGCTTTGTGTTGCGATCTTGACGATTCCAAACCGCCAACTTTGCGTCATCGTATATAAGGTTTTTCGTTGCTGCGTAATGCTCGAAACTGTCATAGCGATCAAGATGATCAGCGGTGACATTAAGGCAGCAAGCAACATCGGCACGCAGCGAATGCGTTGTTTCCAACTGGAAGCTCGATAACTCCATAACGAGCACTTGCGCATCACTGCCAATTTCATCCAAAACCGGCACACCGATATTGCCGATAGCTGCCGCCTTAACTCCAGCGGCATTGAGCATCTGCGTCACTAACGTAGTGACCGTCGATTTACCGTTCGATCCTGTAATGGCAATCCGAGGACGTGAATCTGCCCGGCAGAACAGTTCAACATCACCAATAATCTCTGTTCCTGATTGCGCTGCTTTTTCAATTGCAGGCGTCGCAATAGCGATACCCGGGCTCACAACCAGCACGTCGCAGCAACTGAGCAATTCATCATCGAATTCACCGAGATGAACAGTCAGTGAGACATCAAACTGAGTTATCAGCTGGCTCGCATTCGTGGCCAGTGTGTCGCGACTATCAAACAGCACAGGCTGTTGACCTTGGGCCAACAGCCAGCGAAGTACCGAGCAACCTGTTTGCCCCATACCTACAATGCCGATTTTGTCAGTCGCTAAATTCAATGTTTGTCCCCTGTTAGCGCACTTTCAACGTTGCTAAGCCAATGAGCACCAAGATCAAACTGATAATCCAAAAACGAACAATCACCCGTGGCTCGGGCCAGCCTTTGAGCTCATAGTGGTGATGAATCGGTGCCATGCGGAAAATGCGCTGACCACGTAATTTGTATGAGCCCACTTGCAGGATTACCGACACGGTTTCCATCACAAACACACCGCCCATGATGAACAGTACCAGTTCCTGGCGTACCAAAATCGCCAAGGTGCCAAGCGCAGCCCCCAGCGATAACGAACCAACATCACCCATAAAAACTTGTGCCGGATAAGTGTTAAACCACAAGAAGCCGAGCCCAGCACCAACAATGGCGGCGCAGACAATCACTAGTTCGGAAGTTTCTGGGATATATGGAATATGCAGATAGCTAGAGAAGTTGACGTTGCCGGTAACATAGGCAAAGAAGCCAAATGCAGCGGCAACCATCACCGTCGGCAAGATCGCTAAACCATCTAAGCCATCAGTTAAATTCACCGCATTGCTGGTACCAACAATAACGAAATAACTCAGCAGCAGATACATGGCACCGAGTTGCGGCATCACATCTTTAAAGAATGGCACGACGAGCAGGGTTTCGGCTTCCAAGTGTGCTGTTTGATAAAGGAAGAATGCGGTGCCAATAGCCACTACTGACTGCCAAAAGTACTTCCACTTGGCAATCAAGCCTTTCGGATCTTTGCGGATCACCTTGCGGTAGTCATCGACCCAACCAATCGCACCAAAGGCGGCTATGACAAAGATCATCACCCACACATAACGATTACTCAGATCGGCCCACAACAGGGTTGCCAGCAGAATGGCGGCCAGAATTAGCACCCCACCCATAGTTGGTGTGCCTGCCTTGCTGAAATGCGACTCTGGACCATCATCGCGAACAGTCTGACCGATCTGCATCGTTTGCAAGAAACGAATGACTTTGGGGCCAAGTAGCAACGCCACCATTAAGCCGGTCAGGATACTGACAATTACTCGCAACGTCAGATATGAAAAGACGTTAAAACCAGAATAAAACTGCGTCAGCCAGTCCGCTAGCCAAACTAACATGATATTTCCTCTTTACTGCGCAACCATTGCTGCAGTCGTTCAATTACGCGCTCCATCGCCGCACTGCGTGAGCCTTTGACCAACATTCGCACCGGTTGCGGTTGTTGACCAATCCACTCAGTCAGAGCAGCCATCAAGGCATCAATCTCGTAAAAGTGTTCGCCGTGCCCTGTTTGGCTGCCATAGCCATGTTGAGCCACCTCACTTAATGAACCCAAAGTAAACAGCGCATTGACGCCCTTATCCTTGGCATAAGCCCCGGCTTCCTGATGGTGTTGACGAGCCCAGCCACCGAGTTCACCCATATCGCCCATCACCAATGCAGTTTGTTCATCTCGGCAGGTTGTTAATACATCGACTGCCGCTTTCACTGATGCCAGATTGGCGTTATAGGTGTCGTCAATGACGGTCAATCCATCTGCCAGTGTTTGGGCGTCAAGACGACCTTTGACAAACACCCCTGCTTCCAAGGCGGTGGCGATTTCAACAATGCCAATACCCATGGCATAGGCCGCGGCACTGGCAGCCAAGGCATTGTCGATATTGTGTAATCCTGCCATTGGCAAACACATGTCAATTGATTCATGACCGATGGATAGCACGAATTGGCTACTGTCTTGTTCAAGCTCAATATGGCTGGCGCGCACTTGCGCTTCTGCGGCACCTTGACGAGACCAAGTCACCACTTGCTTGTCGCTAAGCTTGCGCTGCCATTGTTGCGCGTACTTGTTGTGGTAATCGAAGATGGCAACACCCTGAGCTGGTAAACCTTGGAAAATTTCAGATTTTGCGTTAGCAATGCCTTGCTCTGAGCCAAAGCCTTCAAGATGAGCGCTACCAATATTGGTGATCATCGCTACCTTGGGCTTAACGAGGCTAGTGGTGTAAGCAATTTCGCCCTGATGATTGGCGCCCAACTCCATCACACCATGGGTGTATTGGTGGGTTAACCGCAGTAGAGTTAGCGGCACGCCAATTTCGTTATTGAAGTTACCCGCAGTGGCCAACACTTTGTGATGCTTGCCGATAATTGCCGCGGTCATTTCTTTTACCGTGGTTTTGCCTGCACTGCCGGTAATCGCGACGTTTTTGGTTTGACAGCGATCAGCGACCAACGATGCAATAGCACCTAGAGCGAGCTTAGTATCTTCAACAATCAAATGTGGTAAGTCAGACTCCACCGGTTTGCTAACCACCAACGCAATGGCGCCGGCTTGCTGAGCTTGAACTAAGAAATCATGGCCATCAAAACGCTCGCCAACCAAGGCTAAAAACAGAGCATTATCGCTCACTTTGCGAGTGTCGGTAGTCACCGACTCTATCACTAGCTGACCATCGCCAATCAGTGTGGCATCGAGCGCCAGAGCAAGCTCTTGGAGATTCAATGGAATCACAAAGTCACCTCCAGTAGGCTCTGCACCACAGCTCGGTCGCTGAAGTTGAGGCGTTGCTCAGCAATCAATTGATAATCTTCATGGCCCTTGCCAGCAATGACGATAAGGTCATCCGCATTTGCCTCTCGCAAAGCGGTTTGAATGGCTTGGTGACGATCATCAACAACAAGCACCGCTGCTGGTGTTTGGAAGCCAGTCATAATATCGGCACAAATATCTTGTTGCGCCTCACTGCGCGGATTATCAGCGGTGACAATCACATGGTCGGCATATTGTTCTGCGGCCTCAGCCATGAGTGGCCGCTTGCCTTTGTCGCGATCGCCACCGCAGCCAAATACCAGCCATAGCTTTCCTTGACAGTGGTACCGTGCTGCTTGCAGAGCAACAGCTAGGGCGTCAGGCGTGTGGGCATAATCAACGATACAAACTGGATGTTCGGGCTGCTGGAAACTTTCCATACGACCGGCCACTGGAGTTAACTCGGCAAACGCTGTAATCAGTTCAGCCAAGGGAATACCCGCAGCTAGCAGCGGCCCCAGTGCGGCCAATAAATTACTCAGATTGAAACGACCCAGTAGTGGGACATGAGCTTCTGCATTACCCCAACTGGAAGCCAAACAAATATCAAAGCCTGTCGCTGTTGGCGTCAGTTGCTCAACGCCAATCCATTTCGAATACTGGCGCAAGCCGGCGATGTCATCGATGCCATAGGCAATCGTGTCGACACTAACTTCCGACAACAGCTTGCGACCAAATGGGTCATCAGCATTAATCGTTGCGCTAACCAGGGTCGGCCAGTGGAACAAGGCAGATTTAGCTTCGCCGTATGCTGCCATACTGCCATGATAATCAAGGTGGTCGCGGCTTAAATTGGTAAACACAGCGTGCTCGAAAGCGACGCCTCCGACTCGGTTCTGCACCAAACCATGGGACGACACTTCCATGCACACCCAGTTGGGATGCTCGGCGCAATGTGACTGCTTTAATTGCGCTAACAAACGATGAACGGTTAACGCATCTGGCGTAGTATTCGGTAACTCATGGAGCGCTTGTGGGTCACCATACCCCAGAGTACCGATCACGCCAGCGCGGTGTTTCAAAGCTTGAAGCAGCTGCACCATGTAGTGAGTCACCGAGGTCTTGCCATTGGTTCCAGTCACGCCCACAGCCACCGGCGCTCCGATAGCATTTTGATAAAAGCGCGCCGCCAATTCGCCGAGTTGCTCGGGAAGCTGAGTCAGTTCAACCACTGGTACCTGCCATTGGCTATTAACATGGACTCGCTCGCCATCGACCAGCACCGCGCAGGCTCCTTGGCAAATAGCTGCATTAATAAAATCGGCGCCATTGCGCTGATGACCGCGCAAAGCAACAAAGACATCGCCATGGCTAATTTGACGACTATCTAAAACCAAATGACGCGCAGTTACATCAGCAACGCGCGCGCTTATTCCCCAGGGCTTGACGATGTCGCGTAAACGCTTGCTCATGGCCATACCCTCGCGTAATCAGATGTATCCGCATCAGGCGGAATGTTGAGGTAATGAAGCGCTCCAGCCATCACGGCAGAAAACACCGGCGCAGCAACATCACCGCCGTAATACTTATCGCCAGCGGGCTCATTAATGACGACCGCAATGGCCAACTTGGGCTGAGACAAGGGGGCGACACCGGCAAAGTCAGCAACATATTCTTCACCGTATCCGCCGGCAATGGCCTTACGGGCGGTGCCAGTCTTGCCTGCAACGCGGTAACCCGGTACCCGAGCCTTGGTACCTGTTCCACCTTCTTCGGTCACTGATTCGAGCATTTCAAGCACATTTGCCACATGCCGCTCATCAATCACTCGATCGCCGTTCGGCAACTCATTGAGTTTCAGAATCGACAGCGGGTATTTGATACCTCCAGCGCCCAACACGGCATACGCCCGAGCCAGCTGAATCGGTGTGATGGTCATGCCATAACCAAATGACAACGTCGCTAATTCAAAGTCAGACCACTTGCGGCGAATCGATAAATGGCCCATCGACTCACCCGGTAACATGGCATCTGACAAACCGCCAAATCCCAATTGGAAAAAGGTTTCGATCAGCTGATCAGGGCTCGATTGCAGCGCCATTTTGGTGACACCAACGTTGCTCGATTTTTGCAATACCGCCCGCACGGACATGTCGCCATAGTTTTTGCTATCACGCACTTCTCGGCCACCGATGCGCATCCAACCCGGCGACGTACTAATCACCGAGTCTGCATCAATAACACCATTGGCTAAGGCTCCCAGTACCACCATAGGCTTCACTGTCGAGCCAGGTTCAAAGGCATCGGTTACCGCGCGATTGCGCATTCTGAATGGGTCGCGGTCAGCGCGATTATTGGGATTAAATGATGGCGTATTAGCTAGCGCTAATATTTCACCAGTTTCAACATCGATCACCACTACCGAACCAGAAGTTGCACCGTGATACTCGGTCGCAATTTTAAGTTCTCGATAGGCCAGAGCTTGAATCCGTTGATCAATGGCCAACTCAATATCGCCCGGCTTCTCACGGGCTTCAATAATGCCTAACTCTTCCACGGTACGACCGGAGCGATCTTTGCGGATCCGGCGCTTCTCTGGGCTACCGATAAGCCAGTCGTTAAAGGTTGATTCGATGCCCTCAATACCATCGGCATCAATGTTGGTGACACCAACAATGTGAGCACTCACTTCGCCCGCTGGATAAAAACGGCGAGATTCTGTTTTAAGGAACACTCCAGGTAACTTGAGTTTGCGAACATACTCAGACAATGCTGGCGTTACTTGCCGCTTGATGTACATAAAACGGCGGTTAGGTGACGACTCGATCTTAGCAATCAGCTCCGCGGCTTTAATACCAAGGGCATCGGCAAGAGCGGTCCAATGCTGACGCTTTTGAATACCGCCACGGTCGGCAATCACTTTCGGATCGACCCACACCGCTTTAACCGGCACACTCACAGCCAACTCTTCGCCATGACGGTCGGTGATAGTACCGCGCTGAACATCGCCAGTTTTAGTTCGTAGTGAACGCATATCGCCTTCGCGCTTGAGACGTTCAGGTTCAAGGACTTGAATGTAGGCTGCCCGCGCCACCAGCATGGTAAACATCAAACCAATAGCAACCACCACGGTATAAAACCGCCATGGGATCACCGTTGGTCGGAGCTTACGCTTAGCGTGAGTGGAGCGGCTCATCGAACCTCCACCAGAGTTTGGTTAGCTCGCGATGGCCTGACCATACCCAGTTGCTTGGTTGCTTTGCGACTGATGCGACTGTGCTCAGCAAGTGCGCCTTCTTCGAGTCGCAAGTGACGCCATTCAATATCGAGATGGTCACGCTGCTGTTTCAACTCATCGAGCTGAGCTGTCAGCTGACGATTGTCATAGGCTAGTTGCACCACAGCAAAAGCGCTGGCCAATACCGCGATACCGAGAGTCCAGCGTAACTTGTAACGCAGGACATCTCGCAGCATTACTTTCACTAGCAGGGGGTGACTCATTGCTTCACCCCCTGCTTTTCAGCGACCCTCAGTACAGAGCTGCGCGCACGGCTATTGATTTCAATTTCCTGCGCTGAGGGTTTAATCGCCTTGCCAATCGCTTTTAATGGCAATGACTGTTTCAACTGTTCTTCAGTGAGTGGCAAACCACGCGGCGGCGGCGTGCCTTTGCTATGATGGCGAATAAATTGCTTCACAATCCGGTCTTCAAGCGAGTGGAAGCTGATCACTGACAAGCGCCCTTCGTCAGCTAGCGCGTCAAGCGCTCCATCTAATGCTTGGCGAATTTCTTCTAACTCGGAATTGATATAAATCCGAATTGCCTGAAAACTGCGAGTGGCAGGGTGTTTGTTCTTTTCTCGCTTGGGGCTGACCTTAGCAATCAAATCAGCGAGCTGATGGGTCGTGGTTAGTGGCGCGTCATCGCGATGAGCAACAATCGCTTTGGCAATCCGCCAAGCAAAACGCTCTTCACCGAATTCTTTGAGCACCCAGCTGATCTCATCAGCCTCGGCTTCAGCCAGCCACTGTGCAGCATTGCGGCCGGAAGTGGGGTCCATCCGCATGTCGAGTGGTCCATCTCGCAAAAAGCTAAAGCCGCGGTCGGCCTGATCGAGTTGCGGCGAGGAAACCCCTAAATCAAATAAGATGCCATCAACTTTGCCAATTAGCTCACGTTGTTCCAGATAGCTGTGGATGTGGGAGAAAGGACCATGCTGGATGCTAAATCGTGGATCGTTGATCTGCGTTGCGGTGGCAATGGCTTGCGGATCGCGGTCAATCGCAATCAATTGGCCGTCAGGGCCGAGACGGGACAATATCTCTCTGCTGTGGCCACCGCGACCAAAAGTCGCGTCCACATAGATCCCATCCGTTTTGATCGCCAACGCATCCACTGCTTCATGCAGTAATACGGTGACATGCTCCTGACTCGCTGCCATTTAAATACTTATGTTTAGAAGGTTATCGCTTAATGGTTCATCATCGGCAAGCTGTGCTGCCAAGTCCTTGTCCACCTGGGCTTGCCAGTTGTCATCGGACCAAATTTCAAATTTGTTGGTTTGTCCAACCAGCGTGATTTGCTTTTCTAAAGAGGCAAATTGACGCAGTTTGGCGGGGATCAGAAAGCGGCCATTTTTGTCCATATCACAATCGCTGGCATGACCGATCAACAGCCGTTGCAAACGACGTTCAGCTTCTTTCATGCTGGAGAGCCGGCGTAATTGTGCTTCAATGGCTTCCCATTCGGGCAGGGGATATAGCAGTAAGCAGGGCGAGGCAACGTCAATGGTACATACCAGACGCCCTCCACATTGATTCATCAGCATGTCGCGATAGCGCGAGGGTACAGCGAGCCGTCCCTTACTATCCAAGCTGATTGCACTTGCCCCACGAAACATGATCCACCTTTGTGTCGTAACATTCGACACACTAATTCAACAATGATCCACTTTGATCCACTTTTTCCCACGAAAGCTAGTTTAGGGATTGCAAACAAGGTCTGTCAAGGGAGGTGATGAGGCTTTTATGGCAATAAAAAAGCGGCTTTCAGCTAACCGATTGGTATTGCATAAGAAGTGGGAAATGATGGCATAAATGTGACAATCAAAGGGCTGGCGAAGGTTTGAACAAGATCGATTTTTTGACAAAAGTGATCGCTTGGTGGATCAAAGTGGGCAGATGGGGAAGATCACAAATTTGTTGATTAATTGTTCAATTGCTCAGTTTTATCGACATAAGTGAGCGCTCGGCGTTCACCGAGCTAGGCGATTTATGCTCCAAACTAGAGTTGCAGCTTCACCCAATGAACAATGTCTTTACTCAAATCATTTAGACAACGTTCTGTGGCAGAACAAACCGTGACACCGTAGCTTCCCATATCAAGTACACTGCTCACTGCCGGTGAAACCTGCTGAATCGTACTGATGGCACAACTATGCTTGGCGGTGATCATTTGGCTATCTTGCAGCTCTAGTTAGAGCACTATCGCTTCGAATCGGTATCCGAAAAAATTCTGCTTCCTTCGCAATGAATAATCTAGCTGGGACCTATACTTATCGCGAGCCCGATGAATTCATAGAGCGAGCGAAATGAAACAATTCGTATCGATGGCCAAGTTAGAGCAGCATCTGGTCGATGCCAATCCACTTCGAATGGAACTTTCACAACTCATTGAGCAACTGATTGACAACTCCAACAGTAGCCAGAATGTGCCCGAATCCCACTATCAAATTGACCCTCGAGACGGCACCATTAGTGTGTTTAGCGCCGCTCGCGCCAAACGCGTCCACACCGTTGCGACAGAACAAGTGGCGCCGTCGAACGATGAAGCAGCCTGCCCGATTTGCCAAGGTAACTTGACCACAGTGTGTCATATTCAACCTCTGTCTGAGGGGGCAAGCTTTATTACCGATAACCTCTACCCAGTAGTCACGCCACATGGCTTAACCCCCGAAGCCCACACTGAATTTGGCACCCAATCTTTTATCCGTGGCGGCCATATTTTTGGTGGTCACTTTCTGCAGTGGACCAGCAGCGACCATGATGCTGATTGGCACAATATGCCAATTGATGACCTAGTACTAACACTCGAACAATTGGCAAAATTTAGTTTAAAAGTGCTAACAGAAGCAGATGCCATGCCGAAAACCGCCGGATGTCAGCAAGGCAGTCGCGGCTATTTTTCTATCTTTAAAAATTATGGAGCTAAGGCAGGCGCTTCGCTGACCCATGGCCATCAACAGTTAGTGTTTTCTAACATCATGAGCCGTAGCAGTTTCAATAACTGGCGTTTCTATGGCCGTCATATGGAAACCTTTGCCGACTATATGCTAAGAGAAAACCCAACCTCTCTTGAGTTGCTAGATTTGGGTGAAGTGGTGTTACTGATCCCCTATTTTATGCATCGCCCCTACACCATGATGGCGTTCATAAAAGACACTGCTTGCAGTCATTTGCATCACCTAACGCCATTGCAAACTCGACAACTAACTGAGGCGATGCAACTGGCAATCAAGTCCATTCGAGCCGAGCTTGCCGCCGATGGCAAAGCGATAGCCTTCAATGTCACCGTCCACACAGGTCCGGGTTGTGGCCTTTACGTCGAGTTCTTACCTCGAGCAGATACGATGGGAGGACTTGAGTTGCAGGGATGTTGGGTTTGCCAAGCGTTGCCAACTGATTGTCATCAGCGCCTGAAAGACAGAATTGGTCAATTGCGAATCAAGCCAGAGAGTTAATCTTCACCACAAAAAACGCCTGCATCAAGCAGGCGTTTTCATCACCAGTCAATACTGACTATTTTTTCGGATAGATTTCTACCCGACGGTTTTTCGCACGATTGGCTTCCGAGTCATTGGCGACCACTGGATCATCCATACCATAGCCTTGAACGTCGAGCTTCGATTCAGCAACGCCTTCAGAGACTAAAACGGCGCGAGCATTACCAGCACGGCGCTGTGACAAGCGAACATTGTACTCTTTCGAACCAATTGAGTCGGTGTAACCAGCGACTTCTAGCATAGGCACATTGGTTGCGTTGGCAGCACGAGCGACGCAAGACAAGATTTTTTGACCTTCACCAGAGATTTCTGCTGAATCAAAGGCAAATAGTACCGGCTTGGCTTTGACCATTTTGTCATCAGTAACAAACAAGTATGGCTTACATTCATCTGGAATATTCGATGCAATGATCAGCGGACAGCCTTTGTCATTTACTTTGACACCAGCTGGCGTATTTGGACACTCATCCAAGTGATCAGGAACACCATCGCCATCGGTATCAAGAGGGCAACCATCGCGATCAACTTTCACCCCTTCAGGCGTGCCCGGGCATTTGTCAAACTCATCTGGCACGCCGTCACGGTCTTCGTCAGCCGGATCACAAATCAGTGCACCAGCAACGGCACCGGCAACGGCACCCGCTGGAGCAGCGGCACCAGCCATACCTGCACCAGTTGCAGCGCCACCAAGGGCACCACCAGCCAGAGCACAAAAACCAATGTTTTCTCCAGGGTTATCACGGTTCGTGGCACAACCGCTTAGCATCACTGCCGCGAAGGCGATTAACGATATAAATCTTTTCGCGTTCATCCAAAAAATCCTCTAAGTGTGTATTACTTATTATGCTCCTAGCACAGAAGCTCTAGCCTAAAAACGACGACCAGTTTTTAGTTGTCAGGTCATTCCATACAAAAGTAGGTGACAAATGTTCGACACGCCACTTTTTGCGCCTTGTATTTTAACCAAAAATCCTTTTCCACCAAGGCTTCACATTATCATCTCTAGGTGTCTCTTTTTTGACACAGGGTTTTGCCGCTAAGGCTTTGCGTTGGTCGATAGGTACTCGTCGCTGCTTTTGACACTCACCAGAAAAAATCTGGCCACTGTCATCAACCGCCATGAAAGCAACGTCGGCTGGAGGAATGAGCTGCAATGGCAACGCTTGGCGCTTACTCAAATAGCGTTTGTAAAACTGCATTGCCGCCTGACTACCGGTCAGCTTTATCGGCTGGTTGTCATCTCGCCCTACCCAAACTACAACGATTTCTCGACCATCGACCCCAACAAACCAAGCATCGCGGTAGTCGTTAGAGGTTCCTGTTTTGGCTGCCAATTCGGCGTCGACAAAATCGCCTCCAAGCTGTTTGGCGGTCCCTTCGCTAACCACTTGCTGCATCGCAAACATCACTTGATAGGCATTGGAAGAATCCAATGCTTGATAGCTAGCAGGAGGGCGGACATATTGATTCCCTGAACGATCTAAGGAAACTCCGGCCACCAGATACAAAGGCTGATAGGAGCCATAATTGACCAGTGAGCTGTAGAGTTGCGCCACTTGCCATGGCGACATCGACACACTACCAAGCAAATCCGATGGATAAAGGTGCGGCGCTGGGGCTCCAGTCAAGCCAGCAAGTAATTTGCCGACTTGCTCTAATCCAACCGACATTCCCAAGTTAACAAATGGCACATTTAACGATTTAGCCAGCGCATCAATCGCCGCCACACTGCCTCGATATTGCTTATCAAAATTTTGTGGTTGCCAGCGCTTACCTTCTGAACTGCGCATCGATACAGGGCGGTCATTTAGCTCAGAGATCAGCGTCATATTTGATTTAAACTCAAGGCCCGCTAGCAAAATCACCGGCTTGAGCAAGGAGCCAATGGGCCGTTGTGCAGCGGTCACTCGGTCGTAACCGGGATACCCTGGCTGACGATCACTAATCATGGCTCTGACTGCACCACTGACGCTATCGACAGCGATCATAGCAACTTGCAAATCGTTCAGTTGATAACTGTCCTCCAGCTCTTCAATCACACTGACAGCGGTTTGCTCCATTGCCACTTGCGACAACGGGTCAATAGTCGTTGCCACAGCGGTCAATTCACCAGCATGTCTAGCGGAGATTCGTTGCCTCAACTCCTGCCTGACAGCCCGCACGATGGCAGGCCGTTGCTTTAACACAAGCTTTTGTTTGTTAACGACAGCCACCGGTCGAGCAATAATTCGCTGGTACAAATCGGAGTCGAGCTGCTCCCGCTCAAGCAACATACGTAACACTAAATCGCGCCGCTCGGCCAATTTGTCAGGCCGTCGCCAAGGGTTGTATAGACTCGGGCCCTTGACCATCGCCACCAAAGCCACTTGTTGCTCTAAATTCAGTTTGTCCAGCGACTTGTTGAAGTAAAACTGACTGGCAGTAGCGAAGCCATGGATCGCAGTCGCGCCATGCTGGCCCATGTATATCTCGTTGACGTAGGCTTCAAGAATCACCTTCTTGTCGTATCGCCACTCCATCAGCAGCGCTAAAAAAGCTTCGTTGATCTTTCTGATCAAGCTGCGCTGACGGGTTAGCAGCAAGTTCTTTGCGAGTTGCTGAGTCAAGGTGCTACCACCTTGCACTGTTTGCCCGGCTTGTAAATTGGCCATCATTGCTCGGGCAATGGCAATCGGATTAATTCCCCAATGCTGATAGAAGCTCCGATCCTCAACCAATAGCAATAACTCAATAAGTTGTTCAGGCACTTGCGACAAATCGACCCAAATTCGATCTTCGCGGGTGCCTGCCCAAATCTTGTCCAACGTCACTGGTTGCAACTCGAGCTTATCTAAATGTTCGCCACTACGAAGTACTTTGGTAATGCGGTTTTGATCAAAACCTACGGTAACCAACACAGCTTCGCCATCGGCTGATAAAAAGTGAATCACATCGCGTTGATGTACCAGACTCCTGGCACGTTTATCCTGCTGCAACTGTTGCAGTTGCGCCACCTTGCGGTACCCCAAGGCGCGCAGCTCGGCAATAAGTTCGCCAGCAGATAACCGAATCCCAGGCTGAATCACCAAAGGCCGAGCTTGTACTGTCAGCCCATGTGGCTGATAAAGCTCGGCAAAAGCCTGCTGCAATTTACTATCTAGGTAAATTAAGTAGCCGGCGGTCAATGCCAGCAAGGTGATGGTGATTTTGAGTAACACCCGTAACCAGGAGTCATGACCCAAGATCCGCTGCCGCCAACTCATACGGAAACAACTTTCCTTTGCAATAGCAGCACGTTAATGCCGTTGTTTGATTTCATGAATATCTCGACACATCAAGATGTTGGCAAATACCTGTCGCTCAACACGTGATACAACTGAACATTTTTTAAACAAAGCAAGGTCTACTTACGTAAGAGCAAACACTAATAACATTTGTCGGAGTACCTATGATGATCTTGATTGAAGGTGATGACAATGCCATTGAGTTGGAATTTCACTTGATTGAGCAACGAAAACCCGTGGCTCAGCCCGAGCAATTCGGTAGCAACCAACAAGTTGACGCCGCCAGCGAAGCAGGAGCCTTGCTGCCGAACGGCTTTGAACTCAAGTAGCTATCCGACTTTACTGGCGACGCGCTGATTCAGTGACTACCTGACACTGCCATTTTGTTCCATTTAATGAAACAAGGCATGCCATCGCTGGCTATTTTTTATTCATCTCCAGCCCTCTAATATTGCTTCCGTTGACGATTAACACCGGCCCACGAATAGAACGAGCCGGTGCCGACAAACAGTTGAGTGGAGGCTATGAAAATGAAAAAGCGTAACTACCTTGGCAGCACATTGATGGCTGCCACAGCTCTTGTGTTATCAGGTTGTGCAAGCAGCCCAAAGGTTGATGCCGACTATGCCGATGGCTATAACTTCGCGCATATAGAAACCTACGCCATGGTGTCAATTAACAACGACACATATGCTGGTCAGCCAGGAGAAAGTCTAACAGAACAACGCATTAACGATTCTCTTAGAAATCATTTGAGCAATCGCGGCATGCAAGAAGTGGCTGCCGAGCAAGCAGACATTCTGGTGTCTTACTCCGTCACCAGCGAAGATAAAACCCAAGTAAGAAGCTACAACACAGGTATTCACCATCACCGAGGTTACTATCGTGGTCATCACCGCCATGCGTGGGGTTATGGTACCGGTACTGACATTCAAGTTCGGCAATTTACCGAAGGCCAACTGCTCATTGATTTTGTCAATCCGCAGAGCAACATGGTTGTATGGCGAGGTGTTGGTGCGAAAAAGCTAAAGTCATCACCAACTCAACAAGAGCGCGTTGAAACCATCGATCAATATGTCGACGCAATGTTGGCCGAAGTCCCCGGTTGGTAAAGGCCTGCGGCTCGACCACTAGAAGCCCTCCGTGATGACGTGACCGGGGGCTTTTTATTGCCGGCTTAGCCATCAACCATCGCGACCACAGCCCAAAAGGCATTGTTGCAACAGGTGGCACAGTTCGTCTCACTAATGACTATTTTTCAAACAAAAGGTATCCCCTAAACTTGCGTCATCAGTTGATAACAACTTAAACAAACGTCCCGGAGAGCAAGATGACAACTCACACTAAAGGTAAAAGTATCACTTTGATTGCAGGCATTGTCGGCATACTTGCGGTGTTCTCAGCCAACGCCAGCGAGCATACAGATACAGAGCAATACATGATCAATACCGCAGGCAAAGCGATCTATATGAATGAATTTTGCGGCACCAATATTGAGAAAGATAAGTTCTTCGAGGTCGCCAAGTTAGCAGCTTTTGCCAACGGTCAGTCGATGCCTGAACCAGCAGACCTCAACTGGAACGAACTGCAGCAACCGGCGCATCGCGCCTATTACGACTATGCGGTGGCGAATCCCAATGGTTCAGCTTGCGAACAGTTACTCGAACGTACGGCTAACGTACTTCCGATGCTGGAATCAGGTGGCGTGATGCAACTCGACTTGGAGCAACAATTAGCGCAATAACAATTCGCTCCCAACAACCGACAGCAACTCACTCCAACCAGTGATAATCGACAGCCGGCTACCGCCGGCTGTCGGGTATTTTTCAGGCAAATAACTAGTAATTTTGCCAGCAGAGCTCACCGAAAAACCGCCGTATAGTGATATCAAACCTAATCACTGTCGCGCCAATCATGACTATCACCCAAGCAGTCCGAGCTTCGTTTATCGCCGCAGGCTTGTGCCTTTATCTGATTCAAGCTAGCAATATGCAGCTTAACAGCGATTCAGAACGACAATATCCGCCACTCCACCTGTTTGCCGTCGAGCCGCACGATCAATTTGGTGTTGATGACACGCGTCAGTTTGATATCGGGACAATTAGCGATCACAACTACTCTGACAAGTCACTTGCTGAGTTGTCTTCACAATCATCGGACGGTATCTGGCTGGAGCTAGATAACCTCTTTGATCGCGGCTCCAACAGCGGCTTTTCGCAACTACTTTAAATACCGCCTGCGAGTGTTTAAAGTGGCGCCAAGCCGCTTCCTGGGTTTTGTCTTATTTTTTGCAACAGTACTTCCCACCCTCCCATATATATCTCTCCAATCCCGATCGCTAAAGTTGCTCTTGTTTTCACAACTTAATGAGAGTGGTAAGAGGTTATGGGTATGAAACTGAGGAAATTGGTCGCTTCCAGCTTAGTGGTGTTGTTTTCTGGCTTGTCGTTTGCCCATGCGGCAACCGTCCACTTAACCGATGGTCGCAGCATCGAGGCTGATAGTGTCGGTCGCGATGGCGACACTGTCATACTGGACGTAAGCGGTATCGAAATCCGACTGGCTAGTAGTGATGTTGCAGCAATCGACATGGCCACCAAAACCTCTGCCACTACTAGCGAACAAACCGCACAAGCACCTGCCGAACAAGCAACAACGACAGCATCATCAGCAGCTCAGCAGTCGATGGCCATCCCCGCTGGTACGCAATTGATGGTCAGAATGAATGATTCGATTAATACTCGCGCAAATAGCACTGGCCAGCGGTTCACAGGCGTCCTAGAAGCAAACCTAATGGCCGGTGACCTAGTGATCGCCGAACGTGGAACGACTGTGTACGGCCGCATTACCGAATTGACCAAAGCAGGACGAATGGCCGGAAGTGCATCGATGTCCATCGAACTGACCGAACTACTAATAGATAATCAGATGGTCGCGATTGTCACTGAGACGTTATCCGCTCAAGGCAACAACACCGCTAAATCAAGTGCCGGACGGACCGCTCGGTCAGCAGCAATCGGCGGGCTAATTGATGGCAGTTCGGGGGCCAAAACGGGCGCTAAAGTTGGACTGGGAGCCTCGTTGCTCACTCAGGGCAACGATATTGAATTACCCAAAGGAACCCTCGTCGATTTCACTTTGCGGGCACCACTCAATTCATAGGACCTCCTGACGGAGTTAACGCACGTATGACTGGACGTCATACCTAAAATGCCACCGCTTGCGGTGGTTTTTTAGTTTCTGCTGCCAACAGCGCCAAAACAGTTCGCTTTTTACGGTCACGTACTATAGTTGTTGAAGGTTGATAAAAGGTAATGAGTTGATGAAGTTAGAGGACATGGAACTGTTTGTTTTGGTCGCCGAGCTGGGTAGTTTTACCAAGGCTGGTGATTATTGCGATATGCCTAAAAGCACGGTCAGTCGGCGAGTCAAAGAACTCGAAGACAGTCTCAAAGTTCGGCTGTTAAACCGCACCACTCGAGCACTTCATCTGACTCAACAAGGTGAAGTTTTTTATCAACGAGCAAAAACCATTCTTGATGATATCGCGCGTATTCAAAATGAGGTGGCGACAGAGCAAGCAACTGCTTCTGGCCGTATTACCGTGTACGCTCCGTCATTGCTATTTCACGTGTTCGCCCGTTGGGTGACCCAATTTCGAAAGGACTTCCCCAACATATCCCTTGAACTGTTGTCGCGCGACGACAATGCGCCATTGGCAGATGACAAGCGCTTCGACCTACTGTTTCAGGCTGGCACATTAGAAGATTCCAGTTTAATTGCAAAAAAGATCTGTGACATTCCCGGCGGTTACTACGCCAGTCCAGACTATCTAGCGCAGGCCGGCACGCCAGAGACCCCGAACGATTTGGTCAACCATGACATTCTGTTTCGTGAACTCGTTCACGGCGAAGAGCCCAAGTGGCAGTTCAAAGATCAGGACAGTGAGTACATCGTTCAATTAGAGCCCAGTGTCATCACAGACTCGCCCCAAGGTTTATTGGCACTGGCCAAAAGTGGCGCGGGTATCTCTAGGCTTTCTGATATTCACGCTAGGGAACCGTTGGAAAACGGTGAATTGGTTCAGTTGTTTGATGGCCGCTACAAAATGCAAGTGCCGATCTACGCCCTCTACCCCTCGCGGCGCTACATGCCTGAACGCGTTCGTCTACTGCTGCAGTTTTTGGAAACCGAGCTTCCCAAAGCAGTCAATCAACTGCTAAGCCGATAGACGCTTTGGGGTTCGCCTTGGCTAGCCAATGAGTTTAGACAGGTTGATTTGCTGGGCATCGATCAGTGGCTGTTGCAATTGGTCTATGTAGCAGCTCGCCGCCGCTGTTAACTCAACGCTCTGGGCACTTGAGTCGACCCGCAACCAAACCCCAGGAGCCGTGAGGTCTAGCTCTCGTAGCATGGCAAATGCCGCCTCCCGACCAATGGCTCTATTGGCAGCTAACCCATCGACACAGCCTGCCTCCGCGAAATCAGCCAGTAATTGGATGGCGGCGATACTAAGCATCATAGCTTGAGCCTCCATTGGTCGAAGGATAAAAGCTGGCCCCATATTGATACCAGACCGACATTTTGAGCCCATGATTTATTGACATAACAAACTTCCCTACCCTAATTGTTGATTGCAGAAAGCAAATGGTAGGTAGCCCGCTTAGTTTGAGAAATAGCCATCGATAGGAAGCAGTGTTGCAACCACTGCAACAATCAAATGAACTCAATCTAACGGAATTACAAGTGGCGTTTAGTTTTTCGAGTCGGTTCGGTATTAGCCGGATCATCAGGCCACAGGTGTTTGGGATAGCGCCCTTTCATTTCTTTTTGTACTTCCCGGTAAGAGCCTTGCCAAAACTGCGGCAGATCCTGGGTTAACTGCACCGGGCGCTTAGCCGGCGATAGCAGCTCAAAAGCTAGCGGACAATGACCATCGGCTAGCAACACTTGTTCATTGAAACCATACATTTCTTGCATCGGAACAGCGACTTTAGCACCACCATTGTCATCATAGACAATTGCCACTTGGCGGCCCAAGGGCGTGGTAAAGGATGTCGGTAAGGTTCGATCAAGCTGTTGTGAGGGCTCATAACCTAAGTAAGCTCGCAACAGTTGCAGCAAATCTAGTTGTTGCAGCTCTTTATGGCTCCGAATACCGGGCAGGTAAGGCAACAACCATTGTTCGACCGTATTTAACAACGCTGCTTCGGTGAAATCAGTCCAACAATCAGCACCAGAAACTTGCCATTGCTTAGCCAATATTACTCGCTGCTTAAAGTTGTTGGCGGCATTAGACCAATTCAGCACACTAAGACCTTTTCGCCGGACCCACTGACACAAAGCGGCTCCTAGCTGATCGCTAGCAATGTCGCGCAATGGCTTACTAGTCAACATCAACCGGCCTAGCTTTTGTTCGCTGCGACCGATCACCCGACCTTTGCTATCATCCCAGTCAACCACATCTTGTTGTTTAATAAATTCGCCCAATTGTTGCTGAATGGACTGTGGGTCGATAGCAATAGCGGCTCGAATCCAACTATCGGCATGGTATTCACTGAGTTGGTGCTGCAGTATTAGTAGCCATTTCGCCCGCTGCAACGGATCATCAGCGGCCAGTTGCACGCCAATACCATCACTGGTGCTGTAACTGTTGTTGTGTCGCTGCTTAGCAACTCGATCGGGAAAGGCTCTTAACAACAAACCCTCGAGCCCGTCAGTCGAGGGTTTAGCGGGCCATTGTCGGCCTCCAGCACGCTTGAACCAGAGCCTTGCCTGCTTAGTGACTGCCCCGCTTGCTGTCAGAGTTGGCTCGAGCCGCGATAAAAACTCCACAGTTCGAGTGGCGCGCTGCTCTAACAAGGCGGCACAACAGCAAGCCGTTGCCAACAACTCGTCACCTTGCTCAGCGCCGAGCACTAGCAAATGGGCTAACCGTGGTGCCAAACCAAGTTGCAGCATAGCGCGACCATGATTGTTGATACTCCCCTGCCGATCCACCGCTCCGAGCCACTGCAGTTGTTGTTGAGCATGCTGCCATAAACCGCTATTAGGCATCGTTAGCCAAGTTAATTGGTCCAATTCAGTCACGCCCCACTGGGCCAGCTCCAATGCCAATTGAGTGAGCTCGGTATAGCTAACTTCCGGAACAATTGCGGGCTCAAAACTCTGTTGTTGCTGCTCACTCCACAATCGATAGCAGTGTCCTTCGGTCACCCGGCCCGCACGGCCGGCACGTTGTTGAGCAGAAGCGCGGCTGATTTGTCGAGTTTCCAAACGACCGGCATTGGCACTGCTGACAAAGCGCATCGAACGTTCGAAACCACTATCAACCACAGTTCGAACTCGCGGCAAGGTAATCGAGGTCTCGGCAATATTAGTCGCAACAATAACGCGTCGCCGTTGCCCCGGTAGAAAGATCCGTTGTTGTTCCGTGTGGGACAGGTCGCCATAAAGCGGCAGCCAATCGAAACGTTGACCCAACTCCGATTGTTGCTCGGCCCAATCAATAATCTGCCTGATTTCCCGTAAGCCAGGGACAAATACCAACACATCACCATCAGACTGTTCGCTGAGCGCTTGTTTCAGCAACTCGAAGCATTGTGGCAGCCACGGTTGATGGCTATCGCGCTTGCGATGATGAAGATGAACGGGAAACTGCCTACCGTCACAACCGATTAATTCAGCCTTGGGCAAGCAGCGCTGAAAGGCTTCAACGTCCAAAGTTGCCGACATCATCAGCAAACGTAGGTCTTCTCGCAGGCCCTGCTGAGCATCGAGGCATAACGCAAATGCCAAATCAGCGTTGAGATTGCGTTCGTGACATTCATCAAAAATGATTAAATTGTAATCACTCAATTCCGGGTCATGTTGCAACAACCGAGTGAGAATTCCTTCGGTGACAACCATCAGCCGAGTTGCCGCAGATTGCTTTTTTTGTTGCCGAATGTGGTAGCCAATCGTGTCGCCGACTGATTCCCCCAATTGTTCTGCCATGTACTGCGCAACGGATGTCGCAGCGAGCCTTCTAGGCTCTAGCATAATAATTTTTTTATCTTTAAATTCAGTGCGTTGAATCAACAGCAGAGGAAGCAAGGTGGACTTACCAGATCCGGTTGGCGCAGTGACGATAACATCGCAATCAGCGCTAATAGCCTGACCAATCTGGTCGGCAATTTGGGCTACGGGGAGATCAGTATTCATGATAAAAAAGCTGGCAAAACCAATGACTAGTCTAAGGATAGGAAGGCCAAAAGTCATCGCTAAAGCAGTTTATTAACGATTAATAATGGCTTTCTAACCGCAAATACACATTGACGCGCCCCGCTAGCCTCTTATAATCGGACTTGCTTGATTGTCTGCCTGATATTTATGCACCAAACTGCGATGGACCGTTGGCGTACCTCTTGATGGACCTTACGCCCTTCGTAAATTGAAAATAAGTACCAAGAGCAATATTTCAGCACCACGCCGCAAGGCACCAATTTTTATCGAAGAGTTTAAAGGACATCCCATGTCAGAAATCAAAACCGGCACCGTCAAGTGGTTCAATGAATCAAAAGGCTTTGGCTTTATTGAACAAGAAGGCGGCCCAGACGTATTCGCTCACTTCAGCGCTATTAAAGGCACCGGTTTCAAAACCCTAGCCGAAGGCCAGAAAGTTCAGTTCACAGTAACTCAAGGCCAAAAAGGTCCTCAAGCTGAGAACATCGAAGCTCTGTAATTTGCCGGTCCGCAAATCGCAAAAATGCCAAAAAACGAGGTCAACACGACCTCGTTTTTTTATGGCCACCTTGTTAGTCATTCACTAAACTTATCGCCATCATCTAACTCGTTGGAATATCCATGAAAATCACTTTTACCGGCGTTATCGCTGGGATGGCTCTTGCCTTTGTTTGTTTTGTCGGCGCGAGCCGCATCGCAGTAGACAGTTTGGTGTCTGGAGTCGGTACCAGCCAAGTTGAAACCCTGCTAAAAGATATTCGTCATAAGCTGGCAATGAAACAGGCGCTGGATCAAGGCCAGCTTGGTGATATACAGCAAATGCTAGTCACTGATCTTGCGCGAGATCTAGACGAACTCAGAGGCTTTCGCTCCTATGCTTCCGATCCAAGAAAAGCCGATATTGATAAAGCCTTTGTCGATATTGTTAGTTATCGTCAAACGTTAACAGCGGCCAACTCCAGCGCCGTCAGTCGCAGCAGTTGGCAAGCCCAAAATATCGAAGCCCTGCTTGGACCAATTGAGCAAGCCCTGCTCAAACAACAACAAGCTAAAGCAGCACAACAACCAGAGCAACCGTAGGCGCAGTAACCTTGTTTCGCCGCCTTTTTGTCGCCGTTTCGGTACCCAAATCGGTGCAGCAACGCATCAGTCGTTGGCAACTGCAATATGCGCCTATTGGGAGTCGGCCAATTGCGGCGGAAAATTTGCACCTGACACTGGCATTCCTTGGCAACTGCGACGATGACTCAGAGCAACGGTTGTGCCAGCGACTCAATGACATTAGCGCAAGTGGCTGGCAACAGACACTCGATACCACAGGGTGGTTCGCCAAACCAGCCATTGGTTATCTGGCCCCAACCAAAGCCAGTAATCACTTGCTGACGCTTCACGAGCAGGTAAAACGATGTGCCGAGAAAGAAGCAATGGTACTCCCCTGCCATCAGTTTGTTCCCCATGTCAGCGTGTTCCGTCACCACCAATATGGCCAGACATGGCGGCCGCCGCTAACACCCTTGAGCTGGCAGGTAACCGACTTTCGTTTGTATCAATCTCATCAAGGTCAATACCACCAGCGGCAACAATGGCAACTGCATTCAATTCAAAGTTAGAGCACCATAGATGAATTTGATTCCGGCAACCTTAATCAAGCGTTACAAACGCTTTCTTGCAGACGTCATCCTCGACGATGGTAATGAGCTCACGGTTCATTGCCCAAACACTGGCTCAATGAAAAACTGCGGCCAATCTGGCGATCGGATCTGGCTCAGCAAATCCGCTAATCCTAAGCGCAAGTATGCATACACTTGGGAATTAACCGAAACCTCCAGCGGTCATTTCATTTGTGTTAACACTCAACGTGCCAATCCAGCAGTCGCAGACGCTATTGCCAATGGCCAATTACCATCATTGGCTGGCTATAAGGCATTGCAACGAGAGATAAAATACGGCGACTCGAGTCGAGTGGACATACGGCTCAGCGACGGCCCCCAGGCTGACGTTTATGTTGAAGTAAAGTCTTGCACCCTGCTCGAAGCCGATGGCTGCGGCTATTTTCCTGATGCCGTCACGGCGAGAGGCCAGAAACACTTGCGTGAACTAATGGCAACGGTGGCTGAGGGCAAACGAGCGATGCTGATCTTTGCGGTCATGCATACCGGCATTAGTTCCGTCTATGCGGCAAAACACATCGATCCCAACTACGCCGAACTATTAACACAAGCAGCAAACGCTGGTGTCGAAGTGTTAGCCTGCTATTTCCACATAAAGCCAGGTGGTATTACCTTTTGTCGCGCTGGCAACGCAGTTACAGCATAATGCTTGGGTCAATCCCATCGGCTAGTGCGCCGAAAGCCAGAGCCCGCAAGCATCGGCGATCAGTCACTTTGTGAGCGCTTTTTTTTTCAGGGTCGAGGCCTTCACCTCATGTTAATAAAATGCGATTGCGACAGCGCCCTGATTCTGATATAGATAGCGCCCTATTGCTCTGGTTAAGGCCAGAGATGTCGTTGGATTTGAAGAGGTATGTAGCATGCCAGAAACTAAAAAAGCCAGCTCACTGGGCGTATTAGCGCTGGCTGGCGTGAACCCGTACCAGCCGGGTGCGGACGAAGAGTACATGAATGAAGCCCAACAGGCTCACTTCCGCAAAATTCTCGAAGCTTGGCGCAACCAATTACGCGAAGAAGTTGATCGCACCATGTCTCACATGCAAGACGAAGCGGCTAACTTCCCTGATCCGGTGGATCGTGCTGCGCAAGAAGAAGAGTTCAGCCTTGAACTCCGTACTCGTGACCGTGAGCGTAAGCTGATCAAGAAGATCGAAAAAACGCTGCAGAAAATTGAAGAAGACGAGTTTGGCTACTGCGATACTTGTGGTGTTGAGATTGGTATCCGCCGCCTTGAAGCGCGCCCAACCGCCGACCAGTGTATCGACTGTAAAACTCTGGCTGAAATCAAAGAAAAACAACTGGTCGGCTAATCTGTCACGATTAACCGATCATCTAATGCGATGATCTCTCCAGCCCAAACGCCGCGGCAGCCTAACTACCGCGGCCGTTTTGCACCGTCTCCTTCCGGCCCTCTACATTTTGGCTCGTTGCTCGCAGCTGTTGGCAGTTACCTTGACGCTAAAGCGCATCATGGCCAGTGGCTTGTTCGTATTGAGGACATTGACCCGCCAAGAGAGGTCGCTGGCGCCAGTGATGAAATTTTGCGTGCTTTGGAAGCCTTTGGTTTGCACTGGGACGAAGAGATTCGTTACCAAAGCAGCCGCTTGAACGACTTTCAATCGGCCATTGATATGCTGCTCAGTAACCAAGCGGCCTACTATTGCGATTGCACTCGCAAGCGCATCAAAGCCATTGGTGGCCTTTATGATGGTCATTGCCGTGACCGCCAACTAAGCGCCAATCAATGCGCAGTGCGTTATCGCTATGACAATGC
The DNA here is from genome assembly GCF_002165625.1 of Neiella marina. Classification (GTDB taxonomy): domain Bacteria; phylum Pseudomonadota; class Gammaproteobacteria; order Enterobacterales; family Neiellaceae; genus Neiella; species Neiella marina. The sequence continues at coordinate 208,949 of NZ_NGNS01000006.1, forward strand.
AATTGAGCACTTTGAAGATTTACGCTTGGGGACGCAAACCAGTATCCCCGCCCAAGATTTTGTGATTAAACGTCGAGATGGCTTGATTGCCTATCAGCTGGCTGTAGTGCTCGACGATATTGACCAAAGCATTACCCACATCGTTCGTGGCGTCGATCTGCTAGAAACAACCAGTTGTCAGTTGGCGCTTTATCGTCAATTCAACCAACCCGCTGGGCAATACTTACATTTGCCAATGGCGGTGGATGCCCATGGCAACAAACTAAGTAAACAAAATCATGCCCCGGCGATTAACTGGCGACAACCACAACAGCAACTCTGGCAGGCAATTGAAAGCCTTAATTTGAAACCTCCCGCGGCGCTACAAAATGAAGCGGTCGCAACCCAGCTCAGCTGGGCTGTTGACCATTGGGATCGCCGATTGCTCGCTAAAAACAACCAAGTTTTGACGTAAAAACCGGAACTTACCGACGTTTTTGTGCTTTTCGTTCTATTTTTCTAACAGTTTGCTAAAATTGCGCTTCTTTTAACCTCGGACAACACTTTATTCATGGTACTTAACCGCGTTCTTAATCTGTTTCGGCGCACTTCTGCGGGCGACAATGACGACCAATCGGGCCTTCACGCCACGGTGATCCCTCGTGCCGAGCACAATATTTCGCGCAAAGATATTTCTGCAAGTGCCATCAAGGTGATGTATCGGCTACACAAAGCAGGCTATGAGGCCTACTTAGTGGGTGGCGGTGTTCGCGATTTACTACTCGGGCTATCGCCGAAAGATTTCGACATTGTCACCGATGCCAAGCCCGAAGAAGTTAAAAAGCTCTTTCATAATTGCCGCTTAATTGGTCGTCGCTTTCGCTTAGCCCACATCATGTTCGGTCGCGAAATTATCGAAGTAGCGACCATGCGTGGCCATCATGATGAAGAAAAAGGCGGCCACATCTCTAAGCGCGATGCTAGCGGTATGATTGTTCGCGACAACGTTTATGGCAGCATCGAAGAAGATGCCGAACGTCGCGACTTCAGTATCAATGCGTTGTATTACAGCATCGCTGATTACAGCATCCTTGATTTCGCCAATGGCGTTGATGCAATTGCCAAACGTCGCATTGAGATGATTGGTGATCCAGCGGCTCGCTATCGCGAAGATCCAGTAAGAATGCTCCGAGCCGTCAGATTTGCAACCAAGCTCGATATGACCATTGATGCCGCCACTGCAGAGCCAATTTACGAGCTAGCCGATACCCTCGGAGCGATTCCACCAGCCCGTCTATTTGATGAAATGTGCAAACTGTTGTTGGCCGGCAAAGCTGAGCAAAACTTCGATATGTTGCGCGAGTTCGGCCTCTTCAACGTGCTGTTTCCTGAGTTGGGTGATTTTCTCGATGATGAAGCCACTGAGCAGGACCTTGATTTCATCCGCGGCGCGTTGCGCAATACTGATAGCCGAGTCAACAGTGACCAAAGCGTTACGCCAGCATTCATCTATGCCGCTTTGTTATGGCCGATGGTTGAGGCTAAAGCTCGCGAGCTAGGTACCGAATCGGAGCTAAGCGAGCAAGACGCGTTTCAGGTTGCCGCCAGTGAGACGCTGGATCGCCAGCAACAGCGCACCGCAGTGCCAAAACGCTTTACCTTAATGTCTCGAGATATTTGGACCTTGCAGTTCCGCCTACCCAAACGCGGCGGTAAACGTGCTGAACGTTTGTCGACTCATCCTAAGATCCGCGCAGGCTTTGACTTTCTGCTACTGCGGAGCGAAGTCTATGGCGGTGAGCTAGTTGAATTAGCTAACTGGTGGCAGCAATTTTTGACCTCTACTGGCGACAAACGAAGCTCGATGGTCCGCGATGTATCTGGCCCAAAACGAGGAAACCGCCGCCGTCGGCCGCGTCGCAAACCACAAAACAAAACAGCTGCGCCTAAATCTGATTCTTAAAAATCGTCGGAGCAACTATGACAAGCCAGAGCCAAGCAGCAACCGTCACTGCTTACATTGGCGTCGGAGCCAATCTCAACAACCCGGTAGCCCAAGTTGTCAAAGCCATTAACGCTTTGAAAGCTCTACCACAAACGACCTTCAGCAAGGCTTCCCCAATGTATGGGAGTAAGCCATTAGGGCCTACCGACCAACCTGATTACATTAATGCAGTAGTGAAACTGGAAACCAGCTTAACACCAGAGTCATTGCTCGATGCGCTGCAAGAAATTGAACAACAACAGGGGCGCGAGCGCAAAGCAGAGCGCTGGGGGCCGCGAGTCATTGATCTGGATATTCTGTTATTTGGAAACCAAACTATCCAGACCGAGCGGCTGACAATTCCTCACTACCATATGGGCGAACGAGAATTTGTCCTTTATCCTCTATTCGATATTGATTCTGACGTCACCATGCCGGATGGCACTGCGGTGCGGGATATGTTGGTTAACTGTCCGCGCAATGGATTGCAGCGTTACTACTAAATGACGTGTTGACGTCCAGCCCGCCCCGTTCGGGCTGCTCATTGCGGGTGAACAACCCTAGGGTTAAGTTATGAAAAAAGTCTCCGTTGCCAGCTTGTTGAAAAAGAAGCAGGAAGGCCAAAAATTTGCCACCCTGACTGCTTATGATGCTTCCTTTGCCAAATTGTTTGATGACTGCGGCATTGATTTGATTCTTATTGGTGACTCATTGGGCATGGTGCTACAGGGCGAATCTAGCACCCTACCTGTGACCGTTGAACAAGTGGCATACCACACACGCTGTGTTGCGTCTTCTACGCAACGCACCATGGTTGTAGCCGACATGCCATTTATGTCCTATGCCACCCCGGAACAAACCTATGAAAACGCCGCAGAGCTAATGCGGGCTGGCGCCAACATGGTCAAAATGGAAGGTGGCGAATGGCTTTGCGAAACCATTCAAGGCCTAGTCGACCGTGGTGTCCCCGTTTGTGGCCACCTTGGTTTGACACCGCAATCGGTCAATGTTTTTGGCGGTTTTAAAATCCAAGGTCGTGGCGATGCAGCGGCGCGACAGCTGATTAATTCAGCCATGGAACTGGAAAAAGCAGGCATTCAATTGTTGGTACTTGAGTGCATTCCGGCGCCACTCGCCAAACGTGTAGCCCGAAGCTTGACGATCCCAGTGATTGGTATCGGCGCAGGTAAAGACACTGATGGCCAGATCCTAGTCATGCAGGACATGCTCGGCATTACCGCAGGTTACGTGCCTAGCTTTTCGAAAAATTATTTAGCAGCCACTGGCGATATTCGTGAGGCAGTGAAGCTTTATATTGATGAAGTGGAGCAAGGCTTGTTCCCTGCTGCAGAGCAGAGCTTTGACGAATGATCATTTCTGAGCAAATTGCGGTGATCCGCGACACGGTCCGCGAATGGAAACAGCAAGGTTTAACGGTTGGCTTCGTGCCAACCATGGGCAACCTCCATCAAGGTCATCTGACGTTAGTCAAAGAAGCGCAACAGCGCGCCGATAAGGTGGTCGTCAGCATCTTTGTTAATCCGATGCAGTTTAATAACGCTGCCGATTTGGACAACTACCCGCGCACCCTAGAAGACGATTGTGGCGCGCTAGGGCAAATCGGTACAGATCTAGTGTTTTGCCCGACGCCTGACATCATGTATCCGAAAGGCTTAGCCCACCAGTCACAGGTATCTGTGCCCGGCATTGGTGACGTGCTCGAGGGAGCCATGCGGCCCGGTCATTTCACCGGCGTCGCCACGGTCGTCACCATGCTATTCAACATTGTTCAACCCGATGTGGCCTGTTTTGGTGAAAAGGATTATCAGCAACTGGCACTGATCCGTGCAATGACCCGCGATTTATGCTTGCCGATAGATATCGTCGGTATAGCAACGGTTCGAGAATCCGACGGTTTAGCAATGAGCTCTCGCAATGGTTATCTCACCGCTGCTGAACGCCAATTGGCGCCGAAGCTAGCGCAAGTCATGAACAGCATCCAACACCAGCTGAGCAATGGCGAAAAAAATCTAATCAAGTTAATTGATAATGCCACTAAGCAGCTGAATGAACATGGGTTTAAAACAGACAGTATCGATATCTGCGATGCCCATAGCTTGTCACCAATAACGGCGGATTCTCGTCAAGCAGTTGTTTTAATGGCTGCATTTCTTGGTAAAGCCCGCCTCATCGACAACTGCGTGGTAGATTTGCAGGGATAAGCGAATTGTTATATATTCCGCCGTCCGTGGACTACCACGGCCGTGTTAAATCTATATGTCAGTAGTGGGAAGCTCAATGCAAGCGATCATGTTAAAAGGCAAACTTCACCAAGCCCGCGTCACTCACGCCGAGCTGGAGTATGAGGGATCATGTGCCATTGATCAGGATATGTTGGACGCCGCCGGAATTCTCGAGTACGAACAAATCCAGATTTACAACATCGAAAATGGTGAACGCTTCACCACTTATGCCATCGCCGGCGAGCGCGGTTCGCGCATTATCTCCGTGAATGGCGCCGCCGCTCACAAAGCCAGCATCGGCGACCGTATTATTATTTGTGCTTACGTCAGCATGAGCAATGCCGAAGCGGCAAGTCATAAGCCATCGTTGGTTTATCTCGATCAGGACAACAATATTGCTCGCACCAGCAAGGACATTCCTGTCCAAGTTGCCTAATCGACCATTGTTGATGCAAAAAGCCAGTCTAGCGACTGGCTTTTTTGTTGCTTCAACTTCAAACCATCAATTTGATTGATGGTCACTCACAAGACCTTTAACAGACAGTGTTGATCGGCTACATGATTCGCTGATTACGTTTCACTAGTTTCATCGCCTCACGCTTAATGCAATCTCTAAGCGGGTTATCAAGACTATCGCTACGCCAAACAAATGACAGCGGTCGCTCAATTTTGATATCCGGCGTGTTAAGTACCACCAAGTCACCATTTTCAACGAATTTAATCACATCCAAATAGGGCAAACAGCTTAAATACAAACCATCTGCCACCAACTGGCGCAGTACCGGCACATGAGAATACTCTCGCCAAACATCCAAATCATCGATTAAGCCATGTAAAGTGCTGTCAAAGATCGCTCGTGTGCCAGCCCCCTGTTCGCGCAGCACCCACTTTGCCTGCTCCAACTGCGACAGACTGACTCGCTCTTTGTTGGCATACGGATGGTGAGCAGACGCCACGATAACAAGATGATCGTGACACCAAATTTGCTGTTCAATTCGGGCATCATCGCAACGTCCCTCAATAATACCTAAATCAAATTGATAGTTGCGAACACCATCGATTACCCGGCCAGAATTAATCTCTTCAAATTCAATCCTTAGCTCGGGAAATGCACTATCAAGATGACTGATAAGCTCTGGAACCAAATGTTCTGCTGCTGTTTGGCTCGCTGCTAACGTCAGCTCGCCACTAATAATTTGTTGGTCGTAAAAACCTAATTCGATTTGCTGGGCATCAAACAATAGCTGCTTTGCTCGTGGTCGCAGCCACTTGCCCCAGTTGGTTAGTACCAACCGCCGACCTTGCCGTTCGAACAAAGGCCTGCCAAGCATTTTCTCCAATTGAGCCAACGCCATGCTCGCTGCCGACTGAGTAAGCGCCAACTTATCAGCAGCAATACTGACACTTTCGAACCGTGCCACAGCATCAAACACAGCCAGCTGCTTTAGCGAATACCTCATCTCCAAACACCCCCGTCATCAACAAGCCAAGCGTCCTTAGCTTAGCAAGTTAGTCATCAATTTTTTTGATGACGCGTAAAAATATTATCAATTTTACTTGGTCAATCAGTTCCCTCTATTGTGTTTGCACTGTTTACGGAGCAACCAACTTGGAGGTTTTCAATGTACATAATCGCCACTCTCATGATGGCAAACACTGGAGCGACACCATGACCATCAACACCGCAGGTAATCCTGATATCGTCAACCCGCGCTTGCTGCTAGCGGTTGCCGAGGAGTATGCGATCGCAAAGCAGCAAAAACGCAGCACCGAAACATTGGGCCTAGCGATGATGGCCGGGATTTTCATCGGCTTGGCGTTTGTGTTTTACCTGACGGTCACTACAGGTAGTGATGACAGCTGGGGGCTGACTCGGTTGGCAGGAGGGATAGCATTCAGCCTAGGACTGATGCTGGTGGTGATTTGTGGCGCAGAGCTATTTACCAGTTCCGTGCTATCGGCTATCGCTCGTGCCAACGGTCAAATCAGTAGCAAAACCATGCTGTTGAATTGGTTAAAAGTGTACCTCGGTAATCTGCTCGGAGCGCTCGTTCTAGTGGTCTTGGTGATGGCTGCCGGTATGTTCATGCTGGCCAAAGGTCAATGGGGACTAAACGCCTTACAGCTTGCGGCACACAAAGTTCATCACAGCCCAATGCAGGCGTTTTCTCTTGGTTTGCTGTGCAACATGCTGGTTTGTCTGGCGATTTGGATGACATTCAGTACCAGCCAAATTCTCAGCAAAGCACTGCTGGTGATGTTACCTGTTGCCATGTTTGTTAGCAGCGGTTTTGAACACTGCGTTGCCAACATGTTCATGGTGCCATTGGCTATCGCTATTAAAAACTTTGCACCAGCAGAATTTTGGCAGCAAGCAGGTGTTACCGCCAGCCAGTTTAGCGAACTGACATGGAGCCACTTTCTGAGCGCTAATTTAATCCCGGTCACCCTAGGCAATATCGTTGGTGGCGCCGTCGTCATCGGCTTAGGTTACCGCACTATTTATCAACCAAAGACCGCTGTCGTGGCAACAGCGGAAGCACTAACGACAACGACAACAACTGACATCTACCGACTTGAGGATAACGACATGCTAAATGATACCCTAACCATTGCCGACATCATGGATACTAACCCATTAACCCTGAATGCTGGCGACTCAGTGCAGAGTGCGCTCGACTTACTTCTGGCTTGCCATATTAGCGGCGCACCTGTGATTGACCGCAACAATAATTTGGTCGGCTTCTTCTCTGTTCAAGACGCCTTGGCGGATATGTGGGCGAGTGACTTCATGCCATCGCTAACCCAACAAGTGCAAGACTTGATGGTTCGAGACGTGCACACAGTTGAAGCAAATGAAAGTTTGCTCGATTTTGCCGAGTACCTCAGCGTTGATAAGAGCAAAGTCTATCCGGTAACTTCTTCTGGCATTGCCCTGCAAATGACAGATTTGTCCTTAGCTCAACGTGCTCGCGCCGCAGCACCGAATGTACCGCACAATTATCCTGTGGTAGCCAATGGTCAACTCGTCGGTTCAGTCAGCCGATTGCAATTGATGGCAGCCTTGCGACCAATTTATGGCCAACAACTGAATTTGGTTCCAAGTCACGACATAGTCGCATAGAATGCGCCCGCTTCAATGTGTATGAGCACCGAAAGCCAGTCTATTGGACCTGTCTCTTATACACAAATCCCCGCTAAGCAATTGGCGGGGATTTTTTTGAACTTTTTCCGTTAACTTCGATCTGATCTCCACACTACTTTTTGGGGAGTATCATC
>NZ_NGNS01000007.1 GCF_002165625.1 Neiella marina
GATACTCCCCAAAAAGTAGTGTGGAGATCAGATCGAAGTTAACGGAAAAAGTTCAAAAAAATCCCCGCCAATTGCTTAGCGGGGATTTGTGTATAAGAGACAGCCTAGTTAAGGTGGCTTTTTACTGTCAACTAGCTGTTTAGTAGCTAATTAAAATCGCATCAACTGGCGCTTGCAAGCTCAATGATAGAGTGTTTGTGGGCATCGGGCCGGCTCAGCACTTCGCTGACGAACACTTTGTCCAACTCTGCTAAGAACGCCCGCTGCGCCTTAGCTAACAGACATTGTAGTTTGCATTGACCAGCAGCCGGGCACTCGGTGCCGGTGCAATCGATAGGGTTCAATCGCTTCTCGAAGTCGCGAATCACTTTGCCAACGGTCACTTCAGCCAAGTTACAGTTCAGTCGGATGCCACCTTGGCGGCCACGTACTGAGGTAATGTAGTTTAACTGTGATAATTGCTGGGTAACTTTAATTACATGGTTGCGCGGCATATTGAATTGCTCGCAAACCTCGTTGACCGAAACCAAGTGGTTGTCCGGTTGTAGTCCCAAATACATCAAAGTGCGTAAGGCATAGTCGGTAAAACTGGTAAGTTGCATAAATACCTTGCGTATATTGGCCAAAAGGCAAGTATGAGGTCAGTTATACCGCTAAACCCTGATCGACAGCAAGGATAGGTTATTATTCGGCTGTTTATTTGTTTCAAATGGTTACAGGATAGTGTGGTAACCGCTTTATACTGATTTTTGCTGGTACAATCGCCAGCACATTTGTAAGATCCCGCCACTTCAGACTCGCTCGGAGCTTTTCTTTGACTTACCAGGTTGTTAACTCGCAACAGCAGATGCTTGATATGATCGAGCAATGCCAGCAATCGTCCGCCCGTTACCTCGACACTGAATTCGTCCGTGAGCGTTCGTTGTTCCCGCAGTTTGGTTTGTTGCAGGTTTCCGATGGTGCAACAACGTGGTTACTTGATCCATTAGCCGTGGAGGATTTATCGCCGTTGTGGGCTTGGTTGCAACAACCAGCGCCTTTGACCATCTTTCATGCCTTTGGCGAGGATCTCGAGTTGCTCTGGCATGAAGGGCAGATCCAATTTGGCAACATCCTTGATACTCAAGTGGCCGCCTCGATGCTGGGGTGGGGTGCCGGTATGGGATTCGCTGCATTAGTTGAACGGGTTTGCCAGGTTGAATTGGATAAGTCGCACTCTAGAACCAATTGGCTGAAACGGCCACTGTCGGATGAGCAATTACAATATGCTGCCGATGATGTGCGCTATTTGATACCAGTGGCTCAAGCATTAATAGCTGAGTTGAAAGACAAAGGTCTATACGACGCCTGTTTAAGTGAATGCGCTCGCTTAGCTTTGCGCAAAGAGCGTGATTTGGCCAAGCGCTATTTGGATGTTAAGAATGGCTGGCAATTGACGCCTCAGCAACTGGCAGTGTTGCGTGAATTAGCTGCTTGGCGTTATCAACGAGCAGAAGCGAAAGATATGGCGTTAAGTTTTGTCATTAAAGATCTGGCATTGGTTGCATTAGCCAAGTATCAGCCTGATTCGATGACTCGCCTAAAGCAGCTCAAAGAGTTGTCGCCGATTGAAGTGCGAATTCATGGCAGCAAGTTGCTAAAACTAATTGCTGACGCCAAGCAAATTGATCAATGCGATTGGCCCGATCGCATTTACCGGGTCGTTGATATCCCGAGCTATAAATCACGCAGCAAATCCTTAATGACGCTGTGTCAGCAACTTGCTGATGACGCTGGCGTGCCTGTTGCTAGTTATGCTTCTAAGCGCCAGATTAACGAAGTGTTGATGTGGCAGTGGCAGGGCTGCGAAGAAAGTAACTTGCCAGTGCTGTTGCAAAGCTGGCGAGCGACCGTCGGTGCCGACGCTATTCGGCAGTGGTTACAAGATAACACAGCCAGTTAACGAGGTATGCCAGCCTAGTCTGGCAACAAACAGCTAACTTTCATTGCCCTACTAATTTGGTATAGTCCAACTCGTTTTGTTCAACACAGTTTATTCAAGGCCATTGTTTTATGCTGACAGCAATCTACAAGAGTCCCAAAAAGCAACAAACTTATCTGTATCTCACCAAGCGTGATGATTTTTCCAAAGTACCAGAAGCTTTGTTGGAGACGTTTGGTAAACCACAGTTTGCCTTGATGGTAAATCTGGCTGCTCAGTCAAAGCTGGCGATTGCTGATATCGACAGAGTAAAGCAACAATTGCTCGACACCGGCTACTACTTGCAACTGCCGCCGCCAGAGCCGAATCTGCTGGAACAACACCGCCAGTCGCTGGGTTTGGAAGACTAAGGGCATAGCCAATGAAGACAATCAAACAACTGATTCGCTGTGTGCTGTTGAGTGCTTGCTCCGTTATCGCCACTGTTGCGGTTGCAGATGACAAACCAAGCTTCGAACAATACCTGCAACAGGTAAAACAACAAGCCTTAGCGCAAGGCGTTTCGCCAGCAACTATTGACCAGGCATTCGCTGACGCTACGTTTATTCAGCGCACAGTCAAGCTCGACCGGAACCAACCAGAAAAGCGCGTCACGCTTGACACTTATTTACCGAAACGCGTGCCACAGTGGAAGATTGATAAAGCCCGTAAGTTGTATAAACAACATTATTCGCTGCTCAAAGAGATTGGCGACCAATATGGCGTACAACCGCGATTTATTGTGGCGTTGTGGGGTAACGAAACCAATTTTGGCACCTACACTGGCAACTTTGACATAGTCTCGGCGCTTGCAACCTTGGCTTATGATGGCCGCCGAGAGGAATTTTTCCGCAAAGAGCTTATCGCTGCGCTAACCATTCTCGATCAAGGCCATATTGAGCTAGCACAGTTTCAAGGTTCATGGGCTGGGGCGATGGGACAAACTCAGTTCATGCCAAGTTCATTTTTAGCTTTCGCGGTTGATCATGATGGTGATGGTCGCAAAGATATTTGGGGTACCCAAGCTGACGTATTTGCTTCGATTGCCAACTATCTGGCCCAATCCGGTTGGAACGATGATTTAACCTGGGGCCGACAAGTCAAACTACCTGCCGACTTTGACCCTGAGTTAGCTGGTTTAAAGATCAAAAAGTCGTTAGCTGAGTGGCAACAGCTTGGTGTGCGCCGTTACGATATGAGCAATCTACCTACTCGCGATATCAAAGCATCATTGGTACTGCCGGACGATGCTCAAGGGCGCGCTTATTTGGCTTATGGCAACTATGATGTGTTAATGAAGTGGAATCGCTCGTACTACTTTGTTACCTCGGTTGGCTATTTGTCTGACCGAATTGCTTACCCATCGGTGTTTGCTAAATAGCATTGGATTCCTGCAGGCTAGCTTAATGACCAAAGATAAAGCGTTTTGGCGCACTACCGCTTTAGAAGACATGTCGGACAGTCAATGGGAATCCTTGTGTGATGGCTGTGCCAAGTGCTGTTTGTCAAAACTGATCGATGATGAAACGGAAGAGCTGTATTACACCAATCTAGCGTGCGATTTACTCGACACTAAAAAATGCCGCTGTACCGATTACGAGCATCGATTCGCTCGGGTAACGGATTGTGTCAAGGTTAGCTTAAAACATCGGGAGAGCTTTGGTTGGCTGCCGCCGACATGCGCCTATCGGCGCCTCTCTGAAGGCAAAGATCTGCCTCAATGGCACCCATTATTGACCGGATCGAAAGCGGCCATGCACAAAGCAGGGCAGTCGGTGCGGGGCAAAGTCATTCATGAATCACTCGGCGGCGACCCAGAAGATCATATCGTCATTTGGCCGCTTGCCGATTGTTCGGATTAACTAACAACGAATAGAACTTAAGGACAATATTAAGGACAATATGATGCTATGGATGGCATTACTGGTTTTTTACGGTGGCTACACCCTGTTTGGCTTCAGTTGGAAAGGGTATCGAATCTACACCGGTCAGGACAAATTCAGCTGGCCCGTGTTGTGCGAAGAGTTGGCCTCGTTGTTGTTTATTGGTTTCGGCTTTATTGCTATGTACGATTTAGCAGTTGGCCAGCAAACGTTTAAACCGCTGGTTTGGCAAATCTGGCTACCCGCGGCCTTAGCTGCAGCTTTTCTACCATTGTTTGTAAATACTCCTAAAACCGAGTTTTCCAAACAGTTGATAGGGCAGAAAGGGCTTGCCATTGGCATGGTTGTGGCGGCATTGCTGTTTTCACCGGTTTATGTTGCCGCTTGGTTGATGGCAGGCTTCTAAGCCTGCCGTATTGATGTTTATGGTCTGCGAACAGTTATCAAACGGCTAGCAACGACAGCCAACCAAATCGCGATGTAAACTGAGAAGCAGACCACCAGCCATTGCGGCATGGTATAGCCAAGAAATTCCCACTGCACCTCATCACACATGCCACGCGGCATAAAGATCTCAGGTAACCAGTAATCAAGTGGTGCCCAACTAGGGAATTCCGGGTCCATGCCACAGCTATCAATAAATGGGTTATCGCTCGGAAACTGCAATTTGACATGAGAGATGGCAATACGAAGGCCTTCGATAGCGCTATACAACCATAGGCCGTAGCCTGCAACTCTGAGGTATATGGATTTCGGATTTAGCATGCCAATGATCCCGGCAAACATAATGCCGAACATAGCGACACGCTCGTGGATACATTTGACGCAAGGCTCGAGCAACATCACGTGTTGAAAATACAAAGCGACCAAATCGAGAACTAACGCCGACACTGCCAGTAACAACCAGGACCAACGTGTCTCTGCGAATTGAGATAATGCGCGCATTTGAACTACTTGTGGATTAAGACTGGCGCTGATTGTAGCGACTCATGAAACATTCGGGTAGCGCTTGCTGCGGTAAATTTGTAACGGATCAATTCATTATCAAGGGTTCAGTAGCGCTCGTCCTAGGACCGAGTTAACTTGCCTTTCACTCGCGGCGACATACAATGCAGCGCCGATTACTAGTAAAAGCCAAACTGTGACAAAAGCATGAGCCAAACAACCACCAATTCACCATCGCCCAGTGAAGTCGGCCAACTTATCTTGGCGCCGATGGAAGGTGTGATGGACCACTTGATGCGCGATTTGTTGACCGCACTGGGTGGCTATGATTTGTGCGTCACTGAATTTATTCGGGTTGTTGATCATGGTTTTCCAGAGCGGGTGTTTTATCGCTTTGCGCCGGAGTTGTATCAAGGTGGTGTCACCAGTAGTGGCACGCCGGTACGCATTCAGCTGCTGGGGCAAGAACCTGATGCCATGGCAGCAAACGCAGTCACCGCCGTTGAACTCGGATCGGCTGGCGTTGATCTGAACTTTGGTTGTCCGGCCAAAGCGGTCAACAAAAGCCGCGGTGGCGCATCGTTGCTGAAACAGCCTGAGCTAATTTATCGAGTGATCAAGGCTGTGCGAACCGCGGTACCACAACCCCATGCGGTCAGTGCCAAGATGCGCTTAGGTTGGGATGATACCTCGCTGTTGGATGAAACCATCGACGCCATCAATCAAGCTGGCGCATCATCCTTGGTTGTTCATGCTCGCACTAAAGTACAAGGCTACAAACCGCCAGCCCAATGGCATGAACTGAAGCAGATTTGTCAGCGCGCGAACATGCCAGTCATCGCCAATGGTGACATTGTTGACCACAACAGTGCTCAGCGCTGCATGGCCGCAAGTGCTTGTCAGCATTTAATGCTTGGCCGCGGTGCGTTGGCGTTGCCCAATCTGGCACAAGTGGTGCGCGGCATTGAAGCACCGATGAGCTGGTCACAAGTTCAAGCGCTACTGGTTCGTTATTCGCACTATGAAGTGGAAGGTGACAAGGGCTTGTATTATCCAAATCGAATTAAACAATGGCTCAGTTACTTGCGACAGCGATACCAACAAGCCGATGAACTGTTCAAACACATCCGCCGCTTAAAGCGTAGCGACGAGATTGTTGCCCAGCTCTGTCGTTAGCTCAGTGAAGTGGCGCTGAGAATGTTTTCAGTCTCGCGCTGTTCCGGTAGTATCAGGCCAAACTCTAAGGTCAACAGACCGTAAAAACCATAACTACTACCGACAGGATACACAGTGACAGAGAAAAAAGGCCTCGATGCCAAAGCTTACCGACCTCTGGAGGAGGGGGAGCAATACCAAAGCTATGTGCCAGCGCAGGAAACTGTGGCTGAATTCACCTTTAAAGCCGTCGGCTTAGGGATTCTGTTTGGCATTATCTTTGGCGCTGCCAATGCATACCTTGGGTTGCGAGCCGGACTCACCATTAGCACGTCGATCCCCGTTGCGGTGATGGCCGTGGCGGTGTTTAAAATTCTTGCCAAAGGCGGCGTCAAAAGCACCATTCTAGAGACTAACATTGCCCAGACCACAGGCTCAGCATCGAGCTCGGTAGCGAGCGGCGTTATATTTACTTTGCCCGCTTTGTTCATGTGGGGAGTCGCACCCGGTTTGCTGCAAATGACAGTGCTTGCCATGTGCGGTGGCTTGCTGGGGATTCTGTTTATGATCCCTCTGCGCAAATACTTGATTGAAAAGGAGCACGGTAAGTTGCCCTACCCAGAAGGGACAGCCTGTGCTGAAGTACTTGTTGCCAATGAGTTGGGTGGCAACAAAGCCAAATATATCTTTTGGGGCATGGGCGTTGCAGCGCTATTTAAGGCCCTCACTTCGTGGCTCAAGGTGATCCCATCACACGCGTCGTTCAATGTGCCATTTATTAAAAAGGCGTCCATTGGCATTGATTTGTCAGCTGCGCTATTTGGTGTGGGTTATATCCTTGGGCCTCGTATTGCTGCCATTATGGTGGGCGGCGGGTTGCTATCTGCGCTCATCATTATTCCTGGTATTGCCTATTGGGGCGACTCCTTGACTGCGCCTTTGTTCCCGGAAACGCAAATGCTGATTAAAGACATGTCAGCATCGCAAATTTGGACCCGCTACGTGCGCTACATTGGTGCCGGCGCGGTTGCCACCGCTGGTATTATTACCCTGATTCGCAGCATTCCGCTGATGCTCGAATCGTTCAAAGCCGGCGCTAGCCATTTAGGCGATGGCTCAGCCGCCAATGCAGAAGTACCTCGTACCCAGCGCGACTTACCGCTCAAATTTGTCGGCGTAGCGATATTGGTGATTGTTGCAGTGCTGACACTGTTCCCTGATGCCTTTGGTCAAATCGGCGAGGTGGGTACCCGCCTAGTCGCAGCATTGTGCGTGACTGTGTTTGCCTTCTTCTTCGTCACTGTGGCTTCGCGTATTGTTGGTTTGGTTGGCGTGACATCCAATCCGACGAGCGGCATGACGATTGCCGCGTTATTAGGTACAGCAACCATTTTCCTCGCCATGGGTTGGACTGATACCGCCGGTAAGGCGGCAACCCTCATTGTTGGTTGCGTGGTAGCCATTGCTGCATCGATTTCTGGTGATACATCACAAGACTTGAAAAGCGGCTACTTGCTTGGCGCTACGCCGAAGAAACAGCAAATGGCCGAACTGTTAGGGGTGTTAACGTCGGCCACTTTTGTTTGTTTGGCAGTGTTGCTGTTAGCGGAAACCTTTGGTTTTGGTTCCAGCGAACTACCGGCGCCGCAGGCAACACTGATGAAGTTGGTAATTGACGGTGTGCTGGACCAAAACCTACCTTGGACATTGGTGTTCATTGGTGCGGGTATCGCTATTGTTTGCGAATTGTTTAAGATCCCATCATTGCCCTTTGCCGTTGGTGTCTATTTGCCGGTAGCAACCATGACCCCAATTTTCATCGGTGGTCTAATTCGTCATTACTTCGAAAAGCGCACCAAGAACAAAGAGCAACTTGAAGAACGTCGCGAACGTGGCGTGTTGTTAGGCTCTGGGTTTGTTGGTGGTGAAGGATTGCTTGGTGTTGGTATTGCTGCAGTTGCGTTTGCTCAAAGCCGCAAACCTGAGGGTATTGGTACCGACTGGCTAGGCGGCGAGGTTACCGCAATGATCGTTGGTGCATGTGCGTTTGCCTGCTTGATTTATTGGTTCTTCAATAACATTCGCAAAGCCTAATTAGCGACGCTGAATTAATGCCAAAGGCAATGAAAGAGACCCGGCCAATTGCGCCGGGTTTTTTATTGTTGAACAGCGGTTAAAGCAGCGATGGAATCCCTTGGGTTGCTAGGGCTTTGTTTTTGTAACCCTTGATCAGGGTAACGTCATCGCCAAACCAATCAGGGACCTGAAAACCTTCTGCTTGCGCAACACTGGAAAATTCAACTTCAACCAATTGAAGCGGTGCCAATGAACCTTCAAATACATCGAGTTCAAATTGCAGCTGTTCGCTGATTTGGCCTTTCCACCGAACTTTTTCAATGCGCTGACCCAATGTGTTGGGCCACAACTGGTCAAATTGTTGCGCGCTGATAGAGATTTCATTCTCGCTTCGCACCAAACCGTCGCCCGATTTAAGGGTGAGGAAATAATTGTCACCTTTTTGCCGCAGTCGCAACTCGACCGAATCATCGGTCTGAGTGATGTACCCCTGACGGATGCGGACTTTGGTCGCTTGCTCAAGATCGGGCAACTGCTGGACCAGAAATTTACGTTCAACTTCTTGTTTCTCGGTCATGATGCATATCTCTCTAAATGCGTTGCTGTAACTCATCCCACATTGCGCAGTAGGCTTTTGCTGCTGGCCGGTTGCGGGCGAAGTCGAGTACTGGTGCGCGGTGAATACCCATTTTTTCTACATCGGTAGAGAAGGGTACGGAGGCTTTCAAAAACGATTTTTTGTATTTTTTACGCATACGTTCCATGGTTTCGGTATGTAGGTTTTTCTGACGTTGCACCATGGAGAAAAACGGGATTAATTTTTTCTTACCCAGTTTATGTCGATCGAAAAACTGCAATAGCTGTTCGTAAGTTCGCTCGGTCAGAGTCGTCGGTATCACCGGGACGACAATATGATCGGCTGATTTGAACACGCTTTCTGATAACGTCGAAATGTTAGGTGGGCAGTCGAGCAATACCACATCATATTCATTTTTAACTGCTTTTAATGCCTTTTTCAGGCGTGAGCGACTGTTCTTCATTCGCGACAGAAAAATATCAAAATCACGATAGGTCATATTGGCAGGCAAAATATCCAATAGCTCAAAATCACTGCCTCGGATTGATTTGGTAAATTTATCGACGTCTTTGAAAAAGGCATCATGCTGAAGTTTTTTTGACGGCTTGACGCGATAATAGAATCCAGAGGCGCCTTGCGGATCGAGGTCGCATAGTAAGGTTCTTTTTCCGGCCAGCGCCAAGGCATGAGCCAGGTTGACCGACGTTGCGGTCTTACCAACACCGCCTTTGTTGCTGTAGCAGGCAATAATCTTCATTGGTTAATCCTTTTCCTTAAACAACTGACGGAATTCTTGGCGGGTCAAGTCACTGTCAAAGGCCGCGAAATTAGCCATCACTTTGGCACGTTCTTGATGTTGGCGTTGGTTTAATACCGAGGTCAAAGCGCCGACACTTTGCGCAATCATTAGATCTTGTTTGCGGCCTTTATTGGCATGATTGGCCAAGTAGGCTTGCAGGCTCTCTTGCTGGACGGAATAGTCGTTAAACAGTCCCAAATTGTCCTGCAATCCCTTGAGCGTTTTAATCAGCGCCTTGATTCGTTTTTGCGGGAACAGTGGCGTGAAAAATTCCATTAGATAACGCAGTTTCTTGCAGTGAATGCGCAGCTCATGGACGTCGTCATCTGGTGTGTTGGCGTCAATGCCTCGAGCAATGTTGCAAACCTTGCGATAACGCTTCCAAACTAATTGTTGGGCGTAAGCCTTAGCAGCTAAATGGGCGAGAGGGCCTTCTTGAGCATCAGGCTGCTCAATAAAGTGACTGGCAAGCGCTTCGAGCGATTGCTGATAGCTAGTGCTGGCAAAGCGTTTGCGTAGCATCAGTAATTGTTGTTGGCGTTCTTGCTCAAATTGGCCAAACATGATGTGAAGGCCTTCATGAAGGCTTTCGGGTATTAGTTGGAAGTAACTTTCTTTTTCAAGTAAATAGACATCCAAATCGCGCAATCGGCCGGTTGGCGCCATGTGTTCCGAGAAGGCTAGCTTGTATTCTTGGGTATGTTGCTCTGAATAGATGCCTTTGAACAAACTAATGACCGAACGGACCTTGCGAAGCGATACGCGGTAGTCATGTAAAAATTCTGAGTCATGATCGGCAACAATACCGGGTTCATTGACCCTCGCAATATCGATGTAAGTCCGAATGATTTGGTTGGCCACCGACAATGCGTCCTGCTCAGCACCAAAGCGCATGGTCGGCTTGCGATCATAACCGCTATCTTCGATACCAACAGCTTGGTAAATCTTAGCGGTGTCGATGGACTGTACCGCTTGAGTAAGCTTTGATTCAGTCAGTGCCCTCAGCAGCTCTAAGTGAGCTTTGTGGTAACCTCTGATCGGCTGTGTCGTAACGTAGGCCAACCAAAGCGGTTGTGGGTTTGATGCCGCGCCAAAGCCATCGATAACGATACGAGCAACGGTCTTGTCATTGTTATCCAACATCTTAATGACACCATGCATATGCAACGCTTTACCAACAGCCAATAAGCTACGCAGTGGAGAAACACAACTCAGTTGTGCTGTCACCGAACCACTATTCAAGTCGGCAACAAACCCGGGTCTGCTATCGACTGGTTGAGTTCGTTTGCCACAGTGTTCTCCAATAAGGTTCAGCTGCTTACCACTGACGTAAAGTAAACCGCGAGCCTGACGAACGGACTGATCAAAGCAATCAAACAGTTCAATCGGTTGTGATTGGTCGTCAATCATAGAGACCAACTGATACTTTTTCAGCTTCTTGCTCAGTGAATTAGTCAAGTCAGCAATTGCGCTGAGTTGCTCAACTTGGAATAACTGTGCGGAAGATTGATTCATCATTTCTTTTTCTTGTCGTCGTTGAGGTAGTTTTCAATCAGTTGCTCAACAATCTTTTGCACCGACGAATCCTCTTCGATGGCTTTTATCTTGAGCGCTTTGAGGGTTTTGCTGTCGAGCCTTAACGAGGTATTTTTTTTACCGTCTTTACTTTGCTTATCTTTCGCCATAAAAGTGACTTAATGAAATAATGACGTCATTACATCATGATGGATGGAGTGAATAAATTGATCAATATGTGAACAGTCGTTCTGTGAAACGGATCGGTTGTCGAACGATTAATTGAAGTTCGCTATCTCGGCTGTTTCTGCAGGCAAGGTAAGGCCAAAACGCTCGAGAGCAAGTTGATTGAAGTAGTACAAATCGGATTCGGTGATAATCAGTGGTTCGGTCGTTTTTTGCGCCAAGATGTCGAGCGCTGCTTGGCCAGCCATTTCGCCATGTTCGATACCACTGATAGTGATTGCGCCAACTGCACGCATTGGTGCTACTGCATAGCGAGCAGTACTAAATATCGGCAAGGTGCTGTTACGGCCGCTCCAATCTAATACCTCATCTTCTGGTACCACATTGCCACTGGCAACATCTCTTAGGGTGTACCAATTCTCCATGACAATTGCATCGTATTGCTTCGCAGCATTACGAATGGTGTATTGCCATTCTTGGTAGCTAGCGATGGGTTTGACTTCTGCTTGCAACGCTCCGAGACGCAATGTGGTGTTACCTCTTAGGGCGTTACCAATGTAGGCAGCGGTGGTCGTGCTGTCATCAAACATAACCAAAATACGCTGGTGTTTGAGCGGCACCATTTGGTGGATCAACCGAATCAGTGGGGTAAACAATCGTCGTTCTAACACCCCAACAACACCGGTGGGCAGCTGCACGTTATCAAAATACATGCGCGGGTTATCATTGACGCCATAAAGCACCAAAGGTGTGTTGGTCGCGACAACACGACGCGCGAGTAAACCAACGGCATTGTCATCGCCGAGCAGCACAATATCCGGCTTTTGGCTTACAAATGTCTGCCAGGCTTTGTCTGCCGCCGCCTGATGTTGCTCTTTGGGTAGTTGCTTGGTGTCGAGGTAAATAATTTCAACGCGGTGATTGTTGCCAAGCTTGGTCTTGATGCCAGTAATACACTCATTGCTCCATTCATTGTTGGCATCGTAACTGGCAATGACCAGCACATTTGCCGCCAACGTGGGGCTGGAGAGCACAACTAGTAATGTGGCGATGAACCAACGAATTTGATGCACAGTATTGCCTTTGTTAGTCCTTTTTAGGTCAATACGATTTAGATTAGTTGCTGGTTCAAGAATGCGACAAGGCATTGGCTTGAGGGCATTGTAAAAATGCCAAACCTGTTTGGTTTGGCATTATCTCAACTGCAGATATGAAGCTACTCGGTTGCTAAACACTCTGCGCCGAGTAACTCAACAGTAAAGGTCAACGCCATATTGGGGCCGATCACGCGCCCGCTACCTTTGGTGCCATAGGCAAGGTTTGGCGGAATATAAAATTCCCACTTTTCTCCCAATTTCATCATCGGCACGCCGATTTGCCAACCTTTGATCACGCCACCTAAAGAGAAGGTCGATGGCTCATCGCGAAGATAGCTGCTATCGAATACTTGATTATCAACCGATAAGCGGCCTTCATAGTGCACGGTCACTGGTTGTTGACTATCAATAGCACAACCGCCTGTTGATTCAATCACTTTGTATTGAAGGCCTTCAGGCGTTATCGCAACATCTGGCTGTTGTTGATTGTGCGACAACCATCGCTCAGACACTTTCAAGTTGCCTTGAATTTCTTCTTCAGATACGGGTTTGCTGCAGGCAGTAAGGGTGAGGGCTGCTGCTACTGGGACTATTTTAGCGATGACGTTTTTCATGATTTCTGATGGAGTGGTTTTGCTGTGTTTTGATGCCAGCAGGGTAGCTTATGTCGCATCACGGTGTCATTGGTTATCTTGGTATCCAGTTTGGCATTTTTAGCTCGAATTGGCTTTATCGACGTGCCGGTGCTGACCGGCGGCAGCTTAAGACCCTTTGCCGCCAAAAGGGCCTTAAGAACCCCAAACCATCCCGACGTTCTCGGCCTTCGGCCCTTCCTGTAAGGAATAAGTGCGTTGCTCGCGCTCGAAAGCGCCAGAGGTTGGAGGATTGGATGCCAATTTGGAGCACACTTTCTTTTGCTTAGCTTTTCTTTGTGTACGCAAAGAAAAGTAAGTCTCCGTCAGGGCGAAAAACTAAGTAATGATAGGCATAATGAAATTAATGTAGAAACAGTAGGTTATTATGCCTCATTATTTTTAACTTTATGCTTAGCAAGAGAAAGGATTCATGGCTGTCTACAACACCTCTTCAGACTCAGCAAATACTGCAGTAAGAGCATTTTTAACCAAAGTCGGTGAATACTATCTTGGTCATTCGTTCAACACAGGAAGCGGCAAAGGAAAAGCGATTTGGCTGAAGATTAGAGATGACGACTTTAATTCTTGCTGTGCATATTGCGGAGACAAATCTGAAAAACTGCAGATTGAACATGTGTTTATGTTTAATAGGGCTGAATACGGTTTACACCACCCTGGAAACATCGTTCCTTGCTGCAAAGCTTGCAACAAACGAGAAAGATTGCCGGATAAATCTTATGCCGATTGGCAACAGCACCTTCGGATAGTGTGTGAAGCAAGGGGAGAACAGGACAGGTTTGAAGAAAGGAAACAAAAAATACTGTGGAACTTTAAGCAGTATGACTATCCATCACTAAACCCCAACGAAAAGCACGCCATTAGGGTAATCGCGAATAGTTTATATGAAAACATCAAAACCGAATCTGACAAATCATTGATGCTATATAAACAATTAGACGAAGCCTTTGTGAAGTAGTAAGTCGCCAAAATCACACATAAAAAAGCCGCTCATCGAGCGGCTTTCCAATTCAGTTAACTGACAGTTAACTGTCATTAAGGCAAGTAGCTTTCACCCATCAAAAAGGCATCCACTTCACGTGCGGCGCGGCGGCCTTCATCGATGGCCCAAACAATCAGGCTTTGACCACGGCGGGCATCACCACAAGCGAATACACCTTCAACATTGGTGTTGAACTTGTCGTAGTCGGCTTTGGCATTGCTGCGGCCGTCTTGTTCAATGCTCAGTTGTTCTAGGATCTCTGCTTCAGGGCCAGTAAAGCCCATTGCCAGGAAGACTAAGTCAGCTTCCAGAACTTTTTCCGAGCCTGCCACTTCGTTTGGTACGAATTGGCCTGCATCGTTGGTGCCCCAAGTGATATCAACAGTGTGCACAGCTTTGACGTTGCCGTTTTCATCACCTTCAATCTTCTTGGTCATTACTTGGTAATGACGTGGGTCATCGCCTTGGATGGCAATGGCTTCTGATTGACCATAATCAACCAACAATGTCTTAGGCCACTCTGGCCAAGGGTTGCTGGCGGCGCGCTCATCAACAGGCTTCGGCATGATTTCAAGTTGAACGACATGCTTACACTTGTGGCGCAATGAGGTGCCAACACAGTCTGTACCGGTATCACCACCACCGATGATCACTACATTCTTGCCTTCGGCATTAATGAAGTCACCGTCTTTGTGCTGTGAATCCAGTAACGACTTGGTGTTTTTGCCGAGGAATTCCATGGCGAAGTGAACGCCGTTCAACTCGCGGCCTTCAACTGGCAAGTCACGTGGTTTAGTGGCGCCAGTAGCGAGAACAACTGCATCAAACTCGTCCTGCAACTGCTTGGCTGGAATGTCTTTGCCAATCTCAGTGTTGGTAACGAAGGTAATGCCTTCTTTTTTTAGAATATCGATGCGACGATCAATGATGTGCTTTTCCAACTTCATGTTTGGAATGCCGTACATCAACAAGCCACCAATGCGGTCTGCACGCTCATAGACAGTGACCAAGTGACCGGCTTTGTTGAGCTGAGCGGCAGCCGCCAAACCGGCAGGGCCAGAGCCGACAATCGCAATTTTCTTACCGGTGCGCGCTGCAGGAGGCTCGGCAACCACCCAGCCTTCTTCAAATGCACGCTCGATGATGGCGTATTCGTGATGCTTGATGGTTACCGGTGGCGCATTAATACCTAATACACAAGAGCCTTCACATGGAGCAGGGCAGACACGGCCGGTAAACTCTGGGAAGTTGTTGGTTTTGTGCAGGCGCTGGATCGCTTCTTTCCAACGGCCATGGTAAATCAAGTCGTTCCACTCGGGGATCAAGTTGTTCACCGGACAGCCAGCGACCTTAGGGGCAAAGCGGCTGTTACCGCTTTGACAGAAAGGCACACCACAGTCCATACAACGTGAGGCTTGCTGCTTGATGTCATCTTCGAGCATGTGCTCGTGAACTTCACACCAGTCAATCAAACGCTCAGCTGGATCGCGATCTGCAGGCAGAGCGCGGTCTACTTTCAAAAATCCAGTTGGATTACCCATTATTCGCTCCTCCTTACTTCGCTAAGTTAGCCATGTGCATATCAAATGCAGCAGCGGCGATGTCATTGTCAGTTTCATACTTGCCAGTTGCGCGAGCTTGTTTCATGTACTCTTGCATCTGCTTGTAATCGACCGGCATGACTTTAACGAATTTAGCGATAGCAGCATCCCAATCAGCCAATAGCTCGGCTGCGACTGCTGAACCAGTGTGCTGCTGGTGTTTTTCAATCAGCGCTTTGAGGCTAGCGATGTCATCAGCATCTTCGAGCTTTTCAAGTTGCACCATTTCCATGTTGCACTTGCTAGCGAAATCGCCGTTCACATCTAGAACATACGCTTCACCGCCACTCATACCCGCTGCGAAGTTACGGCCTGTTTCACCCAAGATAATGGCTTTACCGCCAGTCATGTATTCACAACCGTGGTCACCAACACCTTCAACAACAGCGGTTACGCCAGAGTTACGAACACAGAAACGCTCACCGGCGATACCGTTAATGAATGCTTCACCTGAGGTGCCGCCGAAGAAGGCAACGTTACCAATCAGGATGTTTTTGCGTGGCTCGAACGGAGAGACTTTTGGCGGGTATACCACCAACTCCGCGCCCGATAAGCCCTTACCGAAGTAGTCATTGGCATCGCCCTCAAGTTCAAAACGCACGCCGGCAGCGGCAAACGTACCAAAACTCTGACCGGCAGAGCCGTTGAATTTGACGCTAATGGTGTCGTATGGCAGACCTTCGGCGCCGTATTTCTTGCTGACTTCGTTAGAAATCATGGTACCCACAGAGCGGTCGGTGTTGATGATTGGCATTTCAATCTCAACACGTTCGCCATTCTCAAGTGCGGCTTGTGCTTGTTCGATGAGCTTGCGATCAACGATATCGTGGATCAGGTGTTTCTGCTCAGTGCTGTTGTATAGCGTTTCGCCTTCAGCGGCATCTTCTTTGTGCAGCAGAGGTTTTAGATCAACGTGCTTGAATTTCCAGTGATCAACATCTTGGCGGATATCCAGACACTGAGTCTGACCAACCATTTCGTCGATACTCTTGAAGCCAAGCTCGGCCATGATTTCACGCAGGCCTTGAACCATCATGGTGAAGAAGTTCACCACGTGTTCAACCTTACCGGCATAGCGCTCACGCAGCTCTTTATTCTGTGTGGCAATACCTACTGGGCAAGTGTTCAAGTGACACTTACGCATCATGGTACAACCTTCAACAATCAAGGCTGCGGTGGCAATACCCCATTCCTCGGCACCCAGGAGGGTAGCGACAGCAAGGTCACGTGGGGTCTTCATCTGACCATCGGCCTGAACTGTAATACGGCTACGCAGACGGTTCTTCACCAGTGTCTGATGAGTTTCTGCCAGACCCAGCTCCCATGGCAGACCTGCGTGCTTGATTGAGCTCAATGGCGATGCACCTGTACCACCGTCATAACCGGCAATCAGGACGACATCGGCATAACCTTTACAGACACCGGCTGCAATGGTGCCAACGCCAGCTTCAGATACCAACTTAACGTTGATACGAGCATCTCGGTTAGCGTTTTTCAAATCGTAGATCAGCTGAGCCAAATCTTCGATTGAGTAGATATCGTGGTGTGGCGGTGGTGAAATCAAACCAACGCCCGGAGTCGAACCACGGGTACGGCCAATCCAAGCATCAACCTTGTGACCTGGCAGCTGACCACCTTCACCAGGCTTGGCGCCCTGAGCCATCTTAATTTGGATTTCGTCAGCATTAGCCAAGTAGTGCGAGGTCACACCGAAGCGACCAGATGCAACCTGCTTAATGCGCGACTTCATGCTGTCGCCATTGTCCATTGGCTTAAAGCGAATTGGGTCTTCACCACCTTCACCTGAGTTGGACTTAGCGCCGATGCGGTTCATGGCGATTGCTAGGGTGGTGTGAGCTTCCCAAGAAATCGAACCAAATGACATGGCACCGGTAGCGAAACGCTTAAAAATGTTCTCTGCTGGCTCAACTTCGCTGATGTCGATTGCCGGACGATCCGACTTAATGTTCAGCAAGCCACGTAGCGTGAACGCTTCTGATGACTGATCATCAACTTCTTTGGCGTACTCTTTGAACTGCTCGTAGTTGTTATCAGCAGTTGAGTGTTGCAACAAGCGAATGGTCGTTGGGTTGAACAGGTGACGCTCACCATCGTGACGCCAAGCGTATTCACCGCCAGTTGCCAGTACATCGTCAATGGCGATGCGGTTTTTCGCTGGGTAGCCCTCGCGATGTGTTTTCAGTGCTTCAGCAGCAATTTCATCCAAGCCAATGCCTTCAATACGGCTGACAGTGCCGGTGAAGTATTGCTTGATGACCTTAGAGTTGACACCCAAGGCTTCGAAAATTTGTGCACCTTGGTATGATTGCAAGGTAGAAATACCCATCTTCGAGAAGATTTTCAGCAAGCCAGAACCAACCGCTTTGATGTACTTGGCAAGAACTTGAGAATCACTCAGTTCTGGATCAATCACACCTTCGCTGCGCATTTCATTCAAGGTTTCGATGGCTAAGTACGGGTTAACCGCAGAAGCACCGTAGCCAATCAAAGTGGCGAAGTGGTGCGTTTCACGTACGTCTGCAGCTTCAACAACAATATCCGCTTTAGCGCGCAGGCCATTCTTAATCAGGTAGTGGTGAACGGCAGCCGTAGCCAGCAGCGATGGGATCGCAGCGTGGTCTGTGTTGGCATTGCGGTCACTCAAAATCAAAATGCTGTAACCATCGTTGACTGCATCTTTGGCATAACGGCAAAGCTTATCGAGTGCTTTTTCCATTTCGCCCGCTTCACCAGAAGCGTTGAACAGCGCATCGAGAGTTTTCGCTTGCATGTGGTTGTGGTCAACATGCTTGAGCTTCATCAGCTGTTCGTTCGACAGAACAGGCTGTTTGATTTCAATCTTGTGGCAGTGCTCAGGTGTTTCAGACAGCAGGTTTTTGTTGGCACCTACGTAAGTGCGCAGTGACATTACCATCTCTTCACGAATCGGATCGATAGGTGGGTTGGTGACCTGTGCGAACAACTGCTTGAAGTAGTTTGATAGATGCTGTGGGCGATCAGACAGAACAGCCAATGGGTTATCGGCACCCATTGCACCCAAAGGTTCTTTGGCGGTGCTTACCATTTGCGCCAAGATCACGTTCAGATCTTCGTGGGTATAGCCCGCAGCTTTTTGGCGCATGCGCAGAGGCAACAGCGCAGGCTGCTGCTCAACAGTGCTTGGCGTTGGCAAATCGTCGAGAACAACTTTGTTGTCTTTGAGCCATTCGCCATAAGGCTGGCGAGAACAAATGTCGGCCTTTACTTCATCATCAGCAATGATGCGACCTTCTTTTAAGTCGGCAATGAAGATTTTACCTGGCTGGAGACGACCTTTTTTCACGACAGAGGCTGGGTCAACACATAAGGTGCCAGTTTCAGAACCCATCACGACCATGTCGTCTTTAGTGACTAAGTAACGCGATGGACGCAGGCCGTTACGGTCAAGAGTGGCGCCGATGACTTCACCGTCAGTGAAAGAAACCGAAGCAGGACCATCCCATGGCTCCATAATGCAGGCGTAGTACTCATAGAATGCGCGCTTAACTGCATCCATGTTTTCCTGAGTTTGCCAAGCTTCTGGTACCAGCATCATCATTACTTGTGCTAGCGGGCGGCCACTCATGACCAGCAGCTCAACTGTCATGTCGAGGTTAGCTGAGTCTGAGTTGTCTCGGTTACACACTGGATACAGCATCGCCAATTCTTCTTTTGAGAAGGCGACTGATTCAAACAACGCTTCGCGCGCTGCCATCCAGTTGACGTTACCTTTTACCGTGTTGATCTCACCGTTGTGTGACATAAAGCGGAACGGCTGAGCACGGCGCCAAGCAGGGAAGGTGTTGGTGGAGAAACGCGAATGGAACATTGCTAGGGCAGATGTTACTTCGTCGTTTTGCAAATCTAAGTAGTATTCGCGAACTTGCGCTGTGGTGAACTGACCTTTGTAGACAACAGTCTTGTTCGACAGCGACGCGATGTAGAACTCGTCTTTTTCACGAGCAATCGTCGAGTTAATCAAGTGAGCTGTGTATTTACGCAGAACAAACAGTTTACGTTGGAATTCTTTTTGGTTGAGCTCATTTGGCTTAATTAGGATAGCCTGCTCGATGCGAGGCTCTGTTTCTTTAGAAGCCTGACCCAAGCCAGAGTTGTCGCCTGGTACATGACGGTAACCGGCAACTTCAAGACCCAGTTTTTTGGCGCTGTCTTCAAACACGCTGCGGCATTGAGCGGCCATTTTTTGGTCTTGCGGGAAGAACATCATACCCACACCGTAGTCACCGAATGCTGGCAAGGTAATGCCTTGTTTGGCTACTTCTTTGACTAGGAAGTCGTGTGGAATTTGAATCAGAATACCGGCACCGTCACCAGAAGCAACGTCATAGCCAGTACCACCGCGGTGCTCCATGCAGGTCAGCATGGTCAACGCGTTTTCGATAATGTCGTGGGACTTTTGGCCCTTTAAGTTGGCAACAAAGCCGATGCCACAAGCATCGTGTTCAAAATCCGGGCGATAAAGGCCGTCAGATGAAACGTTATGTTGGGTCATATTGGTTCCCGTCTGTTATTTGCTCCAGCGCAATAGTGGAGCAGTTACTTTCCAAAATTCATCATGCTGGGCGCGCGCAAACGCTCTTGAGGTAGGCTCGGCCAGCAACATCAATGAATATTTATAAAATCCAATCTCAAATCACGGCTTATTTGTTTATTTCTAGCTGCCGTGTTCAATTCAGCCGCATATTATGCACATTTTTTACTTTAATGCTCGTGTTTAACGAACTAGATGTGAATATTTATGCGTTTTTTAGTGAGTAGCGTACAAGACCAGATTTTCACTGGGACGACAAGTAAAAAAACACCCTTAGTTGAGCTAGATCTAAGGTGCGGGCGAGATCACATTCGTTCAATCGCGCCAGATGTCGATTTACCTTGATGACACTGTGTTAACGTTTCAATGCATAAGATTGCAATTTAACCAGCTAAGCATTGATTTTGTGACGATTGCTGAAGTGGCTCGTTTAACGAGGTTTAGGTTGACGAAAAAGGCCGCCAAGTGGCGACCTTAGTAATTCAAACATGGGTTTTATTGCTATTTTGCTAGTTCGACCCAAACTTCACGCGGCTTTTTCGAGTCATCAATGTAGAAGTTGTAAGCACCGGTCTTCTCAACTTTGATAACGAAGTTTGAGTATGACGAATTGCAGTTTACTTGAACGGGCTTACCTAGCACGATCGTTTCGTCTTCACTCTTGTTGTAGCCGCAGTTTGAACCTGAAGACCAAAGATCATCGGCAAACTTAAAGCCGAGCGTGTCGCCTGCTGAAAGAGACACAGTTGCCATGTAGACGCTGTCTTTGTCCGTAGGCTGTACTTTATGCTTTGGATCGGCATTCCAGCCATTAAAATCACCGCGAACAAAGAAGTAGTCGCTGAGCGGTTTCGCTGCGCCACTGCCGCCGTCGCCAGTAGAAGAGCAACCAGAAATGAGTGCTGATGCAGCCAGAGCGGCCACCAGAATTTTTTTGTACATAGCCTTTTCCTTGTGGAATTGTTTGTTGTTTCAGACCGATACTTAGCCGTGTATCGGTACCTAGCCATGTGTTTTATAACAAAGGATTAGTTGCAGAAGGTTGACGGCCTGCGCATATTTGCAAGCCGATTGACCGTTGAATGCAATTAAACCGGTCCCACAGCCTGACAGATCGCCTTGGTCAGTGAATTGAGTTGTTGTTCATTGATAATGAACGGCGGCATGACATAAGCCAGTTTACCGAACGGTCGGATCCAGGCGCCATTTGCGATCACTCGCGACTGCAATGCGGCAACATCGATCGCTTGCTTCATTTCGATTACACCAATTGCGCCGAGCACCCTGACGTCGGCCACTTGGTCTGACTTGGCACACGGTGCTAAACCCCTTTTAAGCCCTTGCTCAATGTGCTTAACGCGCTGTTGCCAGGGGGATGCTAACAGTAGATCAATACTGGCGTTGGCAATGGCACAGGCCAGCGGATTCCCCATAAATGTCGGCCCGTGCATAAACACACCTGCGGCCGATTGGCACACTGTTTCGGCGACATCATCGGTGCAAAGTGTTGCCGCCAGTGACAAGGTGCCGCCGGTCAATGCTTTACCAAGGCACATAATATCTGGGCAAATCATGGCATGCTCGACGGCGAATAATTTACCGGTGCGACCGAAGCCAGTGGCAATTTCATCAGCAATCAGCAACACCTCGTGTTCATCACACAATTGGCGAATGAAGGTCAGATACTCAGGATTGTAAAAGCGCATGCCGCCAGCGCCTTGTACCACCGGCTCGATAATAAATGCCGCCAGGCTATCGGAATGCAGTTCAAAGGCCTGCGCCACTTCATGTTGCCAGCTGTTATCGAGCGGCATATCAAATCCTGCAGGCGGTGCCGGTAAGAACATTGCCTGCGGCAGTACGTCACGAAACAGGCTGTGCATGCCGTTGACTGGATCGCAGACTGACATGGCGCCAAAAGTGTCGCCATGGTAGCCATTGCGAACGGTGATAAACCGAGATTTTTGCGGTTTACGATTGCCGTGCCAATACTGTAACGCCATCTTCATCGCCACTTCGACACTGACAGAACCAGAGTCAGACAGAAAAACTCGCTGTAGCGGTTGCGACGTTAGCTCAATCAATTTACGACACAACTCAGTTGCGGGCTGGTGCGTGAGGCCACCGAACATGACATGGCTCATAGACTCGATTTGATTGCGAATTGCTTGGTTAATTTCTTTAACCTGATAACCGTGAATGGCGCTCCACCAGCTGGCCATGCCATCGATAAGACGCTTGCCGTTTGTCAATTCAATTTCGCAGCCCGCGGCGGATTTAACGGCATAGTTATCATTTATTGGATTTGCTGACGAATAGGGGTGCCAGACATGGTTTCGATCAAAGTTAGTATCGACCAACTTGTTATCTTGGTGTAATGATTTGCTCATAAATAAACCAGTAGTCAACATAATCAAATATGTTGTCGTTGACTGCGATAGGGTTGGCGCTAGACTAGCGGCCAGATAAGCGCTTTGCAAATAGAAAGGAAGGTTTCATGTCGTTTAATGATTCGCTCGGTTCTGTCCGCCACAACTGGACGCTGGATGAAGTTAACGCTTTGTTTCAAATGCCATTTAATGATTTGTTGTTTCAGGCTCAGGCTGTTCATCGACAACACTTCGATGCCAATGCTGTGCAAGTTAGTACCTTGTTATCAATTAAAACTGGCGCTTGCCCTGAAGATTGTAGCTATTGCCCACAAAGCGCCCGTTACAACACCGACCTCGAAACCCAAAAGCTCATGGAAGTGCAAGATGTGTTAGAAAAAGCTGCCGAGGCTAAACAGTCTGGTAGTGAGCGCTTTTGCATGGGAGCCGCTTGGCGCAACCCAAAAGATAGAGACATGCCTTACATCATTAAAATGATTGAGGGCGTTAAGGACATGGGTTTGGAAACCTGTATGACGTTAGGCATGCTGACTAAAGATCAAGCCCAAGCGTTGGCCGACGCAGGATTGGATTACTACAACCACAATCTCGATACCTCACCTGAATTTTACGGTGAAATCATTAGCACTCGTACCTATGAAGATCGCCTCAACACCTTAGACAATGTCCGTGCCGCTGGCATGAATGTTTGTTCAGGTGGCATCGTTGGATTGGGTGAAAATGCTAATGATCGCTCTGGCTTGTTGATGACATTGGCCAACCTCGACCAACACCCAGAGAGTGTGCCGATTAACATGTTGGTAAAAGTTGAGGGCACGCCGTTGGCAGATCAAGAAGACCTGGATCCATTTGAGTTTATTCGCACTATTGCGGTGGCGCGGATCATGATGCCCAAATCTTATGTCCGCTTGAGTGCCGGCCGAGAAGAGATGAACGACCAAATGCAAGCAATGTGTTTTCTTGCCGGCGCCAATAGTGTGTTTTATGGCTGTAAATTGCTAACCACAGACAACCCGGATGAAGATGCCGATCGGGCACTGTTCCGCCGCTTGGGTATCAATTCTGAAATGTCCAAAGGCTATAGCGATGAGGTAGAGCAGTACGCGATTGAGCAGGCGGTTAAAGACAAACAAACCCAAGGCATGTTCTACGACGCAACCACTTAATGAACAAATTAAGTCAACGTATCACTGCTGGTTTGCAGCACCAACGGCAACAAGGGCGTTGGCGTCAGCAAGTTGCTCGTACCTCAGGTCATGGCCGGCTGCTGAGTCATAGTAATGGCACGACACTGATTAATTTTGCCAGTAACGATTACCTGGGCCTAGCGAACGATGCGATTGTTCGGCAAGCCTTTGTGAAGGCAGCTGATCAGTATGGCGTCGGTAGCGGTGGTTCAGCCTTAATCACCGGCTATCATCAGTTGCATCAGCATTTATGCGAGCAACTTGCTGATATCACTGGCATGCAGCGAGTGATGTTGTTTGGCTCAGGATTTGCTGCCAACCAAGGTGTCATTACCGCTTTGATGAAGTCTGGCGACTTGTTGATTCAGGACAAACTGAATCATGCATCGCTGATTGATGCCGGACTTCATTGTCGGGCTGATAGTGTGCGGTATCGCCATAACGATTTGACCAGCGCTGAACAGCAACTTCAGCGCCAGGCTGAAGCCAAACTGCTGGTTACTGAATCAGTGTTTTCGATGGATGGTGATCAAGCACCATTGAATGAGTTGGCTCAACGAAGCCAGCGCCATGAAGCCATGTTTATGGTCGATGATGCCCACGGACTCGGTGTCATTGGTGATCAGGGCTTGGGGGCGACTAGCATTGAGCCAAATATTGATGTCTACATGGCGACCTTTGGCAAAGCCCTTGGCGTGGGTGGCGCGATGATAGCTGGCGATAAGGATATCATTGAGTATCTCACTCAGTTTTGTCGCCACTATGTTTACACCACGGCAATGCCACCAGCGATGGCTGCAGCTGCAAGTGCCGCATTAAACCGACTAACAAATGAACCTGAATTGGTGGCGACCCTAAAGCACCGGATCGGGCTGTTTAAAAAGCTCGCGCAGCAAGCTAATTTGCCGCTATTGCCATCAAATACGGCAATTCAACCGGTACTCTTGCCTGGCAATGACACTGTTGTGAGCACTGCCGAGTACATGCGCCAACGCGGCTTTGCTGTTGGCGCTATCCGCGCGCCAACAGTAAAAGCTGGGCAAGAACGGTTACGGCTGACTATTAGTGCGAGTCACACTGAACGCGATATTGAGAATTGTGTTGCGACCCTAAATGAAGAGATGGGGCGCATGCAGGAGCACATTGAATGACAGTAATTGAGGTTAAACCCTCCGTAGCACGACAGTTTTCTCGTGCCTCAAAACGCTACCATAAGGCCGCTACGGTGCAACAGCAAGTTGGTCGCAACTTGCTCGCTTACAACCCTGTACGCAAGGCTCAGGTTGCCATTGATCTCGGCTGTGGCCCGGGTAGTTTTGCGCCAGCATTGGCATCCGTTTCCGAGCAACTATTTGCCGTTGACCTGAGCCCTGCGATGTTGCAGCAGTGCCGTTTGGCGAGTGACAAAGTCGTTGCCGTGCAAGGTGATGCGCAGTACCTGCCATTTACCGACAGTTCGGTTGACTTGATTTTTAGCTCTCTGGCATTGCAGTGGGTTAGTGATTTGAATTCGGTGTTTGAAGAGGCGCAACGAGTACTTAAACCCGGCGGCAGCTTGGTATTCAGCTGTGTGATGGAGGGCTCTTTGTGGCAGTTGAAAAAGTCTTGGCTCAAAGTCGATGACTATGATCACGTCAATCGATTTGCCAGCGTTGCCAGCCTTGAGCAATCGGTTAGGCAAGCTAAGTTGCACAAAGCTATTGGCGTGGTTCGTCCCCACACCTTTTGGTATCCGGATATTAGAACCCTGTTTAGTTCCATTCGTGACGTTGGGGCCAACACCGTAATTGGCGCCAAGCGCAAGGGTTTGATTGGTCGCCACCTATGGCAGAAATTTCATGATGCTTATGAAAACTATCGGACCGATGAAGGGCTGCCACTGACCTATCAGATTTATTATGGGGTGGTTAGCAAATGACCACTATATTTGTCACGGCTACAGATACAGATGCTGGTAAAACAGCGATTACTAGTGCCATTCTCTATGGCCTTCAAGCGAATGGTAAGTCATGCCTTGGTTACAAACCTATTGCTGCCGGTGCGAACTATCATGATGGCGTATTGATTAACGATGATGCCGTCGCTTTGGCGACGAACAGTTCAGTCGAAGTTACCAGCAGCGACATCAATCCAGTATGCTTTGCGGCACCAATTGCCCCCCATATTGCCGCCCAACAAGATCAACAAAACATTGACTTGAAGGCGATAGACCAACACTTTTGCCAACTCAATGGCCAGCACCCTACTGACGTTCAATTGGTCGAAGGGGCAGGCGGTTGGCGGCTTCCGCTCAATCTCAGTGGCGATACCTTGGCTCAATGGCCATCGCAACGCGGTTGGCCTGTCATTTTAGTGGTCGGCCTTAAGTTGGGCTGCTTAAATCATGCGCTATTGACGGTTGAGGCGATCAGTCAAGACGACTGCCATATTGTTGGTTGGGTAGGTAACACCATTGATCCAACCATGTCGATGAGGGATGAAAACATCGCGTCGCTCAACACCTTGCTTCCTGCGCCTTGCTTAGGAATTGTTCCTTACCTCGACGAGCCATCGGCAAGTAACATTTGGCCATACATCGCTAAAGGCCTAATCAACCCCTAACCTGTAAGACCAATATAAGTGTTATAACTTGCCGCATAGCTTGTGCGTTAGATTGAATATTGGTCAGTCAGATGGGTAAGCACTTTGGAACTGGGGTTAATGTCACAAACTTACCATAAAATATATTTTGGTAAGTTGCGTTCGATTTTTTGTGAGCAATGCTGGATTTTTGCTTTCGTAAACCCTTCCCAAGCTACTTTGCAAAAGCCACTGTAAATTCATTTAAACCCAGTAAAAACAAAGATTAATGGTCACTCACTTTGTTCCGACTGATAGCTCGAACACGTCAAAATTCACCATGTATAAATTTGCTAACAACCAATGAAAAATATTAGCGATTGATAACAAAAATTTGCCAAACCAATGTGCAACTGTGTTTGGTCCTGCTGCTATTGAGGGGATTGATTGATGATGTTTGGTCATCCCAATTGGCTAGTTGTTGGCTTCTCGTTGTAAACGTTCGCTGCTTTCATTTTTCATTAAGCCCCTTGTTTTATCTGGGCATACGGGTTGTCAGGCCAAACCATTCTTAAACCCTACGTTAATTAATTAGAATTTCGAAGTATTTTTCGATTGTTTGTCCGTATTACCAATATTGGTAAGTCCAAATAGCTCTGTTATTATTTTGTTTTTCTGTTTGATTGGTTGTTTATGTGTTGTTACCGGTTGGTTGAACAGTTGATCGTGCTGTGAAACTATTTCCTCGATTTCTTCCAACAAGTTTTTTGGTTCGAAACAACACACTAACTTTTCAAAAAAGTGGCTTGGATGGATATCACACTACAAAACAAGAGCCACCTAACAAGGGGAAA
Source organism: Neiella marina (assembly GCF_002165625.1). Lineage (GTDB taxonomy): Bacteria > Pseudomonadota > Gammaproteobacteria > Enterobacterales > Neiellaceae > Neiella > Neiella marina. The sequence goes on from NZ_NGNS01000007.1 coordinate 27,011, forward strand.
AGGAATGCAATTTAAACTTTCAAAAATTGCAGCGTCGGTGATAACGGCATCGACAATTGGCTTTATGTCTACTGGCATTGCAGCAAACGCTGAAGAACAATCTGACGACGTCGAGATTATTCAGGTCCGTGGCATCTCTGGCAGTTTGGCCGAGTCTGCGCGCCAAAAGCGGTACTCTGATCAGATTGTTGACGCGGTTGTAGCCGAAGACATCGGTAAGCTTCCAGATAACAACATTGCTGAAGCGTTACAGCGTATTACCGGTGTATCAATTAAATCTGACTTTGGTGTCGGTGAGAACGTAACGATTCGTGGTATTGACGAAAACCGCGTTGAGTTAAATGGGCGCTCTACCTCGGGTAGTGGCCGTGGCGGTATCTCGCTTTCTGATTTTCCATCAAGCTTTTTGAAAACCGTATCGGTTGTTAAGTCGCCTACGGCTGACATGATTGAAGGTGCCTTAGGTGGTACGGTCAACATGCAAACGATTCGTCCTCTTGAACTGCAAGAGCCAATGGTAGCGATTACGGTCGATGCCGAGTATGCCGACAAAACTGAAAACTGGGCGCCTAAAGTTACCGCAGCTGCCGGTTCTAACTGGGACTTGGGTGACAATGGCCTGTTCGGTGCGAGTTTCGTTGTTTCATACCTCGACCGTGAAATTCGTCAGGACGAATTCCAAACCAAGATGAACTCCTACGACAGCATCGAAGGTTTTGATGAAGTCGGTAATGGTCCAAACGACACCTTTACTGTTCGCAGTGAAAACACGGTTCGGATGAAAGAAGAGTCTCGCGAGCGCACTGCATATGGTTTATCACTGCAATGGGCGCCACAATCTAACGAAGGCAACATCTACTTAGATTTGAGCTACTCAGAGCTTGAAGGTGGTCAGGAAGCGCACGACGTACTCGACGTGGTGACTAGCCCAGTTGCTAACGCAAATACATATCAAAGTGGCTCAGGTCAGTTGATGGAATACACGCTATTGAATGCGTTTGTTTTGAACAAGACCGAAAGCGACTTTGATGAAAACGAAAGCTACTCTCACGCGCTTGGCGGTGATTGGCAGCTGACTGATCAAATACGCATGTTCGGTGAAGTTGCGATTACAGGCTCAGAAGAGAACTCTGTTGATTCACAACTGAACTTGCGCCCTGTTGACCGCGAAGCCTATGAGGCTGCCTATGCAGATGACCCATTCGTTAGTCCTGGCAGCTACATGAATAGAATTGACGCGGACCTGAGCTTCAAGAGCGACAAACTGCCCGGTATCGTTTATAGCGACCCAACAGCAATGACTAGTGCTGACGGCCAAGCGATTCGTGAAATGTTCTACGACACGGCAAAAACGGAAAACGACGAGACAGCCGTTCGCTTTGACTTGGAATACGCTGAGCCGATGGGGGTAGATTGGATTTCTCAAGTGAAGACTGGTGTTCGAGTCACTAACCGTGAGTACGAATTCCAAACTGCTGAGCTTCAAAACGCCAATGGCAGTACTTTTAAGGATGCCTATAAGAAGGCCAAATATGTGGGTGGCGATAAAGATGGCCAATACGTAACACCTGCATTTATTGACGATCCAATTTTTGCTGATGCAATTCATGAAGTGACTTATAAAAATCAATTTGATCAAATTGATGGTTATGGTCCAAATTCTCTGACCGGTCCCTTCGCTGCTTACAAAGCAAACTTGCTGAGCAACGATCCAGAAGGTGCGTTCTCAAGAATGCAACAGTGGTTGGCAGGTACGACCTACGCGACGACAGGTTCCTTGGCTGACAACATGACTAACCTTGAAGATGAGTGGAAATTCATTGAAGAGGACACTCGCGCAGTTTACTTGCAGTTCCACTTGGACTTCGACGAAGTAACCGCCGTTCTTGGTGGTCGCTACGTGGAAACTGATCTGGATTCTACCATTATCCACGACTACTCAGATGAAGAGTTGGCCGTTCTCTTAGAACAAGACAAGAACCTTTCTGTTAAAGGTAACAAGCTTACTGGTACCAATGAGTACTCTGATTTCTTGCCTAGCTTGAACGTTAACTGGTCCATCGATGACGATACTATTGCTCGTTTTGCCGCAGCGAAAGTAATGCGCCGTGCTGATTTTGGTGACTTAAGCCCGGCGTTTGATATCGGTATGACTTTGATTGATGGCACTCAAGGCTCTTACGACCTCGATCCAAAACGTGTCACTCAATATGACTTGTCCGTTGAACACTATTTTGGTGAAGGTGGCATGGTTTCGGCTGCGGTGTTCTACAAAGACGTTGAATCGTTCACAGTACCCGTAAGTAATTGTGAAGCTAATTCTCGAACAATCAATGACCAATCTGTTGGTGAAGAGTGGCCGAACATCTGTATTCTCGATGAAGCAGGCCAAAGCCAAAGTGAAGTAAACACCCTACCTGGTGATACCGTTGGCGGCGAACAAATCGTTGAAGACCTGCGTAACCAAGGCTTGACTGGTATTACCATTAGCCGTGAAACCAACGGTGGTAGTGGTGAAGTTTATGGTGTCGAACTGGCCTATCAGCAAACCTTCGATTTCTTGCCTGGCCCTTGGGCTGGATTAGGTATTGTCACCAACTACACCTATGCAGACAGTGAACAGCCTAACAAGCTGCCATTGGAGAACATCTCTGAGCATGCGTTCAACTTCCAGTTGTACTGGGAGTGGGAAGGGTTCCAAACTCGTTTAGCTTATAACTGGCGTGACGAATTCATGGATGAAGAAGATTACGGCAAACGTACCTGGCAAGGTGGTAAGAAGGGTTATGGCTCAGACTTCAACAGAACTGACCCTGATGCTGACAACTATGACCCAACGGCTGGTAACGTCTACCGCGAAGCTCGTGGCCAGTGGGATTACTCTGCCAGCTACGACATTGACGAGACTTGGACTGTTGTCGGTAACGTCGTGAACTTGACTGGTGAGCCGCTGATCTACACCACGGCTCAGGGTCATGACTTCCGCAATACCGAAGCTGACCGCCGTTATACCCTTGGTGTCCGCGCCAAGTTCTAACTTGACGAGCACTTAGACTAGTAACAAGCGAGCCTTTATGGCTCGCTTTCTTGTTTGTCGTAACTTTACTTTTAGCGAAGGAATTTAGAGCACAACCTAACTAGGCAAGCGTAAAAGCACTGTTGGTTGCAATGGCAGTTTTTGCGCCGCCGACCGTTATCCAGTAACTTGTTGGCTCGCCAATGATTTGTGCCTGATTGCCGCTAACTAACAAACCGTTACCTTCTGGCATCGCCAGCACACGCTCAGTTGGATTCAGCGCCAAGTATTCTGTCAAGCGTTGCAAGCGGGTTTCACCGTTGTGTTCATCTGGTTTCCACTCGGTGTAGTGTGGATTGAGTTGGAATGGCACAAAATCGAGCGCTGCTAAACTTGGCGGTTCGATAATCGGCATGTCATTGGTGGTACGGATCGTGGGTCCGGCGATATTTGAACCAGCGCTCCAACCAACATACGGCATGCCCTCGTTAACGCGAATTTTCAAAGGCTCCATTAACTGCAATGCATACAAGCGCTCGAGTAAGCGAAAGGTATTGCCGCCGCCAACAAACACTGCATCGGCGTCAAAGATCGCTTGATCGGGTTTGTCATAGTCATCGATGTTGCGAATTTCGACAGCTAGCGGAGCCAGGGCTTGCTGTACCATGTCGGTGTAATCGCTATGTGTCACCGTCACGCCAGCATACGGGATAAAAACGATGCGCTTAATCGAGGCATCAATCAGTGGTTTGATCAGGGGCAGGGCGTGGGATAAGTATGGTGTATTGCCAGCGCGAGAGGCGCTCAATAGTAACAAATGTTTATTGTTCATATTAGATTCAGAAAACTCTGTCAGAGTAGTTAGGTTACCATAAGCAGGGAGTGGCTCCAGAAACAAAACCTGAATGACAAGCCTTGAAACTCTGCACTAGTTCCCCAATTATCTGTTTTATACCCATAAATAAAGTGACTGGATGAGGAAGCCATGAAGCGTATAGCTTTGTTTTTATTGACCAACATTGCAGTGATGGTGGTGTTTAGTATTGCACTCAACATTATTTTTGCTCTGTTTGGCATTCAAGATACTCGTAGCATTACCGGACTCGCTATTTTTGCTGGTTTGTTTGGTTTTGGTGGTGCGTTTGTCAGCCTTTACATGAGTAAATGGATGGCCAAACGTTCGACAGGTGCTCATGTTATCGAGCAACCGCGGAATGACGCCGAACGCTGGTTAGTCGAAACGGTAGAGCGTCAGGCGCGCACTGCCGGCATCGCCATGCCGGAAGTGGCAATTTACGATTCACCCGATATGAACGCATTCGCCACCGGCCCTAGCAAGAACAATTCGTTGGTGGCTGTTTCGACCGGCTTACTGACGTCAATGGACAAAGATGAAGTTGAAGCAGTACTGGGCCATGAAGTAAGCCACGTTGCCAATGGTGATATGGTGACCATGACGCTAATTCAGGGCATCGTAAACACCTTCGTTATCTTCTTAGCGCGCTTGATTGCCCAGGCAATTAGCTCTGCGGTCGCTCGCAATGATGAAGATGGCCAGGGCTTGGGATGGTTGGCGTACACAGGTGTGGTTATTGTGCTGGAAATTGTTTTCGGTTTGCTGGCTAGTATTATCGTGATGTGGTTCTCGCGGCGCCGAGAATACATAGCCGATGCTGGCGGAGCCTATCTCACCAGTAATCAAACCATGATTAAAGCGCTACGTCGCCTAAGTCGCAGCCACGAACCGCAAATGGAAGGACAGTTAGCGGCGTTTTGCATCAATGGTAAATCTAGCATGGCGGAACTGTTTATGAGCCACCCACCGATCGAAAAACGCATTGCTGCGTTAGAAGCTGCTCGCTAGAAGCACTTTATTGAAGCTAGAAACTAAGATATAAACTCCCGCTTGTCGGGAGTTTTTTTACAGGTGCTTTTCGGATGACAACCAACAAACGAATCGACTCAGTTCTTATGGTTTGCATGGGCAATATATGCCGCTCGCCCACTGCCGAGGCGGTATTCCGTCAACATGCGGCGCAACATCAAGTTACCGTTCATATCGATAGTGCCGGTACTATTGGCTACCACGTCGGTAAAAAGCCCGATCCAAGAAGCATGGAAGCAGGTCAAGCGCGCGGTTATGACTTTGAATCGATTCGTTCTCGCCGTGTTGTGGTTGAGGATTTTGAACATTTCGATTTATTGTTAGCGATGGATCAAGCCAACTATGAAGACTTAATCGCACTTTGCCCAGATGAGTCACTACGCGACAAAGTGGTGTTAATGCTCGATTTCTCTGAGCAACAAAAATACAGCGAAGTGCCGGATCCCTATTATGGTGGCCAACGTGGTTTTGAACTTGTACTGGATTTAATTGAAGATGCCAGTCAAGGCTTAGTACAGCACATCATTCAATCGCAACGTTAGGTTAAGCCCCTTAGTTTGTTGCAGTTTCGTTAGCGCTAGGGTATAAAACGGCGCAAATGGTACTCGCAAGAGTTTAATAGGGAATGCGGTGAAAGACCGCAGCTGTTCCCGCAACTGTATAACGGTCTGATAAGCACACGCCACTGACGGCAATAAACGTTGGGAAGGCGCTTATTGGTTGTGCCCGTTGAGCCAGGAGACCTGCCATCGACCTCTTTTTGGTATCACCAAGCGGGTAACTTGGCGCTGATCATCTCTGCTGAGCGATTGTTCGCTCAGCGGCGGATATGTGCCTTGTCGTTCGGCCCTTTGGTGACGTTAGTGTTATTCAGAGAAGGCTTATGGTGTTTGGGCATCGATCCGGCAACCGACATATTCAGCATTTACTAAGCACAGTCTTTGCCTTGGTTTGCATTCTAATGGCAGCTCCTGTTGCAGCCACCATATCCGACAGCAAGCTGACAGCACTCGCTAGTAACCAATCGCCGCCAGCGAGAATTATTGCTCTGGCACCGAATCTTGTGGAACTTATCTATGCGCTTGGTGGCGGCCAACAACTCGTTGGTGTTGTCGAGCATTCTAATTTCCCTGCCGAGGCACTGCTGCTACCAACAGTGGGTAACTATGCCCAAATCAATATGGAACAAGTTTTGGCATTAAAGCCAGATCTGGTGTTGGCTTGGCGTGGTGGTACGTCACCGCAAGCGGTGAAGCGGCTCGAAGCATTGGGTCTGGCGGTTCATTGGCAGGACATCAACAATTATGATGATGTCGCAACGGCATTGATTCAGCTAGGTCAGTTGTTAGGCCGAATGGACCAAGCCCATCAGCTAGCACAATCGTTCAACCAGCAACTGGCTAGAGTGCGGCAGCAATTCCAAAGCAAAGCCAAACTAACGGCTTTTTATGAATTATGGCCGCAACCACTAACCACTGTTGGTAAAGGCAGTTGGCCACAACAAAGCTTAGAGCTATGTGGTGTAACCAATGTTTTTCTCAATGCCATTGGTGAGTATCCCCACGTCAGCGTTGAACATGTGGTTGGTGCGCGACCACAGCTGATTATTCAACCGAAGGACTCAGCCCGAGGCATAGAGCTGACCAACTGGCAAAAGTGGCCGCAAATTCCAGCGGTTGCGAATCAAGCCATGCTTTATCCGGATTCCGATCAACTTCATCGAATGACACCCAGAGCACTTGATGAAGCAGAACGGTTATGTCAACGAGTCGATCACTTTCGCAATTTGTATCGCTCGGTGGCACAACAGTAGTAGCGACAATCAGTCGCTAGATTCTAGATTTTAGGTGCCCGTAAGGGTGAAACGGGAAGTTGGTGGGAGACCAACGCTGCCCCCGCAACGGTAACTGTGATGCGTTGTGAAGACCACTGGTTAAATAACTGGGAAGGTACAACGTGAATAGCAGCAGCCCGGAGACCGGCCTAAATATAACAACACAGGATGAAGTACGGAGGGTGCTTCAGAAAATATATGATAGTTATAGGGAAACACAAACGTTCACTCGCGTTAGCAATTACCACTGCATTGGCGACTGCTTCATTTGCCAGTGTCGCCGACGATGGCACTGAGCGACTCATTGTGACGGGCAGTCGTATGCCGGTTGATAGCGAGCAAATCATTGCTCAAGTGGCTGTTATCGATCGGTCTGATCTCGCTGCAATGCAAGCCAAGTCTATCGCCGATGCGCTCGCACCGATTGCCGGCGTTGATATCGCCCAACTCGGCGGTGCAGGGCAGCAGTCTAGTGTCTTCACTCGCGGTACTAACTCCAATCATACTTTGATTTTGGTCGATGGTGTTCGGGTCGGCTCGGCAACCTTGGGCTACAAGGAACTATCAACCATTCCGGTTCAGCAAATTGAGCGTATTGAGGTATTAAAGGGGCCGCGCGCAGCGTTGTGGGGCTCGGAAGCACTCGGCGGTGTGATTCACATTTACACCCGTCGTCTCGATGATGGTCAATATCAGTTGGCCGCCCAAGCTGGTTCTGATTCGTACAAGAGTCTGAATAGCGCTGTGGGCATTGGCTACCAAACGGGTAGTTCTACCATTGCCCTTAGCTATGAAGATAGCGATGGCTTTGATGTCCGTGACGATGGTGAAGATGATGACGATGGCTACGATAACTGGTCAGCGGCGTTACGCGGTGACTATGCAATTAATCAGGCGGTAACCTTAGATTGGGTCGCGCAACTTGATGATGGTAGCCTCGATTACGATAGTTTCGGTGTCGATAACCGACAGGACTACCGCAATCACTTGTTAATGTTGAACACCAGTTATGATAGTGGCGCCCTGCGAAGTGACTTTACTGTTGCACAAAGTCGCGACAGCCAGATTAGCTTCATTGATTACTTTGACTTCTTTAGCGGCGATCTAGTTGAGGACAAGTCCAGTTTTGAAACGCGCCGCAGCCAAGTCACCAGCGTTAACCGCTATGCATTGACATCTACATTAACCCTCACCGGTGGCGCAGATTGGTACCGCGATGAGGTTAAAGCGACCAGTGACTTTACTGTCGAAGAGCGCGATACATGGGCCGTGTTTGGTCATGCATCTTATGACACTGGCGATTGGCTTGCCGAAGCAGCGTTGCGTTACGATGACGTTGAAAAAGTCGACTCCGAAGTGACTTACAATGCCAGCTTTGGTTATCGGTTTAGCTCGCAGCTGACGATCGGGTTGACCGCCGGACATGCGTTCAAAGCGCCGACATTTAACGACCTGTATTATCCTGAATCCTTTGGTTTTGCCGGCAACCCAGATTTAAAACCTGAAACATCGGATAGCTACGAGTTGTTGTTGCGCTCTGACTTTGCCAGTATCGCAGTGGATGCAAGTCTGTACAGAACCGAGATTGATGACTTAATCGATGGTTATGTCTGTGATGAAAATTGGAACTGTTCACCACAGAATGTTGATAGCGCAACGATCAAAGGCGGCGAAGTGACCGCAATAACCAGTTTATTGGGTATCGATCATCAATTAGCGCTTTCCTACATGGACGCGACCGACGATGGCACTGGCAGTCAACTCAACCGACGGCCGCACAAAACCGCAGGTTATCAGGCCAGCGTTAGTTGGCAAAACGTCGATCTATTATTCGCTTACGACTACGTGGGCGAACGAAATGATGCTGGTGAAAGATTGAAGGCTTACCAAACTGTCGACCTCGCATTGAGTTACCACCTCAGCAAACAATGGGTACTCCGTGCCAAGGCCGACAATGTTTTCGACGAAAACTATGCTTCGGCAGTGGGTTACAATGTGCCCGGCGCGCAGTATTTCTTGACTGTAGAATTTGCCAATAACTAAACCGTGCTCAACCACTATTCTGAAAAAGCCGCTATTTCAAGCGGCTTTTTTTTAACCAATTGAGATCTTGTTCACAATTGCCTAATGAGATTTTAACAGGCTGTTTGAACCACGATCCGGGTCGCAGATTTTAACTGACTGCAATTATAAATTGGCGCTCGAAGTCACCGCTCAACGGTCCAGATAGACCGAGCTGAGCATTTTGAAGGACGCCATCATGAAGTTAGTTGCTGCTGTTATCGTCAGTTTGATTGCGCTGGTTAATACCCCAGTGGCATCTGCGCAACCGATCGACCCACAAAAACTAGTTGGTATCTGGGGTAGTTCAGATGACGGCGGCGAAACGTTTTGGGGTTTTGATCAATATTATTCTGATGGCAGTACGCGCTCTTGGGGCACCGTACCACAGACAGACATTCGCTACGAGATAGAGGCGTTTTACAACGTCAAACAGAAATTCGATGTCAGTAACTGCCTGACTGTTACCAATTCAAGTCACCCAGAATTAATGCCTATCGGTAGCTCATGGTGTGATGAAATCATCGAAGTGAACGATGATCTTCTGACCTATCGTAATAGCGATGGCTCGCTAGTGACCCTGTATCGTCAGCATCAGCTAGCGCAACGTTAAAACGTTAACCCATCGAATATTGAAACAGCCACCTCTAGCGGTGGCTTTTTTGTGTTTGTCAGTTGGCCAACAACTACTAATCGATTTATTTGTCAGTCAAACTGAACATTCTATGGCGTTTGGGCGAATAAATAGGAGTAGGTATAAATGTTAGGGAAGCGTGGATGAAACAACATGGTAGCTATCAACTAGAGCTTCGCGACCGAACAATCATTGTCCGTTTTACGGCTGCTTGGAATCGTGAAACGGCTGAAAGTATGTGTCGCGACTTTTTAGAGTTGGCTCAAACGTTGGCAGCAAAGCCTTGGGCTTGCCTGGTTGATTTGCGAGATTGGGGTTTAGGTGGCCCTGAAGTCATGGAGCCCATTTTCGAGGTCAACCACTGGTGCGCTGCCAACAACCAACAATTTGAAGCTGTGGTTTGTAGCAAGCAGCTACAACAGTTCTTTATTCAACAATTACACACTGCATTGCCGAACACTGAATCACGTTTTTTTGAAACCGAGGCAGAAGCGTTAGATTGGTTGAACGATAAGGGCTTTTGTTAGTGGTTTGTAGAACATGAACTTCGCATGGGTGATTGCTGAATACTTAACAGATACGATGCCGCCTGGTCGCGACTCTCGACTAACTGCTGTGGCACAATAAACTGCCACAAACCAAGTCTTTCCAGCTTTGACTTTGCCACGTCGTTCGGCGCTACGAGCAAAACTGATTTGCCATCACCTTGTTCGAACTCAATCAAGTCGATCAAGATGGTGGCCGTTGACAGGCCAACAATTTGAGCCTTACTAAGATCGATGACTAGCGCATCATGTTGACCACTAGCAGCAAAGCGCTGACGAAACTCTCGGCCAATTGCATAGCTAAGAGGCCCATTGATGTCCATTAACAAAACAGGTTTACCATCGGCCGAGTTGTGTTCGACTTGGCACTCGGAATCGTACAATTCTGCGATCGACATTGTTTTGAGTTGCACTTCGTTTAACTGAAATTTTGCCAGCTTTTTTATCGTTAGCATGTTGGCAATAAACACCCCAACAAGCACCGCAGTGATTAAATCAACGAACACGGTCATCAGTAAGACGGCGTAGAGTAGCAAGTTGCTCTCAAACGGAAAGTGCCAAGACCGCTTGAGGTAACGCCAGTCCACGATATCAATTCCGACTTTGATGAGAATTGCTGCAAGTACTGTCTGGGGGATCTTTTCGGCAAGAGAACCTGCGCCGAGTACTGCTGCAAGCAATACCATCGAATGAAACATCCCCGACCACTTGTTGCGGCCGCCGGCATTAATGTTGACTACGGTTCGCATCGTGGCGCCAGCACCAGGTAAAGCGCCAAACAATCCTGCAAATGTATTTCCGATGCCTTGTCCGATGAGCTCTCTATCGGCGTTGTGATAACTGCCGGTCATGTTATCTGCGACCAAGGATGTTAATAGCGAGTCGATACTACCTAAAGCGGCCAGCAGCAAAGCCGAAACAAGCATGTTTTGAATGAGTTCAGGACTCCATGTCGGAATATGCAACTGAGGCAAGCCTGAAGGTATTTCACCCACTCGGGGGATCTCCGGCAATGCTGGGATAATCAGTGACGCGATTGTCGCAATAATCAGACAGGCTAAAGGCGCGGGCAGCAGACGTTGCCAGCGCGACGGCCAGCAGAACAGCAGCAGTAAGCCCGCTGCCCCTAAGATGAGCGCAGGCACAGATCCTTGCTGCCAAGTATGAGGAAGATCAAGCAATGCAGCTGTGACGTTAGCACCCGCATCGCCGCCCATTAACGGACCTAACTGCAGGACTATAATGATAATGCCGATGCCGCTCATGAATGCCGAAACGACGGTGTAGGGCACCATGATGATGTAACGTCCAAATTTGAGTACGCCGAATGCGATTTGGAATAGGCCAGCGAGCATAACGACAGTAAAAGCAATTGCCGGACCGGTATTTGGGTCAACGTTGATGTAATGACTAATGACACCAGCCATAACAACGGTCATTGGTCCGGTCGGACCCGATACTTGGGTTTTGGTACCACCAAACAGCGAAGCAAAGAACCCAACAATGATGGCGCTGTATAAACCGGTGATCGCGCCTGCGCCTGATGACACCCCAAATGCGATACCCAAAGGCAGAGCAACGACTGCTGCGGTTAAGCCACCATAGATATCACCTTGTAAGGTTGAACGGGTTGTAGTTGACATGATTTGACCTGATCTTGAAGTCGGACTCAGCTAGCAACAAGTCATTAATGCGAATGTCACGGGCTCATATATAGGTAAAAACTTAGTATAGATATAACTATGCGCTGGTTCGTCGCGCCATTAAAAAAGCCACCCGAAGGTGGCTTTTGACATTGATTACGTCTGCAACAAGTTACTGAACAGGTCTAGTCATCGGTGCTGACGCATGGTTGGTCACATTGTGACTACCGCGATTAACGAGTTCACCGGTAGCTGGCTGGCCGAAGCGTTTGCTGAGCTGTGTGGTATCAAACGGTTCAGCATCGGCAAATGCCGGTTTAGCCATTGGCGCGCTTGTTGCGCGGTCAAAGTAATGTGAAACCTGACTCACAGTAATGGCCTCTGCTTGAGCCTCAACCTGCTCTGATGAGTTATCAGTTTCAATTGACGCTGTTGGCTCAGGTGCTTTAGTCGAAGCTGGCTTGTCAGCGACCTTCACAGGTTCAATAGCAACTTGTTCTGGCTCTTGGGCAGCTTCTGGTTGCTGGGCATCTGCTGTTACTTCAGCAGCGGGAGCTGCTGCTACAGGTTGAGCTTCAACTTTAGCTACTGCCTCGACCTCTGGCGCAATATCCAGTTCTTGTTGAACAGGCGTTGGTTGCGGCTCTTCAGTTACCACCTGTGGTTCTGAAGACGGCTGCTGAGCAGGTTCTGACTCTGCAGTTTCATCATTCTGCTTTGCCGCTAACGCTGCTTCAATTGCCTTGCGGGTCGCGTCTTTCGCCTGTGCATCAGCCTCGACCGTCGCTACCACGTTTTGCTCGTCTGTTACCGGTGAACTTGCGGCTTGTGTACTGTCAGCCTGAGCAGCTTGCTCATCTTCTGCCGGATAGCGAGCGTCGATTTCTGCCTCGACAGCAGGTTTTTGCTGGCCTTGTTGTGGCTTGCGACGACGTTGACGACGTTGACGTGTCGGTTTCGTTTGTGGTGCTGCGGCTTCTGTCGACTCTGTAGCAGTTTGCTCCTGTGGCTCGTTTTCAGCTGCTGGCGCTTTTGTTGCTGGTGAGTCGCCTTGCTGCAAACGCACTTTCTTTTGCAAGTCACGGCGTTGACGACGAGCTTTTACTTGTTTCTGTTTCGGCGATTCCTGAGTTTCACTCTGCGCCTCTTCAGTACCTGTTTGGCTGGCCTTGGAATCAGTAGCTTGCTCTTTGCGACGATTGCGGTTGCGCCCGCGGCCGCGTTTGTTTTCAGCTTTAGGCTGCTGAGACTGCTCTTTATCTTGCTCTTTTACTTCGCTGGCAGCGGCTTCTTTATTGCCTTGCTTGTTTTTCTGTGGCCGACGACGATTGCGGTTACGATCATCGCGGTTGTTGCGTTTGCCACGATTACGGTCATTGCCACCTTGGCGGTTGCCCTTTTTCTTTTTAGGTTGCTGTTCGTCGCTGCCAAAGATAGAGGCGATGAAAGCGAATAAACGAGCGATTAAGCCAACTTGCTGTTTCTGAGCTTGAGGCTTTTTCTTCGCTGGTTTGGCAGCTTTCAGTGGCGAAGGCGCCGCTTCAGCTGGTGCGACCATGCCCGACAGTGCAGGTTGCTCACGCTTTTCTACCGCTGACTCACCGCGTAACTGGCTGGCCATCTCGTCAAGTTCTGGCGCTTTTACCAAGCTGTAGCTTGCATCGGTAATCTCTTCGTTTTGACGTAGGCGTTGCACATCATAGTGCGGCGTGTCCATGTGTGGATTTGGAATAATCACCACTGACACTTTATTGCGCTTTTCAATTTGGCGAATTGCTGGCCGCTTTTCGTTTAACAAAAACGTGCCGACACTAACGGGAACTTGGGCCTGAATTTGCGAAGAATTGTCTTTCAGTGCTTCTTCTTCGATTAATCGAAGTACCGATAGCGCCAGTGACTCGTCACCGCGAATGTGACCACTACCAGAACAACGTGGGCAAACGTGATGAGTTTGCTCACCCAACGATGCGCGAAGTCTTTGTCGTGACATCTCCATTAAGCCAAAGCGGCTAATACGGCCGATTTGAACGCGGGCACGGTCAGCACGTACTGCTTCACGTAAGCGGTTTTCAACTTCGCGTTGATGGCGTGCTGGGGTCATATCGATGAAGTCGATGACAATCAAACCGCCAACGTCGCGCAGGCGAAGCTGACGGGCGATTTCATCAGCCGCTTCCAAATTGGTTTGGAACGCGGTTTCTTCGATATCAGTGCCTTTGGTTGCTCGCGCTGAGTTGATATCAATGGAGGTCAGTGCTTCTGTCGGGTCAATAACAATTGATCCGCCTGATGGTAGACTGACTTCGCGACGGAATGCAGACTCAATTTGGCTTTCAATTTGGTAGTGCGAGAATAACGGTACTTCGCCTTGATACTTCTTCACGCGGTTGGCAAAGTCTGGGCGTACCGTTTTTACATGTTCTAAGGCTTTGTTGAATAAGGCGTCGTTGTCGATCAGGATTTCACCGACGTCGCGGCGCAAGTAATCACGAATCGCGCGAACGATGACGTCGCTTTCTTGGTGAATCAATAATGGTGAAGGGCGCTCATCAGCTACTTGTTTGATTTGCCCCCAATGCGTCAACAAGGTCTGTAAGTCGTAAGCCAGTTCCTCGGCTGATTTGCCGACACCTGCAGTACGAACGATCAGGCCCATGCCTTTCGGCAGTTCCAGCTGACTCAACGCTTCTTTCAGCTCAGTGCGCTCGTCACCTTCAATGCGGCGAGAAATACCGCCAGCACGAGGGTTGTTTGGCATTAAGACTAAATAGCTACCCGCTAGGCTGATAAAGGTTGTCAATGCGGCACCTTTGTTACCGCGCTCTTCTTTATCTACCTGAATGATCAGCTCTTGGCCTTCTTTGACGACGTCCTTGATATTTGGACGGCCTTGAAAGGAATAGCCCTCAGGGAAGTATTCGCGAGCAATTTCTTTCATTGGCAGGAAGCCATGGCGCTCAGCACCATAGTCAACAAATGCGGCTTCGAGGCTAGGCTCAATACGGGTAATCTTACCCTTGTAAATGTTGGCTTTTTTCTGGTCTTGTCCAGCACCTTCGATATCTAGATCGTACAGGCGTTGGCCATCGACCAATGCAACCCGGATTTCTTCCTGCTGGGTTGCGTTAATTAGCATACGTTTCATAAATGACTAAATCTCTTAATTTAGCCACAGCAAAACGTGCACGTAAAAAACGTGTTCAGGGCCTAGCCCCGGGTCCAATCTCGACAACCTCACGGTTGGAACGATGCTTGGGGGCGTGCGAGAGGCAACCAAATTTTATTCTAATTGTGGTGTAGCAATTAATGGCTACACGGCAAATCAGCTGCTGTGCAGCTGCAAAAAATTTCTCAGAACTCGTCTATTACGCCATGTTCTGGTGGCGACTATTTCTTTATTAAATCGTTATTTTGTCGGGCGTTATGGTGTCATTGAGACGCTTTGGTAGAGTCCAGCATGACTCGGTCTCGTGTGTAAAAGTGCACCATCGGCCGACACAACTGCTTGTGTCAGAGGCAGTTTCAGCGGCACATTGTCGGTGATAAACCTGTGGATAGCAACCCAAAATCAATTCAGCAGATCACCATTCGGTGCTAAACTTGCGCGCCTATGACAGATACCAATACTACAAAAGTTGCTTTTGTGACGATCAGCGCAGATATGGCTGGCCAACGAATCGACAACTTTCTAATCACACAATTGAAGGGTGCGCCGAAAAGCTTGGTGTATCGAATTGTTCGTAAGGGCGAAGTACGAGTGAATAAAAAGCGTTGCAAGCCCGACTATAAATTGCAACCTGATGACGTCGTACGAATACCGCCGGTGCGCTTAGCAGACCGGCCCGATCCGGTGCCATCTTCGAAACTAAACAAAGTAAAAGATCTGGAAAAGCACATTATGTTTGAGGACGACCACTTAATTGTCCTCAATAAGCCTTCAGGTCTGGCCGTGCACGGTGGTAGTGGTCTTTCGTTTGGTGCCATTGAAGCGCTGCGAGCGTTGCGCCCAGATGCTCGTTTCCTGGAATTGGTTCATCGCCTCGATCGCGACACCTCCGGTTGCTTAGTCGTTGCCAAAAAGCGCAGTGCCTTGCGTGAACTGCACCGAATGCTACGCGACAAAGAGGTCGAAAAATACTACTGGTGCTTGGTGAAAGGGCACTGGCCGGCAAGGCGCAATAAGGTTAATGCGCCTTTAATGAAAAACACGCTTAAATCCGGCGAGCGTATGGTTCGTGTTGATGACCAGGGTAAGGCAGCATTGACCCGATACAAGGTCGAGCAGCGATATAATAAAGCAACGTTAGTTGAGGCCTTTCCGGTGACCGGTCGAACGCACCAAATTCGCGTTCATTGCCAGGCTGCTGGTCATCCTATTGCTGCCGACAGTAAATATGGCGACAGGGATTTTACCGCTCAAATGGCCGACATTGGCCTCAATAGACTATTTTTACATGCCATACGGTTGCGCTTTAAGCATCCAAATACTGGTAAGCCGATGGAAATCACCGCTCCACTCGATGTAACTCTCAAAGCGGTCTTGGCCGATTTGGCAACATAATCAATGGCAAAGGATTGACCTTGGATGATGGTAACAGGCGCAAAAATACGGCAAATAGAGTGTTGTTGTTGGTTTTTTCAGGTGCCTTACATTTTTCACTGCGGTATGATGCCGCCGGCTAACTAATTCAATGCAACAAAAGAAGTACATGTCTGAAACTCTTTCTGCTATTGATTGGCAACAATCGATCGCCCAAGCTCAAGCTCTAACAGATGGTGAACCCAACCTCATCGCTAATTTGGCGAACATCAGTGCGTTGCTCAACGAGCTAATGGACGATGTTAATTGGTGCGGATTCTACTTAGTTGATGACGACGAGCTTGTATTAGGACCATTTCAAGGTAAA
The DNA here is from genome assembly GCF_002165625.1 of Neiella marina. GTDB lineage: Bacteria > Pseudomonadota > Gammaproteobacteria > Enterobacterales > Neiellaceae > Neiella > Neiella marina. Next base: position 43,536 of record NZ_NGNS01000007.1, read on the forward strand.
ACTGCCTGTATCCGTATTGCCAAAGGCAAAGGCGTATGCGGCACTGCGATGGCAACAAGTGAAACTCAACGGGTGGCCGATGTTCATCAGTTTGCCGGCCATATCGCTTGTGATGCCGCAAGCGAGTCGGAAATCGTCGTCCCTGTGCAGGTCGACGGCGAAGTAGTAGCGGTGTTGGACATTGATAGTCCAAGCCCAAATAGATTCAGTGAAGTGGAGCAAAGCGGTCTTGAGCAATTAGTGGCTCAAGTTGTGGCGCCATTTTTTAAACGCGCAATGGCGCAAAAGTAAAGGTTAAACGTATTAATGGAACAACAGCCCAAACTGACAGAAAATCGCGAAATCATTGCGTTTTTGGCTGAAACATATCCTCAGTGTTTTGTCACAGATGGTGACGCAAAACCGCTTAAAATTGGGATCTTTCAGGATTTGGTTGAGGCATTAGCTGACAATGACCGTATAAGTAACACGCGGTTGCGTCAGGCAATTCGCCACTATACTTCAAGCATGCGCTATTTGGCTTCGGTCAAGGCCGAAGCGCTGCGAGTCAATTTAGACGGTAGCACCGGCGATGCTGTTACCGAAGAGCATGAAACTTACGCTCAAGAGCGTTTGGTTGAAATTAAGGCTCGAATCGCCGAACGCAAAAAGAAGGCTGCAGAGGCCAGAAAAGCAAAGGACAAAGAGCAGGGCAGAAAAGCACGTCCAGCCAAAGCTAAACGTCCAAGCAAGCCTCGTAATGATAAGCCAAAGGCTCAACCGAAAGCTGCCGTTTCGACCAAACCGTTGGCCCAGAGTGAACTGAATGTTGGGAAGTCGGTCCAAATACTGGTAGGGTCGAACCCAGTTCAGGCCACTATTACTGAACTGCTTAAGGGCAGCGTTCGCGTCACTTTGGCTTCCGGTATGGCCATTGAAGTGGCAAACGACCGAGTGATTGCCGCCGAATAAGAGCGCTTGACCAAGCACTGACTGTTCAAAAGAGGGTATTGAATGAAGTTTTGGCAACAAATATGTGCTGCACTGGTGTTAGCGCCAGCTGTCGTTTTTTCTGCAGCCCAGGTTGAACTACAAACCTACACTGTTGAGGATTTACCTCAGCTGCAACAGGAAAAGCAGCACAAAAACGCTGCCATTCGAATCACTGACGTCTTCACCCAATCGCATTATCACCCGATTGAGCTGAATGACGCATTCTCGGTAAAGATCTATGATCGCTTCTTCGATACTCTCGATTACAACCGTCAAGTATTTATTCAATCCGACATCGATCAGTTTGCCTCATATAAAACTAAGTTCGATGATTATCTCAAACGAGGCCGTTTGGACGTACCGTATGAGATTTATCAGCTGAACCTCAAGCGTCGCTTTGAACGACTCAATTATGCATTGAGTCTACTCGACAAAGACTTCGACTTTAGCAAGGACGAGTCGTTAGCCTATGATCGCAACGAGCTGCCATGGCCAACCACCACCGCTGAACTCGATGCAATATGGCGCCTTCAGGTCAAAGCCGATGCGTTAAACTTAGTGTTATCTGGTAAGACTCAAGAAGAAGCCCGCGAACTTCTGACTAAGCGCTATACCTATGGCATTAAACGGTTGACGCAAACAAATAGCGAAGATGTATTTCAGCTATTAATGAACTCATTTGCCCGTTCCATTGAGCCTCATACCAGCTATCTGTCACCGCGAAATGCAGAGCGATTTAAGCAAGACATCAATTTGTCGCTCGAAGGCATTGGCGCCGTGTTGCAATCTGACTTCGACTACACCGTCATTCGCCGTCTCGTTGCTGGCGGGCCTGCGGCGTCGTCGGGTCAATTGAAGCCAGATGATAAAATCATTGGCGTCGGTCAAGAAGACGAAGACATTGTTAATATTGTCGGTTGGCGGCTGGATGAAGTGGTCGAGCTAATCAAGGGCCCCAAAGGCACCAAGGTATTTCTAGAAGTAGTGCCGGTTAAAGGTGGTGTTGATGGTGAAGCGAAAGTGGTTACCATCACTCGAGATAAAATTCGCCTAGAAGACCAAGCGGCTAAAACCGAAATCAAACGACCTGAAGACGGGCCTTATGCCGGTCGAGCGGTCGCAGTAATCGATATACCGAGTTTTTATAACGGTTTGAGCGATGATGTCCGCAAGCAGCTGCAAGAAATAGCGCTGGAAGATTTGGATGCTGTGATTGTTGATTTACGTGGCAATGGTGGCGGCTCACTCCCTGAAGCCATTTCGCTGACTGGTCTGTTCATTGAGCGTGGTCCGGTAGTGCAGCGTCGCAATATGATTGGCGAAGTCACGGTCGATTCAGATCGTGACCCGCGCACTCAATATTCTGGGCCAATGGTGGTGATGGTAGACCGCTACAGTGCCTCTGCCTCTGAGATTTTTGCTGCGGCATTACAAGATTATGGTCGCGCGCTGATTGTTGGTGAGCAGACTTTTGGTAAAGGTACGGTGCAAAACCACCGAAGCCTCAACCGTCGCTTTGATTTGTTCCAAAACCCGTTGGGTGACATTCAGTTCACTACTGCCAAGTTCTATCGTATTAATGGTGGCAGTACCCAGAATAAGGGCGTGATCCCGGATGTTAAATTCCCTCAAGAAATTGACCCAAGTGAATATGGCGAAAGCCAAGAAGACAACGCCTTACCATGGGACCGCATCGGCACTGCAAATTACCTGCGGATAGATGAGGTGAAGCCTTGGATTGAGGGAGTCAATAGTCGTCACGTGCAGCGCATCGAAACCAATCCTGAATTTGGTTACATCTTTGAAGACATTGCTCGGTACAAGCAAGAGAAAGAAGACAAACTGGTGTCCTTGAACAAAGAAAAACGCTTGAAAGACCGCGAAGAGCGCAAAGCTCGTCTGTTAGCTCGCGAAAACGAACGTCGAGCCCGAGAGGGTAAAGAGCCATTAGCGTCGACCGAGCAGTATGACGAACTTGAAGATGATGATCATGCGGGCCCAGAAGATGCGGTGTTAGATGAAACCATCGCCATTGCTTTTGATTTGGTTGATGCCCCCAATCTAGCGAGAAACAAATAATTCAAATATGGGCTGCTATCTAGGCAGCCCATTTTTCATTCATTTCAAAATACCAGTTGCGACAAGCAATATCGGACTTTTCTCATGACTGCCAAAGCGAAACTACTGAGCGATTACCAAGCGCCAGACTTCACTATCGATCAAATTGAACTGACTATTGAACTCGATGCTGAAAATACCAAAGTTACCAGTACATTGAGAGTACAGCGTCAGGGTAAACATGACAGGCCATTGATTCTCGATGGTGAGCAACTGCAGTTACAATCACTGCACATCGATGGCCAAGCCGTGCCCCAACAGCAGTATCACCAAACAGACAGCACGTTAACAATCTCAGATATTGGTGACGAGTTGACTGTTGATATTGTCGTGACCATTAATCCAGCGGCGAACACCTCACTCGAGGGCTTGTACTTATCGGATGGTGCGTTTTGTACCCAGTGCGAGGCAGAAGGATTCCGCAAGATCACTTATTACCTCGATCGCCCTGATGTGTTGGCACGCTTCACTACAAAAATCATCGGTGATGTTGAGCAATTTCCGTTCATGTTGAGTAACGGGAATCAGATCGCCAAGCAACAGCTTGCCGATGGTCGCACGGCGGTCACTTGGCAAGACCCATTTCCTAAACCGTGTTACCTATTTGCGCTTGTAGCCGGTGATTTCGATTTGCTCGAAGACAGTTTCACGACCATGAGTGGGCGTGATGTGTGTCTGCAACTGTTTGTCGATAAAGGTAATCTAGACCGAGCCGACTACGCCATGGAATCACTTAAGAATTCAATGGCATGGGATGAGAAAGTATATGGCCTGGAATACGACCTCGATATCTACATGGTCGTTGCTGTTGATTTCTTCAACATGGGGGCCATGGAAAACAAAGGCCTCAATGTATTCAATAGCAAATACGTTCTCGCTAATCCAAGCTCGGCCACAGACCAGGACTTCAATGGTATTGAATCTGTTATTGGCCATGAGTATTTCCACAACTGGACTGGAAACCGGGTAACGTGCCGCGATTGGTTCCAATTGTCTCTTAAAGAAGGCTTAACGGTATTTCGCGATCAGTGTTTCAGCGAAGATATGACCGGCTCGGCGGTCAACCGAATTGATGACGTGGCAATCATTCGTAGCCACCAGTTTGCTGAAGATGCTGGGCCAATGGCGCACCCAATTCGTCCTCAATCAGTTATTGAGATGAATAACTTCTACACAGTCACTGTTTACAACAAGGGCGCAGAGGTTATTCGAATGATGCATACCTTATTGGGGGCTGATGGGTTCCGTCGCGGCATGGACTTATACTTTGAGCGTCATGATGGCCAAGCGGTCACTTGCGATGACTTTGTCGCGGCAATGGAAGATGCCAATTCGTTTGACCTCTCGCATTTTAAGACTTGGTATCAGCAAGCTGGTACACCTGAGGTTACGGTGACCGATCATTATGATGCTGATAGCCAAACCTACACCCTTGAATTCAGTCAGCAGACCCCCGCGACGGCAGATCAGGCTGACAAAAAAGCGACTCACGTGCCATTGCGACTTGGGTTGTACGACAGTGATGGTGCCGCATTGCCACTTAACACCGATTCGCCACTAACGGATGGTAATGTTTATAGCTTGATTACTGACACCGATACCTTAGTGTTTAACGGTGTAGCCAGTCACCCGACACCTGCGCTGTTAAAAGGGTTTTCGGCGCCAATTAAGCTGAGTTACGACTACTCCGATGAACAATTACTGACGTTATCGCAGCATTGTGATGATGGCTTTACTCGTTGGGACGCGATGCAAACATTGCTTGCTCGTTATATATGGGGCATTGCCGATGGTGTCATCAATGAGGTGCCAACACAGGTTATCGCCGGGTTGGTCGCTATTAGCCAAAATCAACACATTGATGATGCCTTAAAAGCTCGATTGCTGCAGCTGCCAACGGTAAATGGGCTGCTCAACCAACGCGAACAGATCGATATTCACGCGCTGCTCGATGCTTTAGAGACCATTCGTCAGCAAGTTGCGCCGGCACTTCATCAAACTTGCACGAGTTTATACAGCGAATTGCAGCAATCTCAATACTCATTAGATGCCGCATCAATCGCTAAGCGCTCGTTATCAGCTAGTTGTTTGAGCTGGATTGCCGAGGCTAATGGCCAGCAGGCAGACCAGCTTTGTCAATCACTCTATGATTCCAGTGACAATATGACCGAGCAACTCAATGCATTGACCATTGCAAATCGATTTGATTTGCCTTGTCGCAGCAGCCTAATGGATCAGTTTGAGCAGCGCTGGCAAGATGACGGTTTGGTCATGGACAAGTGGCTCAACCTGCAAGGTTGTTGGAACAGTGAGCAATGTTTTGACAATTTAAAGACCGTCGAAGCAAAACCTTTCTTCAAGCTAACTAACCCCAATCGAGCGCGCTCTTTGATCGCTGGATTCGCTGCCATGAACTATCGCTATTTCCATGCCGAAGACGGTTCAGGTTACCAATGGTTGTCTCAGAAGATTCAAAATTTAAACAGCATAAATCCACAAATCGCTGCACGTTTGATCAACCCGCTGACGCAGTGGCGAAAATTTACGGCGCCGCAATCGATACAAATGAAGGCTTGCTTGGAGCAAATATATCAACTGAAAGATTTATCTAAGGACCTACATGAAATCGTAGGGAAAAGTCTTGAGTATTGATTATCAAGTTTATGTCGATGTTTCCTACCATGAGTTGCAGGCCCTGTATAACGGGGCCGCGCAACGAGTTGTGGTCCGCGAAAAAGGCGGCAAAACGATATCACTGCCCGCGGTTCACTTTAAGCCATTTTTAACTCATGCAGGCATTCGCGGCTGGTTCATCCTAAAAACTGGCACCGATGGCAAATTTATTTCGTTGCGTCGCCATCAGGATTAGAGCAATTACTTCAAACGTTTAGTTTAAACTAACGATTCGAACAAGGCTTGGCTCAAAACGTTAAAGCAACGTTAAAACATAGAGTTAGCTACGATCTCCCCCCCAACAAACATTAGAGTTAAAACTTAAAGTTGCCTTAGGTGCTTAATATTTGTGCGCTGAATCTCAAAATTATTAAAGTAAAACAGCAGGTTGCGAGATCTGGGTCACTTGCGGAATGACGTCTTTACTGCAATGATTTAGCTCAATTGCAGCACTCCATGAGTGACGTATTTACGTCAACAATCAAAATAAATCGCTGCAAACAACTGGGGAGAAACCAAACCATGGCGTCCAGTCGTCGATTTCGCATACACCCTCTGGCCATTGCAGTGACATCTGCATGCTTAGTATCAATTAGCGCGCCGGTATCGGCTGTTTCATTTAACTGGGGGGATATTGAAGGTACCTTTGATTCCACTTGGTCATATGGTCAAAGCTGGCGTTTAGAAGATCGTAATATGGATTTAATCGGCAAGTCGAATCAACCAGCATTCGATTGGACCGGCTACAATCCTGCACTTAACCGTAAGTACACTTCATCAGACATCTTTGCCTACCCTGAAGGTGGTTATTCCACCAATGGCGATAACGGTAATTTGTCGTTCGATTCTGGCGAGTCATTCTCGAAGGTCTTTAAAGGCTTGCATGAATTGGAACTGCGCTACGAGGACATGGGTATTTTTGTCCGCGGTATGTACTTTTACGACTTTGCGTTAAATGATGATGATTCCGCATGGACCAATCCAACCAGTGGAACTCGCTTTGATCCGTGCGAGGATAGCAAGGCTTCTGACTATTCCTGTAAAGACATTCGTCTATTAGATTACTTTTTCTACGCCGATTTTGATATAGCCGATGGCGAAATTCCGGTGTCCTTTAAAATTGGTGATCAAGTCATCTCTTGGGGTGAAAGTACCTTCATTCCCCATGGCATAAACGTGGTTAACGCCATTGACGTCGCCCGATTGCTTACCCCAGGTGCGGAGTTAAAAGAAGCACTTATCCCGCAAGGCATGGCTTGGGTTTCGGTCGGCCTGACCGAAAACTTGTCTCTTGAGGCTTACTATCAGTACGAGTGGGAGTCGTTCCGCTTACCAACGGCAGGCACCTATTTCGCCACTAATGATTTCACCGGTAAAGGTGGCTACCTCAATACCGTGCAGCTTGGCTTTACGGCCAACCCTGACCAAGATCTTGAGTTCTTGCTGGGTCGTTTGAACAACATTGATGACGAGTACATGGCAGTTGCCGGTGCTGATTTGGGTACTTTGTTACAAGCGCTGGCTCAACTAGAGCCGGGCTCTCCGGCTTGGACTGAGTTATACACGTCGCTTGCTAGTATTTATATTGCGTCGCCAGGAACCCAAGCGCTTGTGTTACCAGAAAATGAGCCAGATGATGGCGGTCAGTACGGTATTAAGTTGAGTTACTACTCACCAGAACTCGGTGATACCGAATTCGGCTTTTACTATATGAACTATCATAGCCGTCGACCATTGATCAGCGGCTATGCTTCAGACTTTACGCCAACAGCGATCATTAGTGATTTAACCAAAATCGCCAGTAGCGAAATCGATCGTCACAGCGTCAACGAACTTGACGCATTTACCGCTGGCTTCCTCGATTATCCGGAAGATTTGAAACTCTATGGCGTAGCGTTCAACACACCCGTAGGTGACACTACTATTTCCGGTGAAATTGCCTACCGCCCAGATGAGCCGTTGCAGATTGATGACGTTGAGATATTGTTTGCTACCATGCCAGAGCAATTGGCTGCTGCAGGCTTCCGTCCTGAGCTTGAAGGCATTTCGCAACTTGAACCGCTAGCGCCGGGGCAATTCCAACGCGGCTATATTGAGCGCGATACAACACAGCTACAATTCACCGCGGTACATTTGTTTGGCCCTCAGTTGGGTTCTGACAATCTAACAGTACTTGGTGAAGTCGGTGGTATTTGGATCGACGATATGCCTGGATTTAATGAGCTTCGCCTGAATGGTCCTGGTACTAACCGCAGCGGCGGAATCCCCGGCAAAGAGGGGATTGAAATCGCCTTGCATAATGGTCCGGAGACCAATCCATTTCCCGATGATTTCTCTTGGGGCTATCGACTGCTCGCTAAGCTTGATTACAACAACGCATTTTGGGGCGTGAATGTCTCGCCGCGTGTGGTATTTGCTCACGATGTGAATGGTATCACACCGGATCCTATCTCCTTGTTCGTAGAAGATCGTAAGTCAGTGGGGGCAGGGATCACCTTCGATTACCTCCAACGTTGGTCTGCCGGTATCAACTACAACGCATACTGGGGTGGCCAAGGCACCACTAACTTATTAGAAGATCGTGACTTTATCAGCTTTAACGTTAAGTACTCTATTTAAACCGAGGCACAGCATCACTATGAACGTAAAATACTTAATTTCATCTGTGGCACTTGCCTTGTCAGTTTCCAGTGCAAGTTACGCTGCAGTTTCTGAGCAACAGGCGGCAGAGCTTGGCAAGTCGTTAACGCCACTTGGCGCCGAAATGGGCGCCAATGCTGACGGCTCAATCCCGGCTTGGAACGGCGGTATAACCACGCCTCCAGCAGGCTATTCGGTAGGCGATCATCACCCTGATCCGTTTGCCAATGATCAAGTGTTATATACAGTAACGGCGGCTAATGTCGCCGATTACGCGGATATGTTGACCGATGGTCAAAAAGCATTGTTTGCCACTTATCCAGATACATTCAAAATGAATGTTTATCCCACGCAACGCTCGGCGTCAGTGCCGCAGTACATTTATGACGGCACCTTGGCAAACGCCACTCGCGCTGAGTTGATCGATGGTGGTAATGGTATTGTCGGCGCTGGGGCAGGGATTCCGTTTCCGATTCCAAGTAACGGCTTGGAAGCGATCTGGAACCATATCTTTAGATTCCGCGGTGTTGATGTGACGCGATTTGCTGGTCAAGCTGCGCCTATGCCATCAGGTAGTTATACCTATATCCGCTTCCGTGAGGCTATTAAGTTTCTATCGTCGGGCAAAGAAATCACCCCAGAGAAACTTACTGAGACCAACATGGTATTCATGTTTAAACAAGCGGTAACGCAACCGGCGAGTTTGGCGGGTACGGCACTGTTGGTGCATGAGACTATGGATCAGGTCAAGCAGCCGCGCAATGCTTGGACATTCAACGCCAGTACTCGACGCCCACGCCGCGCTCCGACCGTGGCTTATGACCACCCGGGTACCGCAGCTGACGGTTTGCGCACGACCGATGATTACGACATGTATAACGGTTCGCCTAACCGCTACGAGTGGACGCTGGTTGGCAAACAAGAATTGTTAATTCCATACAACACCTACAAGCTCCATAGCGATAAGCTGACTAACGATGACATCCTCCAACCGGGCCACATTAACCCCGATTTGGTTCGTTATGAGAAGCACCGTGTTTGGGTAGTGGAAGCAAATCTGAAATCTGGTATTAGCCATATCTACAAGAAACGACGCTTCTATATTGACGAAGATTCATGGCAGATTGCTGTGGCCGATTTGTACGATAGCCGCGACCAACTCTATCGGGTTGCTATGTCTCACGCATTAAATTACTACGAAGTCCCTACACTGTGGTCTACGCTTGAAGTGTTCCATGATCTTCAAGCTCGTCGCTACATTGCGATTGGCTTAGACAATCAGGAAAAAATGTACGACTTCCAAACGCCGCTTAGTGAAAAAGACTTCACTTCACGAGCTTTGGTAAAAGAAGCCAAACGTTAATAAAACTTCTGCCAAAGGCCTCCGTTTGGGGGCTTTTGGCATTTCAACTTTAAGAGTTTTCATGAAGCATCTTGTTTGTAGAGCTGTCTTTCTGGCTGCTTGCATTTTCTCTTTTCCTACCCATGCTGAAACGCATTCCGCCGCTGCAGCTAAATCCGCACTTGTTCTCGATATAACCGACACCGATACCGGTCTTGCTGCAGTGGGCGAGCGCGGCCACGTGTTGTTGTTCGATAATGATCAATGGTCGCTTGAACAAAGCCCTGTTTCAGCAACTCTGACACGCGTTATTCAACACGACGGCCAATTATGGGCCGTTGGTCACGACGGTGTGATCGTCCGCAACAGTGCGTCTGGCTGGCAGTTATTACGCCAGGACATTGCAGGCGAACAACCTCTCATGGACTTGCTGTTCGTTAAACAAAATGAAGCCATCGCGGTTGGCGCCTATGGTGAGTTTTTGCGCTCTGTCGATGGCGGCAAGACTTGGCTTGAAGAAATGCACGAAGGGCTGCTTTACGAAGAAGACCGCGAATACTTGGCCGAACTTAAACTCGAAGCCAGTCAAGAAGATTATGACTACGAGTTGTCCACCATGCTGCCGCACCTTAATCGGGTCCTTACTTTAAGTGGCAACAAACTGCTGATGGTCGGTGAGCTTGGTTTAGTCGCCTTGAGTGATGACAACGGCAACCATTGGCGGCGATTAGACGTCGGCTACGAAGGGTCTTTTTTTGCCGCCACTCAAATCACCGTGGACAAGGTCAACAGGCTCATTATCGGTGGTCTGCGCGGTAATGTTTATTATTCCGACAACGCTGGCTTGGATTGGCACCGAGCCACTACTGAAAGTACCGCGACAGTGAATGGTTTTGTTGCTAACGATAACAATGAGCTGATCGCGCTTGCCAGTAACGGCCAAGCATTAATAAGTAATGATGGTGGGGTAACGTTCACCAGCCGACCGTTGCATCAAGGTGAAACTGCAGTAGCAGGGGCAAACCTCAATGGCATCATCTATATTGCTGGCGACCGCGGTATTCGCCAGCTCGATTGGTAGGGACGCAGTACTATGATGATCACCCCATTTATTGATGCCCTCGAGCGCATTGTCTTTCGTAATCGAGGCGCGGTCATCGCGCTGTTCGTGCTATTAACAATCGGTCTGTTGTTCAGCGCCACGCAGTTGCGAATGGATGCTGCGTTTACCAAAAACATCCCGCTCGCTCACCCTTACATGAAGACCTACGTCAAGCACCAAAAAGACTTTGCCGGTGCCAACTCAGTGATGGTCACCGTGTCGGCCAAAAGTGGCGACATGTTTAGTGAGGAGTTTTTTACCGTTCTGCGCCAAGTGCATGACCAATTGTTTTTTATTCCTGGTGTCAGCAGGGCCTCCGTTCAATCCTTATTTAGCCCAGGTACCCGCTACACTGAAGTGGTGGAAGACGGCTTTTCAGGCGGCCCCGTGGTGCCGGCCGATTTCCAGCCCAACGCGAGAGGATTGTCACAGGTTCGGGACAACATAGGTAAAGCTGGCATCGTCGGCCGCCTAGTTGCCAATAACTACAATTCTGCAATGGTACGCGCCAACTTGCAGGAGTTTAACCCAGACACCGGCGAGAAGCTTGATACCCTAGCGCTTGCCAAACAGCTTGAGCAGGACATTCGTCAGCAGTTTGAAACCGATGATATTTCAATTGAGATTATTGGTTTTTCAAAGATGATTGGCGATGTTGCTGAAGGCGCCAAGTCAGTCGTTTTGTTCTTCGCCATCGCCTTAGTGATCACTGCCGTGATGGTGTATTTCTTTAGTCATTCGGTATTGCTTACGTTGCTGCCTTTGGCATGCTCAATAATGGCAGTGATTTGGCAGCTCGGCGCGCTACCGCTGTTAGGTTTTGGTATCGATCCAATGTCGGTACTGGTGCCATTCTTGGTGTTTGCTATTGGCGTGTCGCACGGCGTGCAAATGATTAATGCCATGGGCGCATCAGTTGCCCGAGGGATGAATAGTAAGACCGCAGCACAGCTAAGTTTTCGTCGCTTGTTGCTACCGGGCGGCATCGCTTTGTTATCAGACACGATTGGTTTTTTAACCATTCTCAGTATCGATATCGGCATTATTCGTGAATTAGCTATCACAGCCAGTATCGGTGTGGCGGTCATTATCCTGACTAATTTGTTTTTGCTGCCGGTACTGCTTAGCTATGTGCGCTTCGGCGAGCGAACCGTCACTAAGTTGTCGACTCCGTCACCGATCGCGTTGAAACTTTGGGATGCGATTGCGGTTTGTAGTTGTTTGAAAAAACGTGTGCCGTTGGTGGTACTGGCAGTATCAGCAGGTTTGTTTGTGTTGGGTTACTGGCAAGCTGGCAACATGCGAATAGGCTCGTTTAAACCAGGCGCGCCGGCGCTGCATGCTGACTCTCGTTATAACCTTGATACTGCCTTTATCACCGATAACTACGCCATCACCACTGATGTGATGACGATTATTGTTGAGACCGATGACCAAGCTTGCGCCAATTACCAAGTGATGTCAGCTATTGATGATTTCCAATGGCAACTGCAGCAAGTGCAGGGCGTTCAGTCGGCCATTTCATTGGCGTCAGTCGCTAAGCTTTATAACGCAGCGTTCAATGAAGGGAATCCGAAATGGCGGATCCTGCCGCGTAGTGATGCCGGCCTCGTTCAGGCCATTTCGCAAATCTCTACCAGCACGGGTCTTTTGAATGCAGGTTGTAGCGTGATGCCGGTTTATTTGTTTCTCACTGACCATACTGCGGAAACTATCGAACGTGTTGTTGCTGCGGTTAAAACAGCAGAAGCGACTTATAGTGCAGACAATATTGCATTTAAATTAGCCAGTGGCCCGGTTGGCGTCATGGCCGCAACCAATGAAGCTGTGGCTGATGCGCAATTGCCTATGATGCTTTACGTCTATGGCGCAGTGATCTTGTTATGCTTACTGAGTTTCCGTTCAGTCAAAGCCACTGCCGCGGTGGTATTACCCTTGTACTTAGTGTCGACGCTTGCGCAGGGCTTAATGACGCAGCTAGGTATTGGTTTAACCGTATCAACACTGCCAGTGATTGCGTTAGGTGTTGGCATCGGCGTTGACTATGGCATTTACATCTTATCGACCATGAGTGAGCAAATCCGTCAGGGCGTAGCCATTGATAAGGCCTATCGGTTTGCGTTAGCAGAACGCGGTAGTGCGGTATTGTTCACCGGCATCACCCTGGCCGTTGGGGTGTCAACTTGGTTCTTTTCACCGCTCAAGTATCAGGTCGACATGGGCGTATTGTTAACCTTTATGTTCCTCGTCAACATGCTTGCAGCTATTGTTGTATTGCCAGCGTTAGCGGCAATTTTCTGGCGCAATAATGAGCAACGAGAGACGCCTTAAGGTCAACCTTTCACCAGTTAACGAAATATTTGCTGGCAGCGTCACATAAGCTGTCAGCAAAAGCTGACAAATCGGCCATTTCGTTCCTGAATTCAATCTGTTAATTCTTTTGTTGTGACTCGCTAATTATTCATTCGCTGCATAAACTGAGGGCGAAACTGGCGATCAACAAAGAGCGAACGATAACGCTCGTGACAACAGGTTATTCAATTATGTCCAAACCTAGCCCTGACTCTTCTACTGTGCTGCTACAGCGCGTTCATCAGCTAATCGAGTCAAATCTGGCACAAAATTCTGACACCGTCTCGCAATTAGCCCGAGTGATGTACGGCCACATTGGTATGGCTGATCTCGTCAATCGTAGTGACGGTGATCTATACGGCGCGATTTTAAGTCTCTGGCAATTCACCAATGAATACGATGGTGGTGATGCCAAGATCCATATCTACAACCCCAAGCTTGAGCAACACGGTTGGTTATCAAACCATACGGTGATTGAAATCGTTGTCCGCGATATGCCGTTTTTGGTCGACTCGGTGCGGATGGCTTTGCTGCGGCTTGGGATTACCTCGCATTTAACCCTGCATTCGCCAGTTTCCATTAGTCGCGATGACAAAGGTCAGCTATTGGCTATCGATGCGTCTGAACAGACTGGTGACTTCGAGACTTTGTTTCATATCGAAATCGATCGTCAAGCAACAGCAAAGGCAAGAACCGCGCTGGAGCGAGAGTTGCGCGAGTCGCTCAACGAAGTCGCCGCAGCGGTGGATGATTGGAGCACCATGAAACAACGCCTGGCAGAGGCAATTACTGAAGTTGAGGCACGTAATTACCCAGACGCTACGATGCCGCGTGAAGAGGTGGTTGATTACTTAAACTGGGTGCAAAATGATAACTTCACCTTGCTGGGCTATCACCAAACCGACATTGTCGCAGTTGAGGGCGATTATGATGTGCGCCTCGTTGAGGGCTCGCGACTTGGTATTTTTAAGCTTCACGATTTACCCAAAGAAATTCATCTCAGTGAAATGATTCGCAGTGGCCAAGATGCCGCACTGTCGGGTGACGTGTTGGTTCTGACCAAAGGCAATCAGAAAAGTAAAGTCCATCGGCCTGCGTTTGCTGATTATATTGGCATCAAGCGCTTCAATGATGCAGGCCAAGTGATTGGCGAGCACCGCTTTATTGGCCTGTACTCATCGTCGTTGTACAACAACAGTGCTCAGCACGTCCCCATGTTGAATAAAAAGCTCGCTCGGATCATGTCGAAGTCGGGGTTGATGAGCGGCTCTCATGCTTACAAAGCGTTACTCAATCTGGTTGAAACCTATCCAAGAGACGAATTGATCCAAGCATCCGAAACAGAGTTACTGACTGCAGCCATGGGTGTGTTGCAAATACAAGAGCGCGATATGACCCGTGTGTTTGTCCGTCGTGAAGTGTTTGGTCGCTATTATTCGTGCATGGTGTATGTCACCAAAGAACGCTACAACACCCAGTTACGGCGGCAAACTCAAGCGATTTTAAAGCATCACTTTAACAGCAGTGACCCCGTCGAGTTCACGACATTTTTCTCCGAGTCAGAATTGGCCCGTACTCACTACATCGTTCGCGTGGATGACCACCAACAGGAAGTAGATGTGAATCAGATTGAACAAAACCTCATTGAAGCCGCACGTTCGTGGGATGACCGTTTCGCCGATGCGCTGACCAAGAAGTTCGGTGACAACAAGGGCCGTAAGCTAGCAGCAAAGTACCAACATGCGTTTGTGCCAAGCTACAAAGAACAAGTATTACCGAATGCCGCTTTGGTTGATATCGACAAGATCGAGCAACTGACTGGCGATGATCAGCTTGGCATGCTGTTCTATCAGGCCCAAGAAGAAACCGACAACAATGCGGTGAAACTCAAGCTATTCCATCGCGATCAACCGATTCCACTGTCTGATGTCCTCCCTGTGCTGGAAAACCTTGGTTTGAAAGTGATTGGCGAACGGCCTTATGAGGTTCGCGACCAAGAAGGCGCGAAAAGCTGGATCCTTGAGTTTGCGATGACCTACCTTGGTGAAGCGGAGCTTGATATTGTCGCCAGCCAACAACGCTTCCAGCAAGCGCTCGCTGGTATCTGGCAAGGCCATTACGAAAACGATGGCTTTAACCGCTTGGTATTGGCAGCCGATTTGTCGGCTCGACAAGTGTCGATGTTACGCGCTTACAGCAAGTACATGCGCCAAATTGGCAGCACGTTTTCTCAACAATACATCGAAAATGCGCTTAACAAATACGCCGGCATTGCTAAACAACTTGTTGCGTTATTCGAAAGCCGTTTTTCGCCGGACTTTGCCGGTGACCGTGTTGCGGTCGCGCAACAGCAGGCCGATGACATTGAAGCGGCACTGGATAAGGTATCCAATCTCGATGATGACCGAATTATTCGTCGCTACTGGTCATTAATTGCAGCGACTATTCGTACCAACTTTTATCAAACAGAAAATGGCGAAGCCAAGCCTTACTGTTCATTTAAGCTACTACCTGGGCAAATTCCAGAAGTGCCTAAACCGCTGCCAGCATACGAAATTTTCGTATACTCGCCACGCGTGGAGGGCGTTCATTTGCGCGGCGGCAAGGTTGCCCGCGGCGGTTTGCGTTGGTCCGATCGACGCGAAGATTTTCGCACTGAAGTGCTTGGCTTGGTGAAAGCCCAGCAAGTGAAAAACACCGTCATCGTACCTGTGGGCGCGAAAGGAGGTTTTGTCTGTAAGCAGCTGACTGATGACATGAGCCGCGATCAGTTTCTTGCTGAGGGCCAAGCCTGCTATCGCTTGTTTATTCGCGGTTTACTCGATATTACAGACAACGTCATCCAAGGCGAGTTAATTCCGCCGTCAGATGTCGTTCGTCATGACGGCGATGACTCCTACCTCGTAGTGGCGGCAGACAAAGGTACCGCAACCTTTTCCGATATCGCCAACAGCATTGCCGAAGAGTATGGCTTTTGGCTTGGTGACGCGTTTGCATCTGGCGGTAGTCAGGGTTATGACCACAAAAAGATGGGGATCACTGCCAAGGGCGCATGGGAATCGGTAAAACGTCATTTCCGCGAACTGGGTTTGGATTGTCAAACTGAGGAATTCACTGCTATTGGCGTCGGTGATATGGCCGGTGATGTGTTTGGCAATGGTATGTTGCTGTCACCCAAAACGCGGTTAGTCGCCGCATTTAATCATCTTCATATTTTTATCGACCCGGAGCCAGATGCAGCAAGCAGTTATGCCGAACGTCAGCGCTTATTCGATTTACCTCGCTCAAGCTGGGAAGATTATCAGACCGAACTGTTATCAGAGGGGGGAGCGATTTATTCTCGTGCAGCCAAGTCCATTACTATCTCCGAGCAGGCACAAATCGCGTTGGATACCCGGCAATCTACATTCACTCCCACTGAATTGATTCAAACCATCTTAAAAGCGCCCGTCGATTTGATGTGGAATGGTGGCATTGGTACATATTTCAAAAGTGAGCAAGAAAGTCATACAGATGTTGGCGATCGAGCGAACGATAGTTTACGCATCAATGGTGGTGAACTTCGTGCCAAAGTAGTCGGCGAGGGCGGTAATTTAGGCGCAACGCAACTTGGACGGATCGAATTTGCTCGTGCCGGCGGCCGCATTAACACCGACTTTATCGACAATGTTGGCGGCGTTGATTGTTCCGATAATGAAGTCAACATCAAGATCCTGTTGAACCAAATCGAACAGCAAGGCGAGTTAACGCGTAAGCAGCGCAACCAATTGTTGTTAGAGATGACCGACGAGGTATCAACGCTAGTATTGGATGATTGCTACCAGCAAACTCAAAGTATCAGTGTCACAGAGTTTCGTGGCGCAGAGTTACTGAAAGAACAAGTGCGATTAATCCACGATTTAGAGCGTGAAGGGCTTCTCGACCGTGCTTTAGAATTCTTGCCGAGCGACGATGAAATCAATAGCCGTCAAGCACTTGGTCAGGGCTTGAGCCGACCAGAGCTATCGGTGCTGATTTCTTATGACAAGATGCGTTTAAAAGAGCAGCTCGATAATGACGAGATCACTCGCGATACCTTTCATAGTAAAGCCATGGTGAGTTCATTCCCGGTCCGTCTGCAACAAAAGTACAGCAAACAAATGGCCGCTCATCCGCTGCGTTCTGAAATTATTGCGACCCAACTTGCCAATCAAATGGTGAACGATATGGGACTCAATTTCGTTAATCGCATGAAAGATGAAACAGGTGCTGAGGTTATCGATATCGCCAGTTGTTATACCATCGCTAGAGAAATCTTTGGTGCCAGTGAATTGAGAAATGCGGTACAAGCGCTGGATAACCAGGTCGATGCAGAGGTCCAATTCGAGTGTTTTGTTGAGCTAAGGCGAATTTTACGCCACGCCTGCCGCTGGTTCCTTCGTCACCGTAATCGAGCGATGTCGATCAAAGATACTATTACCTTTTACGCGCCAGCATTTGACGCGGTTCGTAACCATATGTCATTGAGCCTAGTTGAAGGGGAATGGCAGGAGCTGGTTGATAAACAACAGGAATACATGGAACAGGGCCTGCCTGACTCACTAGCAGCCGATTTCGCTCAACTAAGCACGTTGTATTCGACACTCGATATTGCCCAAGTTGCAGAACTGCAAAGTCGACCGATTGAATTGATATCTGATATTTACTTCAAACTAGGTGCCAAGCTAGAACTTCACTGGTTCCTCAACCAAATCAACTCGCAACCTGTGGCCAATCACTGGCAAGCTCTGGCTCGGGCCTCGTTCAGAGAAGAATTGGATTGGCAACAGCGGGCCTTGACCCTAGCGGTCAACCGCTACTGCCAAGATGGTTGCAATGCCGATGATATGGTCGAACGCTGGTACCAAGAGCACAGCCACACGATCACCCGATGGCAGCAGATGCTAACCGAGTTTAAAACAGCTAAAGGCCATGAGTATGCCAAATTCTCTGTCGCTTTAAGGGAGTTGATGCTGTTAAGCCACACTAGTGATCCGCTACAATAGCCGGATTCGACTAGCTCCGACCGATCTGCCTCATGCAGATCGGTCTTTCTTAGGGTAATTCATCTATGTATTACAACCTGGCTCGTAGCCTTATCTTCACTCAAGACGCCGAACGTGCCCACGATTTGACGATTGGTATGCTCAAGCGCGTTGGTAAAACACCTTTACGCAAATTACTGTCAACTTCTGCGGCAGGTTACCCTAAGAGCGTCATGGGGTTGAACTTTCCCAATCCTGTTGGCTTGGCGGCGGGGCTAGATAAGAATGGCGAGTGTCTTGATGCCTGGTTTGCGATGGGGTTTGGTTTTGTCGAAGTAGGGACTGTGACACCGCGTCCGCAAGACGGTAATCCGCAACCGAGACTATTTCGAATATTAGAAGCCGAGGGCATTATCAACCGCATGGGCTTCAACAATAAGGGTGTTGACTACCTTGTTGAACAAGTGAAGCAGGTGAAAAACCGCACAGGCCTTGTTGGCATCAATATCGGCAAAAACAAGGATACGCCGGTCGAAAATGGCAAAGATGATTATGTTATTTGTCTAGACAAGGTTTATGCTCATGCTGATTATGTTGCGGTGAATATTTCCTCACCAAACACGCCAGGTCTGCGGTCACTGCAATACGGTGAAGCCTTAGATGATCTGCTAGCCAGCCTTAAATCGCGTCAGGCCGAATTGGCTGAACAGCATGGCAAACAAGTGCCGTTGGCAGTCAAAATCGCCCCTGATATGTCTGATGACGAAATTGCTCAAACTGCTGATGCCTTTGTAAGGCACGGTATTGACGGCGTGATTGCGACCAACACTACGCTCGAACGCGATATGATCAAAGGCTTACCGCACTGTGATGAAACTGGTGGCTTGAGCGGCAAACCACTACAAACTCAGTCGACCGCGTTTATCGCCAAGCTAGCTAAGGAGCTAAATGGACAGCTGCCGATTATTGGTGTTGGCGGTATCGATTCTTTGCAAGCAGCGCAGGACAAACGCCAAGCTGGCGCTGATTTAGTCCAGATTTACTCCGGGTTTATCTACAAGGGACCACCGCTAGTTCATGAATTAGTTCAAAATTTACAATAATTTGACACCTGCCAACTTCACAACAGCAACTAAAGGATGTAAATTGGCCAAGTCGATGACTTAGGGTTGAATTATCGTGAATATAGCCAAACAGGACTGGCACTGGCAGTTTAACGAATCGAGCAACCGCTTAGAGGTATGCTCTAGCGAAGATTGCTGTTATCAAACAAGCTTGAAGCGCTCACAACTAACTGGCGATGCGTTTCGAAAACAAAGCTTAGCGATCGACGATCTGTCGTTCTTGCACGCTACCTATGAGCTTATGGGCGAAAATTGCGGCAAGGACGACCTCAGTGCGATGACCCTGGCAATTAACGCCACGTCTGCCCGTAAGTTTTTTAAACCGGCATTACCGCAGAGTTGGTTTTTCTTACCATCGTCGGCAGTTCTGACAATTTCTGAGCAAATGTTGGTTGAACTCGATACCGCCAGCGAATCAGGTATTTTTCTTATTATCGAAACCAATGACACCACGTCGCTGCTGATGGCGGTTAATGAAACGCTGTCGTTGACCGAACACAAAACAATGTCGGCAGGAAATATGATTCGGGTGATGAATGATCGTATTGCCCGATACGCATCCAATACAGCCATTCAAAATTCAAAACGCTTACTAAGCGCCTAACGTGACATCAGCCATATCGTTTATTGAACGCCAGCATTAGCTGGCGTTTTTTGTGGTTTGTCGCGTCAGTACGATCGCAGAGATTGCTGCTGAACAATTCAAAAGTAGGGCAACGGGCCGGATCTAGTGAGAGTTGCGCCTTGGCTTATAACCAATTGAGAAAGCTAATCTTGGAAAGTAAGAAATGGTTGCGGGGGCCGGATTTGAACCGACGACCTTCGGGTTATGAGCCCGACGAGCTACCAGGCTGCTCCACCCCGCGTCATTGGGTGTGATATACACAGTTAAAAAGTGCACATCTCATTGGTATAAACCAATGCTGGTATGTCGAAAATGTCGATTGGTTGCGGGGGCCGGATTTGAACCGACGACCTTCGGGTTATGAGCCCGACGAGCTACCAGGCTGCTCCACCCCGCGTCGACAGGTGGCGCATATTATAGATAGGTACCGGGCTTGGCAAGCTTTTTTTCAATTATCTTACAGCCGCCATTTTAGCTATAATCGCGCCATCTTTTCTGGTGGAACAAATCTTGTGCACAAATTATTCGCTACGTGCAGCTTAGGCCTCGAATATCCATTAAGTATCGAGCTCGGACATTTCGGCGCATCTGAAATTGTCCAACGCCAAGGTGGCGTCTCTTTTACTGGCGACTTGGAATGCATTTATCGAGTATTGCTTGGTACCCGTACCGCTAGCCGATTATTTCTAACCTTGGCTGATGGCATCGCTAAGTCGGGCGAAGACATCTCTATGCTGGCGTATCAGCAAGACTGGTCGATGTTATTGCCAACCAATAAACCATTCACTATTGAGTTTGTTGGTAGCAACCGCGAAATCCGCAGCACTGGCTACGGCGCACAATGTGTTAAAGATGGCATATTCAAGCAACTGAGCGAAGAGGGGTTTGCACGCCCGATCATCGATAATAAGAATCCATCGGCCGTTGTTCGTGCGCGTTTAGGTGGCAATAAATTAAGTCTGATGCTTGATTTAACGGGCGATAGTCTCCACCAACGCGGTTACCGGACCGAGGCGGGTGAAGCGCCGCTACGTGAAACCGTAGCAGCGGGACTGGTTCTGCGCAGTGGTTGGCTAGATGATATTGAGGCGCCGTTTATCGATCCTATGTGTGGTGCCGGCACCATTTTGATTGAGGCGGCGGCAATGGCTGCTGGTGTTGCGCCCAATGCTGACCGCGATGAATTCGCTATCCACAAGTTACCCCTGCATAAACCGACGCTATGGCAAGAGATTCAATCGGAAGTTGCTGTCAAAGGCCGCCGTGGTTTAAACAAAGCAAACTTTAAATTGATTGGCAATGATGCCCATCCGGAGGCCATCAAACGAGCCAAAGCCAATGCTGAACGTGCTGGCGTTGCGCAATTAATCGACTTTAAGCAGTTGGCGCTTGGCGATAATCCAATGACCGACAGCGAAGCAGGGTATTTGGTGTGTAACCCGCCATATGGTGAGCGTTTAGGTGACGAGGCGGAAGTCGTATCCTTGTATTACCACTTCGGTTTGCAATTGCGCCGCAAGTTCGTTGGTAAAGCCTTCTTGCTGACGTCTGCTGATGATTACATCCCTGCATTTAAACTGCGAAGCGATAAATCTTGGATGGTGATGAATGGTAAGTTGGAATGTCAGTTACTGTCGTTCCAGTTAAACGCGTTACCCGAAGGCGCGGAGCCAAGAGAAGAAAAGCTAGGTATTACTCCGTCAGGCCAAGAGTTTGCTAATCGCCTCGCTAAGAACCTTAGCCGTATTGATAAGTGGGCCAAACGTGTTCCAACCGACGCGTACCGCGTCTATGACGCCGATTTGCCTGAGTACAATGTAGCAATCGACCGTTATCTTGATTGCGTGGTGATTCAAGAGTACGCGCCACCTAAAAACATCGACGCGGAAAAAGCCAAACGCCGCTTACTCGATGTCGTTCTGATCACGCCGGGCCTGATGAATGTCTCAGCGAGCAACGTGTTTTTGAAAACACGACGTAATCAATCAGGTACCAGCCAGTACCAACGCGTTTCAACGCGCAAGGCATGGCAAGTGGTTCATGAATATGACTGTGCCTTCAAAGTCAATTTATCGGATTATCTAGATACTGGCTTGTTTCTTGATCACCGCATTACTCGCCACGAATTTGCCAAGCGCGCTGAAGGCAAGCGATTCCTCAACTTGTTCTGTTACACGGGTTCGGCCACTGTTCATGCCGCTCGTGCCGGCGCATCGTCGACCTTGAGCGTTGATATGTCGAAAACGTATCTGGAATGGGCGCGTGAAAATCTGGCCATCAATCATTTGATTGCGCCGCAACACAAGTTTGAGCAATCCGACTGCTTTAAGTTTCTAAAAAACAGCAGTAGCGAATTTGACTTGGTGTTCTGCGATCCGCCAACCTTTTCTAATTCGAAGCGAATGAAAAACACCTTGGACGTTCAGCGCGACCACATGGAGTTAATTCGTTTGATCGATAAAGTGTTGGCACCAGGCGGAACCATCATGTTCTCCAATAACTACCGTCGGTTTAAGCTAGATAGTGAAGCGATTGAAGCCTTGGGCTACAGCATAGTCGACTGGAATAGCAAAACGCTTCCTGAAGACTTTAAGCGCAACCCACATATTCACCATTGTTGGCTGCTGGAAAAGAACGCTTAATGTTTGTGTTGTACGAAAGCGAAGGCTGCCATTTGTGTGAACAAGCAAAGGCAATTTTGGCAAATAGCCCAATTGCGCAGTTGGGCTGCGAGTTAATCGACATTGCCTACAGTGATGAATTAGTCGAACGTTTTGGCCATCATATTCCGGTGCTCGAGCACCAGACATCGCAACAGCAACTTTTTTGGCCATTTGATGAAGTTCGTCTTGCGAACTGGCTCAAGCAACTCCCTGAGTTCATAGAATCAACAGAATGACATTAATAAATATTCAGCAGGCATCGCTAGCATTTGGTCATATCCCTTTGCTAGAAAACGCCGAACTACAAATCGCAGCCAAAGAGCGGTTGTGTATCGTGGGTCGCAATGGCACCGGCAAAAGCACCTTACTCAAGGTGATCAATAGCGACATTCAGTTAGACGATGGCGATCTGCAGTTTATCGGTGGGCCCAGCGTCGCTTATTTACCGCAAGATCCGCCAAACCACAGCGATACCCCGGTGCTCGACTATGTGTTGCAGGGTCATCAAGACTGGTTAGATCAACTCCACGAATATCAGCAGCTAACCGATCGGATGACCGCTGGTGAGGACGTCATGACTGCGCTAGATGCGTTGCAACAAAGCATGGAAGTCACCGGTGCGTGGCAGGCTGAAACGCGGGCAAGGCAGGTCATTCAGCGTTTAGAACTTGATGCCCAAGCACCACTTGATAGTTTGTCTGGTGGTTGGCTGCGCCGCGCCGCATTAGCACAAGCGCTGGTGTCACAACCCGATGTATTGCTACTCGATGAACCGACCAACCACCTCGATGTTGATACCATTGCTTGGCTTGAACAATTTCTGAAAAGTTTAAACATCACTCTGGTGTTTATCAGTCACGACCGAGCGTTTATTCGCAATATGGCAACACGGATCATAGACCTAGACCGCGGTCAGTTGACCTCTCATCCAGGAAACTATGATCAATACGTTGCCAACAAAGCGAAGTTGCTCGAAGAAGAGCAGCGCCATAATGCCGCTTTTGATAAAAAACTGGCCGAAGAAGAAGCTTGGATCCGTCAAGGTATCAAGGCTCGTCGCACCCGTAATGAAGGCCGAGTTAGAGCGCTGGAAGACCTGCGTCGACAACGCCAACAACGGATCAATCAACAAGGCCGAGCGAGGGGCGCGATTGCTCAATCGGATGCTAGCAGTAAAGTGGTGTTCGAAATTACTGACTTGTCAGTACAGCAACAGCAGCAACAATTAGTTGCAGGTTTTAGTTCGATTGTACAAAAAGGTGATCGGATTGCCTTTGTTGGGCCCAATGGTTGCGGCAAATCGACGTTGATTCGCACCTTGTTGGATGAGCATTCACAATATTCAGGTACCATCAAACGGGCACAAAATATCTCCCAGGCATATTTTGACCAACATCGGGCGCAGTTACCGCCTCAAACAACAGTGTCAGACTTTGTTGGCGACGGTAAACAGAATCTTGATATCAATGGCAAAAGCCGCCACGTATTGGGTTATCTGCAAGATTTCTTGTTCAGCCCAGCGCGTGCCCGTTCGCCAATTTCCGCATTGTCCGGTGGTGAGAAAAACAGGCTGTTGTTGGCAAAACTTTTCTTAAAACCAAGTAATTTGTTAATTCTTGATGAACCAACTAACGATTTAGATATCGAAACACTTGATTTGCTCGAAGAGTTGGTCGCTGATTATGGCGGAACAATACTCTTGGTCAGTCACGACCGAGAGTTTGTCAATCGTGTAGCCACCTCTTGTTGGCTGTTTGAAGGGCAAGGTGTATTAGTTGAAATTTACGGTGGATTTAATGAGATCCAACAGTACAAGGAGACTAAGTCGGAGCAGTTACATCAACCGGAAAATAAAGCGAAAGCAGCCAAAAACGCTAAACAGTCCGCGAAAAAGCAAAGTAATAAGCTTTCCTACAAGTTAAAGCTTGAACTGGAAACATTGCCAGATAGAATCCTAGAGCTTGAAAGTGAGGTAGAGAGATTACAAGGCATCGTTAACGATGCAGCTTTCTTTGCTCTACCACACCAACAAACTGAACCAGTGCTCAATGAATTAGCTGAAACAGAAACAAGCTTAGCTACAGCATACGAGCGTTGGGAAGAATTAGAAGCGCTAGAAAATAGTTGCAAGGAATAATATGAAGCAGTTGCATCGTTGCGTCTCCCCAATATGTGCCGCGGTATTGTCGGCACTCGCATTAAATAGTCACGCCGCTCTCTATGAGGTCATTGAATTAACAGTGAGCGAAGAGGGCGAAGTCCACACCTACGCTTTAGATGGAACCAGCCCACGTTCGGATACCGGCGTTGTTGTTGGTGCAGGATCGCCAATTCCTGTTTTTAACGATAACGATTTAGACCCGGAGGACGACGAAAACTACCCGGTATCGCCGGCGCCAGATAATTCCAATCTCGGCGAGTTTGATTTGAACGGAGATGGCGACGAGGAAGACATCGTCGATGAGATTGAAGACGCGGATTTGCGCTTCATGTCCGCTTACCAATCTAAATACAAAGCGTTGATCAATGACTCACTCAATGAGTGGGACCGGATCAATGTTTGGGACACGATCAACCCAGAAGACGGCGAGTATCGTGAAACCACCGATGACTATTTCTTTGGCGTCAACGACAAACGCGTGGCGACAGGTTACGGCTCTTCACCTTACTATGTCTACAAATGGGAAGATGAAGACACCCATGATGAGACCTATGCGATTTTACGGGACTTCGCGAGTCGCGCTTTTGTTTACAAAGCTGGTGATGATCCAGATGGCGAGCGCGTTGCCCTGTACCCTGAAGAAATGGAATTTGGCGGTGTTAGCGGCGCCTATGACATTAGTGACTCTAACCTGGTTGCTGGCTACGCTTCTGTATCGCTTGCAACAGGCGCAAGAGAAGCGCACGACTCATGTCTTTACGATCGTAACCTGCCAGAGGTCGTCTGTGATTATGAAGCAAACTCGGGCCAAATTGGCTTGTCGGTCTATAACATTGAGGCATTCATTTGGCAGCTAAACAGTGATCAAGAAGTGGTCTTTACCCGCGCACTGGGCTCACCAATTGAATTGCCAGCTGGTGTTGATGCTCGTCTGGTATCACAGGCGTTTGCTGCCAACGATAATGGCTATGTGGTCGGCAGTGCCGACAACTACGTCACCCCGGATGCGCCAAGTCTGCAGCTGCTGCGTGAATATGCAGCCATTTACACCGAGTACAGTCCCAACGATGTTGGTATTCTCGATATTACTGACCGCGATGTATATCAAGCCAACAGCGATAGCCCGGTGGTATCGAGAGCCACTGGCCTCAACAATAACGACATCGCTATTGGCTTTGCGACGCGTTTAGTGAACGGCTTCTGGCGCACTAAGGCTTGGTATTACGACATTAATGCCGACTTACCACAAATGGTCGAAGTGCCATCATTTTTTGACAGCTCGTCAATGACGGCAAAATCAATCAACGATCACGACATGATTGTCGGTGAATTCGAATGGGAACCACGCCCAGGTAACGTGACACGTCGCCGCCATGGTTACCTCTACGACATTCGCTCAGAAACCTTCATCGACCTGAACGATGCTGTTGGTTGTATCTCAGATCTGGATATCGTTGAGGCCAACGTGATCCGCAACGATGGCGTGATTTTGGCAACAGCAACAACACAAATGCCGCTGTTAACGGTCGATGGCGATCCGGTGTTTGATAGTAACGGTGACCCAATTACCACAACGGTTGCTCGCGCAGTTGCATTGAAACCTATCGATGGTGGTGATTACGATAACTGTACCGACAAAGATGAAGCATTTCCTAAAAACGAAAGGGAAGGTGCTGGCTTTGGTTGGTGGTTGGCCGCATTACCTATTGCAGTGTGGTTCCGCCGCCGTTATAGCATTTCGCGATAAAAAACCACGTTTTTAATCGTAAAAAATCTTTAATAAAAAGTTCATCCAATCCAGCCTGTTAGCATCTGTCAAGGACTAAACTAACAGGCTTTGCTTTGATCTTTGCTTCAATCTCTTTAATTCTTAGTCATGAAGCTACGGTTTCATAATCATTGTTTGGCCAAAAGAGGAAGACAGGATGAAGCGACAGAAGCGCAATCGGTTACACAGGGCTCAGGCCCGTGGCTATCAGGCCGGCGTACTGGGGCGGTCTAGAGAAAATTGTCCCTACCAATCTCTCGATAGTCGGTCGAGTTGGTTGTTGGGGTGGCGTGAAGCCATGACTGAGCGAGCAGACGGACTTTTCCGCTAATACAATGCGCTGGTGTCAATTCTCACCAAACTAAAAAACGCCCCATAATAGGGGCGTTTTCGTCTCATTCTTTTGAAGCTGCTAGTTTTAAAAACCAGACGTGTCAGTGAACAAGCCAACCTTCAAATCTGATGAGGTGTAAATCACTTTACCATCAACATCCACTTTACCATCAGCCAGACCCATGACGAGTTTGCGATTGATTTTGCGCTTGATATCGATGGTGTACGTTACTTTTTTCGCTGTTGGCAGGATTTGACCGGTGAATTTGACCTCACCAACACCTAATGCACGACCACGGCCTTTGCCACCAGTCCAGCCTAAGAAGAAGCCTACCAACTGCCACATTGCGTCTAACCCCAAGCAACCAGGCATAACTGGATCACCGGGAAAGTGACAATCAAAGAACCAAAGATCAGGGGTGATGTCGAGTTCAGCGATGATTTGGCCTTTGCCATATTCGCCACCGTCATCAGTGATAGTGACGATACGATCCATCATCAGCATATTTGGGGCAGGTAACTGAGCATTGCCTGGGCCAAACATTTTGCCATGGGCGCAGTCGAGCAAATCTTGCTTTTCAAATGAGGCTTGCATGATATTCCTGTTAGTACAGCAAATTAAAGTCGGCAAGGTTAGCGAACAGTTGTACGCTAAACAAGTCCGATGTCAAAGTTAAGTCGAATTATTACTCGCCCTTGAGCCAGTAGGCGACTTTTTGCAACCAGTTTAGACTAGCTGATTCAAGTGGATCTGCCAGATCTTGTAGGCGCAGTTGAACTCTGCCGTAGACGGTATCCAGCGGATAACGTTGCTGCTCGTCCTCTTCGCCAATACCCGATTTAATACCCGTCAGTATTTCAATTGCCTCTGACACATGCGTGACGCAACAGATTTTAAGGCGGCCATCATCAATAGCCTGACGCACCGACTGACTGGGGTTGAACTGCAACAGATTGGATTTTGGCATCACAATGCTAATGATTTGCTCTGGCGCTAATTGGCTTGCCACCGACCAAAAACCTTCGATTTTTTGATTGATACCACCAATCGATTGGACATTGCCAAACTGATCAATGGCGCCGGTAACAGCCATATGCTGATATACCGGAATGCGGCCAATGGCACTTAGCAATGCGACCAATTCCGCAAGTGAGGCTGAATCACCATCGACTTCATAATACGATTGCTCGAACACAATGTTGGCAGATAAGTGAAGCGGGGCGTCTTTGGCAAAAATTTGGCTAACATAGGCCGCTAAGATCATCGTGCCTTTGGCGTGAATGTTACCAGCCAACTCAGCCTTGCGCTCAATATCAATGACGTCACCATCGCCATAGTGAACGCTGGCAGTGATCCTGACCGGTTCGCCATAACTGATATCACCTATATCAACTACCGTCAGACCATTAATTTGGCCGACTTTACTATCGACAACATCGAGCAGCATGCTGCCATCAATAAAATCTTGGTAGCTTGTTTGGGACAAACTAGCTATTCGTTGCTGGCGGCTCTCTAACGCGGCAATGATGTCATGCGCTGTAATTTGCTCGCCATCAACTGTCGCGGCTTCTTTGATCAGTGCGGTTATTTTTTTGGCTTCAAGCGAAAAGTAATGATTGTGTTCGGCAAGCTTAGATGTGTATTGGCAAAGCTCCCGCAGGCCGTCCTCAGAGATAGTTTGCTGCTGCTGTTCTACCAAACTCTGTAAATAACCCAAATAATCTGGCCCATGGTCATAATGGAGGCGGTCGCGCAGTTCAACATGCAACGGCACAAGGGCGTGAAATTGCGGGTAACACTCTGCCAGCGCATACAAATCAGTCGCAGTGCCGTGAATCGCCACGATACCGTTAAATCGAGCAGCTGGAATATTGGGCGCTGGATACTTACTGTGGCCTTGAAACTGCAATTGAATATAGCCACTATCGAGCGTCGCTATTAGGCTGTCACAGGTGCGCTGATCGTTGAGTAGTTGGCAAGCATCGAGCACAACCAATTGACTATCCGAGTGCCAAAGCAAACCGGGAGTGAAATGCCAATTATCGTCACAATAACTCAGGTGGCCAAATAGAGACTGGTAACTAATAAGCGGGCACCACAGTACGCTATGATCGTCAGTTGCCAATCGTTCAGTTTTTACTATCTGGCCAATATCGCCATCAAAGGCAATGGTTTGGCATTGCACAGAGGCGCTTGGCGGCAACTGTATGGCCGAGACTAACTGCGATAGCGAGACACCGGGAGGCGTGCATATGCGACTATGCAACCCGGTTACAATGCTCTTTGTTAGTGTTTCAGCCAGCTCGCTTTGACCGTAATGAAGCGGTTGCGGTTCAGCCGTCGCCAATTTCACCGCACTGTAGCTTGGCGTGTTGCTCATTCGGCAGCGCCTATCGGCGTACTCGCATGCTCTTCGATCCATTGCAGAACATTAGTTTTGTGCAAGCCGTAGTGCGGTTTGGTCAGAGTGGTGATCAATAAAACGTCGCGTTCAGCAAGGAAAGGTTTAAAGCGCAGAAACACTTGAGCCGGGCTTTCTTCGGTAGCAATTGCAACCGCTCCCTCGCCAATCATGCAAAACGGATAAAGCTTAATGACTTGAATTACTTTGACGTAATCCGGATCGTTTGTCGCTTTGTCGAGACGAAAAGTAATCAGTAATGCAGCCATGAGTTGTTTCCGGTGAAAGCACTAGGACAGTATAAAAGATACTATCGATGCCAGATAAATGTTTTGCAAACCAAGCAGATAATCAGTCAATTATACAAAAATTGAGATGCCGGTCGAATTCGAATTTGATGGCGCAGGCTGACCAGCTGCATCTGAACTGGTGGCAGCTTCAAGTAGCTGCAATCCTAACTGAGCTTGTTGAAGTTGCTGGCTCTGACTGAGGGCGGCTTGAATTGCTTGCAAGCTGGCATTTAATTGATTGTTTACTGTCATGTTGGGTTTTGTAGGCGCTCATATTAAGCGCCATGTTATTAGTCTCTACGACGCCGGAGCATCAACTGCGTCGTTCTCTGGCTGCGGTGGTTGTTCTGGCTCAGGCCGCGGCTCATACGGTCGGATTTGAACAATCATACCGAACATCGGGTGATCAAAGTAGTGTATTTCAGTGCTTCTAACCCGGCGAAATTGCGACATATTGTAGTCGAATAGATACGGTACAGTAGCCGCATCTGAAACCAAGGTACTCGTTGACTCAGTTGGTAATAACACCGCTTCTGCAGCTGCATCGTCCAGATCCTGTGGTGACTTCCGGCCAGATCGGCGCAACACCAAATCGGTTTCAATATGAAGCCAGGTCGCTAGCCAGATATGCAGATCCGCCTCAAGCTCCCATACTGCAGGTTTATACTCAACCGGCTCATCATTGAGCGCAATCTCTTGCCATGTTTGAGCTGCTACCGGCTGCTGCAGCATAGACTCTGCGGCCAGCGGCGTTTGCTCTGAAGCCGTCGTTTCAGTTTGGTCGCTGTCAGTGGTCGGTATCAAGCTATTGTCGACAACGTCCAACTCAGTTTCATCAGCGAGTTCTAACGGATGTTCCCAACCATCGGCGGAGTAACGGCTGCCAAAGTTTTGTCCAGCGATTAACTTAATCGCTGGCATTCTACGCTTACTGTCGATATTAATCCGCCAACCAGCGTGTAACATTGGTTTGTATGCGCCACCATTAGTTAATTTCTGGCGAGCATCGGAGAGTTGCAGCAAGTCAGCACTGAGCAAATAGGGTCCATCATCCCAATCTGGGATTTGGTGAGGCGTCATAGCAACCGGGAGTTGTGTTAACTCATCATAGCTACGCGGCTTTTGGCAATCGCTTAGCCATTGCTCATAAGCGAGCTGCTCTTCAGGTGTGCGTTCTGGCTCGCTGCTGGTTTGATCGGTAACATCAACTTCATCGGCAATCGGAAAACCAAATTCATCATATTGGACGCCGCGTTCAAGATCATCGCCTGTCACTTCGGTTCCGGCTGATGCTGCTGATGGTTCTAACAGCGCTGCGACTTGTTGTTCTTCGCTAAGCTCTGCGGTCGTGCCAAGTGGTTGTTCTGAA
The DNA here is from genome assembly GCF_002165625.1 of Neiella marina. Lineage (GTDB taxonomy): Bacteria > Pseudomonadota > Gammaproteobacteria > Enterobacterales > Neiellaceae > Neiella > Neiella marina. The sequence continues at coordinate 74,473 of NZ_NGNS01000007.1, forward strand.
TTGATAGGCTCGGCAATCAGGGCAAGGCCTTGGTCAGCTAACTCAGCTAACGGTGGTGCCGGAGGCTCAGGCAGCGGGCAGTCTTCAGGTGCTAATAAGAAGTTAGAGAATAAATCGAGTGATGCCGCATTGACCTTGTTTGCACGGGGTGCTTCGAAATCTTCATCGAGCTGCGTTGGGTCTTGAATTCGTGAAAACAAAATAACTTCGACTTCAAACCAACGCGCGTGCGCAGGAGCAATTAAGCTGGCGGCCAAAATTGGCGCCGCTATATATTTCAATGTGCTCACTGAACTAATTCTCCTTTAGTTTCAGGTGCTAATATCGCTAACAGGTCCTGAATAATCGCTATTCGTTGAGCTGGATCTGGCTCACCTGTCATCAGCTTCAATTTGTTTGGCCCTTCCATCCGGTAGTATGCCGGTTGACTCTGAATAAGGCCAATGATCTTCTCCGGCGCCACTTGGGTGTCCTGCTTAAATAGCAATTGCCCGCTTTGATGGCCAAGTTCAACTTTACTGATCCCCAGTTTAGCGGCGTTTAGCTTCATGTTGGCGATATGGAACAGGTTTTTACTTGCTTCGGGTAACAGGCCAAAACGGTCAATCAGCTCGACTTGTAACTCGTTAAGTGCCTCGTGGTCGGGGGCCGACGCGATGCGTTTGTACAACGACAGCCGTTGATTAACATCATGAATATAGTCATCTGGCAGTAGTGCAGGTAAACGCAACTCGATTTCAGTTTGTTCACCAAGCAAGCTGTCCAAGCTAGGTTGTTTGCCTTGTTTTAACGCTTCAACTGCTTGTTCGAGCATTTCCATGTATAAGCTAAAGCCAATGGATTCAATTTGCCCACTTTGGTCATCGCCCAGTAGCTCTCCGGCACCGCGGATTTCCAAGTCATGAGTTGCTAGCGCAAACCCTGCGCCCAAGTCTTCCAGTTGCTCAATGGCTTCAAGCCGTTTGGCGGCATCTTTGGTCATGGCTTTGGGGTGCGGCGTAAACAAATAAGCGTAAGCTTGGTGATGGCTACGGCCAACTCGGCCACGCAGCTGGTGCAACTGGGCCAAACCGTATTTATCAGCACGATTGATAATAATGGTATTGGCGGATGGCACGTCAATGCCGGTTTCAATAATGGTAGTGCACACCAATACGTTAAAGCGCTGGTGATAGAAATCGGACATCACTTCTTCGAGCTCGCGCTCGCGCATTTGCCCATGGGCAATGGCGATCCGCGACTCCGGCACTAGTTCGGCAAGTTTTTCCGCGACATGCTCAATGGTTTCCACTTCATTGTGTAGATAATAAACCTGACCACCACGTAACACTTCGCGAATAATGGCTTCTTTAACTTGCAGGTCGTCGATCTGACGGACAAAGGTTTTAACCGCTAAACGTTTGGCCGGCGGCGTCGCAATAATTGACAAATCGCGCATGCCGCTCATTGCCATATTCAACGTGCGCGGAATTGGCGTTGCCGTTAGCGTAAGGATATCGACATCGGCACGAAGCGCCTTAATTTTATCTTTCTGGCGGACACCAAAGCGGTGTTCTTCATCAACGATTAACAGCCCTAAATCGGCAAATTTAACATCCGGAGATAACAGTTTATGGGTGCCGACGACAATATCGACTTTGCCCTCGGTAATGTCATTAAGAATGGCGTTGGTTTGTTTGCTTGAATTGAACCGGGATAACACTTCAACGCGCACTGGCCAGTTGGCAAATCGGTCACGCAAGTTTTCGTAATGCTGTTGTGCCAACAGCGTGGTTGGCACTAGCAGTGCCACCTGTTTGCCGTCGTTAACAGCAACGAAGGCTGCGCGCATCGCAACTTCAGTTTTACCAAAACCAACGTCGCCGCAAACTAACCGATCCATCGCCTGAGCGCGCGTCATATCATTGATGACACTTTCAATTGCATTTTGTTGATCGAAGGTTTCTTCAAATGGGAACCCTGCGCAAAACTGCTGATAGGCCGCTTGCTCCAGTTTAAAGCCGTAACCAGGCTTTGCCGCTCGTTGGGCGTATATGTCGAGTAATTCGGCGGCGACATCATGAACTTTTTCCGCAGCTTTGCGCTTAGCTTTTTCCCATTGATCGGTACCGAGGCGGTTCAACGGCGCAGTATCGGCATCACCACCGGTATATCTGCCGATTAAATGTAACCCTGAAACGGGCACATAGAGTTTGTCGCCGCCAGCGTATTCGAGCGTGACAAACTCATTGGTCATGCCGCCAGCATCCAACGTTTGCAAGCCTGTGTAGCGACCAACTCCGTGTTCAAGATGGACGACTGGCTGGCCAATTTGTAATTCCGCCAGGTTGCGAATGACGCCTTCAGTACTTATGCCTTTTTGTTTGTCGCGGCGCCGCTTTTGCATCACTCGTTTGCCGAGGAACTCTGACTCGGTGACAAACAAAAGCTTGTGGTTTGGTGCGGCGAACGAATGCTCTGCCGGGCTAATTACAAGTCCGAAACGAGCACTTAATTGGCAAAACTCATTGATCCCTTGTGTTTGTTCAATACCGATTTTAAGCGGTTTGAGCAATTCAAGTAGCGCTTCTCGTCGGCCTTCTGATTCAACGCTAAACAAGATGCGGTGATCGGACTTCGTAATGAAGTTGGCGAGTGCTGCAAGCGGTTTATCACTCTGGCCATCAACGCGTAGATCGGGAATTTCTTTGGTATCAAACTTGATATTACCAGCGCGACGACTGGGTTTATTGAGTAACTGCACGCGACGTTGTTTCTTGAGCGCAGTCATCAAGTCAACCACCGATAAGAACACTTCTTCTGGCGCCAAAATCGGGCGCATAGTGTCGTATCGTCGATCTTCATAGCGTTTGCTTACGTCGCCAAGAAATTGCTGCGCTGACTGTTCCACTTCATCCCACAACACAAACACCGTGTTGGCTGGCAAATAGTCAAATAGGGTGCCGCACTGTTGGAAAAACAGTGGTAAATAGTATTCGATACCTGCCGCCGCAATACCTCGGCTGACTTGCTGATAAATTGAATCTTTGTCATTGCTGATAGTAAAACGTTCGCGAAATTGGCGACGGAATCGCTCGATGCCGGCGTCATCGAGGGGGAACTCATGGGCAGGTAAAAGGTTGAGTCCATCAAGCTTATCACTACTACGTTGAGTTTCCGGATCAAACAATCGTAACGAGTCGACTTCGTCATCGAAGAAGTCAATGCGGACCGGTTCATCCATGCCCATAGGGAACACATCGAGCAGCGACCCCCGAGCGGCAAATTCGCCATGTTCCAGTACTTGTTGGACCGGGTTGTAGCCTGATTTTTCGAGACGCTGACGAAGCTCGTGCATATCCAACTTATCACCAGGATTTAGGATCAATGCCGATTGGTCAATGTATTCGGTCGGCGCAATTTTCAGCATCAGCGTATTGATCGGAATGATCACAATGCCTTTGCTGAGTTGCCGCATTTGATAAAGCGTCGCGATTCGCTGACTAACAATATCTTGGTGAGGTGAAAACTGATCGTATGGTAGCGTTTCCCAATCGGGGAACAATTGCACATCTAACGCGTATGGTTTGGCGAAATACTTGAGTTCTGATTCCATCCGCAATGCGGTACTGGTATCTGGTGCGAGAAGTACCAACGGCGCATCGGCGTTTGCAGCGGTTTCAGCGATTGCTAGTGATAACGAGCAACCACGATAGCTATGCCAAAAACGCTGCTGTTGCGAATCGAGGGGAATGTCATGAATAACGTGTTCGAAGAGGCTGTTTGCGGTCATTAAAATCTGATCTTTTATGAGTCTGTTTGGGCTGTGCCCGACGGCTGAAACCTTCAGCCGCGAATAATCGATGTCATTACGGCGCTAATCACTCAGTGCAAAGCTTAGCGGCTATTTCTGATTGCGTCGCTGCTGCAGCTGCTTGGTTTGAATGTGCAACGTCGCTCGGATCAAGTGTTCCTGATCTTCATCTCTAATCAAGCTGTAATCTACGGCAATATTGTATTCATCAGCCGATTCGGTAACAGCGCTAACCTGAGCGTAAGCATATACAGCAACGGCTTCTTCCGGCAGAAAGATTTTTAGTTGCACATATTGACCAACGTTAAAACGCTGCGAGGCTTGGAACGACAAACTACTAGCGCTAATGGTATTGGTCACATAACGCTCTGCCTCGTTATCTTGCAATTGCAACACGTAGCTCAAAATTACGTCAATTTTGCGCGATTGATTGGCGAGGTAATCGGCTAATTCGTCATTGGCATCGCCAATTTTACGCAGGCTTCGCAACGATGCTGCTTCAATATGGCTAACTTCCGAGCTTATCAAAAATGGTTGCGGAATTTCTTTGGCAAAGTCGCTCTCAGTTGGCAGACTAGCGCTATCGGGTAAGGCCTTAACATTGATGTTGGTTTGATAATCGACGCTGAAATAACTGGAACGTTCCATAGATTGAGAGCCTTTAACCTGTGCTTCTGTTTGTTTTCGGCGGTATTATCCAGTAACTTGCTGTCTCGGTAAAACTTTTACAACACGATTAACGCAATTTTATGTTTCGACCAGCTGCCGTTTTTATTGGACTTCGCTATGCAAGAGCACAGAAAGGCAGCGGATTTGTCTCATTTATTAACTTCTTTTCTACCGCTGGTATTCTTCTTGGTGTCATGGCTCTGATCGTCGTGGTATCGGTGATGAATGGCTTTGAACGTGAGTTAAAGCAACGAATCCTAGGCCTCGTGCCGCAAGTCGTGGTTAGCCAACAACAATTTATTCCTCACTCTGAGCAACAGCCGTTGATCACCGCGCTTTCGGCGCTGGAATCAGTCAAAGGTGTGGTGCCTTTTGTCGAATCTCAAGCCATTATCCAGTCAAGCCAACAAATGGCTGGCGTACAACTGATTGGCATTGACGCGTCTTATGAACAACAAGTATCGCCATTGCCAGCGGCAATGCTCGAAGGGTCTATTGCTGAATTAGCCGACACCAAGTACGGCATTGTCATCAGTCGGGCACTGGCGCGAAAACTCGGTGTTGGAGTAGGGCAGCGAATTCGCTTGTCGGTTATGGAGGGCGCACGACACACACCATTTGGCCAGATGCCAAACCAACGAAAATTCACCATTGTTGGTTTGTTCCAAATGGGTTCTGAAGCTGATTTACAGTTTGCATATGCCCGTTTAACAGACACCGCTCGTTTGATCCGGCAAGCGCCAGGTAGTGCTGAAGGATTGCGGCTGTATTTGACTGATGCGTTTTTAGCGCCGCAAGTCGTCAACGCGATTGACACCAACTTCAAAGACATGGAGGTCACCAGTTGGCAACAAAGCCATGGCGACCTGTTTGCGGCCGTATCAATGGAAAAGAAAATGATGTGGTTTATGTTACTGCTGATCATCGCAGTAGCGGCATTTAACATCATTTCTGCGCTGTTTTTAATCGTCGCCAATAAGCAAGGTGAAGTGGCCATTCTACAAACCTTGGGGCTAAGTCCTGCGCAGATCACCCAAGTATTCATGATTCAAGGTTGTGCCCAAGGAGTGATTGGTGCGCTGGTTGGCACCATCACCGGCCTAGTAGTGGTGTTCAACCTTGATGCGGTGTTGGCACTGACCGGCATTCAAGTGGTCGCGACACCTGGCTATGACGCATTTAGTCTGCCGGTAGACCTTAGATATTCACAAATTATCGCGATTGCGTTCATGGCTATTTTATTGAGCTTTGTTGCGACTCTTTATCCGGCGCGGCAGGCGGCCTCAATTGAGCCTGCGGAGGCATTACGATATGACTGATGTACTGATGCAAGCGCGTCAGATAGGTAAATCTTATCAAGACGGTAAACTGACCACGCCGGTGTTACACGACATCAACTTTGATTTGCATGTTGCAGAGATGCTTGCTGTTGTTGGTAGTTCCGGCTCGGGAAAAAGCACCCTAATGCACATTCTCGGTTTACTGGATAAGCCCGATAATGGTCAACTGCTTTGTCATGGTACCAACTTATTGACGTTAAACCGTAAGCAAGCGGCTCAGTACCGCAATCAGCAGCTTGGCTTTGTCTATCAGTTTCATCATTTACTCAGTGAATTCAGTGCACTAGAGAATGTTTGCATGCCGTTGTTGATTGCCGGCGAACAACCGCAACGAGCCAAGTTGCGTGCTACTGAGATACTCGATCGTGTTGGTTTGTCCCATCGGATAAAACACCGACCAGCTGAGTTATCAGGTGGCGAACGACAACGCGTTGCCATCGCCAGAGCAGTGGTTAATGAACCACAACTGGTCCTGGCAGATGAGCCTACGGGCAACCTTGATCAGACCACTGGCGCTGAGATCTTCGCATTGCTCAAAGAACTCAATCAAAAGTCCAACACCAGCTTTGTCATCGTGACCCATGACTTGCAGCTTGCCGCACAAATGGATCGCATCCTGACACTGCAGAACGGTGAGCTGGCATCATGAACATGCCGTTGTCTTTGTTGACCGCATTGCGCTTTATGAGTGCGCGACGTTCCAGCAAGATGGTGTCCTTTATCAGCGCGTCTTCCACCATTGGTATCACCGTCGGTTTGGTGGCAATTATCCTAGTGTTGAGCGCCATGAATGGTTTTGAGAATGCGCTCAAGGAAAAACTATTGGGGGTAATACCGGACGCTGAAATTGTTACCTTGCAACGGCCAATGTCCAACTGGCAGGGCTTTCAGCAACAATTATCGGCACTCGAGGGGATTGAGGGGGTCGCGCCGTTTATCCAGTTTAGCGCCATGATTGTTCGCGGAGAAACGTTAAGAGCACTGCAACTTCGGGGCATTGAGCTGCAATTCCAAGCGCAAGTTTCAAGTTACCAAGACTATCTGCAGCCGGCCTGGCCAGAGACTCTTAAAAACGGCGAGTTAATCCTTGGCGCAGGGTTAGCTGCCGCACTCGACGTTAAACCAGGTGACTCGGTTAACGTGTTGATAGCATCCAACCAAGGGAGTCTGAAAGCCCCGAAGAGTTACCCGTTTAAGGTGGTGGCACTATTTCGCTTTGGTGGCCAAATCGACAGCATTAGCGGATACATTGGCTTACCACAGGCGCAAGCGATTAAAGGTAACGGCGACAGTGTCGATGGCTTGGAGCTGAAGGTAGCTAATATTTTTGATGCCAACCGTACTGCCTACAAAGCGGCGTCACAATTGCCCGTCTATGTTTACGTAACCGATTGGATGCGCACCCATGGCCATGTCTATCAGGACATACAAATGGTTCGCGGTGTGGTGTACATCGTAATGGCGCTGATCATTGCCGTTGCTTGCTTTAACATCGTCTCGACGTTGGTCATGACAGTGCAGGATAAGCGCAGTGAAATAGCGATTTTGCTAACCATGGGCGCTTCTACTCGTAGCTTAATAGCTACCTTTATTTGGCAGGGGGCATTATCGGGCTTGCTTGGTGTTGTCAGCGGCGTGTCAATTGGTAGCGCACTAGCGCTCTATCTCAACCAGATCATCTCGTTCTTTGAGTCGGTGACGAATCGACACTTACTATCTGCTGATATTTATTTCATCGACCATATTCCTACGGTATTGCGGCTCGATGATGTGTTATTAGTGGCATCAGTGGCGTGGGCCATGGCCATACTATCGACTCTTTATCCGGCGTGGCGAGCGAGTAAAATTGAACCGGCCCATGAACTCGGTGGGCACTAGCGATTAGTGACCTCAATAGCGAACGCGGTCAGTTTTCACCGCTTCGCGGAGCTGGCGTTTTTGCCACTCATTAACGACACTCCAGCGCCACAACATACGAATGCCGAAATAACCAATCAGGCCAAACACCACACCACATATCAGGCAACCAGCTAGAAACGCTGGGCCCAGGTGAACCACGCTGCTTTTCAGCCATTCCCAACTCAATTCAAACGAAAAGTTATGTTCGGTGGCTCCAGTGGTCCAAACGCCGACTTTATACGCGAAGTAGAACATCGGCGGCATCGTTATTGGATTACTGATCCAAACCAAAGCCACCGACAACGGCAAATTTACCCGGGCAACGCCAGCCAAAATAGCAGCTACAATCATTTGGGAAGGGATCGGTAAAAATGCCACAAACAAACCAATGGCAAACGCGCCTGCTGCGCTTCGGCGGTTAATGTGGAATAAGTTTGGGTCATGCAGGAGGCTGCCCAGAATACCGAGCTTCTTGTTATTCCGGAGGGATTCCGGAGCTGGCACGATTCGCTTAATTGTCTTTCTGGGCATAGCGTACAACGAACTCACTGATTAACGTCACGGACGATGTTGATAATCTACGTACTGACCGCACTGTCGGCCAATTGGTGGCCGGGTGTATTGCCAAGACCCGCGATAATACTCTGTGTTGCACTAACATGCATCTGTTTGTTGGTAAGGCGCGGGCGGCCATTGGCTGCTTTGTTATACGCAGTAATTATCATGTCTGGCCACGCATTAACCTATCAAGAATCAATTTTTGCGGCGGATCAGCTCAACAATGATGCGATCCTGTCTATACAAGAGATCAAGCCGCTAAGTCATATTGACGCCATTGAGCTCCGCGCAAGCGTTGCGTCATTGAACCCGCAGATGATTGTCAAATTGCGTTGGTATCGGCCCAATCGGCAGTTACTTGTTGGTGATAATTTAGTCGCAGAGGTGGCCACTAAGCCGCCCAATGAATTAGCCAACGTTGGCGGCTTTAGTTACCGCCGCTACTTGTTGAGTGAAAACATCGTTGCCACCGGTTCATTAAAGTCGGTCAGTAAAATTAACCGGCAACAGCCGACCGTTGCGCCAATAAGCCGATTTCGACAGTCGATTGCCGACAAGCTATCAAGGTTTACGCGCGGCGACGTATTGTCTGCACTGGTCATCGGTGACCGATCATCGCTATCTAAATCAGTACGACAGATCTTTATTGACACTGGCACGGCTCATTTGATGGCGATATCTGGCCTCCATATCGGTATGGTTTATGGCTTTACGTTGCTTGCGTTTAGTTGTTTGACGCGTTTGCTGCCTTTGCCAAGGAGTCATCAAGCACAGCTAATTAGCTCCGCTGGCGCCTTCGCAATAGCTTTTTGCTACGCCGCTATCAGCGGATTTGCACTGCCAACGATCAGAGCTTTAGTGTTCCTAGCGCTGTGGCTTGTGGTGAAAGCTTGTCGCTGGCACGTATCAGGCTGGCGTTTGCTATGGTTTACCGCAGCTGTATTCATTACGGTTGCTCCTCAAACCGCATATTCGGTGAGTTTCTGGCTCAGCTTTAGTGCTGTTGCTGGTGTCTTTTTGGCGTTAAAGGTCGCCGATTCATTGCAGTTAAATGGCGCCAAGAAACTTGCAACCATGCAGTTGGTCATAGTCATCATGCTAATGCCGGTGCAAGTGAGTTTTTTTAATCAACAAAGTTTGTTGGCGCCGCTTGTGAACCTGTTTGCTATTCCTTGGCTAGGCATCGGTATCTTGCCGCTCGCGCTAATAGGTGCCTTGGCGAGTGTTGTGTGGCCACTCGCTGGCAATGCAATGTTGATGATAGCAGACTGGCAGCTGCAGTTGATGGTTGAAGTGCTGATGCCCGTGGCAAACTGGCAAGGGCAGCTAATCCATATGGATAGCGCATCACTAACCTTAGCCATTGTTGGGTTGGTTACGGTGCTTAGCAGTAGATTGGTATTTAAGCGCTGGTTTGCGCTACTGGCTATAGTTGCCATATTGGTGATTGTCGCCAGCGTCTACCGACATTGGCGCGTTGCACCGACAGTGGATGTATTGGATGTCGGTCAGGGGTTATCTGTGGTCAGCCGGTATCGTGGCAATACTGTCATTTATGATGTCGGCGCCAGTTACCCGAGTGGCTTTAATATGGCTGATGCGGTGATCAACCCGTATTTGACCCATCAAGGCATTCATCATATCGATTGGTTGGTGCTAAGCCACGATGACAATGACCATGCCGGTAGCGCTAATAAGCTCAGTGACAAGGTGAGGGTTAATCAGCTGCTGGCGTCGTTTGTGCCTGATAAGCTGCCTGCTAATTTTGATGGTGCGTTACACCAATGCCACGGCCAATTCAATTCGTTAAAGCGATGGTTCAGTGGCGGTATTTCGTTGCAAAACTTGACCTCGGATGTTGGTCAGCGTGCTTCAGATAACGATTTGTCTTGCGTTGTAAAGATGACAATGGACGGGGCGAGTTTATTGTTACCCGGCGATATTAGCCGGGCAGTCGAGGGTAGGCTCAATCAACAGTTACTGGATGCCGGTCTTTTGATTGTCCCACACCATGGCAGTAAGACCTCTTCATCAATTCAGTTTATCAAGGCTGTAGCGCCCCAAATGGCGGTATTTTCCGCGGGTTATAGAAACCGTTGGCATCTACCAAACGAGCATGTCGTGCAGCGATATCATGCCTTAGATGTAGCGACCTATTCGACCAGCGATGTTGGTATGGGGCGGTTTATAGCCAAGGGCGACCAATGGCAAGCCACTTCATTTTGTCAGCTATCTTGGCCTACTTGGTATCGCTGTTATGATTTAGCTATCGATTAAGCGATACTGCGCCACGTCATTGAATGGGGCCTCTAGGTTGCGATCCTAGCGCGTGCCATTACAATGTGCCGAATCATCCTTATGAAAGACCTGTCATGGCATCTCAACAGCCGAGCGATTTTCGTCGATTACTTTGTTATATAAAACCTTTCCGAATGGGTTTTGGCATCGCCATTATTGGCATGCTGGGCTACGCTGGCGTTGACTCGCTATTCGTCTATTCCATTAAACCATTGATTGACGATGGTTTGTCTAAGCCCGGTAGTGATGTACTGAAGTACGCCCCAGTCTTTGTCGTATTAATTCTGATTGTTCGTGGTATCTGCAGCTTTATTTCAAGTTACGGCTTGGCTTGGGTCGGTTCGAATGTCGTGATGGTGATGCGCCAACAAATGTTCTCCCGCCTCGTTCATTTGCCCGTCGGTTTCTACGATCAGAACAGCACCGGCGATCTCATTTCTAAAGTGACATTTAATACCGAACAAGTATCTAACGCGGTGAGTAAAGCGCTCATCACCTTAGTTCAAGAAGGCGCCTTTGTGGTTGGTTTGTTGGCTGTGATGTTTTGGTATAGCTGGCAGTTGTCATTGATATTCCTGATTGTTGGGCCCATCGTGGCCTTGATTGTTCGGGTCATCAGCAAACGGTTTCGTAAGGTATCGAAGCAAATTCAATCGGCGATGGGCGATGTAACCAGCGCCACCGAGCAAATGCTTAATGGCCACAAAGTGATGTTGTCTTATGGCGGCCAAGACATTGAAAAGCAGCGGTTCAAAAAAGTCAGTAATAGAACCCGCCAACAATTAATGAAATTGCGCACTACAGAAGCGATGTCATCGCCAATTGTTCAAGTTGTCGCTTCGTTTGCGCTAGCCGGCGTACTCTACGCTGCAACTATACCCGGCATGATCGAAGACTTAACGCCAGGCACCTTTACTTCGATGGTTTCGGCGATGCTATTTCTGTTACGGCCGTTGAAAAAGTTGACCAATGTGCAATCGGATTTTCAGCGCGGGCTGACCGCCGCACGGTCAATTTTTGAAATCATCGATCAGCTCGAAGAAGATGATCGCGGGAGTCAGGCGCCCAAACGCGTTAACGGTGAGATTAAGTTCACCGATGTCACCTTTACTTATCCAACCAAAGAGACGCCTGCGCTTAATAAAGTGTCATTGGCGTTAAACGCAGGGCAGTCACTCGCACTGGTAGGTCGCTCTGGTAGCGGCAAATCAACCATTACTCAGTTGCTTACTCGGTTTTACGAACCTCAATCTGGGCTCATTGAAATCGATGGCATTGCCATTGATGAACTGACATTAAAGGCTCTGCGGCGGCAAATCGCCGTGGTTTCACAACACGTCATTCTATTCGATGACACGGTTGCCAATAACATCGCTTATGGTTTGGATGGCGAAGTCAGCCGTGAACGCATCATTGAGGCAGCGAAAAGCGCGCATGCCATGGAGTTTATTGAACGGTTACCAAATGGCTTAGATACAGAGATAGGCCAAAATGGCGTTACTCTTTCGGGTGGCCAACGTCAGCGCCTCGCCATTGCCCGTGCAATTTTGCGCGATGCGCCAATCCTGATTCTCGATGAAGCAACATCTGCACTCGACACCGAATCAGAGCGATATATCCAGGAGGCGTTGGAGTCGTTGCAAGCAAACAGAACCTCAATTGTGGTCGCACACCGATTGTCAACAATCGAGAAATCGGATCAAATTGCAGTGATTGATGATGGTCGCGTCGTGGAGTCTGGTAACCATCAAGAGTTGCTCGAAAGTGGCGGGGCCTATGCCCAGCTACATCGTATGCAATTCGACTCCGCCAGCGATTAAAGCGCGAGACTAGCAAACGTGGCAATTGAACAGGCGTGGCAAAAAAAGCTGTCTTGGACACTACTGTTGTTGCCATTGACAGCACTTTACTTCCTGATTGTTCAAATCAGGCGGCTGGCGTATCGGAAAGGCTGGCTAGCGCGGCAGCAAGTATCAGTGCCTGTTATTGTTGTTGGCAACATTAGCGCCGGCGGCAATGGAAAAACCCCTGTTGTACTGTGGCTGGCAGAATTACTGCAGCGACAAGGGTTTCATCCCGGTGTGGTATCGCGTGGCTACGGCGGCAAATCAGCACACTATCCACTCGTCGTTGCCCCTGAAATCACGCCGCAACAGTGTGGCGACGAACCCAAACTGATCGCCAACCGGCTCAATATTCCTGTCGTCGTTGCGCCGCATCGCAGCGATGCTGTCAATAAAGCCGCTGAGTTAGGAGCTGATATCGTCATTAGTGATGATGGTTTGCAACATTATGCAATGCCACGTGCGATTGAACTGGCGGTTATTGACGGTAACCGGCGTCATGGTAACGGCTTGATGTTACCTAGTGGGCCGTTGCGAGAACCAATATCGCGCCTCAATAGTGTATTTGCAGTGATATGCAATGGCGACGAGGCCCATACTGACGAATATCAAATGCAGCTTAAACCGCAACAGCAATGGCTTGCGGTGGATGGTAACGCTGCTGCTATTGGTCATAATGAATTGGCTGGCAAAAAAGTACTGGCGATCGCCGGCATTGGCCATCCGCAGCGATTTTTTGATTTGGTTTCCAAACTTGGAATTAGCGCTGACGTTAACCCATTGATTGACCACGCCAAGATTTCAGCAAGCCGATTGCGTCAATGGCAAGCACAATATGATGTCATCATCATGACCGAAAAGGACGCGGTGAAGTGTGAAAACCTCGGTGCGACCAATTGTTACTATTTGCCTGTTACGGCACACATCGATCCGAAATTAGAACATAACTTAATTCGCGAACTGCGCGAACTAACAAGAGAGTAAGCCATGGCCTTTGATCGAAAATTACTGGACATTCTTGCTTGTCCGGTCTGTAAGGGAAAACTGGACTATACGACAACGCCGGAAGGTGAAGAGTCACTCGTTTGTCATTTTGATCGCTTAGCGTATCCAATTGATGAAGGCATACCCGTACTGCTTGAAACAGAAGCTAAACCCATCACTGCGACAGAGTAATTGAGATGAGTTTTACTGTAATTATTCCCGCGCGCTATCAATCGAGCCGGTTGCCGGGCAAGCCACTTGCCGATATTGGTGGTAAACCAATGGTGTTGCACGTTGTTGAGCAGGCGAAATTGTCCGGTGCCAGTCGTGTGGTAGTCGCCACCGATGATGAACGCATTGCCGAGGTCGTTCGTGCTTCGGACACCGAATTGTGCATGACGGGCGACCATCACCAATCTGGCACCGAGCGACTGGCCGAAGTTGTCGAAAAGTTACAACTGGCTAGTGATGAAATCGTCGTTAACGTCCAGGGTGATGAGCCACTTATTCCACCCTCGAACATCCGCCAAGTTGCAGATAACTTGGCAGCTAGCAATGCTCAAATGGCGACTTTAGCGACGCCAATTCATCGCACTGACGAATGGCTCGATCCGAACGTCGTTAAGGTTGTACACGATGCTAGCGGTAATGCCTTGTATTTTTCTCGCAGTGCCATGCCTTACGACCGTGATGGCGTATTGGCCACTGAGGACGCGCTGAAAGCCAAGTTCTGGCTGCGCCACATTGGTATTTATGCCTATCGCGCCGGTTTTATACAGCAATACATTGATTGGCAACCATCTCCGTTGGAGCTAATCGAATCACTCGAGCAGTTACGGGTACTTTGGTACGGTGAGAAAATTCATGTTGGATTAGCGCCAGAAGCGCCGCCAGTAGGTGTCGACACCCCGGAACACTTACAGTTGATCCGAGATTTAGTCGCAAAAGTAAGCGAATCTTAGTGATGCGCAGGCAATAAAAAAGCGGCTTAAATAGCCGCTTTTTTTGTCGTTCGATGACTAACGATTAAAAATCGCGTACATCTGAACCTGTGTAGAGCTGACGAGGACGACCAATCTTGTTGTCCGGATCGCCGTGCATCTCAATCCAGTGAGCAATCCAGCCAACAGTCCGTGATAGAGCGAAAATCACAGTAAACATGTTGGTTGGGATACCAATGGCTTTGAGGATAATGCCAGAGTAAAAATCGACGTTTGGATACAGTTTCTTCTCAACGAAGTAAGGGTCTTCCAACGCAATTTTTTCCAAACGCATGGCGACGTCGAGCAGTGGATCTTGAATATTCAGGTGATCCAGTACTTCGTGGCAAGTCTCACGCATTACAGTTGCGCGTGGGTCATAGTTTTTGTAAACCCGGTGACCAAAGCCCATCAGGCGGAATGGATCTTCTTTGTCTTTCGCTTTGGCAACGTATTCGTCAATGCGATCAACAGAACCAATTTCTTCCAGCATTTTCAAGCAAGCTTCGTTAGCACCACCATGGGCAGGTCCCCAAAGTGAAGCAATACCCGCCGCGATACAAGCAAATGGGTTAGCGCCAGACGAACCTGCCAAACGTACAGTAGACGTTGAAGCATTTTGTTCGTGATCAGCATGCAGAATGAAAATCTTATCCATTGCTTTGGCAATGATTGGATCCGGTTTGTAGTTGTCACATGGCGTGGCAAACATCATGTGCAAGAAGTTCTCTGCGTAGTTCAAGCTATTCTGCGGATACATGAATGGCTGACCGACGCTGTACTTGTAGCACATTGCTGCAACGGTTGGCATTTTCGACAACAGACGGAATGCCGCAACTTCACGGTGACGCGGGTTGTTAACGTCTAGCGAATCATGGAAAAAGGCTGACATTGCGCCAACAACGCCACACATGATTGCCATTGGGTGCGCATCACGGCGGAAGCCTTGGAAAAGGTGAACTAGTTGGTCGTTCAACATGGTGTGTTTGCTAACCATACCAACAAATTCGCTGAGCTGTTCAGGAGTAGGGCGCTCGCCATACAACAACAGGTAAGAAACTTCGAGGTAACTAGACTTGTTAGCTAGCTGGTCGATTGGATAGCCGCGGTGCAACAGCACACCTTTATCACCATCAATGTAGGTGATAGAAGACTTACAAGATGCAGTTGAAACGAAGCCGGGATCGAAAGTGAAGTATCCATTTTTAACTAGCGCCCTAATGTCAATGACATCATGGCCTGCAGTTCCGCTAAGTACTGGAAGTTCCACTTCCTGGCCGTCCACGGAAAGCACAGCTGTTTTATCAGCCATAGGGTATCTCCTTGCTATTTTATTATGTGCGCGAGGCAAGGCACGTGCTCGAATAAGCGGCTTACTACTATCCAGATTCGGCCTTAAAAGTCAATTCAATTGGCCGTTTGAATTATCATGGTGCGCGCGCCTGAAATTTGAGCGCATGGGCCCAAAGTCGAGCAATAGTCTAGCCCCAAAATTGTCCATAGATATAAGACTTTGGTAGCAATTGTAATTGTTATATACGCTCAGTATACTGCTGTCGTGCGCCCTACGAAGGTGTTGTCACTTCTTTGTGCAAGGTCAACAAATTGATTTAATTTGAGCACCTTTTCACACTCGAAGAAACTATCGTAGGAGTAAACAAGATAGAGCAATAAAAAGCACATTAATAATAATGCAGAGAGCTTAGTGAGCCTTAACGTGAATAAACAACGACCGGTCAACCTCGACCTTTCGACCATTCGCTTTCCCGCGACTGCCGTCGCATCCATTCTTCACCGCGTCAGCGGTGTCATTCTGTTTTTCGGTGTTGGAATTTTGTTGTGTATGCTCGGCATGGCGCTGGCATCAGAGCAAGGTTTTGCCGATGTAGCAGGTTTTGCTAACAACCCCTTTGGAATTTTCATTCTGTGGGGAATTTTGACCGCATTAGCCTATCACTTGGTCGGTGGCATTCGTCACTTAATCATGGATATGGGCTTTTGGGAAGAGCTGGACTCCGGTATTAAAAGTGCCAACGTTAGCTTTGTCATCACAGCGGTGTTGTCAGTATTAGCGGGAGTGTGGTTATGGTAATGCAAGCAGCGACCCTTGGACGCAACGGCGTTCAAGATTTCATTTTATTGCGTTGTTCTGCCGTTATATTGGCAGCATATGCAATTTTTGTTGTTGGATTTTTTGTCCTTACTCCAGAGCTAACGTATCAGTCTGTTACCAGCTTCTTTGCTCATTTAGGCACTAAGGTATTTTCGCTTATCGCGTTAATCGCATTCTTAGCGCATGCCTGGATTGGCCTGTGGCAGGTACTGACCGACTATGTCAAACCAGCAGGTTTGCGCGGTACGTTACAGTTTTTATTGAATGTCGTGATATTTGCCTATGTTGGCACCGGCATTTTTGTCTTGTGGGGTATTTAAGTGGCAATTCCAACGTATGAATTTGATGCGGTAGTGATCGGCGCTGGCGGCGCAGGTATGCGTGCTGCATTACAGATTTCTCAATCAGGGCAGACCTGTGCGCTGCTATCAAAAGTATTTCCAACCCGTTCCCATACGGTGTCTGCCCAAGGCGGCATTACCGTAGCGCTGGGCAACGCCCACGAAGACAACTGGGAATGGCACATGTATGACACCGTCAAAGGTTCCGATTACATCGGTGACCAAGATGCCATTGAGTACATGTGTAAAACCGGTCCCGAAGCCATTACTGAGCTCGAAAACATGGGCTTGCCGTTTTCCCGTTTTGAAAACGGCCGCGTTTATCAACGTCCATTCGGTGGCCAGTCAAAAGAATTTGGCGGTGAGCAAGCCGCTCGTACCGCTGCAGCGGCTGACCGTACTGGTCACGCATTGTTGCACTGCTTGTATCAGCAGAATGTAAAAAACAAAACCAATGTCTTTTCTGAGTGGTATGCGCTCGACTTGGTGAAAAACCAAGATGGTGTGGTTTGTGGCTGTACCGCAATTTGCCTGGAAACAGGTGAAGTCGTTTACTTCAAAACCAAAGCGGTTGTGTTGGCAACAGGTGGTGCAGGTCGCATTTATGCATCAACCACTAACGCTCACATTAACACTGGTGATGGTGTTGGCATGGCATTACGTGCTGGCGTGCCAGTGCAAGACATGGAAATGTGGCAATTCCACCCAACCGGTATTGCTGGCGCCGGCGTATTAGTGACAGAAGGTTGCCGCGGAGAAGGTGGTTACCTGCTCAATAAAGACGGTGAGCGCTTCATGGAACGCTACGCGCCAAACGCCAAAGACTTGGCAGGGCGTGACGTTGTTGCGCGCTCCATTATGACTGAGATTCGTGAAGGTCGTGGCTGTGATGGCCCATGGGGACCGCATGCCAAGTTGAAGTTGGACCATTTGGGCAAGGACGTTCTTGAATCACGCCTACCTGGTATCTGTGAATTGTCGCGGACCTTCGCCCACGTTGATCCAGTGCATGAGCCAATTCCAGTTATCCCAACCTGTCACTACATGATGGGTGGTGTACCAACTAACGTGAACGGCCAAGTATTGGGCCGTGATGCCAACGGTAATGACACTATTGTTGAAGGTCTATTCGCAGTTGGCGAAATTGCTTGTGTATCGGTTCATGGTGCCAACCGCCTCGGCGGTAACTCACTGCTCGATTTGGTGGTGTTTGGTCGTGCCGCAGGTAAATACCTTGGCGAAGCACTGACCAATGTTGAAGCACGTGATGCATCTGATTCAGACGTTGAGGCAAGCCTGACCCGGATCAACCGCTGGAATAACACTCAGAAGGGTGAGGATCCGGTTCAAATCCGTAAAGACTTGCAGCAATGCATGCAATTGAACTTCTCAGTATTCCGTGAAGGCGAAGCGATGGCTGAAGGCCTTAAAGAATTGAAAGAAATTCGCGAGCGCCTTGCGGTAGCGCGCCTCGATGACACTTCGGCTGCGTTCAACACCCAGCGTATCGAATGCCTCGAGCTTGAAAACTTGATGGAAACAGCGGTTGCAACTGCCGAAGCAGCAAACTTCCGTACCGAAAGCCGTGGCGCTCACTCGCGTGAAGACTTCACTGAACGCGATGATGACAACTGGTTGTGCCACAGCTTATACATCCCGGAATCGCAAAAAATGGAAAAACGCGACGTCAATATGGCGCCGAACTTCCGTGAAGCATTCCCACCAAAAGTTCGTTCTTACTAAGGGGGCCAGACGATGAAACTGACTTTTTCAATTTATCGCTACAACCCGGATGTAGATAACAAGCCTAAAATGCAGGACTACTCGCTGGAAGTTCCAGAAGGTAGTGACATCATGGTGCTGGATGCTTTAATCCAGCTCAAGGAACAAGATCCAACGCTATCATTCCGTCGCTCTTGTCGTGAAGGTGTGTGTGGCTCTGACGGCCTTAACATGAATGGTAAAAACGGCTTAGCTTGTATCACGCCTTTGTCTGATTTGACCAAGAAAGGCGGCAAGATCGTCATTCGACCACTGCCAGGATTGCCAGTAGTTCGCGATCTGGTTGTCGACATGAGTCAATTCTACAAGCAATACGAGCGCATCAAGCCATACTTGATCACCGACGGCGCACAACCGCCAGCCGGCGAATACAAGCAAAGCCCAGAGCAACGCGCCAAACTAGATGGCTTGTACGAATGTATCTTGTGTGCGTGTTGTTCAACAGCATGTCCGAGCTTCTGGTGGAATCCAGATAAGTTTGTTGGCCCATCTGGCTTACTGCAAGCATATCGGTTCCTGGCTGATAGCCGAGATACCGCAACTGAAGAACGTTTGGCCGATTTGGACGACGCCTTTAGCGTGTTCCGATGCCACGGCATCATGAACTGCGTGAATGTTTGTCCAAAAGGTTTGAACCCGACCAAAGCAATTGGTCATATTAAGTCAATGTTGTTACAGCGCTCAGTTTAAGAGTGCACAATGGGCTGTCAATAGTGCTTAGGCTGACAGCCTGATATAACTTAGCTCTACGTGAAACTAAACCAATAAAGGTGTTGCGGCGCAAGCTGCAAAGGGAAGCAATAACAAATGCACGAAGGTTCCTTACAAGCCTGGCTTGATTCCTCCCATTTATCCGGAGGGAACGCGGCTTATATCGAAGACCTGTATGAACTCTACTTAGAGGATCCTGGGTCGATCGATGACAAATGGCGGGAGCTGTTCGATCAACTGCCGGTAGTATCGGAAGGCGAACTTGAACAGCCTCATTCTCGTATCCGCACTTATTTCCAGCGACTCGCAACCGAATCCCATCGCTACGCTGGAACCTCCGCGTCAGACCCTCAAACCGACGCAAAACAAGTTAAAGTCCTTCAATTAATTAACGCCCATCGTTTTCGTGGTCATCAACACGCAAGTTTGGATCCACTCGATTTGTGGAAACAGCCACGCGTGTCTGAGCTCGATCCGGCATTTCATGGGTTAGAAGGCGAAGATTTCGAACACGAGTTCAATATTGGTTCGTACGCCGCTGGCGGCGATACCATGAAACTCGCCAATTTGGTTGATGCATTGAAGAAAACTTACTGCGGCAACATCGGTGCCGAGTACATGCATTTAACCGAAACGGAAGAGAAGCGTTGGATTCAAAGCCGTCTTGAACCGATTCAAGCAAAGGGCACGTTTAGCCACGAAGACAAAGTTCGTTTTCTTGAAGGCTTGACTGCCGCAGAAGGGCTAGAAAAGTACTTGGGAGCGAAGTTCCCCGGTGCTAAGCGCTTCTCGCTCGAAGGTGGCGATGCGCTAATCCCTATGTTGAAAGAAATCATCCGTCGCGGTGGTGAGCAAGGCGCCAAAGAAATGGTCATTGGCATGGCTCACCGTGGTCGACTCAATGTATTGATCAACGTTCTTGGTAAGCGTCCATCCGAGCTATTTGATGAATTCGCTGGCAAACACGGTGAAGGTTGGGGCTCAGGTGATGTGAAATACCACATGGGCTTTAGTTCAGATTTCACCACCCCTGGTGGCAACGTTCACCTCGCGCTGGCGTTCAACCCATCGCACCTTGAAATCGTCAACCCAGTGGTGATGGGCTCAGTCCGAGCACGGCAAGAACGCATTGGCACAGATGATGGCAAATCGGTGGTACCAATTACCATCCACGGTGACTCAGCGATTGCTGGTCAAGGTGTGGTGCAAGAAACCTTTAACATGTCGCAGGCCCGCGCGTTTAAGGTTGGCGGTACCATTCGCATCGTGGTCAATAACCAAGTTGGTTTCACCACGTCGAACCCAGAAGACACGCGCTCTACGCAGTACTGTACCGACATCGCCAAAATGGTTCAGGCGCCGATTTTCCACGTCAACGCCGATGATGTCGAATCAGTCATTTTGGTCAGCCAACTAGCACTGGATTTCCGCAACACCTTTAAGCGTGATGTTGTCATCGACTTAATTTGTTATCGCCGCCACGGCCATAACGAAGCTGATGAGCCGAATGCAACTCAGCCGGTCATGTACCAGAAGATCAAGCAGCACCCGACGCCGCGTAAACACTATGCCGATCATTTAATGTCGATAGGCCAGCTGCAACAAGCAGATGTCTCTCGCATTAATAACGAGTATCGCGAAGCTTTGGATCACGGCGATTGCGTTGTTAAAGAGTGGCGCCCAATGAAAGCTCACTCAGTCGACTGGACGCCATTCGTTGGTGTTGATTGGGCGGCTGACTATGATTCTAGCTTCTCAAAGTCGCGACTATTAGCACTAGGTCAATCACTCACTAAGCGCCCGGAAGATTGGAAGCTGCAATCTCGAGTGAAAAAGATCTGTGATGACCGCGATGAAATGACCGCCGGCAATAAGTCTGTCGATTGGGGTTATGCTGAAAATCTGGCCTATGCGACCTTGCTTGACGAAGGCTATCGCATCCGCCTCACGGGGCAAGACTCTGGCCGCGGGACTTTCTTCCATCGTCATGCGGTATTGCACAACCAATTAGATAATCGCGGCTTTATTCCACTGCAGAATATTGGTGAAAACCAAGGCCCATTTGATGTTTGGGACTCAGTGCTTTCAGAAGAAGCGGTGTTGGCATTTGAATATGGCTACACCACGGCCGAACCGAGTGGCTTAACCATTTGGGAAGCGCAATTTGGCGACTTCGCTAACGGCGCACAAGTGGTCATTGATCAATTCTTGAGCTCAGGTGAGCAAAAGTGGGGGCGCCTTTGTGGCTTGACCATGCTTCTGCCGCACGGCTATGAAGGCCAGGGCCCAGAGCATTCGTCGGCCCGTTTGGAACGTTATCTGCAGCTTTGTGCTGACCACAACATGCAGGTCGTGATCCCATCAACGCCGGCGCAGATCTTCCACATGCTGCGTCGTCAGGTGCTGCGACCAATGCGTCGTCCACTGGTTGTGATGTCGCCGAAGTCGCTATTGCGTCATCCGTTGTGTACATCAGAACTGGATGAATTAGCTGAGGGTACGTTCCAGAACGTTATCGGCGAAATCGACAATATCGATCCAGCTTCGGTCGAGCGCGTGGTGTTCTGCTCGGGCAAAGTTTATTACGACTTACTCGAAACTCGCCGCAAGCAAGAAATCGGTAATGTGGCGATTGTTCGTATCGAGCAGCTGTACCCATTCCCAACAGAACAGATGTTAGAGCTACTTAAGCCCTACGCCCATGTTCGTGATTGGGTTTGGTGTCAGGAAGAGCCTCAGAATCAGGGCGCTTGGTATTGTAGCCAGCACCACTTCTGGAGCGTTATTCCAGCAGGCTCAAAACTGACTTACGCCGGCCGTGAAGCCTCAGCAGCACCTGCTGTGGGTTACATGTCGGTCCATTTGAAACAACAAAAAGCATTGATTGAAGCCGCATTGAACGTGGCGAGCAACTAATTGGTCGAAGGAAAATAGAATGACAATCGAGATCAAAGTCCCGGTTTTACCAGAATCAGTTGCGGACGCGACCATTGCCACTTGGCACAAACAGCCAGGTGACCAGGTTGCTCGTGATGAAGTATTGGTAGACATTGAAACCGATAAGGTAGTACTGGAAGTACCTGCACCAGAAGATGGTGTGCTGCAAGAAATTTTAGAAGCAGAGGGCGAGACGGTACTGGCAGAGCAAATCATTGGTAAATTCGTTGCCGGTGCAGCAGCCGCGCCAAAAGAAGAGCCTGTTAAAGCACCAGAAGCTGCAGCGCCTGCTGCTAGCTCAAACGACAAGGGCGATGTCGTGACTCCGTCCGGTCGCCGCGCAGCTGGCGAAACTGGCGTCGATGCCGCTGGCGTTGCTGGTTCAGGAAAAGATGGCCGTATTCACGGCTCTGATGTGAAAGCCGCAGCAAGCTCTGCACCTGCAGCAGCTTCGGCTGAGCCGTTGGTTAATCCGGGCCGCAGCCAGAAGCGGGTACCGATGACACGCTTGCGCAAGCGTATTGCCGAGCGCTTGCTCGAGGCAACCAACAGCACCGCCATGTTGACAACGTTTAACGAAGTTAACATGAAGCCAATCATGGACATCCGTAAGCAATACAAAGATGTCTTTGAGAAAAAGCATGACATTCGTTTAGGCTTTATGGGCTTCTACGTCAAAGCGGTTTGCGAAGCACTGAAGCGCTTCCCAGCAGTGAATGCATCTCTCGACGGTGATGACATTGTTTATCACAACTACTTTGACGTTAGCATTGCAGTATCCACACCACGTGGTCTGGTGACTCCGGTATTGCGTGACTGCAATCTAATGACCGTAGCGGAGATTGAAAAAGGCATCCGCGAGCTGGCACTTAAGGGTCGCGATGGCAAATTAACCGTTGAAGAAATGAGCGGCGGTAACTTCACCATCACTAATGGTGGCGTGTTCGGCTCATTGATGTCGACACCAATTATTAACCCGCCACAAAGCGCAATTCTGGGTATGCATAAAATTCAGGATCGACCAATGGCGGTTGATGGCAAGGTTGAAATCTTGCCAATGATGTATCTCGCTTTATCGTATGACCATCGCATCATTGACGGTAAGGAATCAGTCAGCTTCTTGGTAACTATCAAGGAAATGCTGGAAGATCCAACACGTCTGCTTTTGGAAGTATGATCGAACGCCCCTGTGTTGCGCACAGCATTGTCACAGGGGCACTTACCTCAAAATACGCCAACAACGAAGTTGAGCGTGAATTCAACAAAGACGGAAAGTCATAATGAACCTACACGAGTATCAGGCTAAACAACTGTTTGCCGAATACGGCCTTCCTGTGTCTGAAGGATACGCGGTTGATACACCGCAAGCGGCTGTTGAAGCGGCCGATCGCATTGGCGATAACAAATGGGTTGTGAAATGTCAGGTTCACGCAGGCGGTCGCGGTAAAGCGGGCGGCGTGAAGTTGGCATCAAGCAAAGATGAGATCCGCGAGTTTGCCCAAAACTGGTTGGGAAAAAACTTAGTCACTTATCAAACAGATGCCAATGGCCAACCGGTTAGCAAAATCTTGGTTGAGTCATGCACCGATATCGCTGAAGAGCTATATCTTGGTGCTGTTGTTGACCGTGGTACACGTCGCATCGTGTTCATGGCGTCAACCGAAGGTGGCGTTGAGATTGAAAAAGTAGCGGAAGAAACGCCAGAGAAGATCCTCAAAGCTGAAATTGATCCATTGGTTGGTGCAAATCCATACCAAGCTCGCGATCTGGCATTCCAGCTTGGTCTTGAAGGCAATCAAATCAAACAATTCACCAAGATCTTTCTGGGTCTGGCGAAAATGTTTGAAGACTATGATTTCGCCCTACTTGAAATCAACCCATTGGTGATTACAGAGCAGGGTGATTTGCACTGCTTAGATGGCAAGATCAATATCGATTCAAATGCCATGTATCGCCAAAAACGCTTACAAGAGTTCCACGATCCTTCGCAAGAAGACGAGCGTGAAGCACATGCTGCTCAGTGGGAACTGAACTATGTTGCTCTTGATGGCAACATCGGTTGTATGGTCAACGGTGCTGGCTTGGCGATGGGTACCATGGACATCGTTAAGTTACACGGTGGTGCCCCAGCTAACTTCCTTGATGTTGGTGGCGGCGCAACCAAAGAGCGTGTTGCTGAAGCATTCAAAATCATTTTGTCTGACGACGCGGTTTCTGCCGTATTGGTGAATATTTTCGGTGGTATTGTTCGCTGTGACATGATTGCCGAAGGCATCATCGGTGCAGTTAACGAAGTTGGGGTAAAAGTTCCTGTTGTTGTTCGCCTTGAAGGTAACAATGCAGAGCTTGGCGCCAAGACTCTGGCCGAATCAGGTCTGAACATTATCGCTGCAACAAGCCTGACGGACGCAGCTAAGAAAGTTGTTGAAGCCGCCGGAGGTGCAGCATGAGCGTTCTAATCGACAAAAACACCAAAGTCATTTGTCAGGGCTTTACTGGTGGCCAGGGTACTTTCCACTCTGAGCAAGCAATTGACTACGGCACTCAAATGGTTGGCGGTGTATCGCCAGGCAAGGGCGGTCAAACGCATCTTGGTTTGCCAGTGTTTAACACCGTTAAAGAAGCGGTTAAAGCCACTGGTGCGACAGCGTCTGTGATCTATGTTCCTGCACCGTTCTGTAAAGACGCGATTCTCGAAGCAGCCGATGCTGGTATCGAGTTGATCGTCACCATTACCGAAGGCATTCCAACTTTGGATATGTTGGTGGTTAAAGAGTACTTGACGCAAAAAGGCGTTCGTATGATTGGCCCTAACTGCCCAGGTGTGATCACGCCGGGTGAATGTAAGATTGGTATTATGCCAGGCCACATTCATAAGCCAGGTAAAGTCGGTATCGTCTCGCGCTCAGGTACGTTGACGTACGAAGCGGTTAAACAAACGACCGACGAAGGTTTTGGCCAGTCAACTTGTGTTGGTATTGGTGGTGACCCAATCCCAGGTTCTAACTTCATTGATATTTTGAAGTTGTTCCAAGACGACCCACAAACTGAAGCGATTGTCATGATCGGTGAAATTGGTGGCTCAGCAGAAGAAGAAGCAGCTGAATACATTAAAGAAAATGTAACCAAGCCGGTTGTTTCTTACATTGCTGGCGTTACGGCTCCTCCGGGCAAACGTATGGGCCACGCCGGTGCGATTATCGCAGGCGGTAAAGGCACGGCAGCAGAGAAGTTTGCAGCATTGCAAGCTGCTGGCGTTACTACTGTAGATAGCCTTGCTGATATCGGCAAAGCACTGCGTGAAAAAACTGGTTGGTAAGCTCAAGCTAGCAACCAATACAGAATGCCAATGAAGAAAACCGGCCTAATGGCCGGTTTTTTTATCTTTGCTGTTAGTCACAACTTGCGTGAGGTAAGGGCGCTTGTGTCACAGTGCTTTGCTGGTCTAACTCAACCGCGAACAATTGCTGCCCTAATCCCTGAATATTTGCCGAAACTAGGTCGCCGTTTTGCAAATACCCAAGGCGTTCTCTCGCGACAAATTGATCTTCGAGAAATGCTTTGCGCGCATTGTCGATCGAAAAACCGCCTTCGAAAAACAATCCAATTTTTTGCCAAATGGAAGGTGACTGAATCGCAGTGCCGCCAGCGGTTCCTGTTAATAGTATCGAACCGGCTGGGATGATTCCGTTTTCTGGCAACACCCAGTGCGGATTACCCTGACGGTCACGCATGCATTGATTTTTGCCTTGTTGGTAGCGCGTCGCCATAACTTGAATGATCTGATACGGGTCGAACCGCATTTGCATTAAACTCGCATCTTGCTCAAGGATGAATTCACCGGTTTTGGCCTTGGTAACACCTAACGAAATATTGGCATCGATTTGCCACTTGCCTTCTGCGTCTGCAAAGCCTTCGCGACCCAAACGGAGCCAAGGTCCTAGGGGCAGGTAACCAGGGTCACTTTTACCTTGGGTGTAACCCGAGTCAGGATTCAAGATTATTGGTACCCGATCAGATAAATCATTCGCTAAAACAAATGCCACATTTGGATACAGTTGTTGCGGGCGAGGAGGCACGGTTAAATCTATGTCTTCAAGCAATACCATGGCCAGCTCAACCTCGTAATCGAGCAGCATATCATTAGCTGCACCAGCTGTTACTTGCTGATATGGGCCCGTTGGCAGAATTGGCTTCGGAAAGAGCAGCAATGCATTATCGCCAGAATAGTCACCAGTTTCCTGCAAATGCTCGGTATAGTTAAAACCGACGCCAATCACAAGCCGCTGTTTTTGGTCCAACTGCTGTTGAGAAAACGCGATGGGCGCTAAGATTCGACTAGGTGTTTCCGACGAACTAATAACTTCGATTTGACTCTGTGCAACGTTATCGGGCGCCAACAGTGCTTGTTTGACAAGATGCGGGTCAACCGGCTCACCAATGGCGTTGCAGAAACTAGCATCCTGAGTGCCTAAATTGGCAATTTCTGATGGAATGCCTTGTTTGTGTTTAACCACGGCGCCAAAGCAAGCCTGACCATAGAATGCCGGATCATGACTGACAAAGCGCACAAGTTTGATAGCAGCATGTGCTTGAAAACTCACACACATCATTAGTGATAAAGACAGCGTTAACTTGCGATACACAACAAAGCTCCTCGGTTTAAAGGATTACGGATTAACTTTAGCAAGCTAAATTGAATGTCAGCTGAATTAACAAATCGAAAGAGAAAACAACATGGATAACTGTATGGAAATAATTATCGCGTCTGCAGCTGCGCTGATAGCCTTATGTTCTTTGTTTGTTGCTGTTTGGCAGGGTTACGTCTCTAGAAAACATGCTCGGCTAAGTGTGATGCCACATCTAGATTTGCACATTGCTGTCAGTGAGCAGGCTCCGTTTATTGGTCTTTCGCTCGAGAACAATGGGCTTGGAACAGCTAGAATCAGAGATATCAAAATATCGAAACTGACCAACAATGAAGCAACCATCGTCGTTGACAATAACTCGGGCTGGCACGACTTACTCAATGCTTTTGACATCAAACAAACGGGTGTGTCTTGGGCATCGATTTCAACGGATGAAGCAATACCGTCAGGCAATGAGCATCATTTTCTATCCATTGATAAAACCTCGACAGAACTAAGCGACCTAAAAGACAAACTTCGGGCGATGGTCGATCAGATGCTAATCCGCGTTGAATACGAATCCTTATACTCAGAACGAAAAACACTAGAATGGCAAAGAACTAAGAGTTAAACGTTGCGAACGATGCAAGCCAGCAGAATAGCTAACCGTGGGTAATGACATAAATCTTGAGATTTCTGTTTTTTTGAAATCAGTGACTTAGACACTGCGGTGAGAATGACCTCAGAGCTTTTGACATAAAGCCTGAGAAATCTTCTTTAAATTGACAGCAATCTTGAGACAAATGCAGCGAAAACACACCTATATGTCGGCAACATCTCGATTATAGTCATTTGCTAATAATTTGTACAATATGATATCTCGCTACAGAATGACTGTCATATTGAATTCTTATGTTGTGCAGTCCCAACTAAAAGTGAACGAAAACTGAACCACCAAGACCTCAGAGAGTGCTCTTTGGTTATAGATAAATTGGTGCGGGTCAGGGGAATCGAACCCCTCGGTCTATCGGATGAAGCCAGGGCTGTCCCTCACCGTATTCGCAATGTCAAAGTAAGACCCGCAGAACCGTACCGCACCATGCCAATACTGTAATCAATTCCATAAAAGCTTCTCCCATAGTTGTATATAAAAACGCACATACTGTAACGAGATCTGCTAAGACAGATAGAATACTAGTGAGCTTCGAAGCACTAAGCATCATTTTGCCCAATTTGTCCTCCCCATTTTCAAAAGGAGAGTTATATGTATTTTTCTTACAAAGCGCTCAGAACTTGGTTCTAGCTAAAGATCGCCAACATGAACCTTTTTGTAATTACAAGTTATTTCCAATTCTCAAGCTTGGTTTTGTCTATTTCAAAGTCAAAACCATAAGTTCGATACTCTTCTATCTCTTCTCTACAATCGGTGAACAGTTCATGACGCTCGACAACTGGAAACCTTGTTCTAGCCATAAAGTCTTCATTTGTCAGAGAGTCCTGGGCACGATAGAACTGGAGCCATAGCGAGTTCTGGTCAAAAAACTCGAGTAGAGTCCGCTTTCTATCAACACGTTTGGCTTCCTTCGACCGAAGAAAACTGAAAAGACCGAAACTACTTTGAACATGTATAACGCCAACATCAATCAAATGCTGAATCGCTTTGCCCTGGATACTTTCAGCTGCATTTGTTATTGAGGTGTTGTAGTAGTCTGCTAGTTGGCCTGAAATGAACACAAGCTTTCCGTTCTTTACTTGAATCCTAAGATAACAGTAACCTTCATCGTTGTGATAGGCTGGAAAATTAAAAGGGATGAGCTCGGCATCGTAGTCTCTTGTTACATCGATTCTTGTTTTCATTTACTTGCTCCTGCTCTAACTAGTCCAATTAGCCACATGACCGGCAACCAAAAGGTATGCGAAAGCCATAAACATTAAGATGAGAATGCGAGCACCATTTCCAGCGCTCTTGTCAGTAATATTCGCAACCCATAACCAAAAGCCTTGAAATCTTCCTAGAACCCTTTGGTTCATAAGCGCGACGTAGTGAAGTGCTGCGAAAGTACTAATCAGAGCTAGTACGATGATCATGCATAGCCCTATTACTTGAGAGATCATCAGAACCTGACCGTACCGTGTTAGATGATCGGAGAAAAACTCTATAAATGTTGAGTTCGTAGCTAAGTTTATTAGGTCTTGTGATACGGCACCTCTTGCTTTAATCAAAAGGGGAAAACACATCATTAGTGCTATGGAAGGGAACACAAGCTTGTAAAACCATTCGCTGTCGGTGACATGTCCTTTAATTGCGGAGATTAGAATGGCTGTGAATGTAAAACATAAGCAACAGGTTAGTCCTAGGCTGATGTAATGGTGAATCAAATTGATGTTCACTACATACTGCCATACAGCGAGCATTAGCAATGCAACCATTCCAAGGACTTCCCTACCATCTTCTTTTGTACTGCTAGTACTCTTTCGATGGACTTCTCGATGTTCGACGTAGATGCGCTGGGTCAATACAACTGATTTTGGCGAATTGTCAGTCGGTGCTGCTGTGAGCCCAGTAAAAATCGCAGCAAATGCAACGCCCATCAATGGTGAAAAGACAAAGCTTTGCAATGTTGGATCTTTAAGAATTTCAATCATCCAATTCCCCTAATAAAAGGGCTAGGTGATGCCTAGCCAAAATTACTTTCTAGTGACAGGTCAAAAACGGTTGCTGTTGGTGCTTCACTTTTCACGGCGGCTATTCCGGCATCTCGCGCTTGTGCGGAACTGTACGTTTCACTGACACCAATAACTTGGCCATTGGTTGCGTTTAAAGTGAAGTACGGAAGACCATTTATCGCTGTTAAGCGTCGAAAAGCGTGCTCATATGGCGCATTCGCAATTGCAGATGCTATGCCATTCTTGCAACCTGATTTCGAAACATATCCCTCACTGGCCAATATTATCTGGTAGTTACGCGCCCTTAATCGCCAGTAGTATTGGTGGTTAGAACCCTCAAAAATCTCGAATTTGCTACTCATTACATTTCCTACTTTTCTTTTCTAACGCCTTTAAAAGGCTTTTTGTCTGACTTAACGTTCATGAACTGACCGTTTGTAGTATTTCGCTTTACCCAATGCCCAGAGGCAGTTTGAGTTTGCGAGCGTTGTTTTACTGCGCCAATTCGACGCCCATCACCGAAAGGTTTGTTAACAGCCAAAATGCGTTACTCCTCATGCAATCAAATCTAACTTACTGACAAAGGCGACAATATCCATAAAATAACTGTGCCTTCATATACATTGACGACTTACAGATAAAATCTGGACACTTGTCCAAGAATTAATTTTTTACCGTCTTGTTAGTACAGGGAGTTCATATGACACAAGACTATGAATATCTTCATCCTAATGAGTTTGAAGAGAGGCTTAGTGATCTGAGCCCCACGTGTTTTTCGCGAATCATGAAAGCGTGTCTGTTTCTTAAAAGAACAAAAGGGTTGCATTGTGAGCCAGAGGATCTTTTTCAAGAAGCGGTTACGAGGATTTTGGAAGGAGAGAGGCGCGTACCAAGGGAATGCCAGTTGGTTGTATCAATCGTAAACGTTTGTCGGAGTATCGCATCTGATATGCTCCGTTCCTTGGAGTCCAAGCATTTATCCGACCAGGATTTAAGTGAGCTGGCTCCAACTGCTGACTGTCGCAGTCATCCAGACGCAGCTAGTGAGGTACACCTATCAGAGCGACTATGGAACTCCTTGAAAGAGCACTTCAAGCAGGATAAGCAGATTACAGATTTTCTTAATGCTACAGAACGAAACCTTAAAAAAGGCCAGATTGTAGATGAGGTATTTGGGGGGTGTCAGCGGACCTTTGACAGTGTTCGTCGACGTCTAATAAGAAAGTCTAGGGGTATAGAAGCGATTTTGGAGGCAACGAAATGAAAAAAATGTCGGCCCAGCAGCAGTTGGAAGAGTTAGCGATTGAGCAAATTCTCAGTATGACAGAGGAAGAAATCGCTGAAGATATGGAAGCTGAAGGATACTGCTACAAAGATGAGCTCAAAAAATTTCAGCTAGTGGCTAAGCAAAGCTCGCTTCAATTTAGGAAAAGACGTTTAGAGAAAGCCAAGCAAGGTCTAAAAAGTGAGATTGCACAAGAAAGCCAGTTTAGTGCGTTAGATTGGATTAAGAAAAAAGGTTTAGATGCTCATGACGCTTTGATTGAACTGATGAAATCGGGGCAAGTTCCCAACGATATGACCATAGCTTTCCGAGAAGGAAAGGAAGTTACGGAAGAAGAAGCATTGAGCATCATTGAAGATCTAGTTGAGTTAGGCGTTGTGACGGATGATGAACGCAAAGATAAAAAGTGAGATTTATGGGCTTTACCATGAGCTTGGTATTACCAGCCCATCTGAGATAGATCTCGAGGCGATCGCGTACTATAAAAATGCTCGAGTTCAGTACAAACCTCTAAAAGGTTGTGAGGCGAGGATTATAGGCGTTGATGGGCGAGCAATCATCACAGTCAACGATTCGGCTAGTCTAGAGCGTCAGCTTTTCTCCATAGGACACGAGTTAGGGCATTGGTTTAAAGACAGGGGGAAAGTCGGGAGCCTGTGTAGTAAATCAGATATGGAAGAAGGTAAATGTAGCTTGAATCACAGGGAAAAAACAGCTAACAGTTTTGCTTCTGAGTTATTGATGCCGCACTTCTTATTCTCACCGGTAGCAAAGGACATAGATTTAACGATTGACGGTATTCAATACGTTAAGTCTATGTTTTCAGCAAGTTTTATGGCAACAATTCGCCGAACTATTCGGCTTGGGCACCATGTCGGCTTTCTAGCGTGTTACGGTAGCGATGGAGTCCGCAAGTACTTCGAATGCACACCTGAACTACCTTATAATTTTATCCCTCCTCAACACATGCCTGTTGGATCCGCTATCCAAACTTTGATCAGCAACAAAACAAAAGTAGCGCCGTCATTTGTTGACGGTGAGGTCTGGAGTCGAGCAGATATCAGCTTCGGTGGTGTAGTTAGGGAACATGCATTTCACTACCACGGTGACGATTTTTTAACATTGGTTTGGTGGGAAGATGAAGCACCAATAGTAGAGTGGATCGAACGGGAACATACAGAAGCTTGAATTGAGGAGCCTTCTCTCGACACGGATGCAGCGACGCCACTGTCTGATTTACTCAAATATTGTGAAGAACAACTAGAGTAGGGTGGGTTTGGCCCTTTAGGTAAGCCATGTGTGCGGAAAGGTGCCTCTTTACTAAAGGCTTGCATTATAAAGAAGAACTGAAGGGCCACTTGTCGTAGCGGCTTTTCAATGTTTGTCGCGGATTTGACTTGCTTTGATGGCAAACTCAACCTGTTGACAGGTGTTGTCGTTGGTGTTTTGATTAACATGTCATCACGGTGACAGAGTTGGCAACTCGTGAGCCTCACACAACAGCCATTTTCATTCAAAATCAATATTTTAGGTTACGAACCGTTGTTTTTAACAAGTCAGCGTAACATGCCCTGCTAATTTGCGGAGCGTAAAGAGGCGTACTGTGCTGAGAGGTAAGAACAATGAGCCTAACATTCGATCATCATGATTCAAGCACCGAAAACTTAACGCTCTTCATAGATAACAAAAAAGGCCTCGATACATTAAATCGATGCCTGCAAAACTATCTTCAAAGCGAAAAGTCAATTAGCGTGAAATTCACTACACACCGCGAAATTGTGGCTGAAGCGCTGAACTTCAAAAACCATAACGACATACTCCACTCACTACCTACCCAAATTGGGGCGGCTAACTTCGTTCGAGGTTACGTAAAGCAGATTAATGCGAGGCTATCACAGAAGCTGTCGAAAAGTTATCTAGCCCAATTCATCTACCCGCTACTAGAGAACGATCTTGCTCGCAAGAAAGCTATTGTTATTCCGGTGAAGAGTTCTCACCCCGAACCGTTTTACGAATCAATGGGGCCGAATGAGTTTGATCAGCCGTTCCCCGTCGGAATTTTTCTGGATCATAGCGACAACACGCTATTCATTCAGAAAACACCGAAGCAATACGGCCCGGCTAAGTTCGCATACGGTATCGAGGAAATGTTTCAGATATCAGCATCAATCAGCGGTGCGGAATTAAACAAGTTTCTAAAAGAACACTGTGGCCTTTTTGAGGCGCTATTAAACGAATGTTGGATCTCCTGGGACGGGTACAATTATGTGTGCAAGTCGACGGAGAAGGGCGATGATATTCGCTACAAGGTCAAATCATTAGTCGAACATGAGTTGTATCACCGGTAACTCTTAACCAGCTTAGTTTGATTAGTGAACGCAATCTGTCATTTTTCACGTCAAGGCTTGATGCAGTCTGACAGGTTGCTCTAACACATTTGTGCCCCAAAACGAGTTATAACACTTGGATGTGATTTGTTGGTCGTCTAGCTCCCAGTAAGGACCGAGTTCGATCTCCCGCTACAAAAATAGATCAAATCTGCATGTAAGCTTGAATGTTACTTGTCGTTGCGCTGAGCGTTTTGCTCACGCAGGCCACTTGCCCATATAATCTGTCTCTGATAATTTCGTTTGTCTAGTTTAGTGTTTTCGGATTAATAACTTGGTGCTTGGCAGCCGTTTTACATTATTGCTTACTCTCATGATTGCTCTGCAATCATGGTTTGCTGTTGCCTCCACTTATGAACCGCACCAATCTGGCTTAAAACACTACCAAACTAGCCACTCTCATAAACATGCTGTAGATGCTGGTGCATCCTTTGGTCATGGGGACTCAGGCTCGCATTCGGCAAGTACAGATATACCAGCAAACGATTGTCATCAATGTGGACATTGCCATGGACATGCATCGGCTGCTCTTGTCGTTTTCATTGCTTCAGCGTCATTCGTACCTTCGGCTGAAGCGCCGCTAGATTTTTTATCAAGCAAAACAAACTACTTACCTATCTCGTTGTTTCGTCCTCCAATAGCGTAATCGACTCTTTCAGTTTTTGAGGTCGCAGAGGCAACGGGTCTCTGCGTATCTAACGATATTCAATGTTTGGTCGAAACAATGACAAATCTTTTTTTGAAGCGCCTGACAGGCGCAATACGGTACTTTCCGCTTGGCGTAGTTTGCGCCTCATTTCTTCAATCACAAGCACTAGCTGGCGACTGGAATAGCTGGCTAGCCACGCAGATTAATCAGCACCCAGATGTACTTGCAGCAAAGGAGCGCTGGCAGGGGATGAATGCCAATGCTGAAGCAATGGGTCAGCCTATTTACAACCCCGAACTGTCTGTTGGGGCAGATCGCAATGGCAATGAAAACAATTATGCGGTGGGTTTAGAGCAAACTATTGACCTTTGGGATAGAAGGTCGCTGAACACCAAGCAAGCGACATTCCAAAAAACAGCCGCTATGCACATGTACAAGCAGCAAGTGCTGAATAAAACTGCGGAGGTTGTTACGGCACTGGTTGAATGGAAAACCGCTAGTGAGGCAGCCGAGATTGCTCAATCACAGAAGGCGCAGCTCACTTCATTACTTCAATTGGTCGATGCTCGGCAAAAGACTGGCGATATTGGGGCTATTGATGCGCAGCTAACATTATTGTCATTGTCGCAGCAAATCGCCCAAGTCGCAGATATTGAGTCAAACTTGGTGCGGGCCGAGATTCAGCTTCAGGAGCTTCTGCCCGAATGGTCACAATCAAGAGGTGGTCTTCCCGAAGAATTTTGGCCATCTTCAATTTCCGTGGCTACCGACGAAATTCTCAGTCAATACCCATTAGTCGCAAGCTCTGAAGCTGTTTGGCGTTCAATGAAGGAAAATACTGAATCGGTTCGTAGAGCATCGAAACCTGATCCAACGTTTGGAATAAGTGCCGGTCGGGATGGTGGTGACAGCTTAGTCGGGCTGACCGTCTCCGTTCCTCTTCATGTCCGAAATAACTTCAGTGCCGAGACTCGTGCGG
Source organism: Neiella marina (assembly GCF_002165625.1). GTDB lineage: Bacteria > Pseudomonadota > Gammaproteobacteria > Enterobacterales > Neiellaceae > Neiella > Neiella marina. The sequence continues at coordinate 109,317 of NZ_NGNS01000007.1, forward strand.
CGCAAAGTCTGGAACTAGAAGCTGAAGCGCAATGGATAGCGACCTTTCGAAAACAGCGAATTGATTGGGAGGCAGCACGGGGTAGCTGGCAACGTTATGAATACCACCTCCAGTCGTGGAAGGCGCTGTTAGCCAACCGAGCAGAACACAGTGAAAAACTGTTAGAGCGTCAATGGCAAAGCGGCGACCTATCAACCCCCAACTATTTATTAGCTTTAAACCAGCGCACAGAGAGTCTATTGGCAGGTATCGAGCTTGAAAAACAAGCATTGCTTGCATTAACCGAAGCACTCTACCAATCCGGGCAATTGGCCACTCTCATTCAACCGATGAACTAAGCGTAGGACGGTATCAATGAACATGAAATTTGTGACTATTTTAATTGCCGGATTGCTCGGTTCATCGGCTACATTGGCATCTGTGACAGAGCATGCTCATGCGGCCTCTCGAACTGATAGCCACGAACCACATCAAGAATCGCATGAGCACAAAGAGGCACATAATGAGGAGCATGGTCAGCATGACCACAGTGAACATGCACACGACGAGCACGACGACCAAAAGGTTGGACACGAGCCAAGCAATGGAGATAACGAGAATGGTGCTGACGGTGCGGTAACATTAAGTCCTGAGCAAATGACTCTTGCTGACATTGTTGTTGAGCCACTTCAGTTCCAACAAATTGATTATCAGTTGTATGCTCCGGGAGAGATCCTAACCAATGGCTACACAAGCTATCGGGTGTCCCCCCGCGTTCCCTCTGTGATTTTAAATCGCCATGTGGCTCTCGGAGAGCATGTTGAAAAAGGACAAAAGCTAGTCACGCTCTTTAGCGAAAGTGTCGCCATAGTTCAATCTCAGTTTCGTACCGCATGGCCTGAATGGCAAAGAGTCAAATCGTTGGGCCAACAAACGGTTGGCGCTCAACGCTATGTTGAAGCAAAGTCGAACCTTGAAGCGGCGCAAGCGACCTTGCTGGCGTATGGGCTGGCGTCCAGTGATTTAGAAAGTTTGAAAAAGCAGAGCGCACAATCTTTGGGTGAGTATACATTAAGAGCTGAAATTGCTGGCTCGGTACTATCCGATGAATTTGAGCAAGGGCAACGTATTGACCCAGGCGAGCCTCTCATCCTAATTGCTGATGAAAAGCAGCTCTGGGTAGAGGCTCACTTATCACCGAACTTGGATATGTCATTGGAAGCTGGCTCAAAAGCCGAAGTGGTAAGCGCAGGTAAAAGGGTCGAAGCCGTTGTATCTCAAGAAGCCCATACCATAGACCCGGTTACGCGCACACGCCTCGTGCGGCTGGTCGTTGATAATGCTGCTCATCAACTTCATCCTGGTCAGTTTGCCGAAGTGTTTTTTAGCTTTCGCACGAAACATTCAGTGATTGCAGTACCAGAGTCGGCATTAATTCGAGATGAACATGGTGATTGGACTGTTTTTGTTGAAGATCATCCAGGGGAATTTATTCCTATGGAAGTCCAGTTGGGTGATGCCTATGGGCAAGTTCGCGAAATTCGGGGAATGAAACCGGGGACGCGGGTTGTGACTAAGGGGGCATTTTTCGTTGCTTCACAAATCGCCAAAGGCGGTTTTGACCCCCACAACCACTAAGTAACTGGAGTCCCAATGTTTAATCGAATTATTGATTGGGCTGTGGCCAACAGGTTGTTGGTACTGATAGCCCTCGTTGTCATTATTGTTAGTTCTACGTTTCTGATCCCTAAACTAAATTTGGACGCATTTCCTGACGTCACCAATGTTCAGGTCTCAGTGAATACCGAAGCACCTGGGCTTGCTGCCGAAGAGGTTGAGCAGCTTATTACCTATCCGATTGAAGCGGTTATGTATGCGCTACCCGATGTGAAGGAAGTCCGCTCTATATCAAAGACGGGCTTGTCGGGTGTGACGGTCGTATTCGAAGAAGGCACCGACATATACTTTGCCCGACAATTGGTGTTTGAAAGGCTTCAAGCTGCTAAAGAGCTAATTCCTGAGGGCGTAGGTACGCCAGAAATGGGGCCAAATACGTCAGGTTTGGGTCAGGTCTATCAGTACCTTTTGGTCGCTGAGCCCGATTCTGGATTTGATGCAATGGCCTTACGCAGCCTTAATGATTGGGTTGTGAAGCTGCTGCTTATTCCAGCAGAAGGGGTGACCGATGTGCTCTCATTCGGTGGTGAGGTTCGCCAGTATCAAGTCAACCTAAATCCTTCCCTATTATTGGCATACGAGCTCTCTCAGAACGATGTAATTGCTGCTCTGGAACGAAATAATACTAATGTTGGCGGTTGGTATATGAATAGAGGCCAAGAACAACTCGTGATCAGAGGAACTGGCTGGGTAGCCTCGGGAGATCTTGGGTTGAAGCAACTTGGGCAGGTTCCAGTTAGAACTATTGATGGTGTTACTGTCACTGTTGCCAACGTTGCTGATGTCTCGTTGGGAGGCGAGATCCGTCAAGGTGCGGTAACCATGAGCCGAAGGGCCGAAGATGGCACTATCGACCCCCTTGGCGAGGTTGTCTCTGGCATCGTTCTTAAGCGTATGGGAGCAAATACCAAAGCAACCATTGATGGGATCAACAGCAGGGTTGAGCGTATTAATCAAGCATTGCCAGAAGGGGTTCACTTTGAAGCTTTCTATGACCAGGCAGATCTGATTTCGCAAGCGGTGCAGACGGTAGTCAATGCGCTGTTACTGGCCTTCGCGCTGATCGTGGTGATATTGGCACTGTTTCTGATGAACCTCAGAGCAACATTGCTGGTTTTGCTTTCCATTCCTATTTCCATTGGTATCGCCCTAATGGTGATGGCCTGGTTCGGTATCTCGGCTAATCTGATGTCATTGGGAGGCATCGCCGTTGCGATTGGTATGCTCGTTGATGGCTCGGTGGTGATGGTAGAAAACATGTTTAAGCACTTAAGTCACTTTGATGCTGAACATGATGAACAAAGCTCTGCCAGAGCAGCACACTCGGCCAGCGTTCTTAGGAGTGGTTCTCCTAACAAAAGTAGCATTGCACTTAGGCTTCAACTCGCAGGCCGGGAAGTGGCGCGACCTATCTTTTTTGCAACCGCAATTATTCTGGTTGTATTCATGCCTCTGTTTAGCTTCGAGGGAGTGGAAGCAAAACTGTTTCAACCCATGGCCGTGAGTATCATGTTGGCAATGCTAGCTGCTGTGGTTGTCGCTCTGTTGATCGTACCTGCGCTTGCGACATATTTGTTCAGAAATGGCATCAGAGTAAGGCATAGCTTTGTGCTTCAACCTCTTGAGCGAGCATATAGAGCAGGACTGCTCTGGAGCCTGAATCACAGTCGGGTTGTAGTAAGTGTCGCTGTTTTGCTGGTCATTGGGACGGCTACTGTAGTCCCTCGTCTGGGTACTGAGTTTGTACCAGAGCTTGAAGAAGGAACGATTAACCTACGCGTTACATTGGCTCCATCTTCCAGCCTAAATACAGCACTGGAAGTTGCGCCTAAGCTCGAAGCTATCTTGATGCAATTTCCCGAAGTAACCTATGCCATGTCTCGTATTGGTAGGGCGGAAATTGGTGGCGATCCTGAGCCTGTTAACAACATAGAAATTTACATTGGCTTAAAGCCCGTTGCTGAATGGACAAGTGCAAACAGCCGCTACAAGTTGCAAGAGCTTATGGAGCACAAGCTTGAGCAGCATCCGGGCCTGCTATTCAATTTCTCTCAGCCTATTGCAACTCGGGTCGATGAGCTACTCTCGGGGGTTAAAGCTCAACTCGCAATTAAACTTTTTGGACCTGATCTAACTGTTTTGGCGCAGAAAGGGCAAGCGATAGAGTCCGCAGTAAAGGATGTAGCTGGTGCGCGTGATGTCGCCATGGAGCAAATCGCTGGCGAATCTCAATTGGTAGTGAAACCTAATCGTCGTGCTCTTTCCCGATATGGCTTAGATGTTGAAGATGTAATGTCATTGGTTCGTGACGGAATGGGAGGGGTAAGTGCGGGTCAGATCATTAACGGTAATGAACGCTATGACATCTATGTGCGAATAGCAGAGTCGTTCCGTCAAGACAGAGAACAAATCGCAGAGCTTCGTTTACGCTCTCCTTCTGGTGCATGGGTGCGCTTGGGGGATGTAGCAGAGGTGTCGGTAGAGTCTGGGCCACCGCAAGTGCGCCGGGATGATGTTCAACGCAGGGTTGTTGTTCAAGCCAACGTCCATGGCAGAGATATGGGCAGCGTGGTGGCTGATATTCAGGAGGCGATTGCCAAGAAGGTTGATTTACCTCCCGGCTATTCAGTGGATATCGGGGGGCAGTACGAAAACCAGCAGCGGGCACAGCAACGGTTGTCACTCGTAGTGCCGTTATCTCTTGGTTTAATTGCACTGCTATTGTATTTCACATTTGCTTCCGTTGGGCAGGCGATGTTGATCCTTGTGAATGTTCCATTAGCTGTAATTGGTGGCGTGTTCGCTTTGTGGCTATCTGGCCAATACTTATCAGTGCCAAGTTCTGTTGGCTTCATTACGCTGTTTGGCGTCGCGGTGTTGAACGGTGTAGTGATGGTTGAAAGCATCAATCAACGCATTAAAGATGGTTCTCCTGCTGAAAGCGCCGTGTTTGATGGGGCGCTCTCAAGGCTCAGGCCGGTACTAATGACCGCAATGACCTCGGCACTGGGGCTCATCCCGATGTTACTCTCAAATGGTGTTGGCGCTGAGATCCAAAAACCACTGGCTACCGTTATTGTCGGAGGGTTGGTAACAGCAACGCTGCTAACACTCTTTGTACTACCAGTGCTATTCACTTGGTTTTCAAAAGGCAAATTACAGGAAACTTCATAACTAAGTAGCCTACCGCTTCAGCTCGAAGCGGTAGGCAATGACACACCGGCCAAATTGTCCAAGATTGCTACACAAGCTTAATTTTCAATTTCAGATGGATGATTTAGGTGATAGCTCATCCAAAATTCCACACTGCTCAATGGTGCGAGCTTGTCCACATTTTTGACGCAGTACCTTTAAATCATCGTGAAGCTTTTGCAGATCAATAATACGAGACTTCACAATACCTATGTGTTCATCAATCATGCCGTTTACTTTCTCACAAGGTCTTCCTGGAGAGTCCTGAAGCATTATCAATTGTTTAATTTCATCCAAAGTCAAACCCAGAGTTCGACAATTTTTGATGAAAGTTAACTTATCCAGAGCCGGAGAGTCATACACACGAAAGTTTCCACCCGTCCTGGCTGGCGCAGAAATCAACCCTTCTTTTTCGTAGTAACGAATGGTCTGGACAGAGCACCCACTGCGTTTTGCCAATTCACCTATTTTCATCTTGTATGAAAGCTCCTTATTGACCCTATAGTAACTATAGAGTGTAGGCTTAGAGAAATAGTAACTTCAAGGCCTAGTTATGACATCTGATCCCTCACAATGCTGTGGTTGCAAAAGTAATAAAGTTGATACATCGCCTTCGAATGAATTTCCGCAATCCGATCCTGCTTTGACAGAGTTAAATTTGGTTAGTGTGTTCAGCGTGCCAAAGATGGATTGCCCGTCGGAAGAAAACCTAATCAGGACAGCGTTTGCTAGCTTTGGCGAAACGGTCTCCTTCGACTTCGATATACCTAACCGTAAAGTTCATGTTTATCACGCTGACTCGCCCGAAAAGGTGGAGGTAACCATCAAATCGGTTGGTCTTGGTGCTCAGCGCCTATCGCTCGAACATGTCGATGCAGAAAGTGCCAAGAAGATATTAGAAGAAGCTAAGCACAACGACTCACGAGAAGCTTGGGTATTGAAATGGCTGCTTGGTATCAATGCAGTGATGTTTTTTATTGAGTTTGCAGTGGGCATTGTTGCGCAATCTGCGGGCCTTATTGCGGACTCTTTGGATATGTTTGCTGATGCAGCTGTTTACTTAGTGGCATTGTATGCTGTTGGAAAAGCGGCTGAAGCCAAGCTAAAAGCTGCGCATGTGTCTGGCTGGTTGCAGTTAATCTTAGCTGCTGGATTGTTGATAGAGGTCGCTAGGCGAGCCTCTATGGGAAGTGAGCCCGTATCATTGCTGATGATGGCGATTGGTGGCGTTGCCTTAGTAGCAAACGTGATATGCCTTATGCTGATTTACAATGTTAGAGACAATGGCTCCCACATGAAAGCCAGCATGATTTTCTCAGCCAATGACGTGATAGCCAATGCTGGAGTCATTCTTGCTGGTCTTCTTGTTGCAGTGACAGGCTCGCAAATTCCTGATTTGGTGATTGGCGTTGTTATCGGGCTAGTCGTGGCAAACGGTGCTCGGCGCATACTTTCATTGCGATGACCACGGCGCTTTGCGTGCTTTTTTACAACCATTTGAGACTCCACTAACGAGCAGCGTTAAAAGGTTTCAAATATATGTTCAATCGAGGATGCAGCATGTCTTATTTATCAAGCTTGGAGCTAAAGGTCCCGCCAATCATTGTGCTCCTACTGACAGCCAGTCTCATGTTGTTGTCATCGGAAGTTACTGAGCCGCTCTCTTTTGATGTACCAGCAACTCAAGGTTTAGGTTGGTTTTTCGCTATTGGAGGATTGATTGTCATTGGACGTGGTGTGCAAGTATTTCGGCACCACCAAACAACAGTCGATCCACGCGTTCCAGATGCTTCAAGCCATTTGGTGGTGTCAGACATATATGGCTATACACGCAATCCAATGTACCTTGGGATGGCTCTATGTTTGGTTGGATGGGCATTCTATCTTTGCAATTTGATTGCTCTTGGACTTGTATTTGTCTTCATGGCCTACATCACTCAGTTTCAGATTATCCCAGAAGAGCGCTTTCTCGGCAGAAAGTTTGGGCAATGCTACACGGATTACGCTGGAAAGGTTGGGCGCTGGGTCGGGAAAAAGAATAGCTAATAAAATTCCTAATAAGCGTAGCTAACAGTAACTCATTTGTGTCCAGAAATCAGTTTTCGCCTTGGACTTAGTTTTGTTTATTTGCTTTTTGGAGCGTGACCGCCAATACGGCCAAAGTCTTCACCAGGCAGGTCAATTTCTTTGTTGACGATCGCCAGGCTACGACGCTTGTCGCGTAAGGTGCTCAAGGCAAATTTGAAGCAGTCATGACAAAGATCTAGATGATAAGCACTGCCGTCTTCAGAAGGTGCGTACCCCCATTTCGCTGAGAGCTCTCCACACTCATCAAGTTTCATGTCATTGTCATTGACTTCGAGCATTACACTTTCCCCACAAACATCGCAGCGCCGGTCTATGACTATTTCATTGTTCTTTTCATCGTAAATATTCATCGCTACCCCCAGTTTTAAAGGCCTTGCTCACCCCCAACGGTGGCCATTACCAAAACCCTGTTAATCGCTGTATGGAATGTATAAGCCGCATTGACGAATAGTTCATTCTCCCTCGTCCAAAAGCGGCTTATCTAAGTCGATTTCTACGCCACAAATTAGCTCGTTTCCTGTATGATACATGCAAGCAGTTAGTGGGATTAATCGCTCTGGGCAATGGTGAATATCAGCGGCCAGAAACGATAGGAATTCAGCAATGTAACACTTGTCCTCACTGGTCTTTTTCATTGTCTATCCCCTTGTGTCTTTATTAAAATCTTGTAGTCTCATGTCAGCGAAGCGTCTACGAGTTCACTCAAAACTTCCCTGGGATTTGGCTGTGAGATAGTCCTTGATGGCGACCATGCCGGACATGCCAAATTCCAAAATAATCTCTCGTGGCACACGCTGGCCGAACGATGCTAACTTAGCCGTGTCGAACCAGATTATTGCCTCTCGCACACTGCGAAAAAACTCGCTGCATAATGCATAGAATTCATAGAAAGTAGTCTCATAGTCGAAGTCCTCACTCTTACGTATATTGGTATCGTTGCGAGTTGAGTAACTGGCCCATGTTGTTAGCTCAGACAACCCAACCTTCACGTGCACCAGTGTGGTCTTTAGCTCACATAGGTAGCGTTCCAGTACGCTTGCGGTGTAATACGTCGCACCGCTTTCGCCGGTAAAAGGTAACTGATAGGTATTTCCAGAGACCTGCGGCCAAATGAGATTGGAGTCTGCAATCTTTAGCTCGTTGAATGAAAGAGCTCCGCTCGACAAGCGCCACCGGTCATTCGCTCTCCATGAGGCAAAGATTCGATATCTTGGGTCATCTTCACTGGCTTGATGAAGACGCAGTACAAACCATCCTTCCGCTTCTATCACCATTGTTTTTGTCTCTGGTATCACTTTGATTTACTCGTATGTAAGCCAATTTTTTGTTGCTTTTCCAGCTTGTTAAGTGGCACTCCTGAAAGTTTTAGTGGCACTCCTGAAGATTTAAGTGGCACTCCTGAATCGACGGTGTTTGGGACGCTATTATGAACTTGAGCATCGAACGAGGGAGTTAAAAATGGAACCTAGGATTTCTATCAACCATCACGTCGAAAACCTGTACCCAAGGTTGGTACTTCTCGATGAGATTTTGGTTTCCAGCCGGTGCACGATACCGATGCTTGGGCTTCTCAGAGATATGGCTTTGTTGGTCGGCCCCGACGAGCAAATAGAGGTCTATAAAGCACATTATTTCGCGGATTTGCCGCTCCCAGAGCTTTGCTGCATCAGTTCGCCTGGGGTAGACGACGCTCTCCTCGATGCGTTGTTTGATGGTTTTGCGCAACGTATTGCCGCGTTGAAGTTATAACAGAGGATATTCACATGAAGGACAAGTATGACTTTCCAGGTAGTACAGGTGGTGTGGTGGCACTCCCGGTGACCCGGTTTCGAAGAGACCTAAATACAGTGCTACGCAGGGTGCATTCGGGTCAATGGAGTAGGATCTTCATCACGAGAAACAACACCGTTTTTGCTGTAGCGCTGCCTTATAGTGAGCAATGGCATGAGTTGTAGCTGTAAAAACTCCGCTTCGTAAAAGATAAAAGGCTCATGAACATCGACATGGGCTATTGAGTTAAGTAGTGTGCTAGGAACTGTGCAACATGAGTGGGTTTAGTAACCATTCCTATCCTAGGTTCGAAAGGCATGCATATTCATAGCAGTCTACTTAGTTAGTCAATCGCGTGCCTTGGTTAAACATCCTTAATCAGTTGCATTAAGCCTTGCGGATCCGTGGCCAGCAGGGTGGACGGAGGCGAACCGTTCAACAATTCATGAGGCGCTTGCAACCACTGATATGCGAAAAGGGGAACCTTAAAAACTTGCAAAATTTGATCGTAAAGCTCGCGGTGTTCACCAAGTGCTAGTCGAAGTGCATTGGCTCCCATAGACAGCTCAAGGTAGGAGTACTTTTGGTCGAGAGGAAGGAGGTTTTTGACAGCAAAACATTCTCCTGTGATAGGGCATTGTACTATGACACGTCGGGCATCAAGCTTGTTTATACGGACGTATACCGTTGGTCTTCTGATCCCCATACCGGATTGACGGTGAAAGCTGTACATTAGTCGTTCTGAGGCAAAATGATTTCCCTTACAAACAACGGCTCGTCTATGGACGATTGACCTTTCTGCTTTTTCTATCTGATAGTTGTCCGCCATTTCGGGCCACTCCTGCTTGATGGTGAATATACTGGGGACGCCTGGCGTAGGCACGAAGCACCGCAAAAACAATTGTCTCTTCAGTGGCGAAGCAATGAGAGAAGCACACTGTTTCACTTTCTCTACTGTTGCTGGATAACTGCACTGAGCCCCCCATGTTTCGCGTAGTTCAGCGCACTTGATCGAAAATGTTCTGGCTAACCAAGGAACCAGTAGGTGAGTTTTGAGAAGCTGTAAGATGGAGAGCCCGGAAACATGTGCCGAGCCATTGCGGGTATGTAGAGGTAATAAACGGCAATCTACCAATGAGACTAATTGCTTATCCGTGATGCTCAGTAGTCTTCGAACAGATTTAGCGGGAACAGATGCTTGGCTTAGATTCATTAATCCCGCATAGCAGAGGTGCTCAAAACTGTCGCTACGGATATTAATAGATGCGAGTAATGTGGCTGCCGGTCGCGTAGTTGCAATGGTTGGGCTGTTTTTTATCTCAGATAATAATACTAAGGTACTGACACCGAAACCTTTCAATAGATCGCCGTAGTCTTGAAGACAGAGATAGTTCTCTCCATTCGCTGCACGCTCAGCACCATAATCAGTGACGAGCTGCAAAAGAGAAAAGATACTGTCTCGGAAAATTCTAACTTCGTGACTAGGTCTCACAAGCTCCTGCTTAGCGAGGTCGGTTACGGTAGTTTCATCTTGCATACCCAGGACGAGCTCTAACTGACTCAAGCTGACTTGAAACCGTAGTTGACAGTTTTCGTCGCTATCGCAACTTGAACTGAGTGCTTGTCTGCGTACTGTGCGAACGGGATAGCCAGATTCTGAGGGAAAATCTTCACAGTCGGATGATTTGTCTGGCTTTGGTTTCCAAAGCGCCAGTGCCCAATGCGTTTCGAGCGCTTCTTGAAGGGTAATCATCGGCAACAACACCGCCACATAGCCAAGATTGGCGACAACTTTACGGTGCACGTGGCATCCCATAGACCAACGATTCGCCTCATCTATTTGTGTGAGCAGTGCAAAAGCGCTATCTAGTTTGCTACTCCAATCGATATTCTCTGGCGGGCGCTCGCCTTTTTCGAACAATGAATCGTAGGGCCTGACGCAACGCTGAGCAGCCAACCACAAATCACGCAGAAAGCTAAGGCGTTTTGACTTTTGGCTTTTAAAGAAACGCTTCTGCCAGCTAGGCTGTGTTTCCACTTCAGCGTCGGAGCCAACAGATAGATGAGCCCCGCAGTCTTCGCAACGAAGCTCTAGAATTGAACTAGTCCATTTAAATGGAGCAAGACAACGCAAACATGCTTTAACCAGCGGAGTCTTGTGCTTGATGCAATGGTTGAAACCCAGTAACGTCCAGTCAGTTCGCAGGTAAGGCTGCTCTTGTATGCATTGAGGACAAACCTTCGGGTAAGTGGATTCTATATTCTTAAACGCGCGAAATTCATCTCTCAGAAACTCAGTCAACCGACTACATATACAAGATTCTGCTTCAAGTAAAACAGCTGCATGGCCTGTCAAACTCGAAAGACACGCAGCAAGCTTGTCGGGCTGAAGAGAAACCGCACTAAAGGCTGGCAGCAGCATATCTCTGAACATATCTGTGGGCGAGCACCAGCCATTGACCAAGGCTATTCGTATCGCGTATCCCCGCAGTGACTCGCCCTTAATGATTGCCGGATGATTACGTAGCATATCGGTTACCCCGCATCCTTGGTCGCAGATGTACGCGATTCATACCAGGCCCAAAGATCCTGGTCTTTTAGTTCGCTTGAAAATGGATTCGGGGGAAGCGCAGCTCGGTTCCTGTGCATCTTTACAAAGCCTTGCTCTAGTGCCTTTAGCGTGAGTGGTTCGTCTTCAGAGAGTAGCTCTAACGACTCTTCAAGCAGATTTGCAAGGCCGCCTAAGTAGCCGGAGCAAGCGAGCCATAGACGCATAGCGTTGGACTCGTCTGTAAAGGGGAGAGCTCGCACAGGAAGATTGTTTTCAAATTCAGCTAAAATCCGCACCCAATAGCTGGTTTTACTAGCCTTGGACTTCTGTTCAAGATCATAAGGCGACATCTGATAGCCTTGTCTCGAGCGGTTGATCAACTGCTTCTCTTCGCGATCTTCATCTGTCTGGTTCTTGTGCTGTTGTACGTCGTAGATACGCAACGTCTTTGGCATGCCTACAAGCGCGATGCCTACTGCGGATTTGTCTAGAAGAACTTTCAGATAGTCGGCAAACAGTTGAACTTTGCGAGAGGTGTGCTCAGGCAATACATGATGGGCTTCATCTATGATTATGAGTTCAATGTTGTAGAGTTTTAGTTTCTTACGAAGATCGTCGCGTAAATCATCATGGAGCCCTTTGGGGCGTTTTACACCGAGTTCACGCAGCAATTCCTTGGTGATCGAGAGTGGCGTGGATTGCTCATCCAATGACACATAGAGTATGGGATGATGGATGACTCCTTCGGGAGATTTCTTTTCCGCCTTTTCGTTTTCTTTTTCGGTGTAACGTCGGCATGCCGTTGATTTTCCTGCGCCTGAGCGTGCAGTGATGACGACGATTTTAGCTTTGTAGCCCGAGGTTTTCCTGACGTCTTCAAGCACCCGGTGGACAGCTTGATATTGAGGATGCTTGTACACTCGCTTCAGGAATTCAATGGTTGATGGCTTACGTGGCATTAGTCATCCTCCCCAAAGTCGTCACTATCAAACTCGTTATCGATGTCATCATCACCTTTGTAGTAGCGTTCATCACCAGCCGGATCTTGGGTGGGCGCTGCGGGCTTAGGGGAGGGCGATGTGTTACGGCCTATCGGGGAGTGTGGAGGCTTCTGTTCAAATAAATCCTCAAAGACGACGGGTTGGCCAGGGATCTCCAGAGGAGTGTTATCGCCACGTCCAGGTGTTTTTCCAGGTGTGATGGGATCATCAGAGTCGACTTTTGTGGGAGTCTCTTCTTCAATTGTTTTGTGGAGCTGTTTTGCATTTAGTTCAGCAAATGTCGCGCGTTTAGATAGCTTATGACTGACGATAGGGACATCGAATTTCTGACTTGTTAGCTCATTGACAACGCTGATCCCTCGGGCATCTAAGTGATTGACGTAGATGTCGACAACTGGTTTTTGCTTGTGTTTGGTATTGCCATGCAAACGATGATAGAGCGCTTGGAGCTCCGCGCTATTAAACCACTGATTTTGATAGCAAACTCCTTTCACATGATGTAAGCGCCGATTTGGAATGTATAGACCACGGGTGTCAACTAAGTCGGTTAGGTGGTCAAGAAATACCGGGTGACGGTCACGTGCTTTGACTCGCCATACACTCGCGGGTGTTCTTCCTTGCAAGCCCGAGTGCGGAGAGTTGTGGTACTTTTCTATGTAAGCCCACAATTCACGCGTTATCTCATCAACCGTAAGCGACGCAGCTTTAATCAAGGTTTGGTCGGAGTATTTTTCCCTATCGAATGCTCCCAAGTAACCATCCAAATCTTCACCCCATTTCGACTTCAGGGCTCCGATGAAACTCTCGACAAACGGTTTTAACCAAGGCGTCCGTGACGGCAAAATGATTAGGTTTGATTTCAGGCCATGTTCAATAAACTCTTTGGTCGTTTGTGCTCGGTAGCCGGGACCTCCGTCCACAACGTAGACATATGCAATCCCGCCCATGGGAAACCGTGGATCACGTTTTTGGATAACGCTGTTTAGGATGCTCTGAATTACAATTGAGGCATCTTCTTTATGCTTACCCACAACGAGCTCCGCGCCAACGATGCAACGGGTACCACAGCAGATGAGAAAAGCGATACTCAGGGGACCAAGATAACGTCCATACTCATCCAGCACACCCACATTAAAATGTGCCATATCGCACTCAACACGCTCTAAAATATTGTATTCTTCATGGCCCCCGAGGTTCATCCTCGCTTCCATACGACGGGCAACTTCACCGTCGTGGCTCGCAATGACTTCAAGGCGAGGAAGGGCTTGAATTCGACGATGTATTGTCCGTTCAGAAGGAATTTTCACGCCGGTATAACCAAGCTTCTTTAGTTCGACGACGAGCGCTTCATGTATGTATGCCGCTTTTTTTTTCTGTTTGAAATGAAGATCAGTGATGAGCCGTTTCATTACCGTCTCAACGTCTTCATCTACGCGTGTTTTGTGATTCCTTTTTCCAACGACTTGTGCGGTCATGTCATGCTCATCAAGTACCCATTGATGGTACCAACGGCATACGGTCTTCCAGTGAGGCACTTCAGTGAAGCGATGTTCTCTGACAACGGCGGGAATGAGGCTGCTGAGGTAGGCTTCCGTTTGCGGATGGCGTTCACCTAGCATTGGTTTAACAAACGCTTCACGATATCGCACCGTCTGTTGTTGGCGTGTTGTTAAACGTTCAAAATCTGGCCGAACACCTAACGGTCGCGCTAAGGTCAGCTTTTGGTTTTTTAGCCAATCAAGGAGCTTTTGAGGGCTATATGGAATGATCCGCCCATCACTATCAAACTCGATAGCTGCTTTATTTCGCTGCACATCCCAGACCACAATTTCGCCGAATTCCGGTACCTGACCATCATTAAATGACATACAAACGCGGTCGCCTAAGGTCAAATTTGCAGCAAGAGTCGGGAAATGGAGTAAAGGTCGTTTCATCGGAAAAACACCTCGGTTTGATCGGTAATCAGTTCGTCAAAGTTACAATCGACGAGTTTGTGAGCAACTAAGGCATAGGCGTAGGTCGGCGGCAGCTGACGCTGAGCGAGGTAGTCCACCAGACCTGCCATTGTGGTTTGATTACCAATCGATTTTTTCAGTGTTAGAAGGCTAATGCTGTGCAGAGGCTGAATACGTTTGTAGCCGATCAATAGCTTATAGTTTTCGAGCCGATCGCCTTTGGCAATATCATTTTCTGTGATGACTCCAAGGGTACGTTTCTGCGTATTCCACAGGTGCGTGCGAACACATGCCATCAAGTGCTCAAACGCTTCGCCTTTCGCGAAACGGCTCAGCTTAATTTCGATGTAGTCGTCAACACCAATCCCGATTAGTGCAAAATCGGGGGTATAACCCAGCAACTCACCAGTGTCTAAATCTGGGTATTGAAGACGGATCGGTTGTGAGACTATCCGGTGAACCTCATCTCTAAACTCGAAATCGAGCAAGAAGTGACTCTCAAGCTTGCTGTCATCCAGCCAGAGGTGACGTCCAGACTTGTAGCTGTAGCCATAGCGAGTCGATTTGCCCTTACTCTGTTTGTTTAGGCGTCTGCCGTAGTTGTGAGCCATGCATTTCCCCCTGCTATGACAAATCCCTTTTTAGAGAAGAGGCCTTGTCTACAGAGCCGGGTAAAGCGGCATTTGAGCGCCGATCTCGCTGTATAGATTTTTGGGCGCTGGAGTTGAGCTGACGCAGTAAAAATGCGTATTGAGCGCTTTTACCTTGTCGGATTGCGTCCTCGATGATCTGTATTCGCAGATCGCCCCCATCTTTAAACCACCTGCGACGCCAACTCATGAGTTCTTTGGGGGATGGGGCTCGAGCGAAATTATTTTCTGCCGTAACGCTCTCGATTGTTTCAGCTAAAGGTTCTTGATGGGCAGCGAATCTTCTCGCTAGTAGTGACATCAGGTGCTTCCAGCGATAGAAGTACTCTGCTTTCAACTCATCACTTAGTACTTCTGTGATGTCATCTGAAGAGGGTTTTGAGCGTTTCTTTCGGTTTGATAACGGCTGCATTTTGAGAGTTCCAATATGAATTTCATAGCAGCATGAGGTATGCGTAACCCATTGTAAATACAGTGAAATATAACTATACAGAAAGTAAAAATGTCAGTGTTATCAGGGGCTTTTATTTCCGTATAGATATGTCTGTAACGAAAACCTAAGCAATTCAATGGGTCATCAAAAAGTGGCAAATTTAGCTATCACGACACCCGTCGCGGAATGTCAATAAAACTGGTAAAAACCGCCTTCAAAAAAAATTTTTTCGAATTTAGCCGAAGTCCTCAAAACTCGTATTTTTGAGCAAAATACCGTCAATCCGCACGCTCAATCGGTAAGCCCTATAGGCCTCGGCGCATACATTTGGGGCAAGTCTTTTAGCGCAAAACACGAGGTAGCGTTCAATCCCTGATCACCTAAGTTCTAACAACGCAACATTTGCTGATAAATTAGCCTGTTAGTGTCAAAACTTGCGCTCGGTACGCCTTGTATTTGAATGTGTCTGATACACTGCGCGAATACTTTCGCGTCTTCTTATCAAGGCATCGCATTCAATGGCAGATTTTAAAAAAATTGAGCAGCTGGAAAAGCAGCTCTGGAGCGCAGCCGACAGCCTTCGCGCCAATACTGGTTTAACTTCCCAAGAGTACTCTCGGCCAATTCTGGGCCTTATCTTCCTTCGCTACGCTGAGTACCGCTTCAACCTGGCAAAAGAAAAACTGGGTGGTTCGTCTCGCCGCCGTGCGGCAGCCTCTAAAGACAGTATCAAAGCGCGTATTCAAGCGGAGGGCGCAATGTATGTGCCAGACGAGGCGCTATATTCCAATCTGCTTGAGCTACCGGAAGGTGCAAACATCGGCTTGAACGTCAACGAAGCCATGAAGGCGCTGGAAGCTGAAAACGAATCGATTAAAGATGCGCTACCGAAGACCTACACTCGATTTGATAACGACATCCTTAAAGGTCTGCTTAAGAACTTTACCGCAATTGATTTTAGCCTTGGCTCAGACGTGTTTGGCCGTATCTACGAATACTTCCTCAACGAGTTTGCCAAATCTGAAGGCCAGGGCGGTGGCGAGTTCTTCACACCATCAACACTGGTACGCTTGATCACCGAAATCATCGAGCCATTTCACGGAAAGATTCTTGACCCTGCGTGCGGCAGCGGCGGAATGTTCGTCAGCAGTGCAAGCTTTGTTGAAGAACATAACCGCAGCGCATCTGATGAGCTTTCAATCTTTGGTCAGGAAAAAACAGGCGATACTGTTCGACTATCTAAGATGAACCTTGCGGTACACGGCCTACAAGGTGATATTCGCGAGGGTAACTCTTACTACGAAGACCCTTTCCATCTTGCTCAAGGTGATGGTGGCCACGGTCAGTTTGATTTCGTGATGGCAAACCCGCCATTCAACGTCAACGAAATTCAGAAAGAACGCCTGGAAGGCGACAAACAGCGCTTTCCGCACGGAATGCCACGCAACGATAACGGCAACTACATCTGGATACAGATGTTCTATTCTGCGCTGAACAAATCAGGTCGAGCTGGGTTTGTCATGGCTAACTCGGCTTCTGATGCGAGGCAGTCAGAGCTAGAAATACGCCAGAAGATGATTGAGCAAGATGCTGTAGATGTGATGATTGCTGTTTCAAGCAACTTCTTCTACACGGTAACGCTGCCTTGTACTCTATGGTTCTTCGACAAGATGAAGAACCACGAAAACAAAGGCAAAGTACTGTTCATCGATGCGCGACATATCTTCCGCCAAGTAACCCGTGCAGTGCGCGATTACACCAGCGAACAACTCGATTTCATCGCAAATATCGTCCGACTCTATCGCGGTGAGCAGCCTGACCACACGTACCTTGAGAATTATCCTGACGAGGGCAACACCAGCGAATGGAAGCTGGATAAGCATTTTCCAGATGGCAAATACCAGGATATTGCTGGGCTTTGTAAAGTGGCCACAGTGGCCGAAATCAAAGAGCAAGGCTACAGCCTTAACCCAGGCCGCTATGTCGGTGTCGCCCAAGGCGAAGAAGAGCATGACGAAGACTTTGCGTTAAAGCTGGAGTCGTTGCAGGAAGAGCTGGAACAGCTCAACAAAGAATCTCGCGATCTTGAAAGGGATATTGCAAACAACGTCAGCAACGTATTGAGGTTGATGTGATGCGCAGCCACAAACTTGGTGAACTGGTGACCTTCCACTATGGAAAGTCGCTGCCGAAAAGTAAGCGGGTTGATGGACAATTCCCCGTTATGAGTTCCGCCGGAGTCACTGGTTTCCATAATGATTTTTTAGTTAAAGGACCAGGCTTAATTGTTGGAAGAAAAGGTTCAATCGGTACTGTTTATTATGAGGAAAGAGATTTCTTTCCCATAGATACATGCTTTTACCTGACCGTTAATGACCCAAGTGTTTTGGACTTGAGATATTTATATTACCTGCTGTCATTATCTAATCTAAAGGACCTGAACTCCGATGCGGCGGTGCCAGGATTAAACCGTGATATTGCCTACTTACAGACAATCCAGATTCCAGACAAGAACGCCCAGTTGAGTTGTGTGTCACTTTTAGATAAGTATGACTATCTCATCACAAACAATAACCGCCGTATTGCGATTCTGGTGGAGATGGCTCAATCCCTCTACCGCGAGTGGTTCGTCAACTTCCGCTACCCTGGCCACGAAAACCAAACTCTCATCGACTCGGCACTTGGGCCAATTCCTGAGGGCTGGGAGGTTAAAACGCTTCGGGGTGTTTTGGAATTAGCGTATGGAAAAGCGCTGAAAAAGGCTGACCGTAAAGGTGGACCTGTCTCAGTTTATGGAAGTGGTGGTAACGTAGGTAGTCACGAGGTTTCGATAACTCAAGGGCCTTGCATCATTGTCGGAAGAAAAGGCAATGTTGGAAAAGTGTTTTGGGTTGATAGTGATTGCTGGCCAATCGATACTGTCTTTTATGTCAAATCGCCTTTGTCAAAGTACTTTTTGTACCAGAACCTAAGACTTCAAAAATTCTACAACTCCGATGCAGCTGTTCCTGGGCTGAATCGGGACTCAGCCTACAGCAATAACATCTTAGTTCCGCCAGATGGCCTGTTGGACAACTTCGATGAGTGCGCTAAGAGTTTGTTTGATATGCGATATCGGTTAGAAAGATCAAATAACTTGCTGAAAATGCAACGTGATCTCTTACTTCCAAAATTGATTTCAGGACAGATAGAGTTAAAGGATTAAACGGTGAGTGAATTCGACTTTTATTCCCAAGCACAAAAGTACTACCAGAAGAGTCCTCTCATTATTCTTGGTAGCGGAGCATCAGCTGCTTTTGGGCTGTCAGGGATGAGCCAGTTGGCTGAGTACTTAATTGCGGAAGTGTCGACAGATGGTATCGAGGCCACAGAGGCAGAGAGCTGGGACCGCTTCAAAGCATTACTGATATCTGGTACTGACCTAGAATCTGCTTTGCACGAAGTTAGGTTACCGGAGGCACTCGCCTCTGAAGTAGTGAGAGCTACTTGGACTCTTTTAAACCCCCAGGATACAAAAGTTTTTAGTGATTCACTCTTGAGTGCTGAAACTTTCCCTCTCGCTCAGTTGATTTCGGGGTTGTTTCGCTCGGTTTCGGATCAAGTGAACATTGTTACAACGAACTATGACCGCATTGCTGAATACGCAGCCGAACAGGCCGGAGCACATCACTACACAGGCTTTTCTCATGGCTATCGTAGGTTGCAAGCACCTCCTACAGCCGTCAAAGCTAATCGAATCGTTAACATACTAAAGGTACACGGCAGTTTAGATTGGTTTCTTAGTCCCTTAGGTGATGTTGTGGGTTTAAATCAGTGCCAAGCTATCCCTGAGGGTCATACTCCGCAGATAGTGACTCCAGGCATAGAAAAGTACGCCGCCACATATCACGAGCCTTTCCGAAGCATCATTCAGGCAGCAGATGAGGCGATCCGGAATAGTGACTCCTACTTGTGCGTAGGATTCGGCTTCAATGATGAGCATATTCAAGAGAAGCTTGTAGAAAAGTGTGTAAGAGATGGTGGAAGTATCACACTGATTACTTGGGCTTTAAGCGATAAGGCTAGGCAGTTTTTACTATCCGGCCAAATCAAAAATTACCTCGCTATAGAGCGAGGTGAAAGTGACAACGAATCCATAATTTACAGCTCAGAGGCAGACTCCCCTGTGACAACCGGACAGGATTTTTGGAGTTTATCAGGTTACCTAAGCTTGGTTCTTTAAGGAGGAAGAAATAGTGCCATTATTCAACTACACAGATGAGCAAGCACTTGGAAAAGTAGCATCAGTAGATACAACAACAGTCGTTGTCGAAGTGTCAGACAGTGAACTATTGAAGAGACTTCAGGTAAACAGGTTAGCAGTTCTACAAAGTGCCAAGCCAGGACAACACTTGATAGGGCTAATTTCTCAGGTCACCAGAAAAAAACTTTTCGATATCGAAGAGAGCGATGAAGAGAAAAACAATGAGCAAAACCTGTGTAAGGTAGCCCTCATTGGAACAATGCTAGACCGCGATGGTGAGCGTCACAACGTATTCAGAAGGACGCTTGAAAGTGTCCCTGAAATAGACGCAAATTGCTTTGCATTGGAAGGCGCTGAATTGACGGCTTTCATGCAAGTTCTTTCAAATGCTGCCGCCGATGGAAAATCACTAACGCTCGGCAAGTACACACTTGATGACAACGCTACTGCGTACTTGAACGGAAACAAGTTCTTCCAACGCCACGCGTTTATCGGTGGTAGCACGGGGTCAGGGAAATCTTGGACTACGGCTAAAATCATTGAACAGATGGCTAAATTACAAGCATCGAATGCGATCGTCTTTGACCTGCACGGAGAATATGCACCCTTGCAGCACGATGGTTTAAAACACTACAAAGTGGCGGGGCCAGGTGAAGTTGAATCGGGTAAGACGATAGCGGATGGAGCGATTTACTTGCCATATTGGCTGTTATCTTATGAGGCCTTAGTGTCGCTGTTCGTAGACCGTTCTGATCAAAATGCTCCGAATCAAGCGATGATCATGTCTCGTGAAGTAAATTCTGCCAAGCAAAGATATTTAGAAGATGGAGGGCACGCAGACATCCTCCACAGCTTTACTGTAGATAGTCCAGTGCCGTTCGATATACGCGTACTACTTCAGAGTCTGGGCGATATTAATTCTCAAATGGTTCCGGGGGCCAGCGCAGGTAAACAGAAACAAGGAGAGTTCTACGGTAAGTTGTCGAGGCTCATTGCTCGTTTAGAAAACAAGGTAACTGATCGGCGGCTAGGGTTCTTATTTCAGGGAGGAGCCGACACTCTTGAGTTTGACTGGCTTGCTAAGCTTACTGATGCTCTACTGGGAAGCACAAAGGAGAACGAGCAAGGTGGTATCAAGATAATCGATTTTTCTGAGGTGCCCTCCGATATTCTCCCGCTAATAGTCTCCCTTGTTGCTCGTTTAGCATTTTCCATTCAACAATGGACGCCAACTGAAGAACGCCATCCTGTAGCCTTACTATGTGATGAAGCTCATTTGTACATTCCACAGCGTAATATGGCTGGGGCAGCTGACGATATATCCATTGATATATTCGAGCGAATTGCAAAAGAGGGGCGCAAATACGGAGTTAGTTTGGTTGTCATCAGTCAAAGGCCATCAGAAGTAAACAAGACCATGTTGAGCCAATGTAGTAATTTCGTATCCATGCGCTTAACGAATGCTGATGATCAGTCTGTAGTCAAAAGGTTACTTCCCGACAGCCTAGGTGGATTCAGTGATGTTCTTCCAACACTTGATACAGGCGAGGCTCTTGTTGTTGGTGATGCCAGCCTGCTGCCTAGCCGAATAAGAATCGATGAACCGACCCATAAACCCAACAGTGGAACTGTAGATTTCTGGGATGAATGGCAAACTGATGCAAGAGATGGACGGATTGCAAAAGCAATTGATAACTGGCGCAAACAAAACATTCAGTAGTGGTAATGACAATGACGTACACGGAAGACGGTTTAGTTGAACAGCCAGCCATCTCACTATTCAACAGTCTGGGGTGGCAGACATCTACTTGCTGGGATGAACTGTTTGGTCGTGATGCTGAAGGTGACCTAGCATTTGGCCGCGAGACCCGAAATGATGTTGTGTTGTTCAGCCGTCTTCGTGCTGCGTTAGAAAACTTGAATCAGGGCATTCCTGGTCGAATCCTTCAGGAAGCCATCGATGAGATTTCGCGTGACCGCAGCGCAATGAGTGATATTGCTGCGAACGAAGAGGTGTATGGCCTGCTCAAGGATGGTTACACCTATGCCACTGATGCAGCGGATGAAGAAGACTGTGTAGTTCGATTTGTTGATTGGGAGACACCTTCAGAAAACGACTTCCTGCTGTGTAGTCAAATGAGCATTAGTGGCGAGATAGAAACCCGCCGCCCCGATCTTCTTGGGTTTGTTAACGGTTTACCGCTGGTATTTATTGAGCTTAAAGCCAGCCATAAAAACCTGCTGAATGCATATAAGGACAACCTTAGTGACTACCGCAAAACCATTCCGCAGCTGTTCTACTTTAACCAGCTCATCATTCTCTCCAACGGTGTACAGTCCCGCGTAGGTACGATCTCCAGCCAATGGGAACACTTTTCAGAATGGAAAAAGATAGAGAGTGAGCAGGAGGCGCGGCGCGTTAGCTTGGAAGTGGTCATTCGGGGTGTATGTGACAGAACCCGACTGCTCGACATCGTTGAAAACTACACGCTGTTCGTTAAGCAAAAGCACACCATCAAGATTGTTGCGAAATACCATCAATACCTTGGTGTGAATCAGGCCCTTGATGGCCTGAGCAACGTAAAAGAGAGAGCAGGGCAGTTAGGTGTGTTCTGGCACACCCAGGGAAGTGGCAAAAGCTTTTCAATGGTGTTCTTCTGTAAAAAAGCATTCCGAAAATACACCGGAAACTGGACGTTTGTACTCGTTACAGATCGTACCGATCTCGATGATCAAATCTACAAAACATTCAACAGCGCTGGGATCTTAACTGAAAATTGCCAAGCAGGATCAGGTGCAGAATTAAAAGAATTACTCTCCACTGACAAACGCTTTGTATTCACACTGATCCAGAAATTTAAAGGTGATGAGAAAGGTGAATATCCGCTACTTTCAGAGCGTGATGACATCATTGTGATCACTGATGAAGCTCACCGAAGCCAATACGACACGCTAGCGATGAACATGCGTAAAGCCATGCCCAATGCGGCTTTCATGGCTTTCACGGGAACCCCGTTGCTTGCAGGTGAAGCTAAGACTCGCGAGGTGTTCGGTGATTACATCAGTATCTACAACTTCGCTGACGCCGTCGATGATAAGGCTACATTGCCTTTGTATTATGAAAACCGCGTCCCAGAAGTGAATCTTGCGCGTGATGATATTGGTGACGAAATCGCTGACATCCTAGACCAGGCAGACTTGACTGATGAGCAGGAAGAGCGCCTAGAGCGCGAGTTTGCCAAGGCGTATCACGTTATTACACGAGATGACCGCCTAGAAACTATTGCATCGGATCTCGTTGAGCACTACGTCAATCGTGCGCCCTTTGATGATGGAAAACTCGGCAAAGCGATGGTTGTGTCTATCGACAAAGCAACCACGATCCGCATGTACGACAAAGTGCAGCAAGCTTGGAACGCAAAGCTAAAAAGCCTTAAGACACAAACTAAATACGTGAAGGGCAGTCGTCTCGCAAAACTGAAATTTCAAATCGACCATATGGAAGCCACAGACATGGCTGTTGTGGTGTCAGGTGGCCAAAATGATGATGAGCGATTGGCCAAAAAAGGACTTGATTACAAACCACACCGAGAACGCTTCCTAAAAGAAAAGCTCGATGAAAAGTTTAAAGATCCTGATGATGACCTAAGGATCGTCTTCGTATGTGCCATGTGGCTAACGGGCTTTGATGCGCCATCAGTTTCAACGCTGTACTTGGATAAGCCACTTAAAAGCCACACATTGATGCAGACCATTGCTCGTGCAAACCGAGTATACCCTGGTAAATCAGCGGGCCAGATCGTTGATTACATCAATATATTCAGTTCATTACAGCAAGCATTGGGACTGTACGGCGGTGGTCAGATATCAGAACCTACACCTGGCTATGGCGTTGATAGCCCAGCTAAAGATAAACGCGAGCTTGTTGCTGCGCTGGGAACGGCAATAGCCGAGTTAAGGGCATTTTTAACTAAGCACCATATTGATTTAGAAACGATTATTTCAGCGCCAACTGAAGGCTTTACCAAGCTGCAAATGCTTGATGACGCCAGTGAAATTCTGCTGAACCCTGAGATAAAGGACGAATTTACAGCCTTTGTGCGACAAATAAACCGGATATTCAAAGCGATCTTGCCGAATGATGATGCGAATCTATACGTACCACACCGCATAGCCATCAACGTTATCTACGCTCAGATGCGACAGAAATCTGGTTTGAGCATTGATGATGAAGACGTTCTAGACGTTGTCAGGCACCAGGTTAACGAGTTGCTAGATGATGCGATCACGACTATTCAAATCAAAAGCAATCTTCCAGAACCCATCAACATCGCAGGTATCGACTTCGATGCATTGGCCGAAATGGTAGCCAAGATCGAAAAGCCTCAGGCATCTGATGCTGAACGTTTGAAGAACATCATCGAGCGCAAGTTGCAGCCAATGATGCTGAAGAACAAGTCGCGGCAGGATTTACAGCAGAAGTTCCAAGAACTGATCGAACAATACAACTTGGGTGCATATACAGCTGAAGAGTTCTTCAATGTGCTGAAAGATTTCATCCAGGAACTCGATCAGGAAGACAAACGAACTGTACGTGAAGGTTTAACTGAAGAAGAACTCGCAGTGTTTGATTTGATGACACAGCAAGTACCTCTAAAAGATAACGAACGAAATGACGTTAAACGGATCGCAAAGTCGCTGGTTGAACGCATGAAAGAAATCCTGGTCATCGATTGGCGCAAGAAGCAGCGCACAAAAGCACGTGTGCGTAGCCTGATTGAAGAGATCCTTGATGAGCTTCCTGAATCCTATGATGACGAACTTTGGCCAAAAACCTGTTCGGAAGTGTTCATGCATGTTTTTGAAAAGTACCCAGGCCAAGGGCAAAGCGTTTATCAGTGAAAACCTGAATCGTGCGCTACGTGAAATCTGAGCGAGTTTGCGAGGGTCAGTGACCAATAATTCACGTAGCAGCGGCTAATCCTGAGCAGAAAGAAAAAGTGGTGATGGAGAAATAAAATCTCTAATTTGATGCCGGTTGCAATCTGACAGCTTTAAAAAGATTCGTTAGAACAAAGTGTTGAACCAATCTCACTGTTGGCGAAAATCTCATTTCCTGTGTCATTGACCACCGTAAGCGCCCTGAGCAGCTACAGCCTCAACTGCGCACAATGTATATTATGTTAAATAATATTGGTGAGTATTAGTGTGGAGCTGCGCTTGGTAATGGATATTCTCACTGAGAATCAGAATGGTCTCGCCATTCTGATTTAGCTTCCCCATTCTGAAGTAGCTAAGAATTCTCTACAAGACGCCTGAAAGCTTCAGCTGCTATGTGATCTCTAATTACTTTCTTTGTCCTTCCCTGAGCCTGATTGGCGGCATCTAACTCAAGTTCTCTGAGCCTAAAGTAATTGTACGTAAAAGCGCCTTTTTTACTTTCGTTTTGGACTAGATACTTGATAAAACGAACTCGACCTTTACGTACAATATTAAGTTCCAAATGCTCTTCTATATTATCCAAATTAGGATGTATAAACTTGTAGTATTTACTTCTGAACTTCCGACGTGGTAATGCATGTAACGGAATATCAAGAAATGTTAAATCATTTTTTTTAATGAGCATGTTGCACCGTTTACAAGATACACTTAAATTTTTCATTGTGAACATGTGTTTAAGAAATTCACTTTTTGGAATTATATGTTCTATATCTAAAACCATAGCGAACTCTGCTGTAGTGTCTCTTTGGCAGTAGCAGCAAATCTAACCAAGGTGCCTACGTTTCTCGATTTTTATTTTTCGTTTTGCAGTTGTTAAATTGCTGTTACCCCATCCGGTATGTCCTTGGTTTGAAGCGCTTCTCATCGCTCGTATTTCTGCTGTAGAAAACTTAACCTTTGGCATTATTTAGTCCCTTAATAATATCCACGACACCATTTAGAAACTCTAACTGATTTGATTCTTGGGAAAACGACTTGTACCTGCTAATCTCGAACAATGCTTGTGATTGGTCTATCTTTCCAGAGCTTGTGTCATTAATGAGGTCAATACAACGTTCGGATAGCGCGTTATTTTCTGAGGTCACTATGTCAAATTGATCAATTAATGCATCCTCAATATTTCTAGACTTCTGCTCTAGGAGAACAAATCTACCATTTTGGTATCGAAATACATCAGCGTTATCTTCTTTCACAGCGCCGTCCACAACAAGTGGTGAATGGGTTGCAATAAAAAAATCTATACGATTATAAGGGAATATATTAAGTAAGTTTGATAGATAGTTTTTCTGCCATTTAGGATGTAGGCTATTTTCCGGCTCATCAATAAAAATTGATACCGGACCTGATTCAGGATTAATTCTAGATGATATAAAAGCCGCTGTTGATATAAGTGACAACTCGCCTGAGCTTGCATCTGATAAATCAAATTTATGCCCATTCTTTTCTAGTATTATATCTATCGACTTGAATATTTTTGCTTTTTTGAAAAGTTTCTCATTTGCAAACAAGGCGACCAGCGATTCATCTGCGAGAAAAGTTGAGTTTAAACCTTCAGCAGCCCAGATTATTTCATCCAATTTACCTTTAAGCTGTTGTTGTAGTCTTGTAATGTCTAAAAACAAATCAGTAGTCTGTTCATGTGACCATGACTTAGGAAAATCTTGAATATCTGATTTTCTTCGAAATTCTTCCAATAATTCAACGGGGTTTTCGGAAAACCCATTAACTTTAATGCCAATTTTATTTTCGTATCCTACATAATCTAATATTTTGAATATATTGCGAAGGAAGTGGTCGTGATTTTTGTATACCTTTTTGAATGCTCCTTTGATCGCCTCAATTGCAACGAAGCGCCCTAGCCTTACTCCCATATAATGATAATCTTTGTGGGGATTTCTCCTTGGAAACCTATCATTATTAGATGTAGCAATAGCAAGTACTTTCTTTTCTTGCTCTATGTGCTGTTTGCTCAAGCAGGAAAGCTTTCTGCTCTTTCCTGAGCCATTCTCGCCAATATACATATTAATCACTTCAATGTTATCTAATTTATTTTGCTTTATGGTTTATGAACGACTTTGTTTGCGTAAATTTTCAACAACAGATTCATAGTCGATATTTTCGTTGGTCTTTGACCACCTTTCCCAGAATTTAACCGTCTCACTCAAAGGTTTTTCAAGTGGTGGGGTTATCTTAATTCTGCTTGGAAGCAAAACAGAGTCCCCAACTACTAGAGCTTCTCCCACATCCATAATTGGTAATATGTCTAGTAGGCTATCCAAGCTATCTGGTAGCAGTTTTTTAACGGTCGTTTGATCTTCAGAGTTTGTAAGGCGCAAAGAAATGACATTATTACATTGACTTAAAATTGTAGTGCTTACATCAGAGGGCCTTTGGCTAACAATGAATAGCGCAACTCCATATTTACGTCCTTCCTTGGCAATTTTTTCGAAAGATTCAATAGCCCTTTTCTCTACTGGGTTTTTACCATCTTTTTTGGGTAAATAAAGATGAGCTTCGTCACATACCATTGCAATTGGGTGCCTCTCATCATGATTGGTCCAGAACTGTATTTGATAAATTAAACGGCCAACCAGCCCTACCATTACAGGTAAAATATCAGAAGGAACCTCAGAGAAGTCTATGACTTTTATTTGTTCTTTCTCTTTCTCAAAATTCATTAGTTTAGAAACTAAGCTTCCTAGCGCTCCATACTCATTTTCTGCGTCTGGAGCCTGAAATAGAAATCCATACCTTCGATCTTCCAACTTACCTTTTATTCTTGCAATTAGTCTATCGAAAGATCCATTAAACGGACCTTTCTTTTCGGAGCCAGCTTTAGCTCCGGGAACCATCTCTTCGTTCAGGTATTTTAGGTCAGCAACAACGTCTTCTATTTTAAAAGGAATTGGGCTGTCCAGAGTGAATGCTGCTAAAACTTCTTTTTTATTTAATTTTTTTAACGTGCCTGTTTTCCTATCAACAACAGATTCCTGGAACTTAGAAACTTGATTTTGTGCACTAAAACTTGAGCTATCAATAAAGAGCGATTGCATTTCTTCTGTGTTTAAAAGCCAATAAGGAAGATATAGGATCTGATTATTACATTGACCAAGTTCCTCTGGTCCAGGAACCCTTAATTGATTAGCGTAGCTAAGGCTTTTGTATTCGCCATGAAGATCAAAAACAATTAAGTTTGAAGAAGGTAATTTCGCTGCTCTCTCTAGAATAGATGCAACGGTCCAAGATTTTCCAGACCCCGTACTACCAACTAATGCGGCATGGCGTTGAAAAAATTTATTCCCGTCTAAGTATGCGTGAGCATTTTCGTCTATTACATAAGAACCTAAATCCAGACTGTGCCCAGTATCAGATTCTGATACTAAAATGTTCATGAAATCTTCAAGTTCATTACCAACTAAAACAAAAGCCTTTGCGTCAATATCAGGAACCTGCATTAATGATCGACTGAAACCGGCAGAGTTTTCAAGAGCATTCCACCTTACAGAACCGACTAAAGATACTCTCACTGCATTAATGACATCTTCTATATCTCCTTCATGCTCGAGCTCATCGTCATCTTCTATGATTTCTGCGCTAGTTAAAGAAACAGACTTTGTAACTTTCTCAACAATGGCTACTAGCCAAGTTTCAACGCCTGAAAATACTTCAAGACATACTAACTGACCTACCTTTGCTTTCCTCAAATCCTCGTCAGACTTGACATGAATTGAAACTTTCCTAGTATCAACATCTCTGACTGTGCCGACGAGCGAAGTTTTTTCATCGAATTCAAAAATCGCCATATTCCTAACGTCCCATAATTTCTTTTGCAAAGTGGTCAAAACGCCACAGTTCTTTATCGTGAATATATAGCCAATCATCAAATTGGTTATTGTAAATACGAGTTGAGTCATCGTGCTCTGACTTGCACACCAGCCATGTATTTTTGGCCTTAGCCAACAACTCCTTAATTCTTGGATTCAAGTCACGAGTGATTATTAATCCGTCTGATAGAGCATTTATCAGTTTGTCGCTGATCGCATTGTTAACTAACTGTGTATCGTTAAAGCCAAACCCCAAGAATAAAAACCTATTATGATCCCGCACAGCATCATCATATTCATTTAGTAAAATATCGCGATAGTCATGGAGCTTCTCATGTTTCGCTGTGCCTGGAGTAATCAACAACCTTTCAAATCCTGGTGGTGGCTGTTGCCATAGATCGCATTCAACAACCGCCTTACCTTTACTATATACATTCAATGATCCGTGAACTTTGTATAATTTCGCATGACTTAAACGGCGCGTAACCAATCGACGTTTAGTTCGTCCTGATTGCGCCAACTCTGAATAAGTCATTTGGCGCAATGATTGTTTCCAATCGAGATACTTGATGACACCTCCAAAAAATCCGGTACTATAAGGCACTTTACATGCGGACAATGCTGTTTCTGCCAAAAGATCATAATTGGGTGTTGCCATGTGTAGCACGGGATTGTTTTGGGGAAGCTTCCTTATTAAACGAGATATAATCTCATTTGCAGTCCATTTATCAGGGTCCGATAGGATTTTATCTAACTTAGAATTCTGAACTGAAGTTACAAACGCTGCGGTTTCGTTTACCACGTGATTGAGTAATGTTGAATCCGTAATGCTATTCATAGCAAACTCGAAATCATAAGAATCTGCTAAAAGGCTTAGCACAGTATTCCATTCTGCTGTTTGCTTCGCATCTAGATGGCGAGTTGGAATGACATTACTCAAATGCTTTTCGAGAGCAGGCATTCCAAAGTCCAGATCCACAGCACAAGAAGTCCCAGTGGCAAACATTACGAATGGTGTATCAGAAAAGAATTCTTGTAAGGCTTTATATGCTATTTCTTTGGTAATTGCCTGTTTCATAATTTATCAGTGACATTTGCCAAACATTAAAGAACAATGTCACACTTCCATTCCGTATATTGATGATATTAAATTGTTTATGATAAGCAGCGAAGTGTTTTTTTGCTGCGTTTGATTTAAGAAAAGTACAACAATGACCTTCACTTGTAGTGATGTTTATTGTTTCTGAATTAAAAATGATAAAGTATATCTAATGCCAATCTATATACTAACTTTCACTGTCTTTTAGCTCCGCAAACTTGGCTGCCATGGTTGGGTTCTTTCGGGTTAATTTCTTGACAGTCAGATCATCCGCTTTTTTATTCGCCAGGCGCAAATTATTCTCTGAGCTAAGTAGTGCATCCTTTGTCTTTTGGAGGTGGTTTATCGTCTTATCAATCTCATCAATCGCAGTTTTAAACTTTCGAGAAGCCAGATCGTAGTTTCTTGCGAAGCCAGTTTTAAAAGTGTCGAGCTCGTTTTCAAAATTCGTGATGTCGATGTTCTGCGCTTTTACCACGGCGAGTTCGTTTTTATACTGGAGTGAGTTCTGAGCAGCGTTTCTCAATAATGTGATGATAGGAATAAAAAACTGGGGTCTCACGACGTACATCTTCGGGTAACGATGTGATACGTCTACAATTCCTGTGTTGTAAAGCTCACTGTCAGGCTCTAGCAGCGAAACTAGGACTGCATATTCACAGCCTTTTTCGTTTCTGTCTTTATCTAGTTCCTTGAAAAAGTCTTCATTCTTCTTTTTGGTTGCCGTTTGGTCGCTCTCGTTTTTCATCTCGAACATTATCGAGACCGCCTCGGTTCCACCGGCATCCAAATCTCTGAAGATGTAATCGCCCTTACTCCCACCTCGCGCATCATTGTCTTTTTCAAAATATGCTGTTGGAAAAGCGGTTGCTCGAATTCGGTTAAACTCTGTCTCGCAATGCTGCTCAAGTGTTTCGCCGACCATCTTAGTGGACAACCGAGCTTTCATATCTTTAAGTCGCTCTATGGCCTCTTCGCGATCTTTAAGCTGAATTTCGTATCGCTCCTTCAATGATGTTTCAGCTAGCTGCTTTTCCAAACGCACTTTATCTAACTCGCTTTTTAGCTGTTCGCGCTCTCTTTCAGCCTGATGTGCTGCCTCAGTTACAGCATTTTTCTGAGCGATCTCCTGAGTCGCTAACCTAGACCTTAAGTCTTGAATCTCTGCATCTTTTTTGGCCGACGCTTCTTGTAATTGCGTGCTATGGGCTACCTTGGCTAGCTCCGATTCTGCCTCACTTCTTAGCTTCGCTTGTTGCAGTTGATTCGCTAAGGAGTCTCTTTCTCTCTCGACAGTTTTTAGTGCTTCCTCAACTGCTAGCTTTTGTGAAAGTTCACTTGCTTTAAGCTGTTCTTGAAGCTTGTGTATTTGAACTTCCTTTGCCGACGATTCTTTTCTCATCTCGTTTGCTACTTGCTCCTTTGCAAGAGCAATTGCATTGATTTTGTCCTTTTCTTCTAACGCCAGCCTTTCACTAAGTTGTTGCTCAAACTCAGAATCGCGTACTTGTTTGAGTAAATCAGCATACCCTGCTTCGTCAACCTTGAATGTTTTTTCACAATGCGGGCAAATAATTTCGTTCACGGACATTTTATTCCTCTACTACTGAAGTTGACTCATCTTTTCGTTCAGAGAGCTCGCTCATTACCCAGTCGTTAAATACACTCAAAGTGCTTTCTCTACGACGTTTAAGATCAAACTCATCACAAATCACTCCAACGGGGTCGCCTGGCGACTTGTTCAATGCATACTTAACTAAGCCTTTAATTTCAGGGGGAGCTATTTCAGACCATTTCCTTGGGTAGCCAAATGCATTAACCCCTCTCCAGTTGATTTCCGATACTATCTCGTCCGGCGTTACCCACACTGTTGGTGATCCTTCTTGATTCTCAACAATTCCCGCCCAAGGTTCGATTAGGGAACGCAAGTGATCAATTTGCTTCTTGCTCGTTCTGGATAGCCCGTGTAAGTTCGCCACTTCCAAAGCTAAAGCATGCAGCGTTATTGCTGGACGTTCGGCGAGAAGCTCTTTTGCGAACTGCACGATATTCGGCTTGTTATCGTCTTTGAAATAATCACCAGCGCTTATCTCTGTGGGGCTTTTAGCAGGAGCTTCAGAAGTGTCTTGTGCATCTTCATCGAGGAGTGATACATCAGCTGCTTCGGCTACTGGCGGTACGTCATCTGTTTTTTCGATTTCTGGCTCTGGGTTTTGTCTTGATTCCTCTAATAACGAATTCAGTTGGGCGTCAATTTTTTCAAGAGCAAAATCTGGGTCAACGAAGTAATCTGTTGACCACAAACGTAGAATATTCCAACCAAGATTTTCCAGAATTACCTGTCTTACCCGATCTCGGTCTCTTGCTGAAGGAGAGCTGTGATAAGTTGCGCCATCACACTCTACCCCTGCTAAATACACTCCTGGCCTATCAGGGTGAATAATGCCTAAATCTACACGAAACTTGCTAACACCAACTTGAGTTTGAACTTTCCAACCTTTCTCCCTGAGCCAGAACGCCACTGCTTGTTCAAAATCACTATCAAATTGATCGACACCATGGGCTGCAAATGACTGCTCTGCCAGTGCACTTGGTCCCCTTTCTGCAAATTCTAAGTAGTGCTTAAGGTGTTCAACTGCGGTCGCAGAGGTACGACTTAGATCGATCATTGATGAATCGAAGCTAGAGAACACCAACACTTCTGTTGTTGCACGTGTAATGGCAACGTTGAGTCTCCTTTCTCCTCCGTTTTTATTGAGAGGACCAAAGTTCATGCTCATGGTTTTGCCATCTGGTTCAGTTGGGCCGTAGCCAAGGCTTAGAATGATTACATCTCTTTCATCGCCCTGAACCGATTCCAGATTTTTGACGAACACCGGATCTCTTCCATCTTCTTGATGAAAGAATTTTTCTATTTCAGGATTTGTTCTGCGGGCGTCATCCAATAGGTCTTCGATAGTTCGCTGCTGATCCGTATTTAGAGTAACAATTCCAAGTGTTTTACCTTGTTCGTTCTTGCTAAGTAGTCTCTTAATGACTTCATCCACAACCGCTTTAGCTTCAATAGGGTTATTCCTGCCCTTACCTTTCGCATATACACCGTTAACGCGATGTAATGTCACGACTGATTCTTTAGTTTCGGAAGATGGGTATGTGACCAGCGAGTTCTCGTAGTATTTGCTATTGGAAAATGCAATAAGAGTTTCGTGCTTGCTTCGGTAGTGCCCCATCAAACGTTTTAAAGGCAGACGAGCAGCTAGAGCTTGGTCTAATATCGACTCCAAATCTTCTTCATCTGGGTCGTCTCCTGAGCTAGCCGCAGCAAAAAAGTTTGTTGGCGGCATCTGTTTAGGATCACCTACCACAATAGTGTTCTTACCTCTGGCAATTGCCCCGACTGAGTCCCAAGTTGTCATTTGAGAGGCTTCATCGAAAACGACTAAATCAAACCCTTGAAAATCTGTTGGTAGAAACTGTGCAACAGATAAAGGGGACATCATTAAGCAAGGGCAAAGATCAAGCAATGAACTACCGAGCTGGTTGATGAGTGCTCGAGTGGGTATGTGGCGGGTCTTTTTCTGAAGTTCTCTCGCAAGAGTACCGAACTCAGATTTTTTGGACGTAGTATTGGGGTCAGGTACAACATTTGATGCTAAAGCAACGATGTAATCAGCGGTAATTGCTGCTACCTGAGCATCTAATTCCCGAAAGCGCTTAATAGTCTGCTCATGAGTAGATGCTTTGAATTCTCTTAAGACAGGATCTGCATCAATCAACAGTGGCGCTATCCACTTGCTGTAAGCAAGATAAAACTGATCAACAACCTGCGTTGGTCCAATTATACCGGCTTCAAGAGCTGACGTGATGTCGCCCAGATTCTCATTGGCGATTTGTTTTTTTGCCTGCTGCCACTCACACCAGTTTTTGAGTTTTCGCTGTGCCGATATAACGTTATCAGCGCTATCTTTAATCGCCGCCAAAGAAGCGCTTTGATCCAGTGAGAATTCAAACTTTGAGAGCGAATCAGCAGTAGCTGAGAAGTCCTGCTCCAGTTTCCTGAACTTTCCTAAATTACTGATGAGTTTTGATTCATCGAGATAGTCTCTTCCTTCAACGAGCCATTTATTGAGAGCTAGCATTAAATCGAGCGGCTCTTCGCACAGCGCTAGAAGTTCGGATAGGTGCTGCCTAACCTCGAGCCCTAGCGATAGTTGCTCCTTTAGGTGGCTAGGACTTGTCGTCCACCCCTGCCAAATATCAAATTTCTCCAGAGTAGCTGCACAACCTTCAATATTGTCAATTAGCTGTTTCGCTTTAGGCAAAAGGGATATTTTTGTAACGTCTACAATCTTTGTAAAACCGAGCTTTTTAGCTTGTGAGTTAAGTTTCATCTTGTTGATGAAGGCCTTAAACCAGCCTTGAGTTGATTCCTCCGCGAGTTGCACCCAATATTCTATTGGTGCATTTACTAACTTTTCTGGGGTTGCAGCATAGCCGAATTCATCAAGCAGAGAATCTAGTGAAGACTTGTGCGATTCCAGTAGCTCTATCGTTTCTAGCCTTTCTTTCGCGCCTTTCGATAACGCAAAGTCCACATGGTTTGATTGAGCTAACTCAGCAAGTTTACATAGGCTGACTATTGCTTTGATATCAGCAAGGCAGTTAGATTCTTGTTTAAGACTGATTTGCTCAAAAATCGTTGATATAGAGCTGTCTAAGTTCGGTAATTGTTGAGCCAAACTGCTTAAGTTTGACAACAAATTGTTTTGCCAAACATTTGACCAGCTCGTTGCTTTGACTGGTTCAAAAGCTGCTCCGTCAAGCTCCTGCACATCAGCAAACGCTAGCGATAGGTTTTCCAGAAGCTTTTCAGCTTGAGCTAAATCGCCTGGTGTTTTAAATGGAGTAGCAGCCAGGTCCATAGGCCAACTTAACGTAATAGCTTCTCCAGAGTCATGGCGAGATAGCGTCGATATAGCATCACGGGCAGAAACGCCTGATGCCGACTTTTTATGGAGTGCCCTAACGTAGCCGTTCAACTGATCTTTTTTAGTTTTCAGTTCGGCTAAGTTCATCTCCCATGTTCTAGTATTTAAGCCTTCTCGTTTTTGCCACGCTTTTCCAAGTTGTTCTAGGACTGCTTTTTTGTTGGTCTTATTGCTATGCAGTTCTAAACATAAATGATCGAGCCCTACTTTTTGCATGCGACGGTAAACGACATTTAGCGCAGCCATTTTCTCCGCAACAAACAGTACTTTCCTGCCTTTGCCAAGGTTGTGGGCAATGATGTTGGCGATCGTTTCTGATTTACCTGTTCCAGGAGGCCCTTCAAGCACAAAATCTTGAGGGTGCCCTGATGCTTCTACCGCAATGAGCTGAGAACTATCGCAATTTAATGGTGTAAATACCTCTGCTGGGTCGATCTTATCATCAGCGTCCGATGGCTCGATGAATTGCGCAGTCTGCGTGTACGGGTCTCTTGGGCTATCAACCAAATGGCGTACGAATGGATTTTCTTTTAAGTCGTCAATTCGATCTCTTAAATCTTTCCACATTAGGTATTTGGCGAAAGAAAACGAAGCAAGAACTAATTCTTCAACGACTTCAAAGCCACGGTGTTCACTTATGGCTTCCCGAACTCTGTGCCACACCAAAGGCACATCGACACCACTGTCGTCTTCTGGAAGTTCATCTCTAAACTCCATAAGGTTGATGTCGTGTTCGGTATAGAGGAATTCTATTAGTGTCAGGTTGAATATCGGATCTTCATCCTGAAGTTGTTCGAGGTACACTGGCGCTCTTGCGCTTCGACGACTCAGTGATACGGGGATTAGTATTAGGGGCGCTCTGAAACTCCGTTGATCATCAGGATTTTCTTTCCACTTAAGCATTCCAAGAGCTAGATAGAGGGTATTAGAACCGCCTTCTTCTAGGTCATTTTTAGCCTTACGAAATAGGGAAACTGCATTTTTATCGAGCCGTTTAGCACTTTGATTCGCTACTAGCGTATTTTGTTGAAGCTGATCTAATGCAAACTGCCGGTGAAGGTCAGAGCCGGTGCGCATTCTGAAATTGTCTTTATCTCTTTCTCGATCGTTTAATGGGCTCTCTTCCGCAGACAAAAAACGGAATTTGTTGCCATCAGCCAACATATCCTCCATTGCCGCTATATCAGGGCAATACAGCTTCACAGATACCGCTCGCTCGCTGAAATTAAGAAGGCTATTTCGCTTTGTAAGATCAAGAAGCTTTCGAGACCAAGTATCAATGCGAGTATCAGGCGTTTCTTCTTGAACTCTTTCATCGGCCCTTACAGGAGGTAATGGCGGAGCTTCTGGCAGCTCTAGCTCAATATCCGCTGTTGCGTTAGCGCCTTGCTCTTCACGCTTTTCTTCTACCGTCGATAGCGGTTTAATCTGCCTAGCTCGTGCCTGAGCAATATCGAGGACCATGACAAAATTGTGCTCGTTCTCCTCTGATATGAGCTCACGAGCGTACTCTTGAGATTGCTTAAAAGTTACTGGCTTAGCATTTGTGACGAGAGTTGTTTCAAACAGAACGATATCTCTGTTGTCTACACGCTTACGAATATCCATTGGGTCGTCATTGGTCATGATCGGCAAACGATCATCAATTAGCCAGGCTCCAGCAAATGCATGTTCTTTGGTTAGAGCAACGACAGGATTCAAACCCATTGCTTCAATGCAGCTTGCAAACAATAGCGAAGAGTCTAAACAAGCACAGATACCTGCACTGCTAATATCGTTGGCTAACCTGATCCGTTGTCCTGTATGTGCAAAGCCTTGTGGTGGGCTTACATAAGCCAGTTTCTGTTGAAACAACACATTCCAAAGAGCCGCCAGCATGACGTATGGTTTTTCACGGGTATTGGATTGATAGCCATCAACAGAACGACCATGACCTGATTTTTCTAAAACATCAGCGACCTGTTTAATCAACGACTCTACAAAAAGGCCATTGGGTTTGATAAATGCTGCCAATAAATCCGGTTGGCGGCTCTCTCCTCCCCAATAGTTGGCAGGCAGAACACTAAGCGGCAATGATTGTGAACAAACTATTTCGTCATCAACGTATACAGAAAAATTGAGGTCTAAAGCAATTTCTTCGGTTAATCCGAATAACTTAGAAAATGGAAACTTAAGTTCGTTGAGCGGCAAAGAAATAGTTTGCCCCGGACATATTTCATCGACCACCCAGAGCTCTTCTTCAAGCCAGTCTGGGATTGCATTCAATACTACTTTTACATTGTTTTGAGGCGGTGCTGATTCCCCTAGCTCCAAGTTGGATGACGGGTAGTACAACGATAGCGTTTTGAGTATTGGATAAGCGTTTTGTTGTGCCGCTAGAGAAAATGTAGACAGAGCGTCTACCTGCAATTGAGGTGATGCGAGCATAATCCTTCCTGCTACTAAGCCAAATCCGTTGGTATAGGTAGGTTATTTAATACTTAAAAATGAAACTGTGAAGTGAGCAACATCAAAGGCATTACAAATCGTTTTTTCAATTGATGCTCCTCATGAGAGGTTTTTAGTTAAATGCAATTGCGTTGCGTCAGTTGTGGTACTTAAGACGCGCCAAGATATGACGTTGACGACATCTGTCGGTCAATATCTAGTGCAACACTGAATAACGTGAAAACTTTTGGAAGCAAGATCACGTTAAAACTACGATTTATCGAAATATCAGACAGTTAAGAAGAAACCAGTGTCGCCTAAGTTTTATCCCAATGGGAAATGTCAACGTACCCTATTTCTAGCACTAGTGCGCCCTACAAGTTAATTTTGGTATCGACTTATATCGTTGACATTTTCTTAATTACCTAAATAATATCCTTTAAAAACAATGAGATGAATTCTCGTTGAGTTTGACTCGTTCGAGATTGTTGTCTAATTCTGAATTCAGTTTTTCAGAACGATGAGAACAACATGCAATCGACTCCAAAGAGAAACATGCCTATCGCTAAGCCTCCGGTTGGAAGCTCGTCGTGGATCGTGGAGAGACACCGAATCTACGCTCCTTGCGTCGAACAAACATTACAAGCCGAGGGCTCCATCGAACATCATGCTCTGCTGTTCGCTTTGATGAGCCCGACCACGAGGTACATTAAACTCCATCCTCACGCAGTGTTTATTGAGAGTCGCGGAAATAGCTACACCACCGATATGGTCAGAGCGTTTTCAAAAACGGCCATCTGCTGCAACGAATTTAAACAGTCCACTGATGCTGAAAAGCCAAAAAACGTAGCGAAGTACAAACAGATTACGTCTGAGTTCGAAGAGGCTAACACGGCTTTTTCAGTCGTGACAGAGCGTCAACTGAATGCGATTTGCCTTTACGCAAACGCCAAAATTTTGTGTCGTTACTTCCATCAAAAACCGCCTTCAAAAAATGACAAGATGATGGTTCTGGACATTGCTAAGCGGCATGGACCAATGTTCATGCTTAGCCTAATCCGTTTGGCTCAACGCAAGAAAATTCAATATGCAAGTCAGATAGTATGGTTCTTACTTGCACATCAACAACTAGATGCTGATTTAGCCCAAGTACTGACAAGCCGAAGCCGGATTTGGTTGAACAAAGAAAGTGGTGATCGGTATGCATTTTAGTTTGTCAGCAGGACAGCGCATCCAATTTCAGGGACATAACTATGTCATCGCATATAGAGCGCCTCAACACTTAATGCTAGAGACAGCAGATCGTAAGAGCTCTCTCCCTTTATCTATCCACGATGCAGAATTCGCTTTCCTTGACGGCCAGCTCACTGATAGCCCTGATATGTCGGCGCTGACAGATGAACAAGTGTCGCTAAAGATTCAATTTATGCCGTCAGCACACCGGCAAGAACTGCTTTTCAAATACGCATTCGTGCGAGGCTTCATGTCCCGCCCGGTAAGCAAAAAAGAAGAAGAGTCTTATGCCCGAGAGATCGCTTCGCTCAACGGGTTCAATAACGTACCACCCGTTGGTTCGATAAGGCATTGGGTCACCAGATACAAAAAATCTATTGAGGCAAACAAGCCGCCGCTAATGGCTCTATACGACCATAGGCATACCGAACCGACACTAATCCAAGCAGAGGCAGTTAACAATGGCTGATCATCATGGTAGTGCAGTTTGGAAATTCCAACAGAACCGACTTTTTGAAGACATAGCTAAACGCCATATTTTGCGAAGAGGTAAGGTTGTGTTGAGTGAAGTGTATGAAAAACACTACGTACGTGAGCACGCCTCAAGACAAAACGCTGGCGACCCCATCAGCAGTCAGACTTTTTACCGGTGGGTATCAACAAAAATCCACCCAGATGTATTGATCGCAGCACAACAAGGACGGGTAGCCGCAAAGGAGGCCAAAACTGCGTTAACTGGCCGAGTCGAACACACACAGTTTATGAATGAAGTTCAATGCGATGCACGCTATAACCCCATCGCATTATTAAATCCGCTCTCGTTGCGACCTTCTGGTGTTAGACCTGTTACTTACTCTGGTATAGAGACCAAAACAACGGTTGCGATGGGGGAATTCATTGATTACGAGAACAATGCTGAATCTTCAGCAGGAGTCATTGAGCTTCTCAAGTTAATGTTACTACCTACTCCCAACCTTCATATTGAGATCGGATTGGGCAATGAATATAAACGGTATGGATATGGTAAACCAACAGAGGTTCGACTTGATTCCGGAAAAGCCAACACCGCAGCTAAAATTGACGATTTTTTAAAACTTGCTACTTGCGGGAGTAGCTACACCAGAACACGTGACTCAAAAGGTAACGGTTTGATCGAGGGTTGGCATGCGAGGCATAAATCCGAATTTTTATCACATCTGCCTGGTGCTTACGATGATACACAACAGTCTAACATTGACCCCAAACACTGGACTAAGTTCGCTGTACTGACCAACCTTGAGCACAAGATTTTAAGTGACCGGTATTGGCTGCGTTACAACTATTCATTCAGCAAACAGCGTAATTTTTATCTCCACGAGCAATGGGCTCTTGAAAGTGATTTTGCTGAACCATCGTTGCCACCGAATCCAAAACTAATTTTGGATTTTCCTGGAACGCCACACCTTCGTAAAATCATCCCGAAGGTAGGCATCGTTATACAGCTCAATCATCAAATTCGTGTATTTAACTCAGATGAACTCCAGGAGTTTCGTCGAATTCGCACGTCCCAATTATCGCAATCAGACGAACAGCGCGTTCAAGTAATAGCAAGTCCTATGCGCTCAACGGTGTCAGTGTATTGCTCCAAACTTAATCGCGGCATCGAACATGTGCCATTAATTGCGGCTCCGGACTACGAAACATTTTTTGAGGGGAGCAATCAATTTTACCGTCAGCTTGTTGCCGAGAATTTGGAAATTGACCTGGCTTCGATGACCGACCAGCAAATCATTGATTATGCCCACAATCGCGATGCAATGATTAAACGCTATTTGACCAAGCAAAAGCAAAAAGGTAAGCAACGCGCTATACGTCTAGAGGACATGCGCAATTCCCAGGAGGCGGAGGTTTCCCGACTACTACCCTACTCAGACAAACCGCTGATCCAGTCGCACGAAACAGATCCTGAACTTGAGCAAATAGAGGAGCACGAAGAAAAAGAAGAATCAGAGCCCCAAAATCAATCAACCGAACGGCCAGACTGGTCATCACGAGCGAATCCATTCAACAAAAAAGGTCGCTAAGCATGGTGATATCTCCGCAAGATATAGAGGCATTTCTGGACACTCCGATTTTTCATGATCGGTTTGTTGAAGTGATGAAAACGGTTCAAAGTTCATATGAGACGTCGTTGATTAAACGACCTGTTGGAGTCGCGGTTCTGGCACAAACAGGTGCTGGTAAATCGTATCTAATGCGTTGCTGTACTACGGCCATTTGTGACGAATTGAAGCCACAACACGATCGCAATGTCTTTGGGCCAATAACAATCACAATGAAGAGTGGCGCGACTCGTGATTACGTAATTAAGCAAGTATTGAAGTGCCTTAATATCAACACATCCGGATATGCGAACAACGATCTTGAGGACCTGTATTACACTCAACTAAAGGCGCTCGAAATTCCCCTTTTAGCTATTGACGAAGCACACCACCTCCTCCGGCAACACGACAACCAATTCAATATTGCTGTGGCACAGCTCATTAAGAACACAATGGAAATCGCTAAGGTTCCGGTTGCAATGATCGGTACGGAAAAACTTCGCAGGCTATTTGATTTAGACGAAGAGCTTCAATCGCGAACGTCTATTGCACCCAGCCTCAAACCTATGTCATGTGCGACGCCAGCTGAAAAGCGATACTTCGAGGATTTCGTGCGCATATACATCCAATCTATGCCGGTTAGTTCGATTGATTTAACGAGCCACGATCGCATTCTACGCGTTGAACTAGCGACAGGTGGCAACCTGAGAACTTTGTCATACATCGTTCAGCGCGTGCTACTGAATGTCTCAGATCCGGAAAAACAAGTAACACTCAAAGACTTTGCCGAAAGCTACGAGCTCGTTCGAAAGCGTCCCGTATTCAATAAGCGCGGCGAGCCCATTAATCCCTTTTTAGCTGAGCTGAAAACTGTCAAACGGGCTCTGGGTTATGCGTAACTTTGTGTTGAACGTTTACCCCAAAGCGCTGCCTGGTGAATCCGTTCGAGGGTATCTGGAAAAGCTAAATGCTGTAAATGGATTCAAAGGGCCGCAAGACATCGCGAACAAAATCGGCAGCACTTATTACCCGTTACTCTACCCTACTGCCAAGGCTTGGAAGAAGTTCCTTGTGGAGTTAGCACCATACGCGCATCAGGCTGCCGACCAGTTGTGGGAAGCACTCTCGTCACACTGGACTTTCGATCACTGGCAAAAAGCCCCCTTGAGAGCGCTTCATACTTTCCATAAGGGCTGTCGCGTTTGTCCAGAGTGCGTTGCTGAAAATGGATATTTCAGAGCAAACTGGGATCATTCTCTTGTCACTGTGTGCCCCGTTCACAAGGTTTCGTTGATTGAACGATGTCAGGATTGCGACGCACCGTTTAAATGGAACCGCAAATGGTTAGGCCGCTGCACTGAATGCCGATCTCCACTTGTGCAAACCAATGCCTGTCTCAGCTCTGGCGATCCGTTACTTGTGGCCACGCATGCAATTTGTGAAGGCAATATTAGTTACACCAATATGCTGCTGCTGGCATGCATGCGACTAGCGAGACCATTCGATAACCTGCTCGCCGAGCCTTCTCTAGAGTTATGGGATGGACCAACGATTCAAAATTTATTGCGCCAGGCAATAGCGCTCATCCATTCCGAACGCTATCGCGCGGGTTATTTAGCTTCTCTTGAAGCCAATCGCCATCATCAGTACAGGCACCTATCTGCTGATGCGGTCTTTGAACCATGGCTAGCATTTAAAGCTCATGCCGCAGACATGGGTCACCGACTTGATAATGTTTGGCCGGAGTTAAACTTCAGTTTAGATGCATTGGACAAACAACCAACAACAACTACAAACATCGCTATGGCGGCACATCAAGTATCAAGCGTATCACGAAGCCGAATCGTGTCATCAGCAGAGTTAGCTCATCAAGTATCAGCAGCGCGTTTGTCGGCATGGCTAAGCCTAAACATGGAAGCGATTGATGACATGTTGCGCCATGGGGTCTTAAAACCGTGCACATCAACAAAGTCATTTAGAGACAGCCTGTATGACGCTTCGGCAATCATCGAGCGCCTAAAGCGAGTTGAATCAATTGTCGTTCAGGAATCTGGAGCATTACTAGATGCCGAAGGCATTCAACGCGTACTTCCCTTATTCGCAGCTAATTTTGCGGATGTTGTGGAGTGTATTTTCGAGCAGCGACTGTCTGTTTACAAAACAAGTGAGCATCAAAGTCTACGGCAATCCTTCGTCGATAGAGCTGAATTGTTTGGTGCACTCACCACAAACCTATATACACGCGAACAGCCGCTCGACGTCAACGGACTATGTGCAATTTTGGGTTGTCACACGACCCACATAAAGCGTCTAGAGAAAGAGGGTTTACTCTCACTTAACCATTGGCACCACCCCAAAAATTTCGGAAAATCAGACGTTGATTTGACTAGTTGTCATGAATTCCTGAAACGCTGGATATCGCTGAACCGATTATGTGAATTGTTAGATGTTGATCTGCATGTACTAGTCAAGTGCCTACCCCCCTCATTTTTACATGTATCAACCTTTAGAGGTGTTCGCCTCTACCTCGTCGAGAATACTTTTTCCAACACCTCAGAGATTCGAATTGCACTAGCTGAATTGAATGTTGATACATCATTAATTGAGCGAAGCAATCTGCTTCCAGAGTCATGCTCTATTGAGGAACTTGAGAATAGACTGATTGACACAGCGACCGACTTATCTGGCTCGGCAGGTGTTGCGCAAGACTGGTACAACAATCATGTCATCATGCGACTAGGAACAACTGCTTACGGGGCCCTCCATCATTATGGTCAGC
Organism: Neiella marina; assembly: GCF_002165625.1. GTDB lineage: Bacteria > Pseudomonadota > Gammaproteobacteria > Enterobacterales > Neiellaceae > Neiella > Neiella marina. Next base: position 152,288 of record NZ_NGNS01000007.1, read on the forward strand.
CCGTTATTCCGATTGTGATTAATGACTTGTTCTCTGAACTATCACGAACCGATAAAAGGTAATGACTATGGATGACTTCGGTTACCACGACGCGCTAATCAATGTTGTTCATGAACTGCTTCATTTGCACTGTGATAATGACCAAAAGCGAGAATCGACTTGGTTACGAACGCCCCACGCGGGACTCAACTCTTTGTCGCCTAACCGTGCTATGCGAAGCATACAAGGTGCAGAAGAGGCATTTGACCTTCTCCGTTCAGAATACCGCACGAACAACCAAATTTAAGGAACGTCATGGCATTACCTGCACGATTTACAAAATCCGAACGAACTCTTCTCATCAATTTAGTTCAAGCAGAGTTGCGCCGAATATGCGGTGATGCTGAGTTTAGCGAGCTATCGACGGTCCTTAAAAAGCTACGCACCCTAGGAGAGGTTGACGATATCGATATTGACCAGATGTACATTCGTACCTGCCTCTGCCAAAGCCCGGCGCAAGTTGAGCGCCTAATGTCCTCCAACTTGGTTTGGTGTCAGTGGTATTTCGAGAACGTCCTAGCCAGCTGGCATCTGACGCCAAAAGCGTTAGTAGAAAATGGAGGTATAGATACTTTTTTAACGTGGCTCAATGATAAACGAAAAGGAACGTTTGAATGAGTGTTCCCATTACCAAGCATCCGGTTGTCATCATGCCAGTATCGCGTATGGCAAACGACTTTAGTTGAAGAACAGAAATAACTGGGTGATTGAGTGAAGATTTACGATGAAAAGAACAAGAAAATGGTCGTAGTCCAGCAATGCGACGTTTGCGGGGAAAGTGTAAAGCTACAAGTCAATGACGTGCAACTCAGGGATGGAGTGCTGTCAGCGAATTGGGGAGACGCATCTTCTGTAGGCGGCAATGTTTATCATCTAGACCTTTGTCATGACTGCTTCAAATATGCCTTAAGCGCCTTGCGTGAAAAGCGTCGTAGTCTGGCAATGTTCAACGAAGAAATTGACTTGCCGGATGAAGACTTTGGCCGTATTGATAGACCTGCCCCAAACAATAAATAAAACTAAACTCGAGGCGTTATCTGAATTAGCTTAGCTGTACTAGCTTGTATTCCATCTGATGCTGTAGATAGCACAGCGTTATCTGTTCGCGCAGCCTATATACCTAGCGAGATAACTCATTTATGGACAAAACCTTCATAGAGCTGAACACTTTTGTTTTAGCATTAGATTAGGAAATCTATGGTCATTGTGGGATGAAAACACCAGAAGAAGAGCACAAATAAGCCAGCGTTGAAGGAACGCTGGCTTAATTAAAAGCGTCAATTTATTTTAGGACGGCACACATTTCTATCGCAATTAAGCTTTTGTTTTCTTTCGACGTAGAGCGGCAATGCCGAACAGACCAAGTGCCATGGTGGCGTAGGTCGCTGGCTCTGGGATATCCATGCAGTTTTCTGTGCATGAGCCTAGTGGTGGCGTGATGGCATCTGTGGTGAACAGGATAGCTTCCACATAACCACCGCTTTCGCGTAACGGCTTCAGCGTGGTGAGCACGCGGTCACCGGCCAAATCGATATCGAATTGGACGGTATCTGCCGCACCCCACACATGGAGGCTTGTATACCCTTCTAGCCAATCGCTCATTTCTTGAGCGTATCCACTTTCTTCAATAAACGTGTGACCATCGCCATTGGTTTGCGGTGGCCAAGCCGGAGAACTGTCATGGAATTCGCCATGTACATTGTACATGAAGGAGAGTCCATCAGTGTTAACCGATAAGCTATATTCAGCGAAGTAATCGCTGAATATGCTTACTACTGCGGACATATTGGAGAAATGAACGCCTCCATGTCCGTTGATGTTGGACCATATGAGATACGAGAGGCCGCTGGCCTCATCGTGCAACCAGTCGCTAGTATAGCTGTGGCTAACTTCATCATTGAATTTGGCTACATCATACTCAAACGGGATGATTGCGGCAGATGCGCCAAAAGAAAATCCGAGTGTTGCGAAAGTTAAGAGTACGAGTCCACAAATGTTTTTATTCAAAGTCATTTTATATCCCTATTGGCCTAGGCCAATCCTTAAAAGTCATTGGAGTAAAAGAAAGTGCTGCCAAACAAAAAATGAAGCCCTAGTTAAGCAAAAATCTCTCCAATATATATAACCTCATTTTTTTTATGGTTTTTTTTTGAGCAGACTCTTGCTAATATAATTCATGTGTAAAAAATATTGACATACCATATTGATTTTAATCAATTTTGTAAGCTGATGTTAAATCTCATTACTGCCAATGATATTTATGTGTCAATCGAAACGTTTAGGGGCATAAATGAGTTTAAGTAAGAGCCGTCCATTCTGAACTACACGAGAATGAGCACTTCTAGCCATTCTGAAGTATGGCCACAACCTTTTGATTTACATCGATCGCTGTTCTGGTTCTCAGTGCGAATAACCAGTAAAAACCATTTGGAGATTCTACGTAGAACTCAGAACGGCCTACCGTTCTGAGTTACGCCTTCTATTCTGAGATGTTAACGAGGCAGCCTATAGCCAAAGAAAGTAGCGATCATTGCCTGCTTCAGAAAGATGATTGCGCTCTGTTAGAGATGGCGCCATGTGGAAGCAAAAGCATGCTTAGAAATTATTGACGTCATAGTCGTTTGTTAGTTGCTTTTGCCTCTGACAAGCTGAATCCATGAAGGCAACATACCCAGGGTTGAAACAAGCAAAGAAAGAAAGGCAATGATCAGAGAGGTATTGCTGTTATCTGGAGTAACTACATCCTCCCTCTTTCTTTTATCTTCCTGAAGCTCATTTAACAGAACATCAGTTTTCAACCTGAGCACATCTAGCTCCTTTCGAAATTTAGCTTGTTGCCGTTCAAATATAGCCAGAGCCATTTCATCACTTGCGGGACTTTCTCCAAAGCTCAAGCTAGCCTTATTTCTTAACTCCATAAACCCTTTCTCAACGGCTAGTCGTTGCTCCTGTAACACATAGTCACCTTTATCTAGGTTCACCTCTTCTATTACACGCCCTTTCATTAGAGGCTTTAAGTTTTCACTTAAAAAGAAGTGAACACCAAAACCTATTGATATTGCTAAAAATAGTATTGGGATGTATTTCATATGTAATTCAATCCTTGAGGGAAAAGCAGCCCACATAAGGGGCAGCAAAACTAAATCGCCGCGAAGTTTTAGCGTCCCAGCGCACTGGCGAGCGCTTTTGATGCGTTTGTTATGTTTTTATTTGCCAAACGGTGGTGTCACCATCTTTACCATATGTAATCAAACCTCGTTCAGCCAGAACGTGAAGATAGGCCTGAACAGTTCTAGCATGGCAATTCACAATGTGTCCCAGCCCTCTAGCTGTAAATGCTTCATCAGGACGCGTTTGCATATAAGTAATGATTTGCTCCATTACGTCTTTTCCTAGTCTAGCAATGGTAGAGTTTGCCACTTGTTTAGATAAGGCTTTGGTCTCAAAGCTATCCCCTGGCCGTGTAATATCCGAGATAACCTTTTCAGCCTCTTCTGTAATTACGTCCTTGAGGTTATTGGCATCTAAAAAATGTTCTTGATTATCATAATCACTAGGTGCGTATAGGACTTGTGGCTTGCATACCAAGATCGAAAAAAAGATTAGGACGAGAAGAACAGGAAAAAGCATAACGAAATACACAAATTGCGCTTGAATTTCCTGTGGCAGAGCAACCAAAGCCCCGGTGGCAAAAACTTCGGCAGCACCGGAAAACATCGCAATTATCGTCAATGGATTACTAACTTTCATTACCCCTCCATCATCATAAAAACATAGCGCCGTAAACAGGGGCAAAGGCCAGCGGCTCGCCGCGTTGTGGCCTTTGTCCACGCGAGGAACAAAGCGACGAGTGCTTTCTGATTTGCCTAGTTACACGTACGCAGAATTGGTTCGAGCATTTACAATTTCTATTTTCGGATTAACTTTTTGAACCAGTTCAGTGATGAAACCTATGTCTTGGGTGCTCATCCTACTACCGCAAATTATTTCCCGAATCTTAACGTTTACATACTGTTTATTATTACGAACGAAAACTCGTTCCTCTTCTTCGTATTGCCACACATCAAGCTTATGGCTTAGTACATCAATCGCTGAACCATGGTGGAAGTTGTGAAGGCCGACTCTATGCAGGCCATCATATATGATTGGCTCGACTTCATACTTATTTCGGTCTACCTCTACACCGATTGCTACACCTTTGTGGCCTTCAGCATAATGAGACCACATCAGCTCGTTTTTGGGGTCTCTGGACAACGAACAGATTCGAATCTTTTCTTTTTCGCCCTTTAGAAGGCGCTTCATATCTTGATCAATCGAGCCACCGCTTTGGCTATATAGATAGCGGCCTTCCATAGGATCGTTCAAGTCAAAATAGGGGGCAGCATACAACCTTTGCTTTAAGATGATATCGGTAAAGAAACGAAAGCTTTGAATACCTCTATATTTGTAAAGCAACACTGAGCTCTCCTAGTACGTGTGACGGTGTTGTTACTGCGAATTCACAGTAAGTCAGAAATTCGCAATTCATATTTTTAATGATTCATTCCTGATTTTTCCATCAAGAACGAGGAGGTAGGAAAGCTGAGGAGCTACTTTCGAACCAGTCCTTGGTGTGGAAAGTGAGAATGAGTACATACTGGGGTCTATATAAACACATTAGCCTCAGCTAATTCATGCTTCAAATCATAAAGATAAAAATTGTAACTTGCGTGAAAGTGCGGCAAAAAACGACCTTTATACTTATAACTGTATAAACCATCAGTATTTCGGTGAGACGTTCATGCTTCGAGAGCCTCTGCATGAGCGGAACAAAGAAAATCGAAACTCACTTTGGGGCAAAAATAAGTTAGGAGCGCCCTGCTCTGCTTATCGTTCATTTTGAGGTAGAAGGTGTTTTTGCTCTCCTGCTGTTCTGAGTTGGCAAGCTAACCCATTGATTTTTGGTATCCTCGGTTCTGAGTTACGTGCTCTATTCTGAGATGTTAACGACCAGCCCGTAAGCAGCTTCAAGGTTTGCAACGACAACTGCTTTTGTTCGTAGGATCGCTCTTCGAATTAAACGGAACTATACAATTGAAACCTGATCAATATTGAGAATATAGCGAATTATATTCTGTTGTTTCATCAATATAACCATCGAGGAGATCCGACTTAAGATGTCCTTCGAGTACTTCAATCAAAAAGTTTTTATCCTCTGATCTCGAGCTATGGATCATGCTCCTTAGTGTTTTCTCATACTTTTCAAGGTTTCCAAATCTATTGTAAGCCTCATCCAATACGAAACTAATATCATTATCCTGTGAATATAGGCAAAGAGCTCCGATCCAAAAAACATTGGAAAGTTTTTCAGTTATCTCTGTGTTTCTATTTTTTAACTCTTCTGAAACCAAAAACTCTTGGAATCTAAAGTGGCCAAAGATATATTTTCTTGTTATTGGATCAAGCAATAATATATTACAAGGATCAATCAGCTCAATCAGGCATATATTTAGCATGTGATCATTGAACTTATGAGAGAGGTTCTTTTTCATAAATTCGAAAATTTCAGTTTTCTCTGCTGAACGTATTCCTCTATTGTGCATCTCAAGAGCTATTTTTTGAGCACACTCAATTAAGTGCTGAGGAGTATTCTTTTGGCGGCATATTTCTTTATGTTTGTCGTACTCCCCAGCCAGCAATCTAAATCGCTCTTTGTATATTTCACTTTCTGTTGATGGAGCATTAATCCCTTTTTCAATTAAAGTGCATGTTATGGTTGATAATAATGGGGTTTTTATATGCTCATGCAGATTTCTCTTTGATATATTTTCAATAAGAAAATTTGCTTGCTCTAAGTTGTCTTTAAACCAGTTCCTGATAAAGCCATAGAGCTGATCTTCCGTGAATGGTAGTAATGTTATACCCATCGCTCTCGTCGGCACCGAAAAATTACGCCGACTATTTGATCTTGATGAAGAGCTTCAATCAAGGTTCTCAATAGCTCTGAGCTTAAAGTCCATGTCATGCGCGACTCCAGCAGAAAAAGAGTATTTCGAAAATTATGTTCAGATATACACAACATCAATGCCGGTTAGATCTGTAGATCTAACCAGCCACGATAGGATCTACCGAGTCGAATTAGCCACGGGGGGTAACCTTCGAAGGTTGTCGAGCCTTGCACAACAGGTACTTATGGATGTCGAGGATGAAAAGAAACAAATCACGCTTAACGACTATGCCGATGCTTATGAATTGATCCGTGAACGCCCGATATTCAACCAGCGAGGAGACGTCGTTAATCCTTTCACGGTTGATTTGGGTGTCGTAAAGAGGCTGTTGGGTTATGCGTAATTTCGTTATGAATATTTACCCCACAGTAGTTCGTGGTGAGTCAGTACGCGGCTATGTCGAGCGGTTGAACGCAGTGAATGGGTATAAAGGGCCACAGGATATAGCTAATAAGCTCGGTACTTCTTATCGCCCTTCGTTATACCCGACAGCAAAAATTTGGAAGAAATTCGTTAAGGAGTTAGCACCATACGCACATCAGCCTGCTGACCAATTGTGGGCAACGCTGTCATCTCATTGGACGTTTGAAGCCTGGCCAAATTCAGTTTTAAGTGCGTTACATTTGTTTCACAAGGGCTGCCGTATTTGTCCAGACTGCGTTGCTAAAAATGGTTATTACAGTGCAAACTGGGATCATTCGCTTGTCACCGTCTGCCCGATCCATCGGGTCACATTGATAGAACGATGTCAGGAATGCAATGCGCCACTTAAGTGGAATCGAAAGTGGTTAGGCCGCTGCACTGAATGCCGATCTCCACTTGTGCAAACCAATGCCTGTCTCAGCTCGGAAGATCCGTTGCTAGTGGCCACACATGCAATTTGTGAAGGCAATATTAGTTACACCAGTATGCTGCTGCTGGCATGCATGCGACTAGCGAGACCATTCGATAACCTGCTCGCCGAGCCTTTTCTAGAGTTATGGGATGCTCCAACGATTCAAAATTTATTGCGCCAGGCAATAGCACTCTTCCATTCCGAACGCTATCGCGCTGGTTATTTAGATTCTCTTGAAGCCAATCGCCATCATCAGTACAGGCACCTATCTGCTGATGCGGTCTTTGAACCATGGCTAGCATTTAAAGCTCATGCCGCAGACATGGGTCACCGACTTGATAATGTTTGGCCGGAGTTAAACTTCAGTTTAGATGCATTGGACAAACAACCGACAACAACTACAAACATCGCTATGGCGGCACATCAAGTGTCAAGCGTATCACGAAGCCGAATCGTGTCATCAGCAGAGTTAGCTCATCAAGTATCAGCAGCGCGTCTGTCGGCATGGCTAAGCCTAAACATGGAAGCGATTGATGACATGTTGCGTCATGGGGTCTTAAAACCGTGCACATCAGCAAAATCATTTAGAGATAGCTTGTATGACGCTTCAATAATCATCGAGCGGCTAAAGCAAGTTGAATCAGTCGTCGTTCAGAAATCTGAAGCACTATTGGATGCCGGTGACATTCAATGCGTACTGCCCTTATTCGCCGCAAATTTTGCGCATGTTGTTGAGTGTATTTTCGAACAACGCCTCAGAGTTTATAAAACAAATGAAGACCAGACGTTACGTCAATCTTTCGTCGATAGAGCTGAATTGTTTAGTGCACTCACCACGAATTTATATACACGCGAGCAGGCAATCGATGTAAACACCCTTTGTGCGATTTTGTGCTGCCATACCACCCACATAAAACGGCTCGAACAGGAGAACCTATTAACTATCAATCACTGGCATCACCCTAAGAGCTTCGGTTTGTCCGATGTTGATTTGCCCAATTGTCGTCACTTTCTGAACCAGTGGATATCGCTAAACCGCCTATGTGCGCTGCTGGATATTGAGCTGAATTTACTTATTGATTGTATTCGCCCCTCTTGCGTGAAAGCTTCGCATTTCAGAGGCATAAGTCTCTACTTGCTTGAAAATACGCCCGACAATCGTGAGCTGCTCCGAGACGCAATGGTGGCAATTAAAGCCGATGTGCGGCTACTCGAGCAAAGCAACATCATCCCTCAGCCATATAAACGGGAAAGCATCGAAGAACAGCTGATCGCCACGGCAACGGATGTATCTGGGTCCTCCAGCGAAGCTATCGACTGGTACAACAATCATGTCATACCGCGCATAGGGACTACGCCTGCCGGTGCCATATATCAGTATGGTTCACCGGCACTACCCATAGTGGAACGCGATTTGTTCTCGGAATTATCTTTGGATGATAGGAGGTAATGACCATGAAAGACATTGATGACTTCGGTTACCACGATGCGTTGATTAATGTCGTTCATGAATTGCTTCACCTGCATTGTGAAAATGATAGAAAGCGCGAATCAGCTTGGCTTCGTGCGCCCCACCCAGCACTCAACTCACTTTCGCCTAACCGTGCAATGCGAAGCACACAAGGTGCTGAAAAGGTATTTGATCTGCTCCGCTCAGAATACCGCACGAACAACCAAATTTAAGGAACGTCATGGCATTACCTGCACGATTTACAAAATCCGAACGAACTCTTCTCATCAATTTAGTTCAAGCAGAGTTGCGCCGAATATGCGGTGATGCTGAGTTTAGCGAGCTATCGAGTGTCCTTAAAAAACTACGCACCCAAGGAGAGGTTGACGATATCGATATTGACCAGATGTACATTCTTACCTGCCTCTGCCAAAGCCCGGCGCAAGTTGAGCGCCTAATGTCCTCCAACTTGGTTTGGTGTCAGTGGTATTTCGAGAACGTGCTCGCGAGCTGGAATTTAACGCCAAAAGCGTTAGTAGAAAATGGAGGTATAGATACTTTTTTAACGTGGCTCAACGATAAACGAAAAGGAGCATTTGAATGATGATGCTCAGCACCAAAGATGAGGATTAACAATGAGTCAATCTAACGATGGCAAGGATAACTTTATTAGCGAGCATGCTAATGAAAACCAAACGTTCGCATCAGTGACACTGTACAAGGATGGAATGGTCTGCGTGGTTTACGGCAATAGGATGACTCAGTTTGCTAAGTCGAGCTCCGTTAAACAAGCTTCTGCTTTGCTAAATTACATCGCCAGCGTAATTGATGATTAATTTAGTCCCTCCATTGCTTCTCTGAGAGGTTAGATTTCCCAAGGTTACAGGCCTCACAGAGTACCTGTAAGTTCTCTAGTTCCAATTCTAAATCGGGGTGGATAGATCTCGGTTTTATGTGATCCACGTGCATTCGCACACCATCGGCAGGTGTCGCGCCACAGCAGGCACAGCGAGCTCCGTACTTTTCCAAAGCTAGTGCTCTTATGCGTAACCATTTGGTCGAGCTATAAAAGTCAGCTTTGGGTTTAGGCTCAACAAAAGGAAGCTCCCGCCAGTCATCAATAGTTCTTGGTTCGCATTCTGGAAATAGGCAAATGGCATGATCGGCCTCTGGTTTTTCCCGCAGCCATTTCCAAATTGCTTTCAGAGCACCATTTTCACTGCTGTAACTGCGACTGCGATAGCTACTGCTTTTGAGATAATAAGTGACCCGATACATCCACAAATCCTATTCTTATAATTAGAGCACCTCAAACGGTGCGTTCGCCTTATCAAACTACTATCTTAACCCCACAGATACATCCTTGATCACCACATTGGCAAACGGCACTAACACATCAAACTCTGGGTCGAGTTCGAAAAACTCTTTTTGCGATTCAGGCAAGCCTTCATAGCCACCAATCACCTGATAAAGCCAGCTTTCGGCATCATAATCCAACGCCTCTTGTTCTAGGTATTGCAGAGCCGAAATGGAATCTGCGCCGGGTTTGACATGATCGATCACATGGACAAAATAGTTACTTACAGCCGCCTTAATCGGGTGCTCATTTAGCTCAAAGTCCTCATTTTCACTCAGAACCACACTCTCGGCGTGTTGAGCTTCAGAGACGGCATTGCGCAATAGCTGGTTGCTCTTAACTTGAGCTGCCTGTCGCATTAGGTCCGCTTCATGGGTGGCGTTTTGAATATCAACACTTGCCGGAGCAATGATGCACTCAGCTTGATTAAAGAGCATGGGCAACTGCTTATGGGCAACATGGTTAGCTACTTCATAATCAGGATGCTGACTGGTATAGAGCAGCCAGCCTTTTAGTAGCTTGGCCCGCCCCTGAATATGACGGAATCGTCCCAGCAGCTTTAACAAACGTCCCTGCACAACACCCAGCTCCTGGATACAGCCGGTGATCGTCTGCTGAAGGTTCGAAACCAACAGGCGACGTAACTCTCGAATATCCCCGGAGATATCGGCCAGCTCTTCAAAGCTAATCATCTCTAAGCCGGAAAGAAGCTCACTAACTTGTGACTGGGCTAATTCATTCTCGCGGATCTTGGCATTAATTGAGCCCACATATCCGAACTCGTTATTAATACGGCTCCACATCACTCGAATACTGTGTTGCAGCCCTTCACTAAAGGCATACACATGCTCGGATAGATCACGATAATAGGCATCTGATGCTGCAACATCCCCTTGATGACGAGACTCAGTATAGTGTTGTGCCAGCGTTTTAAAGGTGGCAACGGCAGAGCCTGCGTTGGCATCGATCTGGCGGTTGCGTTCATCTTTGAGCGCTTCTTCCAGCAAATTTCGAACGGCATGACGAAGGTGCAGGTCGGCCCCCGGCTCAGGCCGGTATAGCACTCCAGCTTTCACCAGCTTATCCTGAACCTTGGGCTCAAGTTTATGGTCACCTAACGAGCCAGCCAGGTAGGCATCCATGATGGTATCGCTATGACGAGCCATCATTTTTAGGAACTTACTTCCCGCTTGATGAAGGTTGTGACTCATCTCCTTCTCCCTTACAACAGGCTGCCTTGGGCACTCGCAGCTTCGGCATGGGCTTCTAAGTCCAGGGCCTCAGTCTCATTAATAAAACGGATCACCTCATAGAGGTAGTCTATTTTTCCCGTGGCGATATAGTGTTGCTTCTCAGGGTTTGGCCGCAGTAGATAACCCAACTCCACTAGGCGCTTAAAGATCTGTTTGATCTGCCCTTCAACCATTGCACTTTGTGAGCCAAACAGGCGGAAGTGGCTTAACTTAGCCAGTTCCTCACGCAAGGCTGGCGTCTCTTCAATGGTGGTTTGGATCTCATTGAGGCGTATCGGAACACCTTCTGTCAGAGGCGTATCATTCCCTTCTGCCTCTTGTACGAGCATCAACCACTGAGAAAGCGGGATTAGGCTATTCACAATCTCTTTAAATTGAGCCGACACCACTTTGCGCTCTGCATCGCCTAGAGTTTGATAACCGCAAAAGAAGACCTCAGAATCACTGCCTGATCCGCTTTCACCCACAGTGCGGTTGAGCACATTCAGGTGACTTTCAATCTGCTCACGATAATGGGGGTTCTTGAGCAAACGCCAACTATCTTCATCACTGGTTCGGCAGATAAACTCCCCTTTCAAAAGGCGCTCTAAAACTTGTCCGTTAGCCGATAGCATTTAGATCTCCTCCTGCTGGTTATGGGATTGAGCACGCTGCTTGAGTCGCTCTGCAATAGGATCAAACTTAGGTTTCACTACCTGTAACTGCTTCTTGTGCTTGTCGATGATATAACGGTTGCTAAAGAGACTTAGCACTTCGGCATCTGGATTAGGGAATGCCCCTAATACACTGATCTGGTTATTGCTACAGGCATCGAAGATCTTCTTGATGTTGTTGTGCGCCAAGGTTCCCAGCTCATCAATAGGCCAGTGAATGGTGGTCTTAGCTTTGCCACGCAGCAGGCGGGTAAAGGCAAGTAGGAACTTACAGAGGATGAGGTAAGCCATACCGTGACTGGAAGACTCGTTGAGCTGACGGTCAGTGCGAATAACCAGATCAGAAACACCCTCACGCAGTCTGAGCTCAATACCTAATAGGCTGGCAACACCGCCACTTAGCGCTGAGCGGCCAATAATGTCGAGTGCACGACGCATCGAGCTGGTGAATTCTTCATTTGGCAAGGTGTCAAAGTCATCACTCTGCCATTCACGATACGCCTTAACAAACGCCTGTAGCTCTGGCCAGAATTCCAGCTCGGAAACGCGAGAGCGGATCTTCACTGCCGAATCAGAAACCCCGTCTAGGAAGAGCTCTTCATCAACTTCACGGGTAATACGAGCACTTTGAGAAGCAATGCGGTTATCAATGCTATGGAGTACGTCATAGTAGTTATTCAGATCGCGTCCATAGGTTCGACCTAACTGCTTCACAGCAGTGATCTTCTGAGGCACTAACTCATTGATCAGGCGAGATAGCTCTGGCACCAACTTGCGATAATCCAGTACAAGACCACCTACTTCATTCACCAAAATACACTCTTCCCTCGAGCGCTCCCATGTCTCTGCCAGTGAAGAGCCATACTGATTCACAATTTCACGGTCGAAGCGGTCAACGCCATCTTTTACATAAGAGAGCAGCTTTTCACGATCATGTAGCAGCTCTTCACCCAAATTCAGACGTTCGGTCAAAGAGCCAGCTACTTCAGCGGCCTCATTTGTAAGCTGAAGATCGTTAAAGCGGCGCAATAAGCTTTTGAGTTTTTCCAGAGCGGCTTCTGTTTGATTTCGTCTATCTTTGGCCTGATTGAGCTGAGACTCCAGCTGCTTGCGTTGATTCTTATAGCTTCCATTCGCTGCGGCAAGTTTCTGCTCCAGCTCACTCTTTAGCTGTTGCTGCTGAATGAGTTGATCTTGCAATACAGGTTTGCGTTGCAACCATTGTGAGTTGTACCAAGCGGTGTAGTTCGCTACCTCATCACGCATCTTCTCTGTGGTTTGGATCTGTTGCTCTAGGTCTTCGATTTGAAGCTTGAGCTTACCAATCTCACTATCATCAATACCGTGCTCTTTAAGCTCAGCCTTATACCAATCCTCACACGCTTTCAGCTCATGCTTGGCTTTTTGTTGGCGCTCGGCAATCTCATCTTTTAGCTGTTGAATTTGCAGGTCTAAAGCCCCAACCACTTCGTCCCAGTGGGCCAGCTTTTCGATACGAGACTCACCCTCTTGATCTTTCAACTCATCCAGCCAGTTGGCCTTTTCATTTTCAAGATCCGCTAGTTGAAGTTTTAGCTCCTCAAGTTGCTCGCGAGCCAACTGTTTACGCTCTTGCAACGCTGCGTTAATGCGAGTCTGCTCACTCTGCTTCTCGTCCCTGAGCCTTTTCACATCGGCACGACTATTTTTTAACTCAGTATCAGCTAGGATCTGTTTGCGTTTAATGGCTTCAAGCTTTTGTGAAGCATCCACTAGCGCACGCTCACTCAGCTCATACTGCTCCTGGGCACGTTTGAGCTGCTCTTCGACGCTTTGCAGCTGCTGTTTAAGCTCTTGCTCTGAACGAGAATATTCGGGAGCCTCGATAGCACCTAAGTCCAGCGCTACCTGATAAACTGCATCAGCTGCATCTGGCAAGAGAGCAGGCTTTAGATCACTGCGTTGAAGAAGATCAGGATGGATCACCTTACCCAAAGAGCTTTCCCAACCCGAGTGTTCTTTACGTAAGAATTCAAGCAGTGAGTGATGTCCTGGGTAGAGCATTTCATTAATCTCACGGCTTTCGCTTTCAACTTCGCTCACCCGGCGTCCAGCCTGACGACGAGACTCTTCAGCGCTATCCTGCTCTCGTTTTGCTAGGCGTTCGTGTTTTTGCAGCTCGCTTAATCGCTCTTCGGCCAACTCACGCAGATCTTCGGCTGAGTAAATACGCTCATCAAAGACCTCAAGAGTCAACTTCTCCTGCTCGGTATAGGTAACACCGGCAAGCTGAGCATTCAGCTCTGCTTCTTTTTGTTTGAATTGAATTTCTTGGGTCTGGAATCGGCTCAGACCATCTTGTCGACGAATCGAAAACTGCTGCTCTAGGTCTCTGAGTGCACTGTTTTTCGCATCCTGTTTCTCACTACGCTCCTCTTGCAGCGTATCTTTTTGGTCATTCAGCCCACTAATGGCTCGGTTGCGCTGTCGCTCAATTTTGCTACAGCGTTCATTGTAGGCAGACTCTATATCCTGATGCGCTTCTGTTAGTAGTCGCAGACGCGCTTCAATATTGCTTAGATCATCACGCCAGACCGGCAGCTTCTCTAAATCAGCCCGAGCTTGCTCAATATCTTTAGCTTGATACGCAGCGTATTGATCTTCAATAGCATCTAGCTCACTTGAGTAGCTTTCCAGCTCAGTTTTTGCTTGTGAGAGCGATTGGTTTATTTCATCTCGCTCACTATGCCAGCGCTCTTCAAGCTGCTTCAGCTCTAACCCTAACAACTCAACCTGAGACTTAAGTTGCTCAAGTTGCTCCAACTGTAGCGTTTCATCGGCCTGATAGCCGCGCCTCAGGCCTGACAGCCGAGACTCGCAAGAGAGTAACTCGTTAAACTGCATCTCCAGTCGCTCAAATTCCGGCTGGATAGCTGCAAACCCTTGAATAAGCTGACTCTCTTTAATCCAGCTTTCAACCTTTTGCGGATTCAAGCTAGAGGCAGGAGGCGTCACGCCATCCTCTTCTAAAATGGCAGCAATCATTGATTTGATTGTTTCCATTTTGCCCTCTTTAGAGTGAACCGCTCGTGCTAATTTTTCGATATGACGAAGGGTATGTTCACTGTCGCAAAGGGAGAACTGTCTGGCCAACGAACGTAACTCATTTTTTGCTGAGCCAGTATTTAACAACACACGATCATTCTGGATGATGCCACGGAACTCGCGGGTATTTAGCTGACGCGTGGTCGCAATACCACGTCGTTTCACCTCTTTGCCAAACTCTTCCATAGTCCAGAACAGTATGGTGTCACCCTGACGACTTTTCAGGTAATCATCCAGCTCAAAAGCTTTACCTACTAGGCGGTAACGTACACCGTTACGATCACTGGCTGCCGCCAGGACAACCTGGCACAGCTCGCCATCCATACGCTGATATTCATAGACAAGAAAGCTATCTTCGCGGGGCAAATACCACTTTTCAAAACTATCCCGTGTTGAAGGAACCACCCTACTTGGATATTCGCCATAGAAAACTGGAACTAAGCGCTGTAGCGTAGTTTTACCTGAAGCATTGGTTCCGCAAATGTTTGAGTGTCCGTCCAGTTTTAACTCCACCACACCAGGCAGGTGGGTGTTAAGGAGTACGATTCGTTGTAAGCCTGTCAAAGTCATCCCTGAAAGTAGTTAAGGAAAAACAAAGGAAGAATACTAGCAAAATAAGTAGGGAATTGGCATTGAGTTGCAGCCGCTTTGAGAGGGCTTGGGACACGTGATTCACGTTGAGAACAGTATGGCCACTGCTCAGAATGGAACTGCTAAAAAGCAGGAAAGCAACTCACCGCAAAGAAAGATCAGGAGCCGTATTAAATACATGGGTTCTACCCACTACCTGACATCGTGAAAGCGATAAATACGTCCATTCTCGTTCACCTCTGCAACCTTTCTCAAAGCTTCCGCTGGCGACAAACCGAACTTTCGGGTTAGCACCACGAACAGGTGATAGACCTCGGATTTCAGATCCGCAGCGAAGATCCCAGGATCATCAGACCCCAAACAAATAGACATAGGGACATCACCTTCGATCACCTCCTCCTGCAAGCCCATCCAGCGAAAAATATGGTGCTCTCTGACATCGCGATACTGACTGATACGGGTATTGCTGGTTGGAGGGCATTCTACCGCAATGTTTCGGTCTGCCATTTTTGCCATCACGGCCTGTTGCAATGAAACAACCGCCTTATCGGGCAAGTATTCAAGGGAAACTTCAACATATTCTGCACGCTGTTGACGCACGTCATCAGATGTCAGCCATTGCTTATACAGCTTCAGCGGCCGTGTCATGCCTGCCGTTTTTGCGTAGTCTCTAGCTAGCTCGTACTCTTCCAACCAGAAGGATTTCGGTTTTAATGGCCCATCCAATTCACCTAGCATGCCTTCTGATTCAGCCAATACCCCCCTCAAGTTAAACACCTTATCGAGGGTGGTAATAGAGATTTCTTCTTCAAGTGAAAACACCTCATGGGCCAAACGAACCGCTTCAATCGCTGCATCACTGGCGTAACGTAGTAGTTCGGGGTGGCTTCTCAGCTCCCGCCAGATAAACACCAGATCGAGCAATCGTGTCTCTTTGGTCATGGACAACGACGATGGCAAAGAGCGTTTCCAAATATCAGGCGTGATTCCAATTGCCGTGCAGTGACCAAGACGGTCGCCATTACGCAACGGCAAAAACCTCAAGGCGTCATCTATTGATCGAATACCACTGATCAGGTGCGGAAAGTCCTCGCCAACATGATAGGTAAAATGAGCAATCCCTGATTTGGCTAACGCCCGGAACAAAGGGCCAAACAACTCCGGTGGCGCGTGCATCTCGTTAGCAGCAGCATCCACTCCTCTAATCCAGCGTGTCAGGCGTGGTTCGTACTTGAGCATGTCCATCAAGATAGCCGCCTGATTCTTCAAATCCTTTAATAGCAATGCATAGGGATAGATTTCACCCTTTTCGGGCTTTCTCTTGATAAAGTGCGGCACCAGCGCAAGCTCGGCACATATACTGTTGGACTTAACCTGTTCAAGATTATCGAGAATCTGAGTGACATTCAGTGGTTGGGAATGCTCCCAGGCCACAGTCATGTGACCTTTAAGGTATTCCCAGTAACCACGCAAAACGCTGAAGAGCAGATTTTGCATTTTGCTGGGATCGCGTTTCGGAGCGAAACGTCCTTCCAGATAATGCACCTGAGAATACACACCGACACCATGTGCATGTTTGAAACGAGATAAATATGATTTCTCAGTTTCTTCCCTCAGTTCCGTCATGGTGTATTTTTGGAACTGATCAAAACCGAAAAAATCGTCTCGCTGAACCAGAAGCGTCAGATATTGGTTCTGAATCAGTAGGTAAATCCACAACAAACGCTCCAAGTTCTCATTTGCACCATACCTCCATTTTTCGAACACCCCTGTGAGCAAACAGAATTCGGATTCCTGACTGTATTTTTTGTCCGTTGGCCAAACCGCCGCAAAACCGTACTCTTTTCCATGATGCATAATTGTGCTGTCCGCCAACTGCTGCGGGTGCTGCAATGACGCCATCCACTCTGGCGACTCCACGCCCTGAGCCACGCGGCAAAGAATTTCACGAATATTGCTCGCGATCTGCAAACGCTCCCTGAAGGTGGCAGGCGTCAGGGAGGGGTCAATCTGGGCACAGAGTTGTTTCATCTCTTGTGTAGCCCAGCCCTTCTCGAAGTCTCTGACGGCCACTTCTGGGTGCTTGAGTGCATCCAGCCAACACTCTTCCGCACTGGTGCTGCCATTCAGATGTTGATGAGTTTCGTGCAGGCGTTCGCGGGTAATGTAGTCCTCAACCGCAGGGTGATAAGGGTACAAAGGCCAGTGAAAGCTATATTCCTGACTTGTAGGCCCGGGGTTAAATACTTGATGACAGGCCATAACCGGCAGGCACGACACCCTGCTCATCAGAGTTTGCCATTCCGAGAACAAAGCAAGATCGGTTTTGGGACCACCTTTTTCGTTTTTAACGTATTTTTCAGAGATCAAGCGTAAAGCAGCAATTGGGCCGAGTTTCATATTTCGCTGCTTGAGTTGCTGTACTAATGATAACCAAGCCGACTTGGCTACATGGTCAGGCAAACAGCGTGCCTGCTCGTATTGAGCTAGGAATACGGATGACTCCACGCTGTCATCAAGTGATACCTCATCCAACGAAGCGGTATTCAGGCAATGCAACAGTGCTGTTGAATTAAGAAGAAAGCGTTCCATATCCAATCCTTATAGGGAGGTATTTATTTTTCGCTTGCGTTGTCACTTGAAGAAGGGGAGCTACTCTCCCCAACTGATCTAAGGTCAGGGTATTTTGCACCTGCGATTGTGGCTGTATTTAGAGACATTATTGTCTTACTGGAAGTTTCCGTATCAATACTGCTATCTGGATTTTCATTACTAAACAAACCGCTGAACTCACTTTCCGACAAGAAGTCGCTATCAGCTGCGTCCGGTTCGATTATTCCTGCAATAAGATTGCGAAAACTTTCTTCTTTTCCGTAGGATCTTGGTGAACCATTAACCCCTCCAACAGGAAAGATAAATGGATGGAGAATTGGGCAACTAATCAATAAGAAAAATAATGGATTATTCTCTTCCCATTTTTTTTCCTTTTCTTTCAATGCATCGTCTATTGTTCTTATTTTCTTTTCAAACTCATCAAGCGAGGTGATCGGGTTTAGCCTTAGTCCTCCGCCAAGATATTCTTCATCAGTGATCGAGTGATATAAGCTCTCTTCAACAAGAACCGCATGAAGTAAAGCTAAGACATTAAAGCGCATAATTTTCGCAGCATTTGACTGTTTAGCCGTTCGGCCACTCTGAGAATCACTATAGAGCTTAGTTTTATGCTGATCTGCTATGTTGTTCAGGTTGAAATATAGTCGAGTCCATACTTTGCCAATCAATAGCGCTGATGGGCAAATAGTCGTCTGAATTTCTTCAACTTTTTCAAGCCACTTTGAAACTTTATCTATGGCATCAGAAAAACTACTTTCGGCTTCTTGATCAATTTCTTCGACTTCTTCATTATCAGTTTTTTTCATTCCTGCACGATCAGCAGCATCGCTCCATGGGGGAACGATACATGTTGGCTGTGCTATTGCCTTATTAAATGCGTTAGCAATCGCAGTACCTTCACGATGGCATGCGGAGATATCGGCGATAGCACCAATCAGATTAAAAACACTACTGAAATCCATGAGGTTAACTGAAACAACCGAACTCAAGGATGCCGCCATTGCAGCTTTTGCTAGGCCTTTTTCAGCATCAATATTAAATGTATTGTAACCTTCTGGCGTGCTGCGGCGTGCTTTACGGTTTAGCTGTACCATGCCAAGAAAAACGCCAACCTTTTCATTATTTGGGTTGTTTGCAACCACTGCGCAACATCGATTAGCCCAATGGGAGGCACTTTCTATTCTGCCCACAGACATATAGGCTAAATACTCACTGACGAGCTGTTCAAATTTGCCACTATCATTTTCTGCCTGTGCCAACCCTGTCACAAATTGGTTGAAAATGCTGACAGAACCACAACCAACCAAAAGCATCTGTAGGAATTTTGACAAACTTCCCTGACAGTTTTCGCTTACCTGAGAGGCTAAATAAATAGAGCAGTTTCTTAATGCCTCACTCTCAGACTGAGGCCGCAAATAAAACCCCGTATTAAAATCACGATCCTGCTTTACATAAGTAAATATATCTTTGCAGAGCGAATCCATGCCAAAACGGTGTTGTTCATAGTTTAACCCCGCACGATAAATGCTACTAAGCATCGAACCATACAAAGAATTTCTAAGTAAATTTGGAATTGATACGTCACCTTTTTTGCCAATGGTTTCGTTTTTGTCTTTATTTTTTATAAGCTTGGAATGATTTTTTTTGGTATAGAAATCTTGAAGTACCTGCATTAACAAACGAACTGGCTGCTTTAGTAGTTCATTAACATACATATTCGAATCTGAACCATCTCGAAGGTTCAAACCTTTCCTAACGGCACTTGCGATAGCGTTACGAACATCGATTCCATCCTTATCGCTCATATCAGGCTTAGTTTTAACCTTGATAGTTTCTTCGCCGCTCCCTCCCTTTTCGCCGACCAGTTGCAGCATGGTTTTCAACTGCATACGCTTCTGAACTGGGAACAATTTCAATAAATATTGTTGTTCAAGGTGCTCCACCATATAGCCCCTCTCAGCTAACCGGACAATTTCTTTTTCCTGATCGAGCAAAGTCTTGCCATAGTTTTCATATTGCTTGCCGCGAATTAACTGAGAATAAAGGCGCAAGTCACCTGTCGCCACTACCACCAACTTCTGACTATTAAAGTATTTTCTAATAGATTCAAGTACATCCCACCCCGTATCAAACTGAGTATCAATATCATCAAACGAGATCATAATGGCTTTGCAGTCTAGAACTTCACATGCACATTCAACCAATCTATCAAAGATTTCTGACAAATCCTGGCCACCGATGGAGTAATCAAGCTGGGCATCCAGTTTCAAAGCGTCACTGAAATATTCCGGCTTGTATTCCTTGTCAGTTAGCAGATGCAAACCACGCTGGAGCTGTTCAAGGTGACTCTGCCATTGCTCCTTTTGCTTTGAGTGGTGATTCGATGACCAGTCCCTTTTTAACTTGTTGGACACCACCTTGTTGAGGCGAGCTGTCACTGTTACCAGAATAGGTTCATGACGTGGCAGTTTGGTGGGGTCTATAGTCGGAAGACAATTGATGCTAGTGTCCGAGTCACTTTGGTCTTTATTCAGGCGTTCGACCACACTGTTTATAAAGGTGGTCTTACCCGCACCGCGAGTACCATCCACAAAAAACACATTACGGCCTGATTCATCAATAAATTGAGCAACCCCTGGCGAATTGTTAGCTTCGGAGGGGGTAATTGAGCTTCGAATGCTTTCAACCAGCTGATCACGCAATGTTTTCTGGATCAAATCGCCTTCCTTGGTGCTGCCCGGAAGATTTGGGGCGAACAAATCGATGATGATTTCGTTTGTCTCTTTTTTTTCTGTCTGCGTGTTATCTGTCATATCCGTTTCGATCCAGTCATTTTGTTTTTTGGCCAGCCTGTGCATCAGAACTAACGCTTCAAATTGACACAGCATTGCTTAAAGCAATGCTCAATGTCTTTCGCCTTATTCACTCCCCGCTCGATCTTTTCCTTGAACCATTTATGCTCTTCGGGGAATATGTGTTCGATAAAGGTATGGGCTTTTTCGAATAGTTGGAGTTTTTCGCTCATTTCCTGCCTACTGCCGCCCTGCTATCGTTGTTCCCTCGCGGAGCGTGGGAACGAGAATTACGTACAATAATTTTATTGGGTCTCCAAATGGGCCAATTACCCACCATTTGGGGATTGTTCATGCATCTGACTAATACATAACCATATGTTTTTGCTATGGTATCATAGCAATACCCAAGCGGGGTGTGGAAAAGAAAATACGACAAAGAAAGGTTTTTCACACACTTCTAAATAGAATTAGAAAATCTATCGAAAAATCTTGAAAGCAGACTAATGAGGGCGCTTTCTGTAACAACGAACAGGACAGAAATGGTTTGGCACTCGTGGAATCTGCCTCATTCTGAACTACTCGAGAATGAGTAGTTCTAGCCATTCTGAAGTATCGACACAACTTTATGATTTACATCGATTGCTGTTCTGATTCTCAGTGAGAATATCCACTCACCTGCACTCTGCATGATTTCTGATAGCTCTTTGGAGCGATGATTGATTTGTTTCCACTCTTTTGTATAAAGCGATTCAATCCAGGAAATTCGAGCGATACAGTTTCCGTCTCTGCTTAGTATGTTAACTAGCAAAGATGCTTGAGCCCCAAGCATTGCAAGCTGCTCTTTTACGCTCTTTTCGTAATATGGCAGCACCAATTTAAACAACTGCGTGATTTCACTACTAGAAGCGTTCTTTATCTGGCCGTCGAGGTTACGTACGCGACGAGCTAGCTCTTTATCATGAGCAATAGCGTCATTGCATATGCGATCGATGAAATTGATAAACTTAGATTTTTCGACTTGATTAACAGCAGACAGAATATTGGTAAGCTTCATACAGAATGTCCTTATTCTTTCATGATTAAGCGACCACTAATCTACCACTATGGCTGTGGTTATTGTATGAAAATAGAGACTTATCAACCGTTATTGAATTTGCATCACAGTCTGTTGGTCGTGGCGAGTGAATAGCTCTAAGTACTCGTAAATCGGTCAATATCTGGTGCAACACTGAATAACGTGAGAACTTTTGGAAGCAAGATCACTCTAAAAACATGAACTATCGAATTATCAGTCAGTTAGGAAGGAACTAGAACTTCCAAAAATTTATCCACTACTCGAGAATGAGTACGTTTAGCCATTCTGAAGTATCGACACAACCTTCTGATTTAGCTTCCCTATTCTGAACTAGCTGAGAATTGAGCCTGTGCTAGAATTTTAGGTGTTAACGGACTATTGATATGCGTTTAAAGAAACAATATTCACATAGTTCGATTACCTGCTCGAAGAGACCAACAATGCTTCCGAAAGAGATTGCAAGCCAGATTGTTTGGCCAGATGGATTGTCGAGTGAGCTAAAACAGCAATTATGTGCTGTGGGTCAACTTGTCAAAGATATTAAGCCGAAGCCTGACTCGTCTTACGAGCCAGCCTCCGGGATTTGGTATGTACTTGATGGGGTTATCACTCTTTATATGCAGATCCCAAGTCTTTCGACAGTCAACAGCGTTGTTCTGGGTCGAGGCGATTGGTTTGGTCACTTTGACGAAACTGAAGAAAACAACCCGTTTATACAGGTTGTACAGGTTATCCCTCTCATCGCCGTTTTCATGCCATCCGAACAAATCATGCGCCTCGCACAAACCAACCATGAAGTATACAAATGGTATTATCTTCAAGGTCTTATAATGAAGCCAAAATGGTTGCAAGCACAGGTAATACGGAGCGGTAGTGTGATGGAGAGAATCATATACATCCTTTTAGATATCGCGGCTAGACAAGGCAGTTCAGTAAAAGCTACATACCCTATTCCTCTCTCTCAAAATCAACTTAGCTTACTAACTGACATCTCGCGCCAACGTGTAAATGAGGCTTTAAAGGCTTTAGAAAGAGCGCAAGCGATCGAAGTACACCGAGGCCAAATTTTGTTGACGGATATTTCAAAACTGGCAACACGTTTACAGGGCTACGACCTAGCATTTCACAACCCTCTAGAAATAATGGACACCCGCCAAGAAAACTAAATCTTCCCTTTTGTTATCACAAAGAACTGTCCCAACGTCTCAAATCGATATTTTTTAAAAAGGTTGTTTTTTATACAAATGTCCGGTTCGTGACAGATATTGATTTCTGACTACGCATAATCCGCACAGTTCAATTAGACAAAGAGAGCGGAGCGAGCAGTGGTTAGGGCTGACATATTGGTAATAGGTAATATTTCCGGTTCACAACCGGAACTTAGATTTCTGGCTAATCAAGTGGCATCAGGTGCAGTGGTCGAAACTGATTGTGCAGAGGAAGGCCTTCACCTTTTGGAAGCAGGGTTTGAGCCCGAACTGGTGATCTGTGATGTGTGTGTGAAGGGGATGGGATGCCTCGATATAATCAAAAGAATTGGTCAGTTAAACTTTTCAACAGTCATCGCGTTTGATAACCAAATTTGCGAAAAAGTCTTGGAGGTACTTCGAGATAGAGCTCTGATATTCGGGCTAAAGTCTGTTGTGGCATTACCCTACCCCCTAACTAAAGACACTTTAACTTCACTTATCGAGAGTGCAACAAAAGATAATGCTGCAAATAGCAAATCTAGACCAATTTGCTTTAAGGCTACTGAATCGGGCGTTGCAGAAGCCTTAGCAGCTAATCAGTTAGAGGCCTATTTTCAACCGCACGTTGATACCCAAACCAGTGAGCTTATTGGCGCTGAAGCTTTAATCCGATGGAATCATCCGGAACATGGAGTGTTAAATCCAGGGCAGTTTTTAGAGTCTGTTGCAGGAACTGAAGTTATGCATCAAATAACGCTAGAGATGATTCAGCAGGCTATTTCAGCTGCGGTAAGTTGGCGTTGTATGGGTTTGAATCTTCGTGTATCGGTCAACGTAGACGTTAGTGATATCGAAAAATCAAACTTTGCCGAAATGGTCTCTGGAATGTTGAACAAGGCGGAGCTTGCCCCCTCTATGTTAATGCTAGAGCTTACTGAGCGGGAGTTAAGACATGACATCATCGCCGTATTCGAGGGAATGACGAGAATTCGGAAGCTTGATATTGGATTGTCAATCGATGATTTTGGAACCGGCCATTCATCACTTGAGCAATTGATAATGGGCCCGTTTACCCAAATCAAAATTGATCGAAAGTTCGTCGCTCATATGCTGGCTTGTAGAAAGCACTTGGCCGCAGTCAAAAACACAGTTTCCCTTGCCCGAGAACTTGACTTAGAGCTAGTGGTTGAGGGAGTCGAGAATACGGCTCAAGTCCGCTCGCTCAAGCAAATGGGTTGCTCCATTATGCAAGGTTATTACTGGTCAAAGCCCTTATCAAACGCACAATTCACTCGTTGGAGTACCATGTTCAGAGACAGCAACTTGAAAGTTGCAGGAGTTGCGTAATGAAACGCTTTGAAATGAAAGCGGCGGGCACTTTTCTCTCCGGTATTCCTGCTTGTATGGTAATTCTTTCTATTGGAGTCGTACTGACTACTTGGGCTAGTTGGTACAACAATACTTTAGAAAGACGCGCTTTGTTAGATGACTTTCAGCATGTTGAATCGACCAGCCTTTCGTAGACCACTCGTTAGTTGTAATTTCCAAGTTTCTCATAAGCCAGCGGAGGCATGTCTCCTGCGTGACTGTGCTTGCGCTTAGAGTTATA
>NZ_NGNS01000008.1 GCF_002165625.1 Neiella marina
TTGAGGCGTTATATGCAAAAGGAGTTTTGTGGAAACCTTCCCTGAAAATCACGAACTGATTGGCTTATTTGAATGCGAACCTATTTTGACTGATCCCGAGCAAGAGCACTGGTTTTACAATCAACTCATTTTCCAAACTGTTAGATACGACGATGCTTTAACAGTTAAAATCAATGGGTGTTATGGTGATTTGTCAATTCTGTGGAAACAGGGCTCACGTGAATTAATGAACTTGAAGTTTGAAAAACTTAGTAGTCTCGAAGTTAACATGCAGACTAACGATGAGTTTTTAACTGCAATTGGCTCATTCTGAATCGACCAGCCTTTCGTAGACCACTCGTTAGTTGTAATTTCCAAGTTTCTCATAAGCCAGCGGAGGCATGTCTCCTGCGTGACTGTGCTTGCGCTTAGAGTTATAAAACATCTCGATGTAATCGAAAATATCGGCACGTGCTTTTTCCCTTGTCCGATAGATCTTTTTCTTCACTCGCTCACGCTTTAGCAACTGAAAGAAGCTCTCGGCCACCGCATTGTCGTGGCAGTTTCCACGTCGACTCATGCTTGGTTTTAGGTTGTGCTCAGCCAAGAAGCCTTGCCACTCATAGCCCGTAAACTGGCTTCCTTGATCAGAATGGATCAGAACTTCACTCTTTGGTTTACGACGCCAGACAGCTGCTAAAAGAGCTTGAGTCACCAGCTCGCTCTCCATTCGTGAGCTCATTGACCAACCAACAACCGCTCTTGAGTAGAGATCTAAAACAACCGCTAGATACAGCCAACCCTCATGTGTCCGAATATAAGTAATATCGGTTACCCATGATTGGTTTGGCGTTGCAGGTGAAAACGCTCTATCCAAGAGATTGTCTGCCACTAGAGCAGGCTTGCCGCCATACATCCCACGTCGCTTGCTGTAACCGACTTGGGCCTTAAGTCCTTCTTGCTGCATTAGCCGCGCAACTCGATGCTTACTACATGATTCACCCAAGTCTCTGAGATCACTGGTTACTTTGCGGTAGCCGTACACGCACCCACTTTCTAGCCATGAATGTTTGATCAGCCCGAGCAGGCGCTCATCTTCTATCGCTCGGCATGACTTAGGTTGGTTTACCCACGCATAGAAGCCACTGCGCTGGATATTCAAGGCGTGGCACATTAAGCGAACGGGATACAGGTTGAGTCTCGACTTTATGAACGCGTATTTTTCTTTGACTCGCCAGCGAAAAATACGGTGGCTTCCTTTAGGATGTCGCGCTCCTGAGTTACTCGTTTTAACTCTTTCTCAAGTTCGCGAATACGCGCTTCCTGCTCACTGACTTGTTGGTATTGCGGGCTATTGTCGCCGTAACGCTTAAGCCAGGCGTAAATACTATTCGTGGAGATCCCTAAGCGCTCAGCAACACTAGCCACGGTATAGCCATGCTCAGTTACTTGCTTTACTGCTTGGGTTTTAAATTCATCGGTAAAACGTTGGGACATGTTTCCTCCTCAGGACATTCAATTGTAATGCAATTGAGTGTCTAGAGAAGGCTGGTCGATTCA
>NZ_NGNS01000009.1 GCF_002165625.1 Neiella marina
TTCAGTTAAAGTGCTGTGGCAAGGATGGCTCAAATTACAAGCCATCCTTGAAGGGTACGAGCTAGCCAAGTCTCTTGAACTCTAAGATGTGATCAAGAGACAGGCCTGTGGCTGCTTTTTTTATTGTCTTTACTATGCCTGCGACGATTTGTCAGCAAAGTGATTTCAGCGAACTTTTTTGATTTGCTGGTAAGCGTTGACGCCAGCGGACGTTTGTCTCAACGCCAAAATGCCTTGTTTGGCGCTCTCTTTTTGTGATTCTGCTTGGCCAATCGCGCGCTTTGTCATTAACGAAATCTTTCTCAGCAGCGGTTCTATTTGAGCTTGATTTTGCGCTGTTAACTGAGCGCATAACTCACGAGCTATGCCGTCTAGTAACTGCGCTTGAAAGTTAATCTGTTCGGCGTATTTGGCGATGTCCTTGTCATCAACAGCTTCAGTAAGAGCTTCAAACGCGGCGTCCAATCGTTCTGTAATTATATCTAATTGGCTGCTGGCATCAGGTTGGTTAGTTGCCATGATGAAATTCTTGTGGGATGCCGTCCCAACCTTCTTTGATTTCACGAATAATGCCTGATATTTCATCGACATGAGCTTTATCAGATTCGATGTTGGCGATAATCAATTTTTGCGTGCAGTAGTCATATAAAACGTCAAGGTTGCCAGCAATGCTACCCCCTTTATCCAAGTCGAGGCTGGCTTTCAGTACGTCTAACAATCTGATTGCCTTGCTGATGCTCTCGCCGCGCAACTTAACGTCTTCACGATCAATGGCAACCGATGCGGCTGCCAAGTGGCCCAATACATGCTGAAACACCGCTGCGACCTGCGCATGCGGAGACGCTTCTTGTAGCGAAGCGACGGTATTTTTTCGATATTGCTGAATAGAGTGTCGAGCCATTGGGTATCACTTTTAATTTATGGGCTAAATACTAATCTGAGCCAGAATAATCAATCGGCATGCCGATTTTTTGTCAATCTGAATCAATCAAGCAAAGATTATACCGAGATGATTACAACAAAGTTTAGATCAAATCGGTATGTGCTCTAATGCGCCATGTCGCATAACTCACAGCTTGGTAAAGTGATTTGCGAGCGATAGTTGCCATGCTTTTGACTTTGGTTAGAATACGGTTTGCGTACGTCAAAAACTTGAACATAAAGCGTTGGATAAACTGACAACAATAATGAGCAAGGCAGCCAAGGTAATCAACAATAATGCACGGTAACTCTGAAGTACTAGTGATCGATGATCACTTGAAGCGTCGACAACAACTTGAGCTCCTTTTGGAATTCGTCGGTGAACCCTGCAAACTGGTCGATTCAGCCAATGTTGGTGAGGTACTGACGTCTCAGGTCGCGTGGCGCAGTGTATTGGTTGGTCAAGTTGATGCTGGTGGTCAGGCTGGTCTAGTGAAACAACTCGCTAGCGAATACAAAGCACAGCCTTTTCTGTTAATCGGCGAAGGCGATGAAAGCCTTAGTCTGTTGCCGAACGTCATCGGTGCGGTACTTGAACCGTTTAGCCATGGCCAAATGACACAAATGCTGCATCAGTGTCAGGACTATCATCTAAAAGCCCCTGCTGCGACAAAACCAACCAATCAACACCAAGAAATTCTATTTCGTAGCTTGATTGGCCGCAGTTCTAGCATTCAACAAGTTCGTCAACTGATTCAACAGGTTGCTGGCACTGATGCCAACGTCCTGGTGTTGGGAGATTCGGGCACCGGTAAAGAAGTTGTCGCCCGCAACATCCACTATTTATCGGCTAGGCGCAAAGGCCCATTTGTGCCGGTTAACTGTGGCGCTATTCCAGCTGAACTGCTTGAAAGTGAGTTGTTTGGCCATGAGAAGGGAGCCTTCACCGGAGCCATCTCCGCCCGAAAAGGCCGTTTTGAAATGGCCCAAGGTGGTACTTTATTCCTCGATGAAATCGGTGATATGCCGCTAAACATGCAAGTAAAATTGTTGCGGGTTTTGCAGGAGCGATGTTTTGAACGCGTGGGTGGTACTACGTCGATTACTGCTGATGTCCGCGTTGTCGCTGCAACTCACCGTAACTTAGAAGGCATGATTGAGCAGGGTGATTTCCGAGAAGATTTATTCTACCGCTTGAATGTCTTCCCAATTGAAATGCCATCACTGAAAGAGCGCAGTGAAGATGTTCCTTTGCTGATGCAGGAGTTGATCGAGCGGTTAGGCGCCGATCATAAAGCCGGTGTTCGTTTAACTGAGCTAGCTCTTGAATCACTGATGAAGCATGACTGGCCGGGCAATGTTCGTGAGCTCGCCAACTTGGTAGAACGGTTAGTGATCCTGTTTCCAAACGGTATGGTTGACGTTAACGACCTACCTCAGAAATATCGGCACCTCGAAGCACCAAGCTATGAGCACGAGTATGATGAGTCGTTGTTAGAGCAGGAAATGTTGAACGAGGTGTTCCAGACCGAAGTTTACGTGCCGCCCGAAAATACCGTCTCAACGCAGTTGCCGCCAGAGGGTGTTAACCTCAAAGAGATGATGACTGAGCTAGAAATCGACATGATCCGACAGGCTTTGGATACCACCGATTGGGTTGTTTCGAGGGCGGCCGACTTGCTCGGTATGCGTCGTACCACGCTAGTGGAAAAGATGCGTAAATACTCATTGTCTAAAGATACCGCCTAATCCTTCTTCTTATATGAGGTGTCATCATTATGACACCTCAGAAATGTTCATTAACCACTTGATTTTCATATATAAAAAAGTTGGCATGCTGGCTGCATTGGACTGTTAGATTCAATTATCTGACAGAGGCCTGTATGCAGTCATCAAATCCTCTTGGGTTATCTCAGCCTAACTCGACGATGCCGTCGTCGATGGCCAGTTCGCTATTGTCCGGGGAACGGACTGAACTACTGGCTCATTTAGTTGATGAACTGCCGTCTGGAATTGTCGTGCTGGACGATCAAGGGGTAGTGACCGACGCTAATCAAGCCGCTATTGATATGCTCGGCGAGCCGCTGACAGGAATCCGTTGGCGTAACATCAGTGAACGCTCTTTTCGTCCCCGCGAGGATGATGGCCATGAAATATCACTCAAAGATGGCCGTCGTATCAAGTTTGTGACCCGTGCTATCCAAGGTGGCAAAGGTCAGCTCATTGTATTGACCGATTTGACCGAAACGCGGCAATTACAAGAGCGAGTTGCGCATATGCAGCGTTTATCGTCGCTCGGTAAAATGGTGGCTTCACTGGCTCACCAGGTTCGAACGCCGCTTGCTGCGGCAACCCTGTATGCGGCTAACTTGGGTAATGAGTCACTTAATGCCAAGGCTCGGCAGAAATTCCAAGGAAAGTTACTCGATCGGCTCAAAGATCTGGAAAACCAAGTGAACGATATGCTGCTTTTTGCCCGCTCTGGCGAGGGACTGGCGGCAGGCGAATTGTCTTGTCAGCAGTTGCTGACCTCAATTGAAAACTCTGTTGAAGTGATGATGCTGCAGCACAAAGCAAATCTTATTGTGCGCTTACCGGAACCAGATTTGATGCTAACGGGCAATAGCAATGCGCTATCCAGTGCTATTAGCAACTTGGTACATAACGCATTGCAAGCTGACGCCAACCGCATACAAATTAGTGCCAATCAATCTGATGATGGCCGCCTAGCGATTTGTGTTAGCGATGATGGCAGTGGTATCCCTGAGTCATTGATTCAGCAAATTCAACAGCCATTTTTTACCACTCGGAGTCAAGGTACTGGATTGGGTTTGGCCGTTGTCCAAGCTGTTGTCCAAGCCCATCAAGGGCAGTTAACCATTCGCTCTAAACCCAATTTAGGAACCCAGGTTTGCATTGATCTGCCCCTGGCTAGCCATCAACCAAGCGCCAACGCGGTAGGAGAACAGTAAGATGACTGCACACGTATTAGTTGTCGAGGACGATGCCGGCTTACGAGAGGCGCTGGTCGATACCTTAGAAATTGCTGGCTACAACTGCACTGAAACAGAGAGTGGCGAGGAAGCAATGCTGGCGTTGAAAGAGCCTGTGTTCGATATCGTCGTTTCTGATGTTCAAATGCAAGGAATGGATGGCTTGGGCTTATTGCGCTCGATTCGGGCAAAGTACCCTCAGCTACCAGTGTTATTGATGACTGCCTACGCCAATGTTCAGGACGCGGTGACTGCCATCAGAGATGGCGCGACTGACTATTTGTCAAAACCATTTGCCCCGGAAGTTCTGCTCAATCAGGTCAGCCGCTATGCGCCTGTTGCCCAAGCGGAACCATTACGGCCAGTGGTTGCGGATGCTAATTCGAAAGCATTACTTGATTTGGCTGCGCGGGTTGCTCAATCCGATGCCAGTGTCATGGTGCTGGGGCCATCTGGTGCTGGTAAAGAAGTACTAGCACGCTATATCCACGACTGCTCTCCCCGTAATGAAGAGCCTTTCGTTGCCATCAACTGCGCAGCGATTCCAGAAAATATGCTTGAAGCCACCTTGTTTGGTTACGAGAAAGGTGCGTTTACTGGTGCCATACAAGCGTGTCCGGGCAAGTTTGAACAAGCGCAGGGAGGAACCTTGCTGCTAGATGAGATCACCGAAATGGAGTTGTCACTGCAAGCGAAGTTGTTACGGGTGTTGCAGGAGCGAGAAGTAGAGCGCTTAGGGAGTCGCAAGACGATAGATTTGGATGTCCGCGTTTTGGCAACCAGTAACCGAGATTTGCAACAAGCCGTTGCTGAAGGGAAGTTCCGCGAAGATTTGTTCTATCGCTTAAATGTCTTCCCATTGACTTGGTTGCCACTGGCCCAACGCGCCGCCGATATTGTTCCGCTTGCTAAACATCTAATCAAAAAGCACTGTAAACGCTCAGGTCAAGCAATTCCGGCATTGACCAAAGCAGCATGCAACAAACTCAGCAGCTACCATTGGCCAGGAAATGTCAGAGAGCTTGATAATGTTATCCAACGAGCGTTGATTCTCCATCATGGTGATATTCAAGAGCACGACTTATTGCTTGAGTTGCAATCGCCAATGGTATCGAACGTTACCGCAGTGCAACCAGCGGTTCCGATGGAGCAAGCGCATGCATTAGCTGATGCGGCAGTCGCTGCTGATGATTTAGGTAGCGAATTGCGTCATCAAGAGCATCACATCATCCTGAAAACGCTAGCTGAATGTGGCGGAAAACGATCGGCTGTCGCTGAAAAGCTAGGAATTAGTGCTCGCACCTTGCGTTATAAAATTGCTCGGATGCGCGATCAAGGTATTGAAATACCAGCGTAATTTATTTCGTTTAACTGAAAAAAAGCAGCCTGTTGGCTGCTTTTTT
This sequence comes from Neiella marina, assembly GCF_002165625.1. GTDB lineage: Bacteria > Pseudomonadota > Gammaproteobacteria > Enterobacterales > Neiellaceae > Neiella > Neiella marina. Next base: position 5,318 of record NZ_NGNS01000009.1, read on the forward strand.
TCGTGGTTGGCAAAGTCCTTGCAAAAACACCTTTAGACTGAACTAACTGCCAAGAAATTGGCAACCAGAGGATTTCGTCATGAAGGTGATGGCCAACGACGTTTTTCAACAGATGCAAGGTATGAAGCTCGAGGCGAATAGTAATATCGTTGAGCGCACAGCCATTGCTCCGTCAAATAATTCTTCTGTCGATTTTGGCAACTTGCTTCGCCAGGCCATCGACAACGTCAATGAACTTCAAGCTGACTCCAAAGCCAAGGCCACAGCCTTTGAAATGGGGGATCGTTCAGTTTCGCTTGGTGACGTGATGATTGCGTCGCAAAAATCGGGCGTTGCCTTCGATGCAACTGTTCAGGTGCGCAATAAGTTGATGGAAGCGTACAAAGAAATTATGAGCATGCCGGTGTAAGTTAAGGAGATCATCTCGTGGCAGAAGCAGTGACCGACAACACCGACATCGTCGCCAGCAACAATGCTGATAATAGTGCGATTGACTCGGAGCCAAGTAAAAACAAAGTGCTAGAAGGTTTGGGCAATATCGACTTGATGCGTCAAGTTGTCATCATATTGTCACTGGCGATCAGCTTAGCACTGTTAATTTTCGTCATGATGTGGGCTTATGAGCCGGACATGCGCCCGTTGGGTAAAATGGATACCGAAGAGCTGGTTGAAACGCTCAATTTTCTTGACCAAAACAAGCTTGATTACAAGATTGACGGCAACACCGTGATGGTCAAAATGTCGGAATATCAGAACATTCGCTTATTGATGACCCGCGCAGGCTTAATCAACGACTCTGAAGCTGGCGACAACATATTGATGCAAGATATGGGTTTTGGCGTATCTCAACGCTTGGAAGGCGAGCGTTTGAAGTACAGCCGAGAGCAGCAGCTGGCAAAAGCTATTGAAGCGCTAAATCCTGTCAAAAAAGCCCGGGTATTACTGGCTATTCCGAAGCAAAACGTCTTTGCTCGCCAAACCAAACAACCATCTGCCACTGTGGTGGTTAGCCTTGCCAGCGGTCGTGCGCTGTTGCAAGAAGAAGTGGATTCCATCGTTGATATCGTTGCATCGGCCGTCCATGGCATGGCGCCGGGCCGAGTCACGGTGACGGATCAAACTGGCCGATTGTTGAATTCAGGCTCTCAAGATCCACTGAGCATGGCACAGCGTCGTGAATATGAGTTGGAGCGCAAGCGCGAACAAGAGTATCTCGAGAAAATCGACACCATTATGATCCCCACCGTTGGCATTGAGCGCTACACCGCACAGGTTGACGTTGATATGGACTTTACTGCGGTCGAGCAAACTCATCGCAGCTACAATCCCGATTTACCTGCGATTCGCTCTGAAATGACCGTAGAGAATGTCAATTCTGGTGATTTGGCTGTCGGCATTCCTGGGGCGCTGACTAACCAGCCACCGCTGGATGCCAATATCCCTGAGGAAGCCGCTGGTGGAGAAGGTCAAAGCACGCCAACCAGTTCGCATCGTGAGGCAACTCGCAACTATGAATTGGATACCACCATTAGCCATACGCGCCAGCAAATCGGTGTCATCCGCCGGCTCAGTGTGTCAGTAGCGGTGGACTACAGTGATTCAGTTGACGCCGAAGGTAACCCAACAACGACACCACGGACCCAGCAAGAACTCGACAACATTCGCCGGTTGCTACAAGGCGGGTTGGGTTTCTCCCTCCAACGTGGCGATACCCTGGAGGTGGTGACGGTACCATTTGTTCGCCCAGATTTAGGGTTAATGGAAGAAAAAGCGTTCTACGATACCGAATGGTTCCGTTACTCGATCAAATGGTTCATGTTGGCATTGGTATGTATTGCTCTCATCCTTGGCGTCATGCGGCCGATGTTGAAACGCCTGACCAGCAGCGATGAAGTTCAAGATGACGCGTTGTTACTTGATGGTCCTGTAGCTGGCAAGCTCGATGACACCATGCTGGCAGCGCAAGAAGCATTGCTTGAGGCGGATAACGACGAGCTGATTAGCACGCTCACCAGTGGTAGACTGGAACTGCCTGACTTACACCGCGATGAAGATGTGCTGAAAGCGGTGCGGGCGCTGGTTGCCAATGAGCCTGAACTGGCAGTTCAAGTGGTGAAAAGCTGGCTCGAAGATTCGTAAGGTGAGGACAGAGTAATGGCTGCAAAAGAACAAGAAAACAATACTGCTGAGCCGCCTGAGCTGGAGGGGATGACGGGGTTTGATAAAACCGCCATCTTGCTGCTCAGCCTGACCGAAGAAGACGCCGCGTCAATTCTTCGCCAATTGGAGCCCAAGCAAGTCCAGAAAGTGGGTATGGCAATGGCCGGTATGACCGACTTTACCCAAGAACGGATCACCGCGGTTCATAAACTATTTCTCGACGATATTCAGAAGTATTCATCGATTGGTGTCGATAGTGCTGACTTTATTCGTAATGCACTAACCAAAGCACTCGGTGAAGACAAAGCTGGCAACTTAATCGACCAGATTATCGCGGGTGGCGGCTCCAAGGGCTTGGATTCCCTGAAGTGGATGGATGCTCGCCAGGTAGCCAGCATTATTCAAAACGAACACCCACAGATCCAAACGATTGTGATGTCTTATCTTGAGCCTGAACAATCGGCTGAGATCATGTCGCAGTTCCCAGACAAGGTTCGGCTCGATTTAATGATGCGAATCGCCAATCTTGAAGAAGTACAACCAGCAGCATTGCAGGAGTTGAATGAGATTATGGAGAAACAATTCGCGGGTCAATCAGGTGCGCAAGCAGCCAAGATGGGCGGCTTGAAAGCTGCCGCTAACATTATGAATTACCTCGATACCACTATCGAAGGTCAGCTGATGGATATGCTGCGCGAGAGTGACGAGGAAATGGCGCAGCAAATTCAAGACTTGATGTTCGTCTTCGAGAACTTGATTGATGTTGACGACCGCGGTATCCAGGCGCTGCTTCGCGAAATCCAGCAAGAAGTGTTGCAGAAAGCCCTCAAAGGCTCCGATGATCAGCTCAAACAGAAATTCTTCACTAATATGTCCAAGCGGGCAGCCGAGCTGTTGGCAGATGATCTCGAAGCCATGGGCCCAATTCGGGTTGCCGATGTTGAAGCAGCACAAAAAGAAATTCTTTCCATTGCCCGACGCTTGGCTGACTCCGGAGAGTTGATGCTCAGTGCTGGTGGTGGTGACGAGTTCGTTTAATTAGCATAGCGACCAGTTTACATCCATGGCCATTGACCCGACGAATGAGACGACAGTGACAGAGCCTGACGAACAACAAAGCATCACCCCCAGCCAAGAAAGTGAAGCTGAGCTTTTGGCTCGCTGGGATCTGCCGGATGTTACCGTAGAAGAAGAAGTCGTCAGCAATGCCATGAACGTTAGCTTTTCGCGGACTAAAGCTGACCAACAAAATGAGCAGCTGGTCGAAGAAGCGCCAGTACTGACAGCCGAAGCGTTAGAAGAAATCCGTGCTGCGGCCCGAGAAGAGGGATTCGCCGAAGGGAAACAAGAAGGCTTTATCAAGGGCCATCAGCAAGGAACTGAATCTGGTCATGCCGAAGGTCTGAGCCAAGGTCTCGAAGAAGGCAGGCAGCAAGGATTAGCGCAGGGCCAAGCAGAAATAGAAGAACGCCTGCAGCACTTTGATGCCCTGATGCGGGGCCTTTATCAACCACAGCAACAACTTGATCTGCAAGTAGAGCGAGAGCTTGTGCAGCTGGTCACGGCAGTGGCGCAAGCGGTCACTCGCCATGAGCTGAACACCAATCCTCAACTGATCCTCAACACCCTCAAACAAGGCGCAGAACTGTTGCCATTCCAGCAACAGCGAGTGAGGGTGCAGCTCCACCCTGCTGACATGGAAGTGGTTCAAAATAGTTATTCCGACGAACAAATTCAACAACGCGGTTGGCTGTTGGAGCCTGAAGCTGGATTAAATCGCGGTGATGTTCGAATGATGACCGATCAATCAGATGTGTCTATCGACATGGAACAGCGGCTGGCAAAGGTCAGCGATGTATTCCTCGCTCAGTTGCAGCAGTTAGAGCAACCGCAACAGTCAATGCCAAGCAATAGCGAGGCCGACGCTCAAGTGGCAACAACTGATTTGAATCAACCGCCAGAGAATTCTGAAAATGGCTCTGAATCAACGTCTTAGTGCTTACCATCAGGGCGTTCAACCACAGCCTCCAATCATGTCGGGGCGACTGACTCGCGTTGTTGGATTGACGTTTGAAGCAGTTGGTTGTCGAGCTGCGGTAGGGGATGCCTGTGCCGTTGAAGTCGCTGGCGGCAGTATCACTGCTGAAGTCATTGGTTTTGATGGCGGTACCTTGTATCTGATGCCTTCTGATGATGCTCAGGGCGTGGTTCCTGGTGCTCGGGTCACTCCGCTCGGCCAAGTCGATGGCATTCCGTTGAGTATGTCGTTGCTCGGTCGGGTGATTGATGGCGCCGGTAAGCCGCTGGACGGCCTGGGGGCGATTTACAGCCAGCATCATGCTTCGGGCAAAGCAAAAGCGTTCAACCCGTTGTTACGCAAGCCTGTGGCGCAGCCGCTTGATGTTGGTGTTCGTGCCATTAATGCCATGAATACCGTTGGTCAGGGCCAGCGGATGGGACTATTTGCTGGCTCCGGCGTCGGCAAAAGTGTGCTGATGGGAATGATGACCCGAGGTACCGCTGCCGATGTTGTCGTGGTCGGGCTGGTTGGTGAGCGGGGCCGCGAGGTCAAAGAATTCATTGATGAGATCCTAGGGCCCGAAGGTCGTCAACGGGCGGTGGTAGTCGCGGCTCCTGCCGACACCTCTTCACTAATGCGACTCAAAGGCTGTGAAACGGCGTTAACCATTGCGGAATATTTCCGCGACCAAGGGCTCAACGTATTGCTTTTGGTTGATTCATTGACCCGTTATGCCCAAGCACAACGGGAAATTGCCTTAGCGGTTGGTGAGCCCCCGGCAACCAAAGGTTATCCGCCCTCGGTGTTTGCTAAGTTACCCCAATTGGTTGAACGTGCAGGTAATGGTGGTGAAGGGCAAGGCTCGATCACCGCGTTTTTTACCGTGCTAACCGAAGGTGATGACTTACAAGATCCGATTGCCGATGCTGCTCGAGCGATCCTTGACGGCCATATTGTGTTGTCTCGTCACCTCGCTGATGCTGGTCACTACCCGGCCATTGATATCGAAGCATCCATCAGCCGAGTGATGCAGCAAGTCACGAGCAATGAGCATTTAATATGTGCTCGCATGGTTCGCCAAGTTTACTCCGCATACCAAAGCAATCGTGACTTAATCAATATTGGCGCTTATAACAAAGGCTCCGATCCCAAAGTCGATGCCGCCATTGAATATCTGCCCATTATTGAACGCTTCTTGCAGCAGGAAATGGTTGAAGTCACCCCCTACGATGCCAGCTTGCAGAAACTTGCTGAGCTGGCGGCGACGATGACACAACGGCTTGGCGGCGTGGGCTAATGGCGAATATCAAACAATTAGAAATGATCGTCAAGCTTCGCGAAGAGGCTGAAACCAAAGCGGCGCAACTGATGGAGCAAGCCCATCAGGCGTTTGCCGATCAAGAACAACAACTCAACACCTTGCGTCGTTACCGTAACGATTACTTGCAGAAACTCACCCAACAGGGGGGCGAAGGGTTATCGGGACAAAGCTTCACCCAATATCAGCAGTTTGTCATGCGCTTAGATGAGGCCCTGGGTCGTGCAGAACAATCGACCAACATCGCCCGGCAGGTCTATCAGCAACGTCGTCAGGGCTGGCTCGATGCTCGCGCTGAGAAACGCGCTATCGAGGTCTTGATCGAACGTGAGCAAGCACAACAAGTTGCCTTGCAAAACCGCCGAGAGCAACACCAACTAGATGAATTTGCCAGCCGCAGTTTTATTCGTCGCAGTAGTCATTAACCTCCAGCAAGTCTAAGTCCCCTTCCGCTTATTATTCATCAATTGGTACGAGTTTTGCTGCTGGTATCGGTGGCAACGTTTTATAGCCGTTAATACGGCAACAATTAGCGCTGCTGATGGGTTATCTTTGAGGAATACTTATGTTGTATGTTGCGCCATCGAATGCTTCTTCTGACAATTCTGTATGGTCTTCGGTCGATTCGGAGTTGACCGGCGGAGAAGGGCTTTTTGCCAGTCTTTTTAGTCAGTTAGGAATTGATGGGGAGGGGCCGGAAGAGCAACTAAATGCGTTGGCCAAAGTGCTTTCGAGTGACGCTCAAAACCAAACATATTCAGTTGAGCAATTGAAAACTGATATTGCCGATTTGTTTCATCAACAAGGCAAAGTCTTGCCACCTATCTCTGCTGAGCATTCAGAGTCGAAGCAGTTGTTAGGATTGCTGTCGCAATTTTTCCAAGACAGCGATGGTAAAAATGTTGACCTTACTTCTGGAAATGAACTGGCCAATCAGCAAGCCAGTATCGGCGGTATCATCTTTGATGAGTTAGCCAACCCTGAAAGCCAATCTGCACAGCAACACTTGAGCCTAGAGCAGTTGCTGTTGCAACAACAACCAGAACAATCAACTAACGCTGAAAACCTTAATAGTGGCGGTTCTGAAGAGCTACTGGATGAAGGTGCTGCTTCGCCTATCGCTACTAACTTATTGCAGCTGTGGCGTCATCAGTGTGGCGTTGATGGTGGCAATGGCAATGCCCAGTTGAAGGACGCTGAATCCCCCGATGAAACTGATGGCGAGTTCAGTCATGATGATAAAGGCGATACGGGATCCACAGCCTTCGATATGGGGTGGCGCCAATCCTTAATCCGCAGCCAAGGCGAACCGGCAGTCGATAGTGCTAACAACGGTGAAGCGAATGCTTCGAAAATTGACCAGCAATTATTAAGCGGTGACTCAGAAGAGCAACAGGCGCTCGAGCCGGAATCCAGCAAAATTGCGCAAAAGAACAGTCAATCACTTCAAGCTGGCAACAATAATACCAGCGCTAGTATTGCTGCAGGAGCGCCCGTCACCGACCACGAGCTAGGACAAAAAGCCAGTCAAGTTGGTGGATTAGCCGAACAACAGACGCTGCAATCATCCGCAGCAAAATCTCTGGCGACTCAGTCGGTCGCCGCCGGTGGTTCTGAACAATTCATCCAAGTATCGGAGCTCACGGCATCGGAACTTGCGGCCAAATCTTCGCTGAAAGTTGAGTCTTCACAAATCGCACCAGAGGCTCAAAAAGTTGCTGCTGATGTCCATGCACAAACCTTGGCGACAACCAATTCGGCACAGCCTAAACGCACATTCGAATCGCAATCAGTTTTAGCTGCAGAAAGTCGAGTTTTGTTTGAGGCTGGGCATGGCAAAATCGCAGCACCTGTTGATGGCACTGAACAAGAGTTAACAGAGCTTGAGTTAACGGAGAACGAGATTGAAGCCACAATGGCCAAACGCACAACAGCTGACGGATTTGAAGTCAAGGGCCTGCCAACCCAACAATCAGCCGCGGTTAATATTGCGATGGTCGATGGCAATGGTCAGCATAAGTCGGCAGAACAACAACTGATGGCGGCGGCCTTAACATCGCCGCGAGACGACAATCAAAAAACATCATCATCTGCTGTCGTTACCCAAGTGGCTCAGCAGCAAGTGAGCCAACTTCAGAGCAATGACCGTAAGCAAGGGCAGGCCAAAGCCGCCCACCAAGTCGAATTGAGCAGTCAAGTCAACAGTAACTCTGGTGATGTGTCAGATGAAATCAAACTGGAAACTAAGACAGATGAGCCGCAGTTGTCGCGTCTCGCAACCAGCTCCACCAATACAAGCATTCAGGGCAACTTACCTCATAGCTTTGACGGTTTTACGCCAACGCAATTCAATCAATCGCTATCTTCACAGCTATCGGCCAATCAATCAGTGTCAGCTAGCCAAGAGCCATTAAGTCACGCCCAGCAGTTGGCTCAAGTTCAAGAAAAAATGCAATTGTTGCAGGACAAGTTAGCCCCCGTGTTGGGGCAACGCTTGATGATGATGATGGATAAGCAGATGCAGCAAGCAGAGATCCAACTCGATCCACCTGAGTTGGGCAGCCTGATGGTGCGAGTGCAGGTCCAGAACGACCAAGCGCAGGTGAGTTTTGTCGCCCAATCGGCACAAGCTCGAGATGCAATTGAACAGGCCATACCAAGGCTACGAGAAATGATGCAGCAACAACAGCTGGAGCTGACTCAAGCCAACGTTTCTCATCAGCGCCAACACGGAGGCCAGGGAGGTCAGAGTGGCCAAGAACAGCAATCTGGGCAGCGCCAGCAACAAGATGCAAACGGTGTTGATGGTCAGATAGTAGCCGAAAACAAAGAAACTCAGCATGTAATTCTCAAAGCAGGCATGGTGGACTTCTACGCCTGATGAACGCTGTGTTAATCTAGCGCCAAATTGGCACCGATAAAAACAATCAGGATTGGATATGGCTGAAGAAGTTGAATTGGAAGTAAAGCCCGGGAAGAGCAAGTTACTGATCATTGTCGCACTTGTGGTTGTTGTATTGGTTGGCGGTGGCTTGGCGGCCTGGTTTTTGCTAGGTAGTTCTTCAAGTGACGTAGATCCGGCAGCGGCCGAAGACGTCGCACCAAAAGCAACACCAGCACAAATTGGTGATGCGCTTTATGTCGCTATGCCGCGAGCGCTTGATTTTATGATTCAAGGAGCTCATCGGCCAAGAACGGTTCAGATCAAGGTGCAATTGTTAGTGCGTGGTCAAGATGCCGAGCAATTAGCTCGTAAGCACGTTCCCTTGGTTGAAGCGACGTTACACAAAACGTTTAGCGCCACAACTGAAGAAGAGTTGGTGTCGTTGGCAGGTAAAGAGAGACTTCGCGAGCAGGCTCTAAGTGATGTTCGTGAGACCTTTCTTCGAGTGGAAGGGCAAAATGTGGTTGAACAGGTGTTGTTTACCGGTTTTGTCATTGAGTAGGGCAAACATGTGACCGATCTATTATCCCAAGACGAAATTGATGCGCTATTACACGGCGCCGATGAAGTCGAAGAAGAAGAGATAGAAGAAGGTGGCGCCGAAGGCGTCATGGAATACGACTTTTCGTCTCAAGATCGGATTGTCCGGGGTCGTATGCCGACCCTCGAAATTGTCAACGAGCGTTTCGCTCGCCACATGCGCATTAGTTTGTTCAACCTGATGCGGCGTTCTGCTGAAGTGTCGATCAACGGCGTTCAGATGATTAAGTTTGGTGAGTACGTCCATACCCTGTTCGTGCCAACTTCTCTCAACATGGTTCGCTTCCGGCCACTCAAAGGCACCGCACTGGTGACTATGGAAGCCAGACTGGTGTTCGTTCTGGTGGACAACTTCTTTGGTGGTGATGGTCGCTATCACGCCAAGATTGAAGGTCGGGAGTTTACCCCAACTGAACGTCGAATCATTCAAATGCTGCTCAAGCTGGTCTTTGTCGACTATAAGGAAGCGTGGGCGCCGGTGATGGACTGTGAGTTCGAATACCTCGATAGTGAGGTGAACCCAGCCATGGCAAATATCGTTAGTCCCACCGAAGTCGTGGTGGTGTCATCATTCCATATTGATTTGGATGGTGGCGGCGGCGATTTCCACATCGCCATGCCGTACTCGATGTTAGAGCCGATTCGTGAACTACTTGATGCGGGTGTCCAAAGTGACAAGGAAGATACGGATTTGCGCTGGGCCATGGCACTACGCGATGAAATTATGGATGTTCCGGTCGACGTCAAAGCCAAATTATTGGATACCGAAGTGTCGTTGCGCGACATTATGAATTATAAACCCGGCGATATTATCCCGGTTGAAATGCCCGAAGCGGCAACTGTATTTGTTGAGGACTTACCGTCCTTCCGAGCAACAGTTGGGCGTAGTAATGACCAAATGGCTCTGAAAATAAAAGAGAAAATCAAACGGCCGACTGGGGTTAAGAGTGAACTCGCATTGGTTACCCGTGGTGGTGTTCGCATTGATGGTCAGGCTGATATTGAACGTCTGGAACAAACCCTGGACGAGGAGGACATATGAGCGATGAGAATGACAAGGTCGATGATCAACAGGTCGCCGACGAATGGGCTGAAGCCCTAGCACAGCAAACCTCCGATGGTTTTGGTAATGAAGCCCTTGAAGCACAACCAGCGGAGTTGCAGGAGTTTGATCAAGAGTCTGAAATAACACCGGAGGAAAAACGCCGGTTAGAAAGTATTTTGGACATACCGGTTACCATTTCGATGGAAGTGGGGCGCAGCAAAATCAATATCCGCAACTTGCTGCAACTAAACCAAGGCTCGGTGGTGGAATTGGATCGAGTGGCTGGTGAACCGCTCGACGTTTTGGTCAATGGTACGCTGATTGCTCATGGTGAAGTTGTTGTGGTAAACGACAAATTCGGTATTCGTTTGACTGATGTTATCAGTCAGACCGAACGTATTAAGAAATTGCGCTAAGCGCGACCGCACCTTTTGAGGTGCGGTTTTTTGTTTTTGAGATCTGCTGACGTGACTGCATCAAATTCGATGGAACAAATGCTGGCAATGTTTGTATCATTGCTGGTGGTGCTAGCTGTTGCGATTGGCTTGGCATGGTTATGGAAACGACTGATGCCAAGTAGCTTATTGGGGCCATCCGGTATGGACGTGGTAGCAAGTCGCCATGTTGGTACCAAAGAGCGTTTGCTGCTGGTTAAAGTAGGTGAGCGCTATTTGCTGCTTGGTGTCACCGCTCATGCAATCAATACCTTAGCTGAATTTAGTGCTGAACAGTTACCCGATGCATTGCAACAGATTCAACAACCATCTACTCCACCAAATTGGCTATCATGGCGAAGCAAACAATAACTCAACTCATCGCTTTGGCACTGACGACATTGATTATGTTGACATCGGTCGCCTTTGCACAAGAACCCGTTTCGGCTCAAGTTGTTGATAGCGCAGCAAATGCTGCATCAACGTCCACCCCTCCAGGGCTTACGGCATTTAACGTGACGACCAATCCAGATGGCTCTCAGAGTTACTCTGTGACCTTGCAAATTCTGGCAATTATGACGGCGCTGAGCTTTATTCCAGCGATACTCATGTTGATGACGTCATTTACTCGTGTTGTCGTGGTGCTATCCATTTTGCGTCAAGCCACGGGTTTGCAACAAACGCCTTCTAACCAGATTATTATCGGTCTGGCTCTGTTCATGACGCTGTTCATTATGCGACCCGTCTTCGAACAAGTTTATTCACAGGCGGTTGAACCATACATGAACGAGCAGCTAAAGTTTCAAGATGCCGTTGCTGTCGGACGCATACCGATGGAAGAATTCATGCTGGCACAAACGCGTTCGACCGATTTAGAAGCTTTCATGGAAATTGCCGGTGTCGATGCGGTGCAACCGGGAGAGCGGGTGCCACTCACAGTGCTAGTGCCTGCTTTTGTCACTAGCGAATTGAAAACGGCTTTTCAAATTGGCTTTATGTTGTTTATTCCGTTTTTGATTATCGACTTAGTGGTTGCCAGTGTTTTGATGGCAATGGGTATGATGATGCTGTCACCCATGATTGTGTCGTTGCCGTTCAAGCTGATGTTGTTTGTTCTAGTGGATGGCTGGAATTTGGTGATGGGCACACTCGCGACTAGCTTTGGTATGTAGCGCAAAGGAGAAACACGATGACACCTGAGGTATTTGTCGACATTTTTCGCGAAGCGCTAAAACTGATTGTATTTATGGTGTCGGTGATCGTTTTACCTAGTTTGTTTATTGGCTTGATAGTCGCGGTATTTCAGGCTGCCACCTCAATCAACGAACAAACCTTGAGCTTTCTGCCACGCTTGATTGTTACCCTCGTTGCACTGATGATGAGTGCTCATTGGCTCACTGCGTCAATCATGGATTTCACCTATCGATTGGCTGATATGATTCCTCAGGTCATTGGTTGATGGATTGGCCGCTGGATGTTGTTTTATCCTTTTTAGCCAGTTTGCTTTGGCCGCTAGCTCGAATTAGCGCCATGTTTGCGTCGATGACGCTGCTCTCCTCGCAGAATATCTCTATGCGCATCCGTATGGCATTAGCTGTTGCTTTGGCTGTGGCTATTCAACCCATGTTGCCGCCGATGCCTGACATCGAATTGTTTTCCATCGCCGGTTTTTTGGTCACGGCACAGGAAATGATCATTGGTTTTGCGGTTGGTTTGGCATCGCAATTACTGATTGCCAGCTTTGTATTAGCAGGTCAAATCGTTGGTATGCAAACCAGCCTGGGTTTTGCCAACATCGTTGACCCCATGAATGGTCAGCAAGTACCGGCGGTTGGCCAGTTCTTCTTGTTACTCGCTAGTTTAGTGTTCTTGGCATTCGATGGTCACATTGCATTGCTATTGGCGATATCAAAGAGCTTTCACTCGCTGCCAGTTGGGCTACACAGCCTTGCCGAAGTCAATTTCTTTGAAATGGTGGCTTGGGCAGGGTGGATGTACACTGCCGCGCTAAGTATGGCGCTATCGTCGGTGGTGGCGCTGTTGTTAATCAACTTTTCATTTGGAGTAATGACCAGAGCAGCTCCACAGCTGAATATCTTTTCGATTGGCTTTCCTATCACCATGCTGTCCGGCTTGTTGATTCTGTGGTTAACCATCGGCAACTTCGCTACTCATTTTGAACGACAATGGCATCGTCACCTCGACTTGGTGTGCGATTTGCTGTTGCTGAATTGTTGACGGAGGCGCTATGGCTGAAGACAGCGATCAGGAAAAAACAGAAGAGGCGACGCCCCGAAAAAAGGAGAAGGCAAGAGAAAAAGGTCAAGTGCCTCGCTCCAAAGAACTGGCCACCGCAGCGGTACTGATTTCGAGTGCTGTTGGATTCCTATGGATCGGCAAATCAATGGCGCTCGCCATGCAAGCCGTGTTTGTTGAGTTGTTTACCATTGAACGCGCCAAGATCTATGATATTCACGCATTTCTAAACGGTTTAGCTGGCGTTCTGCAAGGCATTTTAGGGCCAATGGCCGCTTTTATGGCGTTAGTGTTTGTTTGTGCATTTATCGGCTCGGTGGCTCTTGGTGGCGTTACTATTAGTGCCGAAGCGGCTGCGCCGAAGTTAAACCGTATGTCGCCACTGCAAGGCTTTAAACGCATGTTTGGCCCTCAAGCCTTGGTCGAGCTGATCAAAGCATTTGCAAAATTTGCCGTTGTGGCGACAGTGGCAATTATGCTGCTTGTCTGGCTATTCCCAAATATCTTGCAGGTCTCAGAAAAAGCATCGCCTCATGACATCATCTCTGCAGTGACGATGTTTCTGTGGATGTTTGTTGGTTTATGTTGCTCCATTTTAATCATTGTTTTAATCGATATTCCGTTTCAAATTTATAACCATAACAAGCAGTTAAAGATGTCGATGCAGGAAATCAAGGACGAGTACAAAGACACTGAAGGTAATCCTGAAATCAAACGACGGATCCGCAAGTTACAGATGGAAATGACCCAGCAGCGGATGATGGGGGAAGTCCCCAAGGCCGACGTGGTGGTGACCAACCCGGATCATTTTGCGGTAGCCTTGCGTTATGACACCAAAGGCTCCAAGGCTCCGGTGGTGATAGCCAAAGGCGTCGACTTTATTGCCGAGCAAATCCGTCAAATCGCCCGTGAGCATGACATTCCCATCATGCGCCAGCCGACCTTAGCTCGAGCGATTTACTATACCACTGAGCTCGACAGAGAAATTCCGGGCGATCTGTTTGCCGCGGTCGCTCAAATTTTGGCATACGTCTATCAGCTCAAGCTATTCCAAAGTGGCAAAGGTGCTCGGCCTAAACCTGTGTCCATCGACCAGCACATTCCAAGCGCTCTGGTGCTCGATCAGGATGGCCGCCCAATTCACCCTCAAGACAGCGATAACACCTCACAGTAGCGACTAGTGGCTCCCTAACAATCGTCAATCACTCGAACTCGTTTGATAGAGCGTTGTTGGCTCATTCTTTGCAATCGACCATGGAAATGACAAATCTCTGGCGCGACGAGTTTTTCTGAATGAACCTGACTGCAGCACTCGATAATGTAAAATTAGGCCGTTTAAACCCAGCAGGAATGGGCGTTCCTGTCATGGTGCTGGCAACGTTGGCGATGGTGACATTGCCCATGCCGCCATTGTTGTTGGATATTCTGTTTGCCTTCAATATTTCGTTGTCCATGGTGGTGTTGCTGGTTACCGTTTATACCCGCCGGCCACTTGAGTTTTCTGCATTTCCAACCGTGTTGCTGGTAGCAACCTTATTGCGCTTGGCGTTGAACGTCGCTTCAACTCGGGTGGTGCTGCTTGAAGGTCATGAGGGCGGCGATGCCGCCGGTCAAGTGATTGAGGCATTTGGTAATGTCGTTATCGGCGGCAACTACGCCGTTGGTTTGGTGGTGTTTCTAATCCTTGTCATCATCAACTTCGTGGTGGTTACAAAAGGCGCCGGTCGTATCTCAGAAGTAAGCGCTCGCTTTACCTTGGACGCCATGCCAGGTAAACAAATGGCCATCGACGCTGATTTGAACGCTGGTTTGATTAGCCAAGAACAAGCCAAGGCCCGGCGCGAAGAGATTGCTCAGGAAGCTGATTTTTACGGCTCGATGGATGGTGCCAGTAAGTTCGTCAAAGGTGACGCAATTGCCGGCATCTTGATTCTGTTTATCAACATCATTGGTGGTTTTGTGATTGGCATGGTGCAGCACGATCTGCTGTTTGGTGAAGCCGTACAGATCTACACCTTGCTGACCATTGGTGACGGTTTGGTGGCACAAATTCCATCACTGTTGCTGTCGATTGCCGCCGCTATCATGGTGACGCGCCAAAACACCGACCAGGACATGGGCGAACAGGTCGTCTTGCAGATGTTCGAAAGCCCAAAAGCATTAGCAATTTGTGCTGGCATTTTGTTTGTGATGGGCATTGTTCCCGGTATGCCGCACTTTGCTTTTTTGTCCTTAGCATTAGTTGCTGCGGGTGGCGCTTGGTTTGGCACTCGTAAACGCGCACAAAAAGCGCAAGCGCAAGTCGAAGAAGCCAAGCAAGAAGAACAAACCCAAGTGCAGACTCAGCAGCAAAAAGATTTGTCATGGGACGATGTTCAACATGTTGACGTAATCGGCTTGGAAGTCGGCTACCGCTTGATCCCCATGGTCGACAAAGGGCAGGGCGGCGAGTTACTTAACCGCATCAAAGGCGTACGGAAGAAATTATCGCAAGAGTTTGGTTTCCTCATTCCCGCAGTCCATATTCGCGATAATCTTGATTTGCCTGCCAGCAATTATCGCATTTCTTTGATGGGAGTATCTGTCGGTGAAGCGGAAGTGGTGCCAGGGAAAGATTTGGCCATCAACCCAGGGCAAGTTTTTGGCGAAATGAGTGGCGTCAAAACCAAGGATCCTGCGTTTGGTCTTGATGCGGTTTGGATTGATCCGAATATGCGAGAGCAAGCACAAGCACTTGGTTACACCGTTGTTGATTGCTCAACCGTAATCGCTACTCACTTAAGTCAGTTGTTAACCAACCAAGCCGCAACCTTGCTGGGTCACGAAGAAGTACAAAACCTACTGGATATGATTGGTCGCAAGTATCCAAAACTTGTTGAAGCCTTAGTACCCGATCTCCTACCGCTGAGTACGCTCACCCGGGTGATGCAGAACCTGCTCAACGAAGCAGTACCAATTCGAGATATGCGCAGTATTTTGCAAACGATTCGAGAGTATGCGCCTCGGAGTCAAGATACTGACGTTCTTACAGCTGCTGTTCGGGTTGCATTGAAACGATTAATAGTTCAAGAAATCAATGGGTTAGATGGTGAGGTTCCAGTTGTGGCGCTACTGCCAGAGTTGGAACAGATGTTGCACCAATCACTGCAAGCCGCCGGAAATGAAGGCGCCGCCATTGAGCCAGGTCTAGCAGAACGGATGCAACGTTCCCTGCAAGATGTTGCTCAACAGCAAGAGTTAGCAGGTCAACCTGCCATATTGCTGACTTCGGGAGTACTGCGAAACACCCTGGCGCGCTTTATCAAGAATACGATTCCGAGTATGCGAGTGTTGGCCTATCAGGAAATACCTGACGACAAACAAATCAAGATTGTCAGTTCGATTGGCCAGTAACCGAACGTTTGAGGAGATTGACTCGTGAAAATGAAACGCTTTTTTGCCAAAGACATGCGCACCGCGCTAACCGAAGTAAAAGAAGTCATGGGTGCTGATGCAGTGATCATGTCCAGCAAAAAGGTAACTGGGGGTATTGAACTGGTAGCCGGCATTGATGCTGACGTGCCAGCTCCGACACCAGCACCGCAACGAGCGATGGAACAACAGAGCCAAGCCAACGGTCGCCAACTTGCCGATGACCAAGTCAACCTATCAAGCTTCAAAGAAAAACTTGCTAACCTCAGTGCTGGCATGGCAAACCCAACACCACAGCGAGACGTTGATACCCAGGAACGCCCGGCTGATAGCTTACAAAGTCTGCTCAAACGGCAACAGCAAAACAGCGTTAGCTCTCCCGCCAAAGCAAAGCGCCCAGTCAACCCTGCGTTTGCTGAAGTGGATTCTCGAGAGTCAATGATCGCGACGGCTAAACCTGCGGCTACCAACCATAACAATAACGCCCAGATTCAATCGCTGAAAGAAGAAATGCTGGCGATGCGTCAATTGTTGGAGCATCAGTTATCTGGCTTGATGAAACAAGAGATGGATCGCACTGAGCCAGTTAGAGCAATGTTGGTTAAACAATTAACCAAGATGGGTATTGCTGATGACTTAGCGGATCAGTTCGCTTGTTACATTGGTGAAGAGACTACCGGGCGAGAAGCTTGGACTCAACTCCAGCAGTTACTGACAGAACAATTGGTGGTGACCGAAGACGAGATTTTACGTCAAGGTGGGGTGGTTGCTTTGGTTGGTCCAACAGGTGTCGGAAAAACCACAACCGTCGCAAAATTGGCGGCTCGATTTGCTGCTCAATATGGTGCTGAACAAGTGGCATTAATTTCCACCGATAGCTACCGAATTGGTGCGCTAGATCAACTTGCAACTTATGGCCGGATCTTAGGCTGTCCGGTACGTAGTGCGAAAAACTCTGATGAGCTCGCAGACCAGTTATATCAACTGCGTCACCGCAAATTGATATTAATTGATACGGCTGGGATGGGGCAGCGTGATATGCGTCTCAATGAGCAGTTAAATACTCTCATTACTAATAGCCGTGTTAAAATAAAGAGTTATCTGGTGTTGCCTGCAACGGCCCAACGTGATGTGATGCAAGAAGCAATTGAGCAATTCCGTCAAATCCCGCTGCGTGGTTGCATTTTCACCAAACTCGATGAATGTCTCAGCCTTGGTGAGTGTATTAGCGTAGCCATTCAAAATGCTATGCCAATCGGGTATCTTAGCGACGGTCAGCGAGTTCCTGAGGACCTTCGTGTTGCCGATGCAAGTTACTTAGTGAAGCAAGCATTCACACTGGCAGCGGGACGGAAACGAAAAACCTCAGCAAATTCGTTGGCAGAAAACAGTCGGAAACGGCATATGAGGCTATAAATAGGTAGTATGGAACTGGACCAAGCAACAGGGTTGAGAAATATGAATCGCCGAAAGATGGTGAAAGTCATTGCTGTTACGGGCGGCAAAGGTGGCGTCGGCAAAACTAACGTTTCAATCAATCTGGCTGTGTCACTCGCGGCTCAAGGTCAGCGCGTCGTTGTGCTCGATGCCGATTTGGGGCTAGCGAATGTTGATGTGTTACTCGGCCTCCGAGTTCACAAGAATATATCCCACGTTTTATCTGGTGAGTGTGATCTTGAAGAAATCATGCTCCGAGGTCCCCAAGGAATTTCTATCGTACCCGCTTCGTCGGGTATGCGCAGTATGGTCGAGTTGACGCCAACCGAACATGCTGGTCTGGTGCGCGCTTTTAGTGAGTTGCAAGATGATTACGATGTTCTGATTGTCGACACGGCGGCTGGTATTTCCGATATGGTGTTGAGCTTCTCGCGAGCTTCCCAAGATGTGGTTGTGGTGGTTTGTGATGAACCGACCTCGATTACTGACGCCTATGCGCTGATTAAAATTTTGAATCGCGAGCACGGTCTGTTCAAATTCAAAATTGTTGCCAATATGGTCCGTAGTCTCCGCGAAGGGCAAGAATTGTTTGCCAAGCTAACCAAAGTCACCGATCGATTTTTAGATGTTGCCTTGGAGCTGGTTGCTATCGTGCCGTTTGACGAAAACGTCCGTCGAGCCGTGCGCAAGCAAAAAGTTGTGGTGGAGGAATTCCCTAAATCAGCAGCTTCTATCGCATATAAAACGCTTGCCTCGAAAGTGACTACTTGGCCAATTCCGTCTCAGCCACAAGGCCATTTGACCTTCTTTGTTGAGCAGCTGTTGAACGATGCCGTGAGAGAGCAGGAAGACTCACTCAGTGAATAAAGCTGCCCTGTATCAGGAGCAACAACGCGACGACTTGGTGCGGCAACACGCCGATTTAGTGAAGCGAATCGCACATCACTTAAAAGGTAGGCTTCCGGCAAGCGTTCAAGTTGACGATTTAATTCAAGCAGGCATGATTGGCTTGCTAGAAGCGCTGAAAAATTACGACCAAAGCAAAGGAGCTGCATTCGAAACTTACGCCGGGATACGTATTCGTGGCGCAATGCTGGACGAATTACGGCGCGGGGATTGGTCTCCGCGTTCGGTTCACCAGCAAAATCGACGAGTTGCTGATGCCATAAAAGCAGTGGAGCAAGAAACTGGTCGCGATGCCCATGACGCGGAAGTAGCGGAAAGACTCGAAATGAGCTTGACCGACTATCACCAATTGCTCGCTAGTTTGAATAGTGGCCGAATTATTGGGATAGAGGATTTAGGGGTTTCAGAAGATGCTCTTAGTCCTGAGGTTCATCAAAATGAATCCACTCCGTTTCAAGATCTCAGCGAAGAACAATTTCAACGATCTTTGGTAGAGGCAATCAAAACCTTGCCAGAGAGAGAAGCTTTAGTGTTGTCGTTGTATTACGATGACGAATTGAATTTGAGGGAAATCGGTGATGTGTTAAGCGTCAGTGAGTCGCGGGTTTGCCAAATCCACTCACAAGCCATGCATCGCTTGAAAGCCAGGCTACAGTCTTGGCAAGATTAACCGATACTATCTATAAAATGCGCCTGTAGGAGGGCTAGCTTTGAATACAGACATGAAGATCCTGATTGTGGACGACTTTTCTACAATGAGGCGAATCATTAAAAACCTTCTGCGCGACCTTGGTTTTACCAACACCCAAGAAGCTGACGATGGCAGCACGGCCCTGCCAATGCTGAAAAACGGTGATTTTGATTTCGTCGTCACTGACTGGAATATGCCAGGTATGCAAGGTATCGACTTGCTTAGGAACATTCGTGCTGACGATCAACTCAAGCATTTGCCGGTTTTGATGGTAACTGCTGAGGCCAAGCGTGAGCAGATTGTGGCAGCAGCACAAGCCGGCGTGAACGGTTATATTGTCAAGCCGTTTACTGCAGCCACTCTAAAAGAGAAGCTTGATAAAATTTTTGAGCGCATTGCCTGATAAATCGATGCCGCGGAGTCGGACCCATAATGACTACAACGATAGAGCCGAAGATTTCGCTTGAACAAGCACGTGAACTAGTCGCTTTTCTCGAGCAAGGAGATAACGAGCAAGCCAATCAAATTGTCGATCAAGCAGTTGACCGCAGTTTTCAGGAAGTTGGCTCGTTACTTCAGCTTGATAGCGACCTGTTTGAACAAATTGGTAAGATGACTCGGCAGCTGCACACTGCCTTGAATGAGTTCCAATTGGACGATCGGATTACTGAGTTGGCCCATACCGACATGCCCGACGCCCAATCTCGGCTCAATTACGTCATTGAAATGACCGAAAAAGCAGCCAACAAAACGATGGATGCTGTGGAATTTAGCTTGCCTGTCGCCGACAAACTCAACGAATCTTTTTCAAACTTGATGCCCCGTTGGCAAAGCATCATCGATGGCCGAATTGCCATTGATGACTTCAAAGGGTTATGTCAAGACACTCACACCTTTTTGACTGAAGCTCACCATGACACTCAACAGCTTAATGGTAAGCTCACTGATGTGTTGATGGCGCAGGACTTTCAGGACTTGACCGGGCAAGTCATTCGGCGGGTGATCAACTTGGTGCGCGAAGTAGAAGATAATTTGATTAGCCTTCTTAAAGTGTTCGGTGACCAGCAAGGCGGCACTATCGCCCCGCCAGAGGCTAAGAAAACAACCACCGCGGCTCCAGCCATTGAAGCTGAAGGCCCTGTAATTGACGCGCAAGAGCGTGCGGATGTGGTTAGCGGGCAAGACGAAGTTGATGATCTGCTGTCGAGCCTTGGATTCTAGTGGGAGTTTGATGTATGTCATTCGATTTAGATGAAGATATCCTACAGGACTTTTTGGTCGAAGCTGCTGAGATCTTAGAACAGCTGCAAGAGCAACTCGTCGATCTTGAAAACAACCCGGAAGACAGTGACTTACTTAATGCCATCTTCCGTGGCTTCCACACGGTTAAAGGCGGCGCAGGGTTCCTGTCACTCACCGAGCTGGTTGATGCTTGTCATGGTGCTGAGAACGTTTTTGATATTCTCCGTAACGGCCAACGGCAAGTGACCTCGGAGCTGATGGATGTCATTCTGCAAGCCCTTGATACTATCAATGAAATGTTCGCTCAAGTGCAGGCCAGAGAGCCCCTGAGCGCTGCTGACCCGGCATTACTTGAAGCGCTGCATAAATTGAGTGAACCTGAAGGTGAAACGGCGCCAGAGGTACCTGAAGTTGTTGTTGAAGCCGCCCCGGTTGTAGAACCTGAGTTAGTGGTAGAACAACCTGCTCCGATTAACGAACCCGTGGCAAGCGATAGCGCACCAGCGGAAATTGGCCCGGTCGATGACATCACCGACGATGAGTTTGAAGCGCTGTTGGATAATCTCCATGGCGCCGGCGGCTCACCAACATCAACACCGACACCGCAAGCTGCGGTGCCGCCAGCGTCAGCAGCTACAGCTGAGCCAGAGGCTGCCAGTGGCGATGACATCTCTGATGATGAGTTTGAAGCCTTACTAGATGAGTTACATGGCAAAGGTAGCTTTGGCGCCGTTGCCTCAGCGCCTGCAGCCGATAGTGCGGCCGCTCAACCGGCAGAATCTGGTAGTGACGACACTATTTCGGACGACGAATTTGAAGCGCTGCTCGATGAATTGCACGGCAAGGGTGGCTCGCCAACCACCCATGATGCGCCTGCAGCAGCGCCGGTAACGCCGCCTCCGCCACCTCCGGCGGCCAAGCCAGAGCCTGCTGCGGCCAAACCACAACCTAAACCAGAAGCTAAGCCAGCAACACCTGCTCCAGCTGCACCAGCAGTTGCTCCTGTTGCGCCAGCGGCAAAAGAGCCGCCAAAAGAAAAAGCACCGATCAAGCCACCACAGAGCGAGACTACCGTTAGGGTTGACACCTCTCGCCTTGACCAAATTATGAACATGGTCGGTGAATTGGTTTTGGTTCGTAACCGCTTGCTAAGTCTTAGCTTGACACACAGCGACGAGGAAATGGGCAAAGCCATTGCTAACCTCGATGTGGTGACTGCTGATCTGCAAGGAGCAGTGATGCAGACGCGGATGCAACCGATCAAGAAAGTCTTTGGCCGCTTCCCTCGAGTTGTTCGCGATTTGGCGCGTAGTTTGAAAAAAGACATCAAGCTTGAGCTAGAAGGCGAAGATACCGACCTAGACAAGAACTTGGTTGAAGCGTTAGCCGATCCATTGGTGCACTTGGTTCGAAACTCGGTTGATCACGGTATTGAGATGCCTGATATCCGTGAAGCAGCAGGTAAGCCACGCACCGGCCAGGTTAAACTATCGGCCAGCCAAGAAGGCGATCATATTTTGCTAACCATCGAGGACGATGGTGCCGGTATGGATGCCGATAAGCTCAAAGAGATCGCTATCTCTCGCGGAGTCTTGGATGTCGACTCAGCTGCTCGCTTGAGTGATGAAGATGCCTACAACCTTATCTTTGCGCCAGGCTTCTCAACCAAAACCGAAATTTCCGATATCTCTGGACGTGGTGTCGGCATGGACGTGGTTAAAACCAAGATCACTCAGCTGAATGGTTCTGTTCATATTAGCTCTGAGCGCGGTGTTGGTACTCGGCTAGAAATCAAAGTACCACTGACGCTTGCCATCATGCCGACGTTGATGGTTGTGGTCGGTTCGCAAACCTTTGCCCTGCCATTGGCTTCAGTTAACGAAATCTTCCATTTGGACTTGAGCAAAACCAACGTTGTCGATGGTCAAGTCACTGTCGTTGTTCGAGAGCGGGCAATCCCGTTATTCTACTTGGAACAATGGCTAGTTCGTGGCGCTCAGGTCGATACCCGTAATCGCGAAAGTAAAGGCCATGTAGTCATTGTTCAGGTTGGTATGCAGCAGATTGGTTTTGTGGTCGATGCGCTGATTGGACAAGAAGAAGTGGTAATTAAGCCGCTGGGTACTATGTTACAGGGAACACCCGGCATGGCAGGTGCAACAATCACCAGTGATGGTGGTATTGCTCTAATTTTAGATGTGCCTAGCCTATTAAAGTTCTACGCTCGCAAAGCGTAAGCGCAGAGAGAACCGAATGCAGTTGAAAGTATTGGTCGTCGATGACTCCAGCTTTTTCCGCCGTCGTGTCAGTGAGATCATTGATGCTGATCCCGGCTTGAAAGTCATTGACGCCGCAGTCAACGGGAAGGAAGCCGTTGAGAAAGTTAGAACGTTGAAGCCTGATGTCGTCACTATGGACATCGAAATGCCGGTGATGAACGGTATTGATGCAGTGAAGTCAATCATGGCGGCCAATCCCGTCCCCATTCTGATGTTTTCTTCGCTTACTCACGAGGGAGCAAAAGCAACATTGGAAGCGCTTGAGGCTGGGGCTTTGGACTTTCTACCCAAGAAGTTTGAAGACATTGCGCGTGATCGCAAAGAAGCGTCAAACTTACTGGTCCAGCGGATCAAAGAAATTGCTCGTCGGCGTTTTGGCCTGCGACCTCAGGCACGGCCTGCGAGTCCCGCTCCGAGGCCTGCAACAGCACCATCGCCGGCTTTGAGTAAAACGCAGCAAGCCGTTCGCAGCGCCACTAGCGCCTTGGAAAAAGCCAACGCGGAACGCCGCCAAAGAGCTGCCGCAAGTCAGCCCGAGGTTGCTAGAACTCGGCCTGCGGCGAGGAATCGTGCCAGCGGCAAGTCTTACAAATTATTAGCCATTGGTACATCGACCGGTGGACCAGTGGCGTTGCAGACTGTTTTGACTCAGCTGCCCGCTAATTACCCGCTGCCAATATTACTCATTCAGCACATGCCTGCCGCATTTACAGGCGCTTTTGCTCAGCGCTTGAATAGCTTGTGCAAAATTAACGTTAAAGAAGCAGAAAATGGTGACGCTATAAAACCAGGGTGTGCTTATTTAGCGCCGGGTGGTAAACAAATGATGGTCGAAGGCAGTGCCGGTAACGGTCGCATTAAGATCATCGATGGTGGCGAACGAATGAATTACAAACCATGCGTCGATGTGACGTTTGGAGCCGCAGCTAAAATTTATGGCGGCGATGTGTTAGCCGTTGTACTAACCGGAATGGGAGCCGATGGCCGCGATGGAGCGCGGATGTTAAAAACCCACGGCGCTAAAGTTTGGGCACAGGATGAGGCAAGCTGCGTGGTATACGGCATGCCGCAAGCCGTCGCCAGTGCGGGAATAGCAGAAGATAGTATTGCACTAGGCGACATCGCGGAACGAATCGTCATAGAAACGGCAAATGGATAAATCAACACTTCTGGGTTTGATTATTGGTTTTGGCGCGATTTTATTGGGCCAAGCTTGGGAAGGCGGTAGTCTGCTCGCGCTATTGAGCATTCCTGCTTTCGTGATCGTTGTTGGCGGTACTGTCGGTGCCGTCTTATTGCAAACGCCTTTGGTGGTTGTCAGCCGCTCCATTGCGCAACTGTCTTGGCTGTTCAAGCCCCCTAAGCTTGAACTTGAAGAAAGTATTCAGAAAATCCTCTCTTGGTCTCATGCTAGCCGTCATGAAGGGTTGCTTGGCCTGGAAAATCAAATTCTTGATGAACCCGATCCGTTCGTGCAGAAAGGCTTAACTTTGCTGGTCGATGGTGCTGAAGCGTCAAAAATTCGTGAAATGCTTGATATCGAAATGGTCATGCAACGCGAAGTTCAGCTTGATGCAGCTAAGACCTATGAAGCGATGGGCGGCTATTCGCCCACCATCGGTATTATCGGTGCAGTTTTAGGCTTGATTCAGGCGATGAACTACTTGAGCGAGCCTGATCAATTGGGTGTCGGGATTGCAACTGCATTCGTTGCTACCATCTATGGTGTCGGTTTTGCCAACCTATTGTATTTGCCGATAGCAAACAAAATGCGCTATCACATATACAGTATCGTCAATTATCAGGAGTTGATGGTTGAAGGCTTGGTTGCTGTTGCTCACGGAGAGAATCCAAGGAATATCGAGCTGCGCTTGCGTGCTTTTCTGGAGCAATAATCGTGTACCAGTACAAGCGTAGAAACCGTCAGCGCGATGACCAACACTTAGATCGTTGGCTCATTTCGTATGCCGATTACATGACGTTGATGTTTGCGCTCTTTGTCGTGCTATATGCCATGGCATTGGCACGTGAAGGTTCGCTCGAACAATTAACTCGCCGATTGGGCGATCTATTTCACGCTCAACACACTGTTGTCGCAGAACCCAACCCAAGTGACGGGATTATGCAACAGGCTAGCGACGACATGCTGTATGGTCATGGCTTAAAACCAGAAGGCGGCCCCGATTTAGTTGATGGCCGCAGCGAATTGGTCAATTTTAATAAACGACATCAAGGTAGTGCCCTGTCCAATCTCGAGCAAGAATTCAATGAGGCTTTGCTAGAGCTAATTAATTCTGGCTTTGCCGATATCCAGCGAGATGAAGATTGGTTGGTGTTGACCCTCAGTAGTAGCTTACTTTTTGCTAGTGGCAGCGCCGCTCCTTCGGCTAATCTGCGCGCCATTATACCGTCTGTGGCCAAGGTGTTAGCTTCTTCCGACAACTATATCCGTGTCCGTGGCTATACCGACTCATCACCAATTAACAATGAAATATTTAGCTCTAACTGGGAATTGTCATCAGCACGAGCAGCTGAAGTGTTGGAGCAAATGATTTTGCAGGGCGTTCGTCCTGATTTGTTGGCCGTTGAGGCATTTGGCGCTAATTTTCCGCTAAGTCCGAATGATACTGCTCAAGGTCGCGCGGAGAATCGCCGGGTCGATATTGCAGTGTCCAAATGGGGTAAGCCGGAAGGCACTGACGAGCCTTTAAGTGACGGCCAAGCGACAGATGACAACGAGTCATCGGAACCACTGCCGGATTATGATGAAGTACAGGTAATTGAACTGCCTAGCGGCGGTATTCGGATTACCACCAGACGCGAATCATCGGAGCAGGGCGAGCCGCAGCCATGATGGTCTGGACGGTAGCAAATCAAAAAGGTGGCGTTGGCAAAACAACCACCGCGGTGTCATTGGCCGGATTGATGGCTGATCGTGGCTACAATGTGCTGTTGGTCGATATGGATCCCCATTGTTCGCTGGGTTATTACCTCGGACTGGATGTGGAGGAGCTTGACCGAACAGCTTACGACGTTTTTGTTCACGGTCGTGCCGCTACAACGGAACAAGTACGAGAAAGTATTCATCCTTCGGGAATCGATGGCATAGATATAATGCCGGCTAACATGGCGATGGCGACATTGGATCGTAAGTTTGGACACACCGAAGGTATGGGGCTCATTCTGCGTCACGCGCTTCATCGGGTGAAAACTGATTATGATGTGGTGTTGGTGGATTGCCCGCCGGTGCTTGGGGTGTTGATGGTCAATGCCTTAGCGACCAGTGACCGAGTGTTGGTGCCAGTGCAAACTGAATTTCTTGCCCTTAAAGGGTTGGAGCGAATGATTATGTCGCTTGAGTTAATGCGGTCATCTCCGAGCCAAACCATCAATTACATGATCGTGCCAACGATGTTCGATAAGCGTACTAAAGCGGCAAGCCAAGCAATGGCCAGTTTGATCGAGCAATATGGCGATAAAGTTTGGAGTGATGTGATACCGGTTGATACCCGCTTCCGAGATGCGTCTTTGCAGCACTTGCCACCGTCAATGTTCTCCGCCCATTCACGCGGTGTGATAGCCTATCGAGCACTGCTCGATGACCTGATAGAACAGCAGGTCGCTGCTCGTAATGGAAGTCTTTAGATGAAATCGAGTGATAAAGCATTACAAGAGTTTTTCACTGCGTTGTTAGAAGAAAAGCAGTCTGTCGAGCCCCAGATCGACTCGGCACCGCTGCAAAAGTTGTTGGACGGCGTTGCCTCACCGAAAGCTGATCTTAATCAACAGCAGCAAACAACAACTGTTTCTGCGCCATCGCAGGCACCAGTAAGCCCTAGTGTTGAGGTGGCCTCAACCACCGCCGATAAAGTCGCGCAACCGCTGACGGTAGAAGTTGAAGAAACAGCTATTGAACAAGTGGCGGAACTAGCGCCTTCCAACGCCTTGACTGATATGCCTGCTGAACCGACTGGCGAGTTTCAGGCGTTGTATTTCGAAGTCGCTGGAATGACTCTGGCAGTGCCACTGGAACAACTCGGTGGTATCCACAACTTGGATGAAGAACAAGTCAGTTCATTATTCGGAAAACCTGGATGGTTTATGGGTTTGATGCCCCACCGAGAACGAAAGTTAAACGTTGTTGATACCGCTTTGTGGGTGATGCCCGAAAAATATGATGAGAAACTGGCAGAACAACTCAATTATCAATATCTTGTTATGTTAAAGGATAGTAATTGGGGCCTCGCCTGCGAGAAACTAATCACCACTAGCCAGTTGATGCCAACTGAGGTCAATTGGCGATCCACCATGGGCAAGCGGCCTTGGCTACGCGGCATGGTAAAAGAACAAATGTGCGCTCTGCTAAATGTTGATGCGCTAGTAGAGCTACTAGATACTGGTTTGAATAGCCAGCAAGCAAATAATCCGGAGTAACAACATGGCTGACGATAGAACTACTGCCACAAATACCGAAACTGATGATCAGGTCCTGCAGTGGGTTACTTTCCGACTCGACAACGAAACCTACGGTATCAATGTGATGCAGGTGCAAGAGGTGTTGCGTTATACCGAGATTGCTCCTGTTCCTGGAGCCCCAGACTATGTCATGGGGATTATCAATTTGCGTGGCAACGTGGTGACTGTGATTGACACCCGCTCTCGCTTTGGTTTGCAGTCAGCAGACGTCACTGAAAATTCTCGCATCGTTATCATCGAAGCAGAGAAGCAGGTAATTGGTATCTTGGTTGATAGCGTTGCCGAAGTGGTTTATCTGCGTAGCTCAGAAATTGATAGTGCACCAAACGTAGGAACCGAAGATAGTGCTAAGTTCATTCAGGGCGTATCGAACCGTGATGACGAGCTACTTATTCTGGTTGACCTCAATAAGTTGTTGAATGATGAAGAGTGGGATGAACTCTCAACCCTCTAATTACCTATGCTGAACGAAACCTTCCTACCATGGCTGGCGATTGTGCTGGCCATTTTGTCGTTTGTTGGCATTTTCATGATGCTGTCGCTAGTGCGCAAACATCAGCAGCAACAAACTCAGCTACAACTTCAGCTCAAACAGTTGCAGGAGCAAATCCAGCAACCTTCAGAGCCGGATACTCTGGGGCTGGAAAATGACATTCAGGAAGTTCGTTCTGGTGCTATTGTTCTCGGTCGCCGAGTCCAAGCCATTGAGGCGCAGATCGTTGAGTTGGCTGAACAGCAACCGAACCCTGATGATCTCGAGCCTGAACGCCGACTCTATAGCCGAGCGGTGCGGATGGTGGAGCTCGGTGCCGATCTTGATGAAATTATGCGTGAGTGCGAGTTACCCAGAGCGGAAGCCGAGCTTTTGTTCAGCCTGCACCAACAAAAATCGGCAAGATAGCGATTTGAAATAGCTAAAAACCTTTATCCTGATGATTTTTATGGTTTCTTGATTCAACATCAACGGCTCACTCTGGTCACTTGTTGGGTGATTTTTTTAGCCCAGCGATGTTATTATCCTAGACAGCTAAAATTATTGGATCAGAAATATAACAAATGCTTGAAGCGCGCCGATTGAGCTTGGCCCGCCAATCCAGACAACTATTTAGTGACGTTAGCTTTTCCTTAGAGCCGGGACATGCGCTGTTACTGCAAGGACGAAACGGTGCCGGTAAAACCAGCATGCTGCGAATCCTTGCCGGGCTTGCTCGCCCAGATGAAGGTAACGTTTGTTGGCATGGTAAGGTCATCTCACAGTCTCCCGACTACCTCGAATCTTTGTTATATCTTGGTCACCATGCGGCGGTTAATACCGAACTGAGCCCGACCGAAAATCTTCGCTACCTGTGCGCACTTCATAACGACGATAGCGCTTCTATTGACGACATTCTCAGTGCCGTTGGTTTAGCAGGTTATGAAGATATCCCTGCGGGCCAGTTATCTGCTGGCCAACAACGACGCATTGCCCTCAGCCGGTTGTGGCTATCGAGCGCGCCTCTTTGGATTCTCGATGAGCCGCTAACTGCACTCGATGTCAGAGCGGTTGCAGGTCTTGAACGACGTTTTAAGCAGCACTTAGAAGATGGTGGGATGTTAATAGTAACCACTCACCAACCCGCTATTTTACCGGAACATGCAACGCAACGATTGGAGTTGTCAGGGCTCGATCTGGAGGCCGAGACATGAGTCCTTTGCTGGAGACAATGCGTCGCGAAACGCTACTAGTGATGCGGAAAAAGTCCGATGTATTGAATCCATTGGTATTTTATTTATTGGTCATCAGCTTATTTCCTCTTGGCGTTGGGCCAGCACCGGAAACATTGGCCCGTATTGCGCCCGGGGTTATTTGGGTTGCGATTTTGTTGAGTGTGATGCTCTCGCTTGAACGACTATTTCGCGATGACTATCGCGATGGTTCCCTCGAACAAATGTTGCTGTCGCCGCACGCTGGTGCTGGCTTGGTGCTGGCAAAAGTACTCAGTCATTGGCTGATGATTTGTGTACCTATGTTGGTTCTCTCGCCGTTGGCGGCATTGTTGATGGGGGTTAGCCTCAAAGCGTTAGTTGCGATGATGTTGAGTTTATTGGCGGCAACGCCGGCATTGAGCATGATTGGCGCCGTTGGCGCGGCGCTGACGGTTGGCGTCGGTCGCAGTGGCGTGTTGCTGAGTTTGTTGATCCTTCCTCTGTTTATTCCTGTATTGATCTTTGCGACGGCTGCAATTGATGCCGCGGCAATGTCACTACCTTATTTCGGGCAATTGGCGTTGCTTGCTGCATTCTCTGTTGCGGCAATAACACTGGCGCCGTTTGCCGTCATCGCAGCGTTAAGAATAGGTGTGCAATAGCTTATGTTTAAGTGGCTTCATCCCTACGCAAAATCGGAAAACTTGTACCGTTTGAGTGGTAAATTTTTGTTCTGGTTTGGTTGGCTTGGATTTGTTGGTGCCATTATCGGTACTGTTTGGGGGCTTGGGTTTACCCCGGCTGATTATCAGCAGGGCGATAGCTTCCGCATTATCTACCTTCATGTGCCAACGGCAATGCTGTCAATGAGTGGCTACTTGGGAATGGCAATTGCGGCATTTATTGGCACTGTGTGGCAGCAACGACATGCTGATATGACCGTCATAGCGATTGCCCCTGTCGGTGCCGTTTATACCTTTTTGGCCTTGTTTACCGGTGCGGTATGGGGCAAACCGACTTGGGGCACCTACTGGGTATGGGATGCGCGCCTGACCTCGGAATTGATTCTGCTGTTTTTATACTTAGGTGTCATTGCTCTGTACTACGCCTATGAAGACCGGCGCAGCGGCGCTCGGGCAGCGGCAATATTGGCGATGGTCGGGGTTATTAATGTTCCGATCATTCATTATTCGGTTGTTTGGTGGAACTCATTGCACCAAGGCGCGACGATTACAGTATTTGAGAAACCTAAGATGGATACCAGCATGTTATGGCCGCTGTTGATTAATATCGTATCTTTCGGCCTCATCTTAGGGGCCTTTACCTTGATGCGATTGCGCAATGACTTGCTGATGAAAGAAGGACACCGTCCTTGGGTGAAACAAGTTCTTGAGGGGAAACACTAATGGCCTTCGATAGTTTTGCTGAGTTCTTACAGATGGGCAAACATGGTTTTTATGTCTGGTTGTCTTATGGCGTTGGACTGGGCGCATTGTTGCTTTTATGGTGGCACTGTTGGTCCACTCGTCGCAAAATAGTAGCCGGTATCAAAGAATTTGAAGCCCGCCGCCAGCGCCGGAAAACCTCTAAAACTACGGAGCGTGTACTATGAATCCTCGTCGTAAAAAGCGTTTAGCGACAACTCTAGCTGTGTTGGTTGGGTTGGGAGTTGCCGTTGGCTTTGTACTGTTCTCGATGACGCAGAATATTGATTTGTTCTACACCCCATCAGAAATCATTAATGGTAAGAATGAAACTGGCGTAAAGCCGCAAATCGGCCAGCGCCTCCGCATTGGCGGGATGGTTTTGCCAGGCAGTGTTAGGCGTGATCAGAACTCATTGAAAGTTAGTTTTGACCTGTTTGATCAAGGCCCGCTGGTAACGATCGAATACGACGGTATTTTGCCGGATTTATTCCGTGAAGGTCAGGGGATCGTTGCCAATGGCGTGTTGACCGGACCAACCACCATTAAAGCTCACGAGGTGTTGGCCAAGCACGATGAAGAATACATGCCACCCGATGTTGCCGAAGCAGTCGGTAAGGTACATCCCAATGGTGTCGGTAACAAAGCCGCCGAACAAACTGGAGGCGCTTACTGATGATTGCTGAATGGGGTCATATAGCCCAAATTTTGGCGCTAATTGTTGGCGTATTGTTGGCCATCATTCCGATGGTTGGTAGCTATCGTGGTTGGCTGAATTGGATGCAGATGGCACGACCATTAGCACAGTTACAGTTTCTGTTGGTTGCGATTGCTTTTGCTGCGCTTTGCTATGCCTTTGTGCAGGACGATTTTACCCTCAGTTATGTCGCCCAAAACTCCAATTCTAAATTGCCTTGGTATTACAAAGTATCCGCCGTTTGGGGAGCTCACGAAGGCTCACTGCTACTATGGATTTTGATGCTCTGTGGCTGGCAAGCAGCGGTATCAATTTTTAGTCGCGCTTTACCTTTGGTGGCAATTGCCCGAGTGCTTGCCGTCATGGGCATGATTTCGGTCGGTTTTCTGGCGTTTATTCAGTTTACATCGAATCCATTTGAGACCCTGCTGCCGTTCTATCCGGTCGATGGCCGAGACCTCAACCCTTTGCTTCAAGACATCGGCCTGATCATGCATCCGCCAATGCTCTACATGGGCTATGTTGGTTTCGCTGTGGCCTTTGCGTTTGCTATCGCAGCATTGTTGTCCGGCCAGCTTGATGCCGCGTGGGCGCGTTGGTCACGTCCTTGGACTTTA
Organism: Neiella marina; assembly: GCF_002165625.1. Classification (GTDB taxonomy): domain Bacteria; phylum Pseudomonadota; class Gammaproteobacteria; order Enterobacterales; family Neiellaceae; genus Neiella; species Neiella marina. The sequence continues at coordinate 36,901 of NZ_NGNS01000009.1, forward strand.
GCTGCTTGGATTAGTTTGACTATTGGTATTGCTCTGGGCAGTTGGTGGGCTTACTACGAACTCGGCTGGGGCGGTTGGTGGTTCTGGGATCCAGTTGAAAATGCCTCATTTATGCCGTGGCTTGCCGGCACCGCATTGATTCACTCTCTGGCGGTTTGTGAGAAACGCGGCGTGTTTAAGTTGTGGACTGTGTTACTGGCGCTGTCAGCGTTCTCACTCAGTTTGCTAGGAACCTTCCTTGTCCGCTCCGGGGTGTTGGTCTCGGTCCATGCGTTTGCCAGTGATCCAAGTCGCGGTTTGTTTATTCTTGCCTTCTTGTTCTTGGTTGTTGGTGGCTCTCTGGCACTATTTGCTTGGAAAGGAGCCGCGATTAAGAGCCGTGGACAATACGACTTGATGAGTCGAGAGACCCTGTTGTTGGGCAATAATTTATTGTTAGTAACAGCAACTCTGGTGGTGCTGGTTGGTACTATTTGGCCGTTGATTCACAAAGAAATTGGCTGGGGCACCATCTCTGTTGGACCGCCGTTCTTTAATCTCATTTTCTCCATTTTGATCGTACCTTTTGTGTTTTTGTTGGGGGTTGGGCCGCTGGCTCGTTGGCGTCGCCAGCCAATCGGGCAGCTCCGTCAAAAACTCCTATTTGCCATTGGATTAAGTGTCAGCGCTGGGATCTTACTCAACGCCGTATTTGGTGATGTTGAGCATTTCCATGCCGCACTTGGAGTGGTGATGGGGTTGTGGGTGGTGATATGTACCATTCAAGAGATTTTGGCTAACCAACGTGGCAATGACTCGTTAATCAAAGCGCTCGGCAAAATGTCTCGCAGTCACTGGGGAATGGTGTTTGGCCATTTAGGCTTTGCCATTAGCGTCATTGGTATTGCCCTTACCAGCACCTACACCACTGAAACTGATGTTCGTATGCAACCGGGTGACAGTCAGCCGTTGGCAGGTTACACGGTGCGCTTTGATCAAGTCGGCCAGTTACAAGGACCCAATTATCGAGGCACTGGCGGTGAGTTTTCGGTGTGGGATGGCGATCGAAAAGTCGCTCAGCTTCATGCCGAGAAACGTCAGTATTTAGCTTCTGGCTCGGTGATGACTGAAGCGGCGATTGATGCCGGCCTGTTCAGAGATTTGTTCGTTGCCCTTGGCGAGCCGCTCGGTGGGGACGCTTGGGCGGTACGATTGCATTACAAACCATTTGTTCGTTGGATTTGGTTAGGTGCCTTGGTGATGTCCTTTGGTGGAGCATTGTCGATCTGTGATCGTCGCTATCGACTTGCTCGTCGCCGTCAACCAAGCCAAATAACGGCGCAGGAAGTTGCAGGATGAATAAACGTATATTTCTATTGCTACCGCTGTTGGCCTTTATTGCCGTCGGGGTGTTTTTCTATTCCGCGTTGTTCTCCGATCCGAGGGAACTTGAGTCTGCACTAGTGGGTAAGCCGGTGCCTGAATTTCAGTTGCCGGATCTTCTTAATCCGCAACAGCAAACTGATGTCGACAGCTTTGGTGAAGGCCCTTACTTACTCAACGTTTGGGCAACTTGGTGCCCGACGTGCCGAGCGGAGCACGAGTTTCTCAACACGCTTGCCGCTCAGGGGGTGAAAATTGTTGGTCTTAACTATAAAGACGAACCAGCCAAAGCCCGCCGTTGGTTGGCGCAATTGGGCGATCCCTATGTGCTAAACGTTCTGGATTACGAAGGTACCTTTGCCATCGACTTGGGAGTTTACGGGGCCCCCGAAACTTTTATCGTCGATCGTCAAGGCATCATCCAGTATCGTCATGTCGGCGATGTTAATGCTCGAGTTTGGCAGGAAAAACTCGCTGACTTGTATCGCCAGGCAGGAGAATAGTGATGATCAAGTTCTATCGATTCTGCGTCGCCTTGATTGCCGTTTGCTGGACTGTATCGGTTCAGGCTGCGATTGATGCCTATCCGTTTGAGGATGCTGCCAAAGAAGCTCAATTTCGTGAGCTTATCAATGAGATACGTTGCCCTAAGTGTCAAAACCAAACCATCTCCGATTCTGATGCTGGATTGGCCAAAGACTTAAAAGACAAAACCTATGAAATGGTTCAACAAGGCGCCAGTAAAGAGCAAGTTATTGACTATATGGTGCAGCGCTATGGTGACTTTGTTCATTACCAACCGCCGATCAAACAATCCACTTGGGTGCTTTGGTTTGGTCCGTTTGTGTTCTTATTGATTGCGGTCATTGGTGTCGCAGTAATGATTGCCAGAAAGCGTTCACCTAAGGCTGCTGTCGGCCAATTAACCGATACCGAGAAAGCTCGCTTGGCTGAATTAATGAAAAAGGATGACTCAAACTCATGACGTTGTTTTGGATAGGCGCGTTACTCATTCTAGCCATAATGGCTGTGCCCTTTGTATTGGTCGCTGGCAGACGTGCAAAGGCTGTTGGCTTGACTCAGTTGGAGCTCAATCGCCACGTGTTTGAACAACGTCAGCTGGAGATTAAGCAGCAGTTTGAACGCGGAGAAATGACCGAACAAGAGTTCCAACAGCTGAATTTGGAACTGCAAACCAACTTGCTTGACGACACCGAAGAAATGACCGCTGAGCGAAGCGGCAATGGTGCAGTTTGGCCCATGTGGGGATTGTTTGGTGTTGGTGTTGTTGCTGCGGTCATCATGTACGTGTTCATGGGCAATCAAGACAAGGTGGAGCAGTGGCAGCAAAGTATGGTGCAAATGCCTGAGCTAGCTCAGCGCTTGATGCAGCCAGGGGATAATCCGCTCAGTAATGAGGAATTGGAACTGTTTGCGCTGGCGTTGCGAACGCAACTCAATGACAAAGGCGATGACGCTATGGGCTGGCTGTTGTTTGGTCGCATTCAAATGTCTTTTGGCCGTCTAAATGAAGCGACCGAAGCATTTGTTAATGCTCTTCATCTAGAGCCCAGCAATAAAGCGGCAAATTTAAGTTATGCCAAGGCACTAGCAATGTCAGCTGAGCCTGCCAAGCTTGAATACGCCAAAAGCATTTACCAGCGCCTATTGATTGAATCACCGACAGATCTCGATGTGTTGAGTGAGCAAGCATTCACTTTGTTTGAAGCTGGTGACCGCGCTGCAGCATTTGCCAGTTGGGAGCGAATGTTAGAAATTATTCCGGCCGATAGTCCCCGTCATCAACAGATCACTCAGACGTTGGCAATGCTTAAATCGCAACAGCATGGCGTCAACCCTCATGCTCAACCAGCATCAGCGCCGGAGGCGCAACAACAGCAAACGCCGGCCAGCGATGCAGATGAAGTATCTGGCCTAAAAATCGATGTTACTGTATCTGCAGGCCAAGATATCGAGTTCCCTGCGGATAGTTTCCTTGTCGTTTATGCGCGTGCTGTACAAGGGCCGCCAATGCCAATGGCAGTCAAGCGCATGCCGATGCCGAGCTTGCCGCTGACACTGCAATTAACCTCAGCGGATGCCATGATGGACAACTACTCGCTTGGAGCGGTTGAACCATTTGAAGTGGTTGCCCGAGTCGTAAAAGGTGCCAACGTAGCCACCGCCGACGCACTTTTTGAGGCCGTTGGTAGTGAATTGCGTAAACAAGATTTACCGACTCAGGTAAACTTGACCCTTCAAGGGCAGTAACAGAACAGTCAAAGGAAACAAAGTATGACGACGCTACGATGGGGTAGTGTGCTGGTCGCGTTATTGGCAACATTTAGTGCCAATGCGGGCTATGAAAATGCGCAGGTACAAGAGCGCGAAGAGATCCGCCGAGAAGCTTACTATGCCAATCGGATTTACGATCCGCGTGATCCGTTGGAAGACATGAACCGGGCGTTTTATCACCTCAACTTCAACATTATTGATCCTTACGTTTTTCGGCCTTTGACCGTCGCTTATGTTGAATATGTGCCCGAGCTTGCTCGCGAGGGCATCAATAACTTTGTTCTCAATTTTGAGGAGCCATCGTCGGCCGTCAACAATCTGCTGCAGGGCAAGGGTGGTGATTCAGCCAATAATGTTGGTCGCTTTGCGGTGAATTCAACGATTGGCATTCTTGGCGTTATCGATGTTGCAAAATACATGGGAATGGAGCGCAAACTCGACGAATTCGGTGAAGTGCTTGGTTACTATGGCGTCAGTGACGGTGCCTATTTAATGTTGCCGGTTATGGGACCCTCATCGGTTCGCGAGGAAGTCGGCGACTATGTTGATAATTCCTATTGGCCTTTGTCGAAGATTGGTTTTTGGCCTAAGCTGTTGATGAATACCTTTAAGGGCTTGTATGCAAGAGCGCAGCTACTAGAGCAAGAAAGTTTTCTGGAAACGAGCCTAGACCCTTATGCGGTGGTAAAAGAAGGCTATTTCCAACGTGTGCGCTACCAAGTGTATGACGGCCAGTTGCCGGACGTTGAGCCTGAAGATGATGCATTTTTGGAAGATTACCTCGACGAAATCGATTCGATGTAATTTTGCCTTAACACTCGGAGCAAGGTTTGAGCGACAGTCCCATCAACCTAGGTCGAATATTAGTAGTCGATTCAGACCCTGCATATCGACTCCAGTGTTTTGAGATTTTTTCCGCATACGGTTATCAAGTCGAGCTTGCTGAGTCAGTTGCCGAAGGGCTCGATTGTTTTTACTCCGGTCGGCCTATTGCCGTTTTTTGCGAGCTTGACCTTAGCGACAGCAAAGGTGTCGAGCTGCTCAAGTCAATTCGCAAGTCGGATAAGAAAACACCATTCGTGGTATTAGCGCAAGAAGCGAACATGGCCGGTGCCCTGTCGGCACTCCGTCATGGCGCCCAAGACTTTATTACCAAGCCGTTACCCGACCCCTCGATTCTGCTTCACACCTTACAGGGGTTGTTGATCCACGACGAACAACACCAGCAAGATGAGCTTGAAATTGCCATCAGTGAATTGCGCTATAACCGCGAAGAGCTGCGTCGCGACCAAGCAATGGCCAGCTTGTTCCAAGCTAGTTTATTACCTCAGCAACAGTTTGATATTGGCCGTTTCCGTATCTCTTGGCGGATGCCACTTAAACCCACTCCCAATCGTTATTTTCTTGATGTGTTTTCGCTCTCAGAGCGACATACATCATTTTACATTGCTGACTTTGGTGATGATCCCGTCGAAGCCGCATTTGCCAGTGGCGCGTTGAAAGTTGTCTTTAACGAGGCTCTTCGAGAGTTCAATCATGACTCCGCCAATATGCTGCAACACCCTGAACAAGTGATGTCATGGGCTCGGTATTATTTGAGTTCGTTGAACTTAAAAGAGACGCCGTCATTGGTCTATGGCTTGCTGGATGCAAAACATGGTCGCATGAAATGGGCTAGCGCAGCATTCGACAAGGGGCCATACGTTTGGTTCGATGCCGCCACTCAAGCACTGGCTGACCCGGGCCCTTCGCTTCACAACTCGATTGCTCACGAGCCGGTTTATAACTGCAATGAGTTTTCCGTCGATGAACAGCGACCTTTAGTGTTTAGCCATCTTCCGGAACAACAGCTATTGGCAATCGCTCAGCAGCCGAGTTCTGTCAAGCTGCCAGTCCAAGTCAGCGATGTGTTAGCGCAGCCACTGGCCAACAAAGTAGCTGGCGATGTGTTTAGCCTCGTCGTCGGCCGCCATTCTTAACTGTTTCTCAGTTGTCGTCCTCATCTGCTTTACTGTTCTCATAGGCTTTAATTGCTTCTGGCCAGTGTTTCGCTGCGAACAAAATATGTATTGGCCGAGCTAACAAGCTGAAAGCCAACAAAACCAAGATAACACCAGCTAACGCCAAAAACGGGCCGAGTTGTGCCAACAGAAAAAAGGGTGGCACAAACAATAGTAGTTTGATGATGTTGAGACTCGCCTTCTCAGGAGGGGTAAGGCGCTTCAAGGCGATATTGAGGATCGCAACGCGCTCTAACGGGCGATAGCGTTGTAACTCGGTAACTTGATTAAGCGATAGCGGCATAACATCCCCTTTTATCTATTCCTAATGATCTTACGCGGATGGCGTAAAAGAGGGCTGCACTTGCAGCCCTTTTTGCGGTTAGATGATAGCGACAGTCTTATTGATGTTGACCCGCTGTTTCTAACTCTTCTTCAAGCTTATCGTGGCTGGTACCTTCAGCGCCGTGCATCCAATAAACTAACTTATTGGCAAACAAGAACAAGATAATGCCTGAAATGGTTGCAGTGATAGCAATACCGGCGAAAATTGATAGCGCGTTATCTACCATGTTGGCTTCATCACCGTGACCAATAAATGAGCCAACGAAGCCAGCAACATAGTTTGCCAAACCGGTAAAGAAGAACCAGGTTCCCATCAACAGTGATGCCAAGCGCAGCGGAGCCAACTTAGTGACCATCGACAAGCCAATCGGTGATAAGCAAAGTTCGCCCATTGTATGGAAGAAATAAGCACCTACTAGCCACATCATGCTGGTTTTCACATTGATGTCGCCGCCTTGCTGCATTGTTGCGCCAATCATGAACACAAAACCGATTGCGAGCAAAACCAAACCCATACCAAATTTGACCGGAGACGTTGGCTCTTTGTCACCCATACGAGTCCAAATCATAGCGATGATTGGGGCACATATGACGATGAAGAATGGGTTAAGTGATTGGAACCAAGTGGTTGGTACTTCAAATGACCCCAAGTGACGATCTGTAAAGCGATCGGCATAGATGTTCATCAAACCGCCAGCCTGTTCAAAGCCAGCCCAGAAGATAATGGTGAAAACACCAAGAATGAAAATGACCTTAATACGATCAAATTCTTCTTTAGTCAGCGGCGCTTTGCGCTCTTCAGTTTGCTGTTGCTTAGAGAGCGTGGCAGCAGGAACGGTACCAATGTCTCCGAGGAGCTTGCGGGCGAAGGTCAGTTGAATAATCAATGACAGCACCATACCAGCACCGGCGCAAGCAAAACCAGCTTGCCAGCTACCGCCAGCCGCAGCTACGACACTACCAACGACGATGCCTGACAGGAACGCACCAACGTTAATACCCATGTAGAAGATGGTAAATGCACCGTCGCGGCGGTGATCGCCTTCTTCATACAGGTCGCCAACCATGGTTGAAATGTTTGGCTTAAACAGGCCGTTACCAGCAACGAGTAAGGCCAAACCAATGTAAAACACGGTGACTTCTGCGCCCGGAACCCAAGCATGCGGCGCAGCCAAAGTGAACTGACCGGCTGCCATTAGCGCACCACCAATCAAAATGGCTTTACGCTGCCCTAAGAAGTTGTCGGCCAACCAGCCACCAATTAGTGGTGTCAGGTAAACAAACATAGTAAATGTGCCGTAAAGGCTGAGCGCGTCTTTTTCAGACCAGCCTAAACCATGCGCTTTATCGACAAGATATAAAACAAGAATGGCCCGCATGGCATAGTAGCTAAATCGCTCCCACAACTCGGTGCCAAACAACAAGAACAAGCCGGCAGGATGGCCGAACATGGTCTTATTGGTAGGTAGTTGACTCATGTTAATAGATTCCCAGTTTTCGGTAGTAGTAAAACAGTTTTTGTAGTTATATGACGTGCGTAAGGCACATTATCGCGAGCATGGTTATACAGAAAGCCAGTCTCGATTTCAATTGATGGGCTGAACGGATAACAGAAATAGCGACTTGTTAGAAGGTGGGATGTTGAATAAGATCGCATTAATTTCTGTTTCAGTGACATCAAGAAAAACTCGCTTTTAACGCTTAATTTTGGATTTTAGTTTGACATATTGGCGTTGAGAGACGATGATTTGGGACGGAAATCACAGAAATGACCCCACTGTAAACCAGTGAATTACGAGGGGCGTGTTTGTGAATGAGCATGGAATGCATCAGAAGATAAAGGATATCGCTACCACTGAGTTGTTGCGAACAATCCAGTACTAAGATCTGATTTCAATGTACTGAAGGTGGTTGGATGTAATCAAAATGCTGTTTGAGTAGTTGGCATCTTGTTGAGGCATCAAAGGGTTTAGGAATGCAAGTAGATTGGGTTTTGTTGCTGCAAGTACTTTTACTTACAGCTTTTACCACGTTCGTTATCATAGAGTTCGTCACGCCACTTGCTGTTAAGCTTGGTTTGGTCGACCGCCCAAATAATACCCGTAAGCACCACGTTGGCGATGTGCCATTGGCAGGCGGTATCGCTGTATTTATCAGTACTGCTGTTGGCTGCATTTTCTGGCTGGGCGCTTCCGTTGACATAATGAAGTTCTACCTCCTCGCCTCTTCCTTCGTAGTCTTCGTTGGTATCTTGGATGACAAATACGAACTCAGTGTGAGAGCGCGTTTAGTCGGACAAACAATTGTTTCATTTCTTATCGTGGTTGGCGCTCAAACCCATTTGTCTTCTCTCGGCGACTTGTTTGGTTTTGGCGATATCACGCTAAACCCATCTGCCGCATTCTTGTTAACGGTGTTTGCTGTTTTGGCCGTTATTAACGCTTTTAATATGCTTGATGGAATGGACGGGTTGCTCGGTTGCGTGAGCATAGTCCCTTTGATGTCAGCAGGCTTGTTAATGATGAACAGTGCCATGCCGTATCAATGCCTCGTGTCGCTAATCATTGCTAGTGCTATTGTGCCGTTTCTGGTTTACAACATAGGCGTCCCTGGCAGTAAAAACTTAACCAAGATTTTCCTCGGTGATGCAGGTAGTATGTTTCTTGGTTTGAGTGTCGTGTTCCTGATGATCAGTGGCTCTCAAGGTGAACAGGTAGCCTTTAATCCTGTTACCGCGCTCTGGCTAACGGCCATTCCTCTGATGGATCTAGCAACGGTGACTGCGCGTCGAATATACAAACGCAGCCCAATTTTTAATGCTGATAAAGAGCACTTACACCATGTGTTAATGCGAGCTGGGTTTACTCGTAAGCAAATCCTGTTGTTGGTTATGAGTTCATCGTTACTATTTGCAGTCATAGGGGTTTTGGGCCAAAAAGCGGGTATGCCTGAGCCTCTAATGTTTGGTGCATTTTTAGCGTGCTTCGGTTGTTATGCAGTACTCATCCACGGCCGCATCCGTCAACACAAATTTCTCACTTTTTTGGCTGGCCTCTTAAATCGACGTCGCCAAACTGAGTTCAGTTAAGCTATCCCTTGTTTCCTCTTATATTGACGCGTTATAGTCGTCACCCAATTAAAGTGGCGTCAGTCCAGCTGTTACTATGCTCGACGACGAGCTTTTAGACAACGGATTGATACGAAAGATATTCCTCATGAACAAGCTTGTTTCTATCGGCTGTATAGCTATAGGTTTTGCCTTAAGCGGCTGTGCCAGCCCTCCGCCAGAAGTTTCGGCTTCAGTACCGTTACTCTCCTCTGATGCAACTTTTGATGCTGATTACTTAAGTCCCCAAGTCTCATCGCAAATGGATGTTGCGACTCCTGGTGATGTGGTCGTGCGGCAAATCGGAGACCTGACTGTACTTAGCGGCTATCAGTCAGCACTTGGCTTAGAGTGTAAAAAGTTACTGGTTAACGCCCCTCAATTTAAGCCCTATAAAACAGCAGCTTGTAAAAATGCTCAAGGCTGGTTTCTCACACCAAGTCTGATGCCCGTTGAAGCCACCGATACTCAATAGGAAGCCGACTATGCGCCCGTATCGCTCTCAAGCGTTGTTAGCAACCCTGCTGCTTATCGTGGTAGGCCCATTGCAAGCCCAAACGTTAACCCCCGACCAGATTGCCACTTTGCAACAACAGCAACGAGAACAAGGCAATTCATCTCAAACTGGGTTGCAAGGTCCGCAAGCTAACTTCACTAATGGCCTGCTTAACCAAGACCTCAATCAACAGGTGACAACCAACCAAACGCTTCAGCAAGGCCAGTACCAAAATTCTGCAAGGCAAGGTGTCATGTTGCCCGGTGAGCAACGTATTGAAATGCTGCTGCCGCCATCGGAACTCGGCGTTCCCGCGCCATACGGTGCTAACCTGTTTGCTGGTGGTTACGAAAGTGAACGCATCGATGGTTTAAACGATGATTACCTAATTGCTGCCGGTGACAAAATCAATATTTGGATGTGGGGAGCGGTCAACTTTTCACAAATTGTCACGGTCGATAATCAAGGCAATATCTTTATCCCTAATATTGGCCCAATAATGGTTGCCAACACCAGAGCCAGCCAAGTCAACGCTTTAGTCACTCAGCAAATAAAACGAATTTATCAAAAGAACGTTCAGGTCTATGTCAATTTGCTGACGGCAACCCCAGTCAGTGTTTATCTTGCTGGTCCTGTCGTGCGCCCTGGTCAATATGCCGGTATGGCCTCGGATAGCATTCTTTACTTCCTTAAACGCGCCGGTGGTATTGATGCCGATCGCGGTAGTTACCGACACATTAAAGTTTTACGCAACGGCAAAGCGGTGGTTCGCTTTGATTTATACGACTTTATGCGCAACGGCCAATTGCCTGGCTTCACCTTTAAAGACAAAGACGTGATTTTGGTTGAAGCACAAGGGGCAACGGTCACGGTGGTGGAAGGCGCTCGTAATCCGTTCCGTTTTGAATTTGCCAATGAATTTGCTTCAGGCCAAGAGCTAGCCACTTACGCCAGACCTTTGGCAAAGATTTCTCATGTTGGGGTGATTGGCACTCGCAACGATGGCCCTTTTTCGGTGTATATCCCATATCAGGAGTTTGCTCAATTCCAATTAAGCGACGGCGATCGGCTGATGTTTAATGATGATTGGGACCCTGAAATCTACGATGTGCAGGTCTCTGGTAGTCACCTAGGCCCGTCGTATTACACCGTGCGCAAACAAACTCGCCTCTATGACTTGTTAAGCCACATCGAAATTGATCCTGTTCTGACCGACTTCAAGAACATTTATGTACTTCGCCAGAGCGTTGCCCAAAAACAAAAAGAGATGATTGATCAATCGCTCGACCGGTTAGAGCGAAGTGTCTATACCGCGCCGGTTCAGTCAACAGGTGAGGGCTCAATTCGCGCCCAAGAAGCGGCATTAGTTACCGATTTTGTGAGGCGCGCCAAGCAGATCCAACCGCTTGGTAAAGTAATTGTCTCTGAACACGGCAAAATCGCTAATATTTTGCTGGAGCAGGGCGACGAAATTGTTATTCCGCAGAAATCCGATTTAGTCCATATCGGCGGTGAAGTCCTCATGCCGCAATCGGTGGTGTTCAACGATCAGGCGAGCATTGAAGATTATGTTGCTTGGGCTGGCGGTTATACTGAGCGGGCCAATTATGAGCGCATTTTAATCGTTCACGCCAATGGTCTATCAAGTTTTGTTGGCGATGGCAGCAATCATTGGATGGCGGGTAGTAGCCCACGGGTGGAATTAAAACCGGGCGACCAAATTTTGGTGTTACCAAAAATCGATGCCAAGACCTTACAGGCAGTCAAAGATATCACCCAAATTGTTTATCAAATCGCCATCGCTGCTAACGTGGTGTTGGATTAAACTGTGGCTGAAATAAAGCGTAGAACAACGTTGCAAATATGGGGCGATGTCATATTCGCCCTATTTATTCGTGAATTGCGAAGTAAATTCAACGATAAATTTGGTATAACCTGGGCACTAGTTGAACCTCTCTCGTTTATCCTACTATTGTCATATGGTCGAACTTTAATTACCGGCGGTGACGAAGTTCATACCATGCCCGCTTTCAGTTTTATGATGTATGGCATGTTATTGGTACAACTCTTCCTTAACGTGTTGGCAGCATCTGCTGCAGCGATTAAGCGAAACAAGCCCCTTTATGCTTTTCGACAGGTACAACCAATAAGTGCAGTAATCTCTGCCACTTTGCAAGAAGCCCTTATCAAACTATTTGTTTATGCGGCGATTATTCTCTTCATGTTCTTTGTGGTAATCGAGATCAGGATGGACAATGCACTAGTGTTGGGTTTAGTGATTTTTCTGCTGGTTCTTTTTACGGCTAGCTTAGGCTTGTTATTTGGGCTCGCAGAGCTGTATGTTGAGGAAGTTCAAAAAGTACGGCAGATTATCACTAGGCCAATATTTTTCATCTCCGGTGTGTTTTTTAGCCTTCAGGATATGCCACAGGAGTATTGGCCATATCTGAACTGGAACCCGGTTCTTCATGCTATCGAGCTATCTCGGCAAGCGGCGTATCAGTCTTTTGGAGCAAAAGGAGTCGACCTTTCCTTTCTCGTTTTCTCTACGCTAATAATGTTGTTTCTTGCTCTTAGCTGTTACCGAGTGTTCTGGAAGGGGGCTATCAGCCGATGATTAGCCTGCAAGGCGTAACAAAATACTACCCTTCAAAGCTAGGTAACCAATACATCTTCAAAGATCTATGGTTTGATATTCCTGAAGGGCAAAATATTGGCTTGTTGGGCTCCAACGGAGCCGGTAAGTCAACGTTGTTTAGAATGTTGGCAGGAAGTGAATACCCCAATCGAGGGCAAATCCAAACGAATCTTAACTTGTCTTGGCCAGTAGCTTTAGCTACAGGCATTCATCCCCAGATGTCTGGACGAGAAAACACCAGGTTCATTGGTCGGGTTAATGGTGTTATCGACTTGGATAGTTATGAACAAAAAGTACGAGACTTTTCTGAATTAGGTAAACGTTATGATTTGCCAGTGAGAAGTTATTCAAGTGGCATGAGGGCTCGTCTAGCTTTTGCTTGCTGTATATCCATAAACTTCGACATTTATTTGATTGACGAAGCATTATCTGTTGGTGATCCCAAGTTTAAAAAGAAAGCACGAGAATCCATGATCGAAAAGAGTAAAAAAGCCAACTTGATTATGGTTAGCCACGACATCGATGAAATTCGATTTTTCTGCGATAGTGCGATCGTAATTGATAAAGGAAATTTAGATTTCTATAACGATCTAGAAGAGGCGATCTCAGTTTATCAAGGTGAACACCGATGAGCGACTTAGGCTTAGTTAATGAACGCTTTCGAGAGCTTAAAAGCTCTCTATCTTCTGAGCAATGGGGGGATGCAGAGTATCTGTTGGTAATGTCAAAGAGTTTGAGAACAGAAGATATCGCAATGTCTTTTCGTTTGATACAACGCGTAAAAAACTTAGCGCCTAGTCACCCTGAAGTAACAAGTCTGCTCCCAGAAATTCGAAGGGAATTTAAACAGAATTACCCCGATGCGATGAAAGTATCTAGTCGTACACTTGCCCGAAGAAATGTAAGCATGAAACTAAAAGACTTGATAAAAAAAACGCCCGCAAAAAGTCAATCTTTATGGTCAAAGATTCCAAAGCGTTATCAAACACCAGTTTATTTATGGGTTGTATTGCCGTTGCTTTGCTTTGCGTTTTACCAGTTGATATGGGCATCAGATCGCTTTGAAAGCCAGTCTCAAGTCATCGTAAAGCAGCCCGACTCCTCATCATTGATGGACCCGGCAATGGCATTACTCACGGGGATGGGGGTGCCAGCCTCGGGAACCGATGTTTACTTAGTAGAACGCTATATCTATTCACGTGACATGCTGAATTATTTGGAAGCTCAACTTAACGTTAAGGATCACTACCAAAGCAAGTCAATCGATCTTTTTAGCCGGCTGCATTCTTGGCATAGTCGGGAGGACTTTGCGGATTATTATCGGCAGCACATCAGCGTAGAAGTCGATTCACTTTCCTCAGTTATTACCATCAGGGTTCAAGCTTATTCTGCTGATTATGCTCAAGCTCTTAACAATGAGTTAGTTCGCAGAGCAGAGTGGTATATCAATAGCGTTGGCCACTATATGGCGAAAGAGCAGATGGCGTTTATGCAGCAAGAGCATGAAGTTGTGGAAAACAAACTCCGAGAAGCTCAAAACCGCCTATTGAGTTTTCAAGAGCAATACAATCTGCTCGATCCTGCCGCAGAGGGGATGGCATTGCAGGAAATTACTTATAGCATTGAAGCGCAACTATCAGTAAAACAAGCGGAGCTCAAAGCTCTGAAAACAGTTATGTCCGATAGCGCGCCTGAAGTTATTTCGGCATCATCGGAAATCGAAGCCCTATCTGAGCAGCTAAAACTAGAACGTAATAGGTTATCTCCCAATAAAAAAATCGATATGACAAGAGCTGCAGGCGACGATATACCGCAGTTGTCTGTTGGAGAAATATTGGCGATGTATAGTGACCACAAAGTTGCAATGGAACTGGCTCTTCAAGCATATACTTCATCATTGGTCTCTCTTGAGAAGGCCCGAATCGAAGCTTACCGTCAACTTCAATATTTGGTTACGGTAGAAACAGCAACTCAGCCAGAAGACGCTAAGTACCCGATGGCATCATACAACATTCTGCTATTCGCGCTTGTTTTACTGATGCTATTTGGCATCGGGAATATTATTAGAGCAACAATTCGAGAGCTTGCTTGAATACAAAAAATGAGATTTTGACGTGATTACCAACCGTAAAAAATGGAGAGAGTGTTTTGCCGCGTAAAGGAATAGTTTTAGCTGGGGGCTCTGGAACTCGCCTACACCCTTTGACTCGAGTCATTAGCAAGCAGTTGATGCCTGTTTATGACAAGCCCATGATTTATTATCCAATCTCAACTCTTATGTTAGCTGGGATCCGAGATATTTTGCTTATTTCGACGCCAGAAGAATTGCCCAGATTTCAGGAGTTACTGGGAGATGGAAGCCAATGGGGACTTAATCTTCAATATGTCGCGCAACCTTCTCCTGATGGTTTGGCTCAAGCCTTTATTTTAGGGCAGGACTTCATTGGCAGCGATCCCAGCTGTTTAGTGCTAGGTGATAACATTTTTTATGGTCATGGCCTCACAGAAAGCCTCAAGCGAGCAAATGGTGCAAGTCATGGAGCAACTGTGTTTGGTTATCATGTTCATGATCCAGAGCGATATGGTGTTGTCGAGTTTGACAAAGAGGGGCATGCTATTTCGATTGAAGAAAAGCCGCCCCGGCCCAAGTCAAACTATGCGGTTACTGGCCTTTATTTCTATGACAACCAAGTAATAGACATAGCGAAATCGATTAAGCCATCTCCACGTGGTGAGCTTGAGATCACAGACGTTAACATGATCTATTTAGAGCAGAAGCAATTGAATGTCGAAGTTATGGGAAGGGGGTCTGCTTGGCTAGATACAGGAACCCATGACTCATTATTGGAAGCTGCTAATTTTATTTCCGCTATCGAAAAGCGGCAAGGCCTAAAGGTATGTTGCCCAGAAGAAATAGCTTATCGTTTCGGTTATATTGATGCGCAGCAAATTGAGCAATTGGCGCAGCCATTGATGAAAAATGGCTATGGAAAATACCTTATGGCCATGCTTAAAGACGATGTTTTTATCTAAGGGGCAATATTCACATGAACTATGTAAAAACAGCCATTCCTGATGTTTTGCTGCTTGAGCCTACCGTATTTGGTGACGAACGAGGCTTTTTCATGGAAACATTTCGAGCTGATGAATTTGCCAAACAAACCGGCGCGAGGGCTTTTATCCAAGATAATCACTCTAGATCGTCACGTGGCATTTTAAGAGGCTTGCATTACCAAACTCAGCAAACTCAAGGAAAACTGGTTCGAGTAGTGCAAGGCGAAGTATTTGATGTGGCAGTGGACATGCGCCAAAATTCGCCAACTTTTGGTAAGTGGGTTGGTTATTTGCTATCCGCTGAAAACAAGCGTCAGTTATGGGTACCAGAAGGCTTCGCACACGGCTTTTATGTAACAAGTGAAACTGCAGAGTTTGTTTATAAATGCACTGACTATTATGCACCAGAGTATGATGTGTCTGTTAAATGGGATGATCCAGAAATTGGCATTGAATGGCCTCTTTTCGAAGAGCAAGCGCCTCAATTGTCTGAGAAGGATTTGAATGGCAAAAGCTTCCAAGAAGCACCTAAATTTTTACTTTAGGATTAGTCGTTATAACAAATCGTTCGCCCAGAACTTGTCTAAGGTGGACGGGAAATAAAGGCTGTTCGTCCTAAGCTCGTCAAAGGATGATCAGAAGGAAATTATGAAAGTACTAGTGACAGGAAAAGGCGGTCAGTTAGCTTGGGAGTTGGCTCAAACTAAACCTGAATTTGTAGAACTTGTCGAGTTAGGTATTGAAGATCTAGATATAACTGACAGCGAAGCTGTCGGTACCCTAATCGCAGAGATCAAGCCAAATGCTATTATCAACGCCGCAGCATATACTGCTGTTGACAAGGCCGAAACAGACTCAGAACTAGCATACGCCGTCAATCAAAAAGGTGCTGCCAACTTAGCTAAAGTAGCAAAGGAACTGAGTGCTAAATTACTTCACGTTTCTACCGATTTTGTCTTCGCAGGCGACAAAGTTACGCCTTATCAAGTGGGGGACGAGCCTTCTCCATTGGGCGTTTATGGTGCGTCTAAATTGGCTGGAGACCAAGATGTAGCGAACATTATCGGTACTCAAGGCTTAATTGTACGAACAGCTTGGGTTTACTCGGCAAATGGCAATAACTTTGTCAAAACCATGCTGAGGCTGATGGCTGAGAAAGAGCAATTGGGAGTTATTTACGATCAGGTAGGTACGCCAACTTGGGCGAAGGGCCTCGCAAAATGGCTCTGGAAAACGCTGGAGCAAGATTGGCAATTCGAACAGTGCCCAATTTTTCATTGGACGGATGCAGGGGTAGCATCGTGGTACGACTTCGCAGATGCTATTCAAGAGCTAGGTATAGAGAAAGGTTTTTTAAAAAAATCTATACCGATTTCTCCCATTCCGACCTCTGCATATCCTACTCCCGCAAAGCGCCCATCATTTAGTGTGCTAGATAAAACCGAGTCAGAGCAATTTACTAACATATCCACAATTCACTGGCGCAAACAGTTAAGTAGCATGCTCGATGAGCTCAAAGGACAACTTTAAGGTTATTAAAAACAAAATGAATCAACGCAACTTATTGGTCACCGGTGGCGCCGGCTTTATTGGCGTGAACTTTGTACATTATTGGTTGGGTCAGCACCCAAACGATAAAGTTATTGTATTGGATGCACTCACTTATGCAGGCAATAAAGCCAGTTTAGATCCTGTTATTGAAAACCCTAATTTGACGTTTGTTCATGGGGATATTTGTAATACTGAATTAGTGGAATCTCTGCTCAAAGACCACTCTGTTAACACCTTGGTTCACTTTGCGGCCGAATCTCATGTAGATCGCTCCATCACAGGGCCTGATGCTTTTATTGAGACGAATATCTTGGGCACTTATAGCCTGCTCAAAGCTGCAAAGAAAGTTTGGATCGATCTGCCAAAAGAACAGGGCAAAGAGCCTTTGGCGCATCGCTTTCATCACGTATCAACTGATGAAGTGTACGGAACACTTGAGCCAAATGATCCGCCATTTAAAGAAAACAACCCATACGAACCAAATTCACCTTACTCAGCAAGTAAAGCAGCTTCCGACCATTTGGTACGTGCTTACCACCATACTTATGGTCTTCAAGTAACAACGTCAAACTGCTCAAATAACTACGGACCTTACCACTTCCCAGAGAAGTTAATCCCGCTAATCATCACAAATATTTTGCAAGATAAGCCATTGCCTATCTACGGTGATGGCCAGCAAATAAGAGACTGGCTATATGTCGAAGACCATGCTAGGGGAATCGAATTGGTTCTAGACCAAGGACGGGTAGGAGAGAACTACAATATTGGTGGCCATAACGAATGGGCAAACATTGATATTGTTAAGTTAGTCTGCAAGCTAATGAATGAAGCGTTTGAAGCTGATAGCAACTTAGCAAATAAATATATAAGTGCTAAAAGTGCGATTGCTGGAAATGCGGAGCAACTTATCACATTTGTGACAGATCGAGCAGGTCATGATCGCCGCTATGCAATTGATGCAACGAAAACAAATAATGAGTTGGGCTATAAGCCTGCGGAGTCTTTTGAAACAGGGATAAGAAAGACTATAAGCTGGTACTTGTCTAATTCCACCTGGTGGCAAGGCCTCCTAAATAATTAATACAATATAGAAACGAATAATAAGGTTAAATAATGAAGTCATATAATGGAATTGCTTGTCTTACCATAGTCTCGAAAAATTATATTTCGTGCGCTCGTGTCTTGTGTGATTCGTTTTTGGATAAGCACCCAGGTGCAGAGTTTTATGTTGTATTGGTAGATAAGAATGAGGGCTACATAAATCCCGAAGAAGAGCGATTTAACCTTTTGGAAATGACTGATGTTGGCTTGCCTCGTCCTGATATTTTTCCATATCAATACAATATATTAGAATTAAATACTGCAGTAAAACCATTCGCCCTGAAGTACCTGCTTGAAACGCATGGGTTCGATAAAATTACATATATTGACCCTGATATTATGGTTTTCAGCCCGCTTGATGACGTTTGGGATAACCTTGAAGATAACTCTGTTGTCCTCACGCCCCACATGCGAGAACCTTTTGATGACGGGCGCCACCCAAGTGAGCTCGGTATTATTCAAAGCGGCACATATAACCTTGGATTCATTGGTTTAAAAAATGGGACCGATGCAATTAAGCTGCTAAATTGGTGGAGCGAAAGGTTATACCTCGATTGCGTTGTAGATATTCCGCGCGGTCTATTTACTGATCAAAAGTGGATTGACCTAGTCCCAGCTTATTTCGATAAAACATATATTTTACGAAACCCTGCGTATAATATTGCATACTGGAATTTGCATGAGCGTGAATTAACACTTGAAAACGGCTCTTATATGGTGGATGGGAATGCCTTGGCATTTTTCCACTTCTCTGGTTACGATCCACGTAAACCAAAAGTCTTATCAAAACACCAAGATCGCCACGACCTGCTAAATTATCCCGATTTAACGCATGTATTTGATCTTTACGGCAGTAAGCTATTAGAAGCTAATTTGATTGAAACCAAGGAATGGCCGTACGCATACAAAAACTTGCCGAATGGCGTCGAGGTTACAGACGCGATGACCATGACTGTTCGCGAGTGTCTACGGAAGCATATCTTGTTCCCATCACCTATCAACGAAGCTGATAAGTTCTGTGACTTCTTAATGACTCCGAATCGTAAAATATTTGGGGAAAATGTAGCGCCGTTTATATCAGCACTTCTAAGAAAGCGGCCAGATGTGGCCCAAGCTTTTCCTGATGCTCATACTAATCGATTGTCTCCAAGCCTATGGGACTGGTTAGAAAACAACACTCATGAGGCCTGGAAGTTTACTGGCCTATTTAGTCCAGAGCGTAAAAACTTAGCGTGTAGCGATAGTATTATTGAAAACATCGTAGATACGTACTTTAGCCGGAGTGATTTAGTCGAGGCGATACCTAGCGTCTTCAAGAATACAAAGCGGCTCAATGAGTTTTGTGATTGGTTGGTTGAACATGGCATATCTGAATATGACTGGCTCTCTCTTGAAGGTGCTCAGGCGTTTTCCGAATCCACATCTGGTGCATATAAAGCAATAGCATTATATTTCTCAAGACCTGATTTACAGGGCGCCTTTCCTGCTGTTTATACAGAGCATGGCATTAATGCTTATGTTGCATGGCTGCATTCAAATGTGGCGAATATAGTTAATCTCAGCGATCATGAAATTGACTTTTTCGCAGTGTGGGTCAAACTAAACTCTGACAAGGTAATGAAAGCCTGCCTTATATACTCGCAGGTTCTACGTACTGCCATTGGGGGGCTACCCTCAGTATTTAATGCAAACTCGATAACAGAGACCCTCAAAACACAAGGGCTCGACATCAGCGTCAATGATGTTCTTGAGTGGCTAACTCAAGAGTTTGAGCAAGACCCCATTGAACATTTGATTTCTTATTATTATTCAAATCCTAGGTTGATCCGTAAGAATTACTTGGAGACGTTGAATTCTGGTTCACTCCAACAATTATTCGATGTGATTGATAAAGACGGACTCTTCGAACTGCTCGATGCTAAATGGGTTCGCAGCCTTAAGAAAGCCATTGAAAGCTATCAACCTGATAACAGTGTTAACGTTGTTGGTTATTTTGATGCAGCAACAGGTATGGGGCAGGCTGCCCATAGCGTCAAACTAACTATGCAGCAAAAGCATCAGGTAAATACATTTACCCTGCCTCTTTTATTCACTGATAGAACGGATATCGATTTTGATGAGTGTGGAAAATTCTTTGGTAAGGCAAAGCTATCAGCCGCTACTAGCATTGTTGTAGCGAACGCCGACTCAGTCGAACAAGCCAACGCTATTTTCCCAACTGATTATGTGTTTGGTAAAAAAATTGGTTACTGGTTGTGGGAAACTGAGAAGCTGCCTGGAGCTTGGGCCCATAGTGATCGCTTTTATGACGAAGTATGGACTGCGTCCGACTATTGCAAAAAAGCCATACAGAGCACCATTACCAAACCAGTCAAAACTGTACCTTTATGTTTGAATTTTGACGAGTTCAAAGAGATTCAAGGTGTACGTTCCGAATTCGATTTACCTGAAGATGCATTCCTAGTCGGCTATTTCTTTGACCAAAAGAGTGTGTTTGAGCGGAAAAACCCTAAAGCCGTCATCGACGCATTTAATCAAGGCCTCGGTAATGAGAATAATGCCTTTTTGATTATGAAGGTAAACAGCCCGCTACCGGGCTTATTTGAATACGAGAAGCTCAAAGAGTACGCAAAAGACTCCAATGTTATTTGGGTTGAAAAAACATTGAGTCGTAAAGGTACATTGGAGCTAATGAGCTGCCTTGATACCTATATCTCACTTCATCGTAGTGAGGGCTTTGGTTTGACGATGGCAGAAGCTATGGCATTGGGTATTCCCACTATTGCTACCAACTATTCAAGCAATACGGAATTTATGGATGACGAGCACTCCTATTTAGTAGATATTGAAATGGTCCATAGCCCAAAAGCATACGGGCCTTATCCTAAAGGCACTAAGTGGGCTAATCCGCTAATTGACTCTGCTGCTAGTAAACTAAAAGCAGCAAAAAATAGCCCCGTAGAGGCGTCAGACATTAAGTCTTTCATACACCAAAAGCTGTCTTCGCATACAGCCTATAAATTTATTAAGTAATAAGGGGGGCATATGAATGATAACTTTCTCCGCTTGAATCAATTAATTCAATCCGAAAAGCTATTTAATAATGCTTTGGGGAATGTTTCAAATATTGGGAATTTGAAATATCTTGTTTTGAGCGATCCTAAAACGGCTTCCACCACTGTAGCTGACAGTCTTCAATTTTCAATTAATGGCACGAAAAAGAAAGATAATGTTATTCATATGCACTCTAATGAAACTTGTTTGCATCGACTATTTCCTATCCTCAAGGAGAATGATGTCGGCATTAAAGAGCTAGTTGAACTGAGAAACTCTGTTAATCGTAATAAGCTGGTTATTTTTACTATTTATAGAGAACCTATAGGCAGAGGCATTAGCCATTTTTTTGAAGATCTCGATTATCGCCATGGTATTAATGCTGACTCTAAAAATATAAATAAATTTGATTATTTGAAAGAGTTGTTTTTATCAACTCAAATTGGTTATCTTTGGCCAAGGCACGTGCATTGGCAAATCAATAAATATTTTGGGTTAGATTTGTTTAAATCAAACTATGACCCTAGTTTGGGTTATGGATATCTTGAGGGGGACATGGCAGACCTGATCGTAATTAACATGCCTAGCCTTGATTCGGCTTCAAGTTTCGTAAAAGAAAAGTGTAATTTGGATTCATTTGTATTGAATGATTCCAACCTCTCCTCAAATAAGTGGTATTCCGAAGTTTATAAAAGGCTTGTGTCTGAAATTGAACTTCCAAAGGAAATTTTGGATAGGGTTGTTTGGTTAGAGGAGCCCTACTTAGATTTTTTCTTTGGTAATGATTCAAATAACTATAAACACGATCTATACCGAAGATTTGGTTACGATTATTTACCATTCTCTAAAGATATTGCACCGGCTACCCCAGAGATATTGCCTGACTTGGAATATGAAAATGCGCTGTACGCGCGTAGATTATCATATATTCATGATGTTCAATATGATTAATTAATTTTGTTTGTTCTAATTGATGGAGAGAGTTTTGAATAAAGTGGTATGCGGTAAAAATGGTCGTTTATTTCTGGACCATGATGCCAATCATGTAATGCTTCAACACTCGGGTGATTTGACCTTTACTGCAGAACAACTTAATGATTGGTTTGAGCTGTTGGCTCGTCGAGCGAATTTTTTTCAACAAAAGAACATTAAGTTTTGTTTCTTAATTGCTCCAGATGCTCAGTCTGTTTTTTATGACGAACTTCCTTTTGAGCCATCTTTAAGGCGTCCTATTCACGATTTTATGGAGCGTATGGCTCCTGCTTTAACGGAAGTGATACATTATCCATTAGATACGTTAAAGGCGCTTAGAAGTTCAAATTATACAGTTTACCCCAAAACTGATACTCACTGGTCTAGCTATAGTTGCTTCAAAATTTATCAGTCATTACAGGGCATTATTGACGAAGAGTTTCTTTCAGATGATGAAGTTTATTTTGACCAAATTAATATTGTCGGGGACTTGGGCAATAAGGTCGTTCCAGAAAGACAATCATCATTCACTGTTGCTAAGGTTAAGCAGCAGAAGTCTCAATTGATTTTTAATAATGGCATGTCAGTTCGAGGCAGGTGCCAAATATTTAGGAATTCCTCTGCTGTTGAAAATGGTAAGGTTTGTTTGTTGTTTGGAGATTCATTCAGTTATGATACTCTTGCCTTTTTTAAAGAAAGCTATGACACTTTTGTTTTTTGTCATTCAGCTTCGATAGATTACGATTTAATATCTTTGTATAAGCCTAATGTGGTTATCTGTGAGATGGCTGAAAGGTTTTTGTTAAATATTCCGTCGGATAACGTTGAATTCAATATAGCAGAAGTTTTTCGTCAAAAACTATTGTTAAACTATAGTGAGGTTGAGGGCGAAAGGATTATTAGCAATATCAATGAGCAAGCAAGTAAATTATCTTTTGATGAGGATATGATCTTCGCTCATCGATTTATTAAAAACTAAGTACTGTGACCGTATAATTATTTATTGCTAGAGGAATGTATGAAATCTGCTATTGTCACCGGTATAACCGGCCAAGATGGAGCTTATTTAGCTGAGCTTTTGTTGAAAAAAGGATATAAAGTTTATGGCACATTTCGCCGAACTAGCTCAGTCAATTTCTGGCGAGTGGAAGAGGTTGGTATTGTCAACCACCCAAACTTTGAGATGGTCGAGTATGACTTAACTGATCTGAGCTCTTCTATTCGCCTAATTGAATCTACAAAAGCGGATGAGGTCTACAACTTAGCGGCGCAAAGTTTTGTTGGCGTAAGTTTTGAACAACCGGTTACTACCGCTGAAATCACCGGTATTGGTGCGGTAAATCTACTCGAAGCGATTCGGATCGTTAACCCCAAGTGCCGCTTTTATCAAGCGTCAACATCCGAGATGTTTGGTAAGGTACAGTCCATTCCACAAACGGAAGATACCCCGTTTTATCCGCGTAGCCCTTACGGCGTGGCTAAGCTCTATGCACATTGGATGACCGTCAATTACCGCGAGTCGTACGGCATCTTCGGCGCAAGTGGTATTTTATTTAATCACGAGTCGCCACTGCGTGGGCGTGAATTTGTAACTCGCAAGATTACCGATTCAGTTGCTAAGATATCGCTCGGTAAGTTGGATGTGCTCGAACTCGGTAATTTAGACGCCAAGCGCGATTGGGGTTACGCAAAAGAATATGTGGAAGGCATGTGGCGCATGTTACAAGCTGATAAACCTGATACTTATGTTTTGGCGACAAATCGTACCGAAACGGTTAGAGACTTTGTATCTCTTGCGTTTAAAGCTGTTGACATCGAAGTTGCGTGGCAGGGCAAAGATGAGCAAGAAGTAGGACTATGTAAAAAGTCTGGAAAAACACTAGTCCAAGTAAATCCTAAATTCTATCGACCCGCTGAAGTTGATTTATTGATTGGTGACCCTGCTAAAGCCAAGCGAGAACTCGGTTGGGAGCCGAACACGACACTCGAGCAGTTATGCCAGATGATGGTTGAGAGTGATGTTAAGCGCAACAAAATAGGATTTTCGTTCTAATTATGGCTAAGAGAGTCCTTATTACAGGAATTGATGGGTTTACGGGCCATCATCTGCGTAGCTTGCTGGAGGCCTCTGGTTTCGACGTGTATGGGATATCTCGTACACAATCCAGTGAAGACACCTATGTTGCAGAACTGCTTGATATTGATGCCTTAGAACAGGTCGTTAAAAAGGTGAACCCTAACTATGTTATTCACCTAGCGGCGATTTCGTTCGTTCAACATGGCTCGGCAAGTGAAATATATCAAACTAATGTAATTGGGACTCTAAATCTTCTAGAAGCATTGAAAAGAAATGCACACCAACTCCAAAGCGTTATTATTGCTAGTTCCGCAAATATCTACGGTAACGACTGTTCGGGCAAAATTTCTGAAGAATCGCTACCGGCTCCTGTAAATTACTACGCGGCTTCTAAAGCTTCAATGGAGTTAGCTGTTGCACCTTACTTTTATGATCTGCCCTTAACTATCGTTCGTCCTTTTAATTACACCGGGGCTGGTCAAAGCAATAACTTTTTGATTCCTAAAATCGTTTCTCATTTCGCACAAGGAAAGCGCGTTATCGAGTTAGGAAATACCAATATCTCGCGAGACTTCTCCGATGTAAGAGATGTGGTTTGTTGTTACAAAGACCTAATGCTTAACTCTCAGTCTATTGGCAAGATATTTAATGTCTGTTCAGGTAAAAGCGTATCGCTTAATGAAATTATTGCTAAGTTAGAACGAATTGCCGGTTATAGTATATCGATAACAACGAATCCAGATTTTGTTCGTAAAAACGATGTGCTGGATTTGTGGGGAAGTAACGATTTGCTATACAAAACGATAGATTACAGATACAAATTTGACATGGATTTGACCCTAAGTTGGATGTTCGAGAGTTTTAAGGGGCAGACCAGTGAGTAGTATTACAGGGTCATTTATTATCGTTGCCCCGTATAAACTTGCAGGCTGGGTTTGGGATGAAAGTGATCCTAACGTAAGGTGTTCTGTTGAAGTCCATGTAAATGACTCCCCCGTTGCTAAACTTGACGCTAACTCCAAACGCCAAGATCTTGCTGATTCAGGCATTGGAGATGGCTGCTATGCATTTTTTCTGGACTTAGACGACTATCTAGTTTTAGGGGAGAATACGATCAATGTGTATGCAGATAATATTTACGAGCTGGATTACCGAAATAACCGGGTCGAAGTGACCAATAACTTTAAACTCCCTAAATTTGATCCTTTTTTCCAACAGGGACTTACATTGCGTCGCACAAAGTTCGGTCATTTAGTTTTAAATGGTCTTGATCGTGGCGTTGATGAAGCGCTGCTTGAGTATGGTGAATGGGGCGTTGACGAAGTTGATGTATTCGGCGCGATTTTATCCGAAGGCGATATTGCTCTTGATGTAGGGGCTAATTTAGGGGCTTCAGGCCTTCCTATGTCGAAAATTGTTGGTAACAGTGGCCAAGTTCATTGTTTCGAACCTCAACGTTATAACTTTTATAGGCTCTGTGCTCATATTTTGATGAATCAAGCAGAGAACATTACACCACATAATGTTGCGGTTGGCGCAGATAGTGGCTCGAAAGTAAAAATACCTGCTATTGATTACAGTAAAATTCACTCAAGTGGCAGCGTTTCAGTAACACACGGTCGTAATGGCAACTATGAAGTTGATTGTATTTCGTTGTCTGATTTTTGTTTTGAGCACGATATTCAGCCCTCTTTAATAAAAGTTGATGTTGAAGGTTTTGAAGTAAATGTAATTAAAGGTGCTCAAAGACTTTGTGAAAGATACGCGCCTGCGGTTTATTTCGAGTGTCATGCTCATAGCGATTTTGAAAGCATTTACAATATGCTTAAATCTTGCAATTCGGATTATCAGTTTTACTGGCATGTGGCTCGCATATTTTCAAATTCTAATTTCAACCGAAGTGAAAGGGATATTTATAATGGAGGCGGGCTTTCATTTAACGTTTTAGCCTCTGTAAATCCCGTTGATGATATAAATCAACCAGGGTTTG
Organism: Neiella marina; assembly: GCF_002165625.1. GTDB lineage: Bacteria > Pseudomonadota > Gammaproteobacteria > Enterobacterales > Neiellaceae > Neiella > Neiella marina. The sequence continues at coordinate 62,942 of NZ_NGNS01000009.1, forward strand.
TTCCTGTTGCTTCCGTTGCAGAATTTTGGCCGGAGGAACGCTTTCCTCTTTCGTTCAGAAATAAAATCAATATAGTTAAAGGTGAAGCCTGATTTTTTGGGCTTTCAATATTTTTAGATGATTCACAATTTAAAGAAATTACTTCATAAAGCAAAAGCTATGAAGGTTTTGAATGGTTCTCATATTTTCGATCATGAGTACTACAATTTTTTCTCCAATAAGCCTCATTCTAAACAAGAAGCAGTTCGCCATTACTTGGATATTGGCGTTAAGCAGGGGATTAACCCTTGTGAGATGTTTTCGACTAATTACTACTTATTGACTTACCCTGATGTTTTGGAATCGGGTAACAATCCACTCGTTCACTTCATACGCAGTGGCGCTCGCGAGGGGAGGCTCTGCCACCCAGACTTTAACTACGAACGAGCATTAGTTTTGCTGGCGCAGCATCAAGTACCTGGAGACAACTATCTCGAAGGTATTTTAAGCCTTATTAACTCAGGAAAAATCAAAAAGTCAGAAGTTTTCGATAGCAAAGAGCAGTTTATTAGCGAATCAGATATATCAGCTATTGAGTCAAGTGGAGTATTTGACCGAGATTTTTATCTCAATGCATATCCTGATGTATTCGCCGCAAATATGGACCCTTTGCACCACTATCTGCATTTTGGTTTTGCCGAGAAGCGAAACCCTTCATTGGCGTTCGATGGTGATTACTACCAGCGTAAACATATGCAAGCGGGTGATCATTTAAGTCCGCTTTTGCACTATATCCGTGATGAGCAACGTCAACCAGATATCCGGCCTTCTTATGGTTTAGATCTATCTCAAGATGAACACGTTACGTCAAATGCAAAGTTGGCAATACATATTCACCTTTTTTACCCTGATGTACTTGATGAGCTCGTTCCAAAGTTAAGGACGCTCGATCCGAGCATCAATCTGTTGGTCTCAACTTCCAGTAAAAACAAGAAAAAACAGATTGAGTCAAAAATTGCTAGGGCTTCTCTTGAAAATCACGTTGAACTGCGGGTTGTTGAAAACATAGGCCGGGACATTGCCCCCTGGTTTGTTGGTTTTGCTGACCTTTGGCCCCGATACGACTACGTATGCCATTTGCACTCAAAGAAAAGCCCTCACACTCACTTTGGCCGGCGTTGGCGTAGTTACTTGTTCGACCAACTAATAGGGTCTCAAGAGACAGTGAACTCTATCATTGCTCACTTTGAAACTAACTCAAATACAGGGTTCATGTACCCCGATAATTATCATGAAATAAAACCCTTTGTCGGCTGGAATGGGAATGAAGTCGAAGCCAAAGCGTTTCTTAATAGCATAGGGTTCTCAGATGTTGATTTCGACTCGTTACATTGTGAATTTGCTGCTGGCTCTATGTGTTGGGTTCGTACCTCTGCGTTTTCATCAATAAACAGTGGTGAGCTTAAGTTGGAGGATTTCGAATCCGAAAACAACCAAGAGGAAGGTACTCTTGCCCATGTGCTAGAGCGTTGTTTGCCTATTATTCCTCAACTCAACGGTTTTGAAGTTAAGAAATTTTATGCACCAATTAATGATGTTGAGACATACCGCTTAGATTGGTCTAAGGGAGAAGACTTTCCTGCGAAAAATACTCAGGTAACTCAATCAAGGTGGTTACGTGATAACCCCGCTATTGCACTAAACGAGCGTGTAGCGCTAGCGCCGCAATATCCTTATTACAATGAAGACTCTCTTAACATTCACTGGGTGATCCCTGATTTTGGCATTGGTGCTGGCGGGCACATGACTATCTTCAGAATGATAAAATTTCTTGAAGAGTTCGGCCATAGGCAAACAATATGGATTCAGAATGCCCATAATTACAAAACGCCAGCCGAGGCCAAGTTATGTATTCAGGATAATTATCAAGAAATTGGTGGAAATGTTATCGTTCAATTTCTTCCGGAAGATGTCGAGCGTATTGCAGGCGACGTTATTATTGCTACAGATTGTTGGACAGTATTTCCCACCTTAGCAATGTCGCGTTTTAAAGAGCGCTTTTATTTTATACAAGACTGGGAGCCTATGTTTCACCCAGTTGGTGATGCGCATTTGATTGCTCAGCTAACTTATAAGCTCGGCTTCAATGCTTTGTGTGCTGGTAATTGGCTGCACCAGAAAGCTACCGAGGCTGGTTTGTGGGCCCGCAAATGGGACCTCGCGACAGATCAGCGGTTTTATTATCCTGATATTCAGTCAAAACCTCATAATGAAATTCTGCATATAGCGTTTTACGCTAGAGCCTACACTCCTAGACGTGCTGTTATGTTAGGTGTAACAGCATTGAAAGAATTACATCGCAGAGGTGTGGAATTTCATGTGTCCTTTTTTGGTCAAGATAATTTGAATTTCGACGTGGATTTCTCGCATGAGTACTTGGGGATCTTGTCACCAGAGGAACTAGGGAATCTATACCGTGAAGCCGATATAGGCATGGTTTTTTCTGCAACAAATTACTCATTGATTCCACTTGAAATGATGGCTTGTGCGCTGCCAGTCCTTGAGCTAGACGTAGAAAGTACACGAGCAGTATTTGACGACTCTTTTATCGAAATGGCTTCTCCTGACCCTCTCGATATAGCAACTCGCCTTGAGCTTCTTGTAAATGACCGAGCATACGTTGAGAACAAAGCGAAGAAAGCCGAAGAGTTCAGTAAAACGCTGAGTTGGAAGAACAGTGCCCTTGCAATCGAGTCGGCTTTGAAGGAGAAGTTAGTTGAGAGTAATTATGTTCCTATAAACATTGATACTCTAGTGACTCCGCCAGAAAAGCCATATTTGCACAAGGCTGCAGTTATTATTCCTACCTATAATGCAGGAGAGGAATTTAAGCCTGTATTGGAGCAACTGCTAAGGCAACAGTGCGAGTTTAGCTATGAAATCGTAGTCGTCGATAGTGGTTCAACAGACCAAACGATTGAACTTATTAATAGTTATAACGATTCAAAAATTAAGCTAGTGACTATTCCAAACTCCGAATTCCAACACGGTAGGACCCGGAATTTTGCGATCTCACAAACCGATGCTGAATTTGTAGCGGTTATTACCCAAGACGCAACACCGAAGGATAAACACTGGTTAACAAACCTAGTCAAGCCCTTTGATGATGAGCGTGTTGCTGGTGTGTTCGGTGCACACGAAGCGTACCCTAACCATTCAGCTTATGTTCAACGCGACATAAAGAGTGTTTTCGAGCGGTTTGACATGTTTGGCGACAAGTACAAGTGGAGTACAGACTGTGTGGAGCCGGGCAGCATCGAGTGGCAGTTCCTTCTGCAATTCTACTCTGACAACAATTCCTGTATGCGCCGATCAGTTTGGGATGTAATGCCTTACCCAGAGATTGATTGGGGAGAAGACCAAGTATGGGCATGGATGATCGTCCAGTTAGGGTTTGTAAAGGCATATGCAGCTGAATCCATCGTTTACCATTCCCATGATGATAGTTATCAAAAACGCTTTGATACTGCAAAGATTGAAGGGCGATTTTTCACTGAGTGCTTTGGGCTGAAACTATACAAGAGTGATGATGATATTGATGCCATTATCCGTGCTGCTCAGGATAATGACAGGCATTACGGGACAGAGCTTAAGTTAAACGATGAAGAGATTGATTCGCAAATGGCGTTGATCGAGGCTTCTCATCTTGGTCGCTTCAACGGTAACTTTATTAACGATAGAAACAGCTAACTATAGCTTTGTAATCATACATATAAAATATTAAATATTAGGCTGAAAATGTTAACCAAACCATATTTAACCGGGATCGCTGGTGGTGTAAGGAATGTTGAAAAATACACCGTTTCAGAGCTATTTAAGCGAGCAGGAGCTAATACCGGGAACTTCCTATTTGTTTCTGCTTTGAGAAATATTTTAGGGCAAGAAAAGCATATTTATGATCACCAAGCTGATATTAAATATGAACAAGAAAGCTTCGACTATATTGCGATGTCTGCAGCTAACTGGATTAACCCCGATGTTGACCTAACTCGAACTGTAGATTTCATTGAGTCAACAGATTTACCTTGTTTACTTGTTGGCTTGGGTGCGCAGGTTAACTTTGGTGAAAAACCACCAAAATTGAAAAAAGGTACTGAACGTTTTTTAAAAGTAGTATCGGAAAGGTGTAAGCATATTTCTGTCCGGGGACCTCATACTCAAGAAGTTCTTGAGCATTATGGAGTCACTAATACTTGGGTCACTGGTTGTCCATCTATAGTCGGTGCTAATTTGGCATTCGATCCAAGTGTGATTAATGTTGACGTCAACATTCAACTTAAAGATGTAATTCTTCAAGGAACTCGGCATGATGATAACAATAAAGTTTTTTCAGACAAGCTTGTAGATCAGATTAACCTTAGTATTTATAGGACCGCATTTAAACGGCGCTCGCCGTTGCTTCTTCAAAGTGAACTTCCAGATATCTATCACGCATTAGGTCGATTAAATAATGAAAAACTAATCGAAAAGTCGAAAGGTTTTCTAGAAAAAGTCTATAACGCTCCATTAAATGAGGTATCTCCATACCTAAAGGAGTCGGCAATGATTTTCTGGGATGTCGATCTTTGGTTTAATGAACTTTCAAAGTTTAAATACTTAATTGGCAATCGAATCCATGGTGTTGTATCTGGCTTGTTGTCAGGTGTGCCATCTGTTTTGCTAGCGCACGATTATAGGACGTTAGAGCTTGCAGAAACAATGAATATTCCACATGTTGATTTGCGTGATTTGGATAAATTTGATGAGGCTACTATTTATTCAATCATAGATTCATCTGATTTTTCTAAGTTTAAGTCAGGATTCTCTGAATATAAAGATAACTTCATCAAGTTCTTTGAAGCAAATGATTGTAAACATTATCTATAATTTAATTCCGGTATTTTATTTTGGATAATATCAATGCTCTAATTCATATTGGCTCTCCTAAGGCTGGCTCATCTGCGCTTCAGAAGTACTTAGTTACCAATGCAATTCAATTACGCCAGCAAGGTTTCTTTTATCCCAAGCATTCGCTCGATAATAATGGAATAAGTTCGGGTAATGTTCTGTCTGTTTATGATCGTTTGGAAGATGGGAGCCTTGTTTTAAGTAGACGTAAAATCGCTAAGTTAATTGATGATTTTAAAGGTTCGGGCTGTCATACTCTGCTATTGAGTTCGGAGGCATTTTTTCAAAGAGTAATCGAACTTAGCAGGGTGTTCACGGACTGCAAGTTTATTGCTTATGTTCGATCACCTCTAGATGTTTTCGAGTCAGGGTACAATCAGCTTATTAAAAGGCATGGGCAACATAAATTTATTGGTTTAAATAAAAAACTGTCAATTAATGGGATTGAGCTTTTAATCAGAAGTATTGAAGGTGTTGGAGCCGATAGGTTTGATTTGAGAGCATACGCTATAAACTGCTTTCAAGGCGGAAATATAATAAATGATTTTTTCAAGGCTACTGGGATTTCTGATTGTTCAGTTCAAGATGGAGCTTATGTTAACCGGTCTTACTGTTTAGAAGCATTGGAAGCTAAAAGGTGGCTAAACTCCTTGTTACTTCCTAAGAAAATTGATGATCAAATAGACTTACTTCTTCAGTCTTATAATGGGCCGACAAGAGAGTACTCATTACTCCCTTGTGATGTTTATGAAAGATTACGGCAGCAGGCTATCACTGCTTTGGAAAGGTTAAATAGTGTGACCGCTATTGAGTCATTTGATAGATTTATTGAGTCTGTTAAGACAACCCCTCAACGTAAATACATTTCTCAAGCTGAATCAAGACACTTTGCATTAAATGGGTTTGAATTTATTTTTAAAGAAAATCCGCGATTGTATTTTTGTATTGCGGAGTATGTGTCGAAGGAAGTTGATGGTGCTTCTGATTTCTTTTCCGTCTCAAAACCAAATAGCTATTTAGAAAGGCTGTATTATTTTTTTAAGGGCAGAAGATCTCCTAACCGTGATTTGCAGAGCTCCTTTTTGATTTTTTTGCACGTTCCTAAGACTGCTGGAACTAGCTTTAGGAGTGCTCTTTGTTCTTACTATGGAGCGCGTAAGGTTTGCACAGATTATCGCGGTGGCTCACAATTAGTTAGTAGTATTATTCGAAAGTATTTAATAGAAAAAAATGATTTAGACGGTTTTAAGTCTGCGCTAGGTCGAAGTTCTTATAAAGCGTTAAGTGGTCACTTTAACGCTGAACGATACTCAGGAAGCTTTCGTCCCGATATGTTTGTTTCATTTGTGCGAGAGCCAATATCTCGATTAGTCTCCCTATACCTACATAAAAAACGCCATAATAACTTGTCGTGCGGATTATTTGAGTTTGCTTTGGAACCCAAACTTCACAACGTTCAAACTAAATTATTTTCTGGCCTCCCTTGGCCTTGCTTTTCTTTTGTTGGGGTTACCGAGCGTTATACAGATTCTCTGACCTGTATTAACAATCAATTAAATACTAAATTCGTAGAGCTAGTAAAAAATACTGCGTCGAACGACATAAAGGATGAAGTAAGTATTTCCGACGAACAGCTCGAAGTTCTGAGAGCCAAAAACTTAGATGATATTGCGCTGGTTAACTCGGTTAATCAATACTTAGATTATCAGCTCGCTGCTCAGGTTGAAGGTTACTCATTTATCAAGGGATGGTTTTCAATCAATGAGTCTGGTCAACTTGAGGGCTGGCTATTTCCTAAGGAACATATGTTGTCAGTCAGTATTGAGGTGTGCTCTAAAGATGAATCAATCAGCTACATTGATGCGGAAGTTAAACGAATCCGAGACTCTCAGTCGCCGCTGAATGGTATGCGGGCTGCTCGACTGCATATGCAATTACCCGAAACCTGTATTGGCGAAAAGATTGAGCTCTATGTTCAAGATACAAAGCAGCCTATATTGAAGTTGAAAAAGGGATTTTCAGGCTGCTAGTTTAGTGGGCCCTTACAACCTAACTTTTAATGCCTTTTAGTCTAAATTGTTCTGCTTGGCTCTATTGGTGATTGCTCACAATTTTATGAAGAAGCCTCTTATTCGCCTGTTGAAAGGCGTAGTGAATACACTACCCAAAAGTGTTAAGCAACTTCTGGCCGATTTGTCTGGGTTAACAGCTTGGTATCGAAAAAACTTAAATCAACACTACTTTGAGTCTTATAACTTCGACTCAAGCGCTAGGACCTCAACTTATCAAGACTGGTGCCTCAAGCAGTCCGCTCATACAGAGCATAGCGATCCACAAGTTGCTATTGCGTGCGTTATCAACGCCAGCACTGCTAATAGGTTAGAGAAACTTCCTGACTCTCTGAATTCAATCTCAAATGGCTCTATACAGCCATCTTTGGTCCTAGTTAATGCAGATAGCGAGCTGAAGCCGCAAGTTTTAAACTTAGTGGGGCAGTGCCTGTGTCCCTCGATAACTTGGGCATTTGCTGATCAAACAGAAAATGTAGTCGAGCAGGCCCTTTATTGTTGCTTTATCAATGCTGGTGATCGATTAGCAGCCGATGCATTTGCACAGTTGCAATATGAGGTGACTCAACACCCCAACAGCTCGGTTATCTATGCTGACCATGACTATTTGAATCAACATGGCGAACGTTATCTGCCCCAGTTTAAACCTGCATGGAATTTAGATCTGCAACTGACTACTCACTACGTCTCCAATGCTGGGTTCTGGCTATTGGGTTGTGAGGAGCTAGAAGGGGTATTGTCGGCGACTGATAATTTGGACAATATCTTATATAACTTAACTGTTGAGCGAGCATTGAATGGCAAAAGTGATATTAGCCATACCGCCAAAATGCTTTTCCATTTCGATGGAAACCCCACGTCTCACAACCTTGAAGCACTAAATTTATCTTCGGCTAATCTCGCATCATTAGGTTTGTCTGCCGGTGCGGTGACATTTAGCAACGGTTGTTTCAATATAAGTTGGCCATTACCTGCTGATAAGCCACTTGTTAGCCTGATCATCCCTACAAAAAATGCGCTCAAGCTCGTCAAATCATGCATCAACTCCATTCTGGAAAAAACTGACTACGACAACTTTGAAATATTGCTAGTCGATAACCAAAGTGATGAGCCAGCATCGCTAAAGTATTTTGAGCGGTTAAGCCATCATCCTAAGATTCGAGTTATCAAATATGATGCGCCGTTCAACTACTCTGCCATTAACAATTTTGCGGTTGAGCAAGCGAGCGGTGAGATTATCGCGCTGGTAAATAATGATATTGAAGTGATCGATGACAATTGGCTTTCAGAAATGGTGAGCCATGCATTGCGGCCAAGCGTCGGCTGTGTTGGTGCCAAGTTGTTTTATTCCGACAATACCATTCAGCATGCGGGGGTTATTATTGGCTACGGTGGTGTGGCGGGGCATGCCCACAAGCATTTTCCTATGCACCATTCGGGCTATATGAATCGATTACAGGCGGTGCAAAACTTCAGTGCCGTCACCGCAGCTTGTTTAGTAGTGAAGAAAGACATTTATCATCAAGTTGGCGGACTCAACGAGCAAGATTTAACGGTAGCCTTTAATGATGTCGATTTTTGTTTGAAAGTTCAGGCGGCTGGCTACCGCAATGTGTGGACGCCTTATGCGCGATTGTATCACCATGAGAGCGTTTCTCGAGGTAGCGATCAAAGTGGAGCCAAACTGAAGCGCTTTGAAGCAGAAATAGATTTCATGAAAAACACATGGAAAACAGACATTCAGCCAGATCCAGCATATAATCCCAACCTAACGCTTAAGCGGGAAGACTTCGGCTTGCCCGAATAGAACTTGTTTCGGCCTCAAATTTACTGCACAAGGATGTGGAGTGTCACCTGAATGGAATTATCTATTGATAATGCGCAACTAAGGAATACCGTTAGCCCCATGCTGATGGAAACCAGAAAACAATCCGATTTTGTTATCTACTCACATTTCCACCTCGCTAACATCGAGGTTGAAAGTATTGTTGGTATGGCTGTTTATGCCGGGGATCGGGTAGATTGGGTCGCTCTGGCTATTGAAAGTGTACTTCGTCAAACTTATCAAGATTTTTTGCTTTGTGTGGTTATTGATGGCCCCATAGCACCTGATATGCGTGACCTGCTAACGAAGTTGGACAAAGAGCAGCAGCGAATGGTGTTAATTGAGTCCGAAACAAATCTTGGCTTGGCAGCTTGCATGAACGGTGTGATTGATTATGCCAATGAATTTTCGCCGAGCTTCTTCTTTCGGATGGATTCGGATGATATCTGCTTCCGTGGTCGCCTAGCTCGACAAGTTAAGTTTTTCAGAGATAACCCTGGCGTGTCAGTCGTTGGTTCTTCACTAGTTGAGATTGATGAAAAAGGTAGCAGTGTTGGTCGGCGTAAAATGCCAAAGAAGCACCATGAAATTATGAGGTTCATGCCAAAGCGGTGCTCATTAAACCACCCGACTATCGCGATACGATACGATGTACTGGAACAAGGATTTCGATACAACCCTCAATTACAGAATACGCAAGACTACTTTCTATGGGTTGACCTCGCAGTGGCTGGTTTTCAGTTTGCTAACATCAATAAACCGCTGCTTAAGTTTCGTCGCGCCAAAGGTTTTTTCAAGCGCCGCGGGTTGAGTAAATCATTTAACGAGTTTAGGGCTCGACTCTATGCAATGAAAAAACTCGACCGAGTCAGTCCGGGCAATTTGTTTTATGCCTGCTCAGTTTTCGTTATCCGAATGATGCCACCTCCACTATTAAAATTCGCATACAAGTTAGATCGGGTATTGCTCCATTTTCTGGTTCGCAATAAATGATCGCAGCCATTGTCGTCGCCTATTTTCCTGAGGCGGCTCAGCTTGTTAGCCTATTGTTAAAATTGTCCAAACAAGCGCAACATGTCGTTGTTGTTGACAATACGCCAGAACAGTTCGGTACTCCATCTTGGTTGGCTGATTTGGCCACGAGTAACATTCAATGGATAGCTCAAGGTGCCAACGTTGGTATTGCCGAAGCACACAACATAGGAATCAAAGCCGCACAGCTCAGCGGCGCAGAGCAAGTCATCTTATTTGATCAAGACAGCCAAGTTGGTGATGATTTTATTTTGTTACTCTCTAGTGCGGCCTATAAGTTGCGGCAACAGGGGATAAAATTAGCTTGTATCGGTCCTCGGCCATTTTGCATCCATGCGAATCAGCAATCGCGGCCACGTGTCCAACGAGAGTTGCAGCGCTTGGCGGATGTGACGTTAGTTCGGCAGATTATCGCATCGGGCATGCTTATTCGTGTAGCGGACTATAAAGATATTGGCCCAAAAGAAGCGGGGTTGTTTATCGATGGTGTTGATCATGAATGGTGTTGGCGTGCAGCTAGCAAAGGCTACACGGTTGCGATTTGTGAGTCGGTGATTATGCCCCACAAACTGGGTGATGACAGGGGGCGAATAATCGGTATCAGCTACAAAGTTGGTAGTCCTATCCGCCTTTACTACCAGTTTCGCAATACCTGGGTATTAGCTCGCAGATCATATGTGCCAACCTATTGGAAGCTTAGAAACATTGTTGCTCAGCCCGTTCGTTTTGTTTTGATGGGGCTGTTTCAATCGCCTCGGCGGCTGCGCATCAGATATATGCTTAAAGGCGTTTTACATGGTCTGCTGAAGAAACAAGGTCCATACAAATAGCTAGAAGTTGCTCTTGAAGGTTTACAGCTTTTAATTTGGTCTATATTTCTGTTCGCTATAAAAACCCATCTTTATATAGCTATTCCAAACTTATCTTTTCCTTCAACCATAAAAGCTTTACTATTGGCTCCAACTCGAGGCCCAACAACAGAAAGCTGCCAGGCCAAGATTATAGAGTGAGATCTACCTCACGGTTTTCTGGTGGAATCAGATTTCATTCGTTAGACTCCTGATTAGTTTAGCTGGACGAAGATATCGCATATGGACGCTCATACCCTTACCCACCTCAAGGCGCTTGAAGCCGAAAGTATTCACATTATCCGCGAAGTAGCTGCCGAGTTTGATAACCCGGTGATGCTTTACTCTATTGGTAAAGATTCTGCTGTGATGTTGCACCTTGCCCGCAAGGCGTTTGCGCCGGGGAATCTGCCATTTCCACTACTTCACGTCGATACTGACTGGAAATTCCGCGAAATGATTGAGTTTCGCGACAATCTAGCCAAGAAGTATGGCTTTGAACTGTTGGTGCACAAAAACCCCGAAGGCATGGCAATGGGAATGAACCCATTTGACTTTGGTAGTGCTAAACACACCGACGTGATGAAAACCCAAGGCTTGAAACAAGCGCTGGATAAGTATCAGTTTGATGCTGCATTTGGTGGCGCTCGTCGTGACGAAGAGAAGTCGCGCGCGAAAGAACGAGTTTATTCATTCCGCGATAAAAACCACCGTTGGGATCCAAAAAACCAACGCCCGGAGTTGTGGAACATCTACAACGGTAAAGTGAACAAAGGCGAAAGTATTCGCGTGTTCCCATTATCGAACTGGACTGAACTCGATATTTGGCAATACATCTACCTCGAAAACATTGAAATTGTGCCGCTATACAAGTCTGCGGTGCGTCCGGTGGTTGAGCGTGATGGTACATTAATCATGGTTGATGATGACCGTATGCCGCTGGAAGAAGGCGAAGTGCCGATGCAGAAGATGGTTCGCTTCCGTACCTTGGGTTGTTACCCATTGACCGGTGCCGTCGAATCTGAGGCGACAACCTTGCCAGAAATTATTCAGGAAATGCTGCTGACCAAGACGTCAGAGCGTCAGGGCCGAGTCATTGACCATGATCAGGCTGGCTCCATGGAGCAGAAGAAGAAGGAGGGCTACTTCTAATGAGTCACGCATCTGATTTAATCGCCGAAGATATTCAGGCCTACCTGAAACAGCACGAACAAAAAGAACTGCTGCGCTTTTTAACCTGCGGCAGCGTCGATGACGGCAAAAGCACCCTGATTGGTCGTTTGCTGCACGATTCGAAAATGATCTATGAAGATCAACTGTCAGCGATCAAGAAAGACTCGCAGAAGTTCAACACTACCGATGAAGAGTTTGACTTGGCGCTGCTAGTTGATGGCCTGCAGTCTGAACGCGAGCAAGGTATCACCATTGACGTGGCTTATCGCTACTTCTCTACCGACAAGCGTAAGTTCATTATTGCCGACACCCCAGGCCATGAGCAGTACACGCGTAACATGGCGACCGGTGCCTCAACCTGTGATTTGGCCATTTTGATGATTGATGCCCGCCATGGCGTGCAAGTGCAAACCAAGCGTCACAGCTTTATTGTGTCGCTATTGGGCATTCGCCAAGTGGTTGTTGCGGTAAACAAAATGGACTTGATGGACTTCTCTGAAGAGGTCTACAACAAGATCAAAGCCGATTACGAGAAGTTTGCTGAAAAGCTCAATATCCCAAACATTAAGTTTGTACCTATCTCAGCGCTGAAAGGCGACAACGTGGTTGAGCGCAGTGACCAAAGCCCTTGGTATCACGGTGAAACCTTGATGTCGATGCTGGAGAGTGCGGAAATTGCCGCCGCTCGCAACCTGTCTGACTTCCGTTTGCCAGTGCAGTACGTGAATCGTCCTAACCTTAACTTCCGTGGCTTCTGCGGCACTATTGCTGCCGGTATTGTTCGCGTCGGTGACGAAATTACGGCATTACCATCGGGTAAAAGCTCGAAGGTGAAGTCGATTGTTACCTTCGAGGGAGAGTTGCAAGAGGCCTATGCGCCAATGGCAATTACTTTGACGCTGGAAGATGAAATCGACATCAGCCGTGGTGACATGATTGTCCATAGTAACAATCAACCAGAAGTGGCTGGCGCGTTGGACGTCCACATTGTTTGGATGTCTGAAGATGCCTTGGTGGCAAACAAACAGTATGACTTCAAGTTGGCGACTAAGACTGCTAGCGGCTCAATCGCTGACATTCAGTACGCCATTGACGTTAATACCCTAGAGCATGACGATTCTGCGGTCCGTTTGAGCCTTAATGAAATTGGCCGTTGCCAGTTGCATCTGAATCAGCCCGTTGCTTTTGATGCCTATGACAAAATTCCGGGTACTGGTGCCTTTGTCATTATCGACCGCTTGACCAACGTCACTGTTGGCGCAGGTATGGTGATTGGTAAGGGCTCTGATGATAAGTCAGGTGCACAAGCAACTTACAGTGAATTTGAGTGGGAGCTCAATGCACTGATTCGCAAACACTTCCCGCACTGGGAAGCAAAAGATCTGCGCGAGTTATTGAAGTAATGACAACGCAAAGCTGGCTGGTGGTGGCAATATTTATTGCTACCCTGGCCGGTTTAATTCGCTTTCAAAAGCGACCAGCAAAAGTGTTTGGCTGCACTTTGTTGGCGGTCTTTGGTTTTGGTTTGGTATCCACCGAGCAAATGCTATCTAGCTTGGTGAATCCGGGCCTCATCACTCTCATTCTACTGATCATCTGTTCGTTTGCCTTGGAGAAGACCCGTTTTCTGCGATTGATTGCATCAACGGTGATCAAACCTGGGTTTAAACTCACTTGGTTGCGCTTGTTTGGCTCGACCGTCGTTTCATCCGCCTTACTTAACAACACTGCAGTGGTTGCCACCCTGATCGCGCCGATTCGCAGCAACCCGCATCATCCGGCTGGCAAGCTGTTGCTGCCGTTATCCTATGCCGCAATATTGGGCGGCACGCTGACCCTGATTGGCACCTCTACCAACCTGATTGTCGATAGTATGCTGTATGAAACCAGCAACGAGCGCTTAGACTTTTTCGCCTTTACTAGTGTCGGGGTGTTGTTGGTGATTGCTGGAGGCGTGACGTTGTTTTTGTCATCCCGCTGGTTGCCAGATACGCGCGTCACCCAGGGTGACAGCGCCGGCTATTTTCTTGACGCCCAAGTACAGCCCGACTCATCCATGATTGGTAAATCGGTTGAAGAGAATGGTTTGCGTCACCTTGAATCGTTGTTCTTAGTGGAGATTGCCCGCGCTGACCGGCTAATTTCTCCGGTAACACCCGCGGAGACCATTCTTCCTGGCGATCGTTTGGTGTTTTCAGGTGATATTTCCAAGGTGATGCAATTGAGCCAGTTTGATGGCTTAAAAACATTTGCTGATGAAAGCGGCATGCTCGCCTCAAACTTGACTGAAGTGGTTGTTCGCCCCGACAGTTCACTGATTGGCTTATCGCTTAAAAATGCCGGTTTTCGGGCCCGCTTTGATGCCGCTGTCGTTGCCATGCGGCGTGACGGTCAACGTCTGTCTGGCAAGTTAGGTGAAGTGAAGATTCAAGCCGGCGACTTTTTGGTGTTAGCCGTTGGCCCAGACTTCTCATCTCGAAACAACTTAACCAAAAACTTCATTGTTATCTCCGGAGTGGAGCCAGAGACGCGGCTGTCTGGTCAACGAGAATGGATTGCCGGTTTAGGTTTTCTCGCTGTTGTGGCCCTTGCGGCTACTGGAACTTTGAGCTTACTCAAAGGTTTAATGCTATTTTTGGCTGTCCTCTACTTCACCGATTGCCTAAGCTTAAATGAAGTGCAGCGGCGCTTACCGCTCGATATTTGGTTGGTGGTGGCATCAGCACTAACGTTAGCCCATGCGCTAACAAACTCCGGCATGGTGGCAGAGTTTGCAAATTTATTTGCACAGTCATTTGATACCAGCCAGATTTATTTGGCCTTTGTTGGGGTCTATATCATGACGCTGGTGTTGACCGAGTTGGTTACCAATAATGCAGCAGCTGCGTTGGTGTTTCCGATGGCGTACGGCATGGCCCTCGGTTTTAATGTCGACCCAATGCCGTTTGTTATGGCCGTGGCGTTTGGCGCTAGCGCCAGTTTTGTTAGCCCTTATGGCTATCAAACTAACTTGATGGTGTATAACGCCGGTCAGTATCAATTAAAAGATTTTTTACGCGCCGGACTACCGGTGTCACTGGTGTACAGTGTGGTGGTGCTGCTCGCAGTACCTTACTTCTTCCCTTTTTAATGGTGGGACAAGAGCATGGCTGAGAATATTGTTTGGCATGAGCACAAAATTACCCGTGAGCAACGTAATGAGCTTTGTGGACATAAATCTTGCGTACTGTGGTACACAGGTTTAAGCGGCTCCGGTAAATCAACCGTTGCCAACGCAGTAGATGAATTACTGCACAAGCGAGGAGTTCACACTTACGTGCTCGATGGCGACAATGTTCGCCATGGTCTAAATGGTGACTTGGGATTTTCTGACAAAGAACGGGTGGAAAACATCCGCCGCGTTGGTGAGGTGTCTAAGTTGTTTGTGGACGCAGGCATCATCGTTACAACGGCCTTCATTTCACCATTTCGTGCCGATCGCAAATTGGCGCGAAAACTGTTTCCGGAAGGCGAATTTGTTGAAGTGTTTATCGATACGCCGCTGGATGTCTGTGAGAGCCGCGATCCAAAGGGTTTATACAAGAAGGCTCGCGCTGGCAAGATCCCGCACTTTACCGGTATTGATTCGGCTTACGAAGAGCCAGAAGCCGCTGAAGTTCGAGTCGAAACCGATGGCCGCAGTGTGATTGATTGCGCGCATCAAATCGTTGCTTACTTGTCTGACAACGGCTATCTCGCCAGCGAGTAACACATTAAGAAGGGCGGGTCGTTCCGCCTTTCCTGACAGTTTGGTGTGGTGATCTCGCCATACTTACCCTTAAACTAATATTGCTAGCAAACCGCTAGTCGCAATAATCTGCTATTACAAAACAAGGACGACTTGATGTCTGAACTTATTAACCAAGGTTTGGTCGATGCCGTCATCGCAACGGCAAAGAAAGCCGGTGCGGAAATCATGGCAATCTACGACCGAGATTTTTCCATTTACGAGAAAGATGACAAGAGTCCGTTGACTGAGGCTGACTTAGCGGCTCATAAAGTGATTGTCGCCGGTTTGCAGCAACTGCCAGTGTTCTATCCCATTCTTTCTGAAGAGAATGCCGATATTGATTGGGCTGAACGCCAACAATGGGATACTTACTGGTTGGTTGATCCGCTGGATGGCACCAAAGAATTCATCAAGAAAAATGGCGAGTTTACCGTCAATATTGCCCTAGTCAGCAATGGTGTGCCGGTGATGGGCGTGGTTTATGCACCTGCAATTGATACCTTGTACTGGGGCGCAGAAGGCCTTGGTGCTTACAAACAAGTCGCGGACGCAGCGGCCACAACAATCAAAGCCGCTGCAGCTGCAGCCGGTGAAACGGTCAAAGTGGTCGGCAGTCGTTCTCACCCAAGCCCAGATATGGCCGCTTACTTAGAGCAGTTCGACAGCCATGAAATGGTCGCCATGGGAAGTTCACTGAAACTATGCTTGGTGGCCGAAGGCGCGGCTCATGTGTATCCTCGCTTGGGGCCAACATCGGAATGGGACACTGGTGCTGCTCACGGTGTTGCTTTGCAAGCCGGGGCTCGTGTGGTGACTGTTGAAGGTGCGCCGCTGACATATAACCAAAAAGAGTCAGTACTCAACCCGTACTTTATTGTTGAGCCAGTGTGATATCGAATACCTGTGTCGGATCATGATTGACAGAAAGCTGGTAGCCTTTGGCGCCAGCTTTTTTCGTTTTTGGCTCCAACCAATCAGCGCTAACATGAATTCATTTAATCCCAGAGGACAGCATGACCCAGCAACTAAGAATCGGGATTGATCTCGGCGGCACTAAAATCGAATGCATTGCTTTGTCTGCAAACACCGGCCAAGAGTTGTGGCGCCGCCGTGTTGCCACGCCGCGTGGCGATTATTCTGCCACACTTAAAGCCATTACTGACTTGGTCGCTGACGCCGAGTCGACGCTCGCCATCTGTGGTACGGTGGGTCTGGGCATTCCAGGGACCATCTCGGGTCAAACCGGGCGCGTCAAAAATGCTAATTCGACATGGCTTAATGGCGAGGATTTGCAGACTGATCTGGAACAACGATTAAAGCGCCCTGTTCGCATCAGTAACGACGCCAACTGCTTTGCCGTGTCAGAAGCTGTCGACGGTGCCGGCGCTGGTTATGACGCGGTATTTGGCGTCATCCTGGGCACAGGGGTTGGAGCTGGCATTGCTATTCATCAGCAAGCTTGGGGAGGGCACAATGGTGTTGGTGGTGAGTGGGGCCACAACCCGTTGCCTTGGACCACCGAGCAAGAACAGCGGCTGCAGCAAGATTGCTATTGTGGTCGCAGCGGCTGTATCGAAACTTGGCTGGCAGGACCGTCTTTTGCTCGGGTTTACCAACAAATGGGTGGTGAGCCGCTGACTGCGCCGGAAGTGATGAAGCGGGTTACTCATCAAGAGCCTCTGGCCCAGCAAGCCTTTGAGGATTATTGTCAGCGATTAGCGCGATCGCTGGCACATGTGGTCAATGTGCTCGATCCCGGAATCATCGTGCTCGGCGGCGGTATGTCCAATGTCGATGCTATATATCCCAAAGTGAACGAGCTATTGGCTGATTGGGTGTTTGGCCAAGAATGCGTCACGCCAGTTGTGAAGAATCAGCATGGCGACTCCAGCGGCGTTAGAGGTGCCGCTTGGTTGTGGAATACTTGACTAGCACCACAATGACAGTGGCGGATCTTTTGCCAAACAGGACAAAATATCGCGCTTGGTCACTATACCCAACACCCCACCATTGGGTTCAACGACCGGTAATGACGGCGTTTGTTGTTCGATAATGATTTGCGCTGCGCGACGAACATCGGTCACTGGCGCGGTTGAGATCACTTCTGGCTCCAGCAGCTCTGGCGTGTCATTGAGCGTCAGCTGGTGGAACTTAGGAGATGGTAGCTCTAATAGATAATCGGTGAATTTGTGACGCTGGATCAACGAGTGAAGCTGCTGGTTGGCATTGACCACAGGAAAGGCGCTGAATTGATATTGCTTAAATGCTTGGTATATCGACGATAGGCTGGCTGTAAGGTCCAACACTTTAACCGGCTTGGTCATCACCTGATACACGTGGTAGATCAATTCGCGTTGGTTTTTTTCCGGCAGAGTTGCCTTGTAACGAGCAATGGCGCTATGGCTTGGCTGTTGTGATTCCTCGTCGCCTTGAGATAGGTGCACCGATGAATTGGAAAAGTCGGTATTCAGTGACGGCGTGGTTCGGTCGGTGTGATTAACCTGGTAGAGCTTTTCTAAGGGACCGCCAAACAACTTGCCGTTGGTGCTAAATACATAAAACATCCGCGTTCTCCTGTGGTTGCGAATATTGATGCCGCCTCAGCTAAGATGCGGACTGGTTCTTGCTCTCCCGTATAATCATTGTTGTTCTTGGCAGTCTAATGATTGCAATCATTTGAAAAATGCACTGTGCTTGTTCGGCTTACGAATCCAAGCTCGATCGGATCACTACCGTTGTTTTTGTTGTCACAGTAATCTGGTTTTTTGCGACAAAAAAGCCAGTCACAAAGGACTGGCTTGAAAATCAAGTTGGTCAGCGGTTACTTCACTTCTTCACCAGCTGCTTGCTTATCAGCGTGGTAGCTGGAACGAACCAACGGGCCGCAAGCTGCATGCTCAAAGCCCATCTCATAGGCTCGCTCACGGAACATGTCAAACTCGGTTGGATGGACGTAGCGAGTGACAGGTAAGTGATGCAAGCTTGGCTGCAAATACTGGCCAATGGTTAACATGGTGGCATTGTGAGCGCGTAAATCTTCCATCACTTCGAGGATTTGTTCGTTGGTTTCGCCTAAACCCACCATCAAACCTGACTTGGTTGGGATATCTGGGAACATTTCACCAAAGCGACGAATCAATTCCAACGACCACTTGTAGTTGGCACCGGGGCGAGCCATTTTGTATAGCGCTGGTGCTGTTTCCAAGTTGTGGTTGAAGACATCTGGTGGATGCTTCGCCAGCGCTTCCAGTGCGACATCCATCCGGCCACGGAAATCCGGTACTAGAATTTCAATTTGAATATCAGGGCTGTGGCGTCGAATTGCTTCAACACAGGCTGCAAAGTGAGCTGCGCCGCCATCGCGCAAATCGTCACGGTCCACCGATGTGATGACCACATAACGCAAACCCATATCGGCGATAGTACGGCCTAACTTCTCTGGCTCATTCTCGTCGAGCGGTAACGGCTTACCATTGGCGACGTCGCAGAATGGACATTTACGAGTGCAAATGTCACCCATGATCATAAAGGTCGCTGTGCCTTTGTGGAAACATTCTGCGAGGTTAGGGCAGGATGCTTCTTCGCACACTGAGTGCAGGCCGTGTTTACGCATGCCATCTTTAACGCGTTGAATATTGGCGTTATTGGCTGGCAGCTTTACTTTCATCCACTCGGGTTTGCGGAGCAATTGCTCCTTCTCACTGGGGATGACAGTAATCGGAATATGTTGGACTTTATCGGCGTCGCGCTTTTTTACGCCTGCTTCATTTCTTACAGACTTAGTCATTAACTACACTCGGCAATTGGTCAGTATGTTGGGTTGCTGCGTATCCCAAGCGCTCAGCCAATAGTTTGGCGAGTTTGGGTGCGGCTTCGGAGGTGGTGTTGGGGCCGCCCAGAGCTGAACTCTGAGTCATTGCCATGCCGGCGTAGCCGCATGGGTTTATTGTCAGAAATGGTGACAGATCCATGTCGACGTTTAATGCCAAACCATGGAAGGTACAGCCTTTGCGAACGCGGAGCCCTAGGGATGCAATTTTAGCATCATCAACATAGACCCCAGGAGCATCGCACTTGGCGTAAGCTTCGATACCATACTCGTTGAGCAAGCCGATAATAGCCTGCTCCATGTGGGTCACTAGATCGCGAACGGAGATTTTCAAGCGCCGCAAATCCAGCAATAAGTAAATGATTTGCTGACCCGGGCCGTGATAAGTCACTTGACCACCACGATCGGCTTTAACGATAGGAATCTTAGTTTGGCTCAGAATGTGCTCTTCTTTGCCTGCCTGACCTAAAGTAAACACAGGATCGTGCTCGAGCAGCCACAGCTCATCGGCCGTGCTGCTATCACGGCTATTAGTAAAGTCTTGCATCCATTGCCAGCATTGCTGATACGGCTGCTGGCCAATGGTGCGAATAATGAGATTGCTCAACGTCGTCAGTCTTACAGTACGTAACGGACCAAGTCGATGTCACCGAGCGCTTTGTAAAGCGTCTCAACATGTTCTTTACTGGTCACAGTGACGTCGATAGTGACGCTGTGGTAGTTACCTTTTGAGCTTGGCTTTACCTTAGGGGCGTAATCGCCGGGGGCATGCTGCTGAACGACGGCAACAATTTTATCTGGCAATGACTCGTCAGCAACACCCAACACTTTGAAAGGGAAGTTGCAGGGAAAATCGAGTAATTCACCAAATTTGGTATCCATCTTGTTGCTCCAAAAGCTAGCGGTTAAACAGGTAAAGCGGATAAATGGGGATTCTATCACGATCTTTCAACAGTGGATTGCAGATCTTTGTCTGAGTTGTTCTCGCAGCATTCGATAGCTAGTGTATAAAAAACAAACCCCAGGCCTTTGGCGCTGGGGTTTTGATAGTAACTAAGGTTAGTTATAGGCACCGCTAGAGTAATGTAACTCATAGCTATGGCTGTAGATTTCTAGAATGTTGCCAAACGGGTCTTCCATGTAGATCATCCGGTATGGCTTCTCCCCTGGGTAGTAATAACGTGGCGCCTTCATGCGTTTTTTACCGCCAGCAGCAACAATTTTTTCTGCCAAACCTTCAACATCAGGGTCTTGAACACAGAAGTGGAAAACGCCGGTTTTCCAGTATTCAAAGTTGTTTTCAGGGTTTTCCTGATTATCGAATTGGAACAATTCAACACCAATGCGATCGCCAGTCGACATGTGAGCGATGCGAAAGTGTTTCCACCCTGAGCCGAATACATCAGTACACATTTCACCAATGGCAGAGTCGTCTTCGTTGACGTCTGTTGGTGGCATGATGAGATACCAGCCTAGTACTTCGGTATAGAACTTTACTGCTGCTTCCAAGTCAGGCACCGAAATACCGATGTGGGAAAAGGTGCGAGGGTAAGTTGTGTGTTGTTCGGTCATGGGTCTCACCTGTTGTGGTCAATGTCAACTGGGATGAAGTTTAGTCGGACAACGATGAAATTTTAAATTATCATTAATCATCATTTTGATAATTTATATTTATTATTATTCATGTTGAATCCGCTTTATTTGCGTACGTTTTGTCAGTTGGTTGAGACCAAAAATTTTACTCGTACAGCAGAAGCTCTGTTTATGACCCAGCCAGGGGTGACACAGCACATCAAACGCCTCGAGGAGGCTGTCGGTCAACCCTTGCTAAACCGCTTTGGCAAGCAGTTTGAATTGACCATAGCCGGCGAACAGTTGCACCGCTACGCCTTGCAACAACGAGTTGCGGAGCAACAGCTCATGACAGCAATGCAACAAGATCGCGATGATGCCGGTGAGTGTCGCTTAGCTTGTTCTGGTGCCGTCGCTTTGCGCTTGTATCCGGCATTACTGGCGTTGCAGCAGCGGCGATCAGGGTTGAGCTTCTATCTGGAGGCTGCGCCATCAGGACGGATTATTGAGCGAATCAAACTTGGCGATATCGCGGTTGGCATTTGTTCTGAGCAGGTCAATGATGCCACATTGAGTCAACAGAGTTTTGCCACTGACGAGCTGTGCTTGGTGCTGCCGCATACCACTAAGCTCAGTTGGCAGGCATTGATTGAGTTGGGCTTTATCAATCATCCGGATGGTCATCACTTTGCCACGTCGGTATTGCAAGCAAATTTCGCCGAACAGTTTGCTGGCATGGCCGCTATTCCGGAACGAGGTTATGTCAACCAAATCGGTCAGATCTTAACGCCTGTTGCTCTCGGGTTGGGTTTCACTGTGTTGCCAAGGTCGGCAGTTGCAAGCGCGGCAGAGGGGCATCGACTGAAGGTCGCGGCATTGCAACAACCGGTGTATCAAACCTTGTATTGGACAGAAAAAAGACACAAACCACTGGCCAAGCGTTATGGCCGAGTGTTTGATACCGTCAAGCAGCTACTCAATTGAGCAGCTGCGTGTTGTTAGTCGCCAAGCCAATCAATGAGTAGTTCGAAAATTCCGGCTTCGTTACCGGCAAAGACGCTATCTTGATTGTCCAGTGGATGTTCGTTGCTGTTAGGTAATGCGACCAGACCTGCTGAAATCCCCGCGGTAGTGATATAGCCCTCACTACTATCCGGCATATTGCTGGCGGCATACACACCGACAAAAACACTATCAACGAGTCGCTCGATGTCCTCGATGGGAAATTGAAGCTTTGATTGGCGCAGCACCTTCGGATCCATGCTCATAAACGCATAGGTTTGCGTGGCGCTGTCATCGAATATGATGCCAGAGATGACTTTCGGCTTAGCCACGCCATTGTCACTCCAATCGATAGATATTGGATCCAGGCTGATATCTCCGATGTCAATTTGCTGAAGTTCGAAAGCTATTTCCTCCGAGCTGGCGGCGAATTCTCGATTGTGAAGAGCGGAAGACTCTGCTGACCAAACAAAGCGATCAAAGCCGATGGCATCAAATGCTGGCAGTAAGCCGGAAGTGATTGGCGCGGGCAATGACTCTGCTTCTTCCTCTTGCAACGGAGGGGTGTAAAGCCTAATGATGGTCTCCCAGTCTTGGTGCTTACCCGAGACGGTGTAGTAGTAATTGACCGGCACGCTTGAGGTCCAGGGTACCATCCGTGCTTCATGCTCGATGCGAAGCTCCAACACATCGTTGTCGTTGAGTTGCTGGTAGAATTCAAAGCCATAGCTAATGTCGCCATCAATGTCTTGAGTAACAACCATTAAGTAACTATCAGTGCCTTGAAGCGGGCATAGGCTAACGGAATCTATCCACGCCTTTGCGCCCTCAACGATGTCGGCTTTGGTCTCTTGTCCGTTTAACAATAACCGCCTATTTGCTGCAGTGGTAAGGTCATCAATACGAACCGAAACATCTCGACAACCTGAATCAGTTGGTTGCGCTGGCGAATCGATGTCGCTGGAGTCAAACGTCATGTAATCGCCGGCCGGTACGCCGTAGAACAAATGTACTCGTTCTGAGCCATTGGCCTTGGTATTGATCACTCGAAAATATGCCAGTTCATTGTCTTGTAATTCGATGTGATAGCTACCATCGGCACTGACATCAACCGGTTCATATATGCCCAGAGGGGTTAGCTGTTCTACTTCGCCATTGGGACTAAGCGCAGAATCGGAACTATCACCAGAGAGAAAAGCATCGCGATAGATATGGGTAAGTCGAGCGTAACTCAAGGCTGGAGCCTGTTGCTTTGGGGATACGTCTGGCCCATTTGAAGGGAGCACTGCAGTGGTGGTTGGAATAGCAGATTTAGGCTGAGATGTGGAACTCGAACCGCCAGAGCCACCGCCGCAACCACTGAACACAACGGCAAAAATAACAACGAGAGAAAACCGAGCCAAGCGGCTTAGCTGCGTAAACATAATGGAATCCTTTCCAAACTAATTTTGGGGTTGTTGAATTGAGCCAAGCGCGACGCGCTGAGCATTTATTCAAGTTCGCCAAAAAGTATAAAAGAAAAAGCCGCCAGGCGGCGGCTTTTTGAGTATTAGTTTGTCAAATTATGTATAAACAATAAGATATGGTCGATTAACTTGCTCATCCAACCGGCTTCTTCGACATCATGCAAAGCGACGAGCGGGTAGGTGGCAATGTCTTCACCGTCCAGAGTGACGTGAACAACACCGAATTGCTGCCCCTTGCTAATCGGCGCTTCTGGCCGCGAGGTCAGTTCAAAATCTGCTTTTAGGTTCTTCCGTTGACCTTTTGGCAGCGTGGTGGCGACCGTTTCCAAAACACCCAGCTCAATAGTTTCTTGGGTACCAAACCACACTCGCTCTTCAGCAAACACAGTGCCTGGATCATAAGGCACCACGGTTTCAAAGAAACGGAAGCCGTATTGCAGTAGCTTGCGGCTCTCGGCGTTACGAGCACGAGTACTGTCAGTGCCCATCACCACCGCGACCAAGCGCATGTCATCTTTTACTGCAGAAGATACCAAGCTATAACCGGCCTCATTGGTATGGCCGGTTTTAATGCCATCAGCACCTAGGTCTTTGTCCCACAGCAGCGCATTGCGGTTGAACTGCTCACGGCCATCCCAGGTGTAACTTTTATCAGCATAAATGGCATATTCTTCGGGCAAATCGCGGATCAGCGCAGAACCAAGAGTGGCCATGTCGCGAGCGGTAGTGTAGTGCTCAGGATGGTCGAGGCCATGGCTGTTCATAAAATGCGAACCGGACATACCAAGGTGATCGGCATAGGCATTCATCATATCGGCGAAAGCATCTTCAGTGCCGGCCAAATGTTCTGCCACCGCAATACAAGCGTCATTGCCCGATACCACGATAATCCCGCGATTCAATTCACCAAGCGGTACTTCGGTATCGACTTGAACAAACATTAGCGAGGAGCCACGTAACTCTGCATTGGTATAAAGCGAAGCGTTTGGGCCAATTTTGACCATGTCCTGTTCGGTGACATTGCCGTTCTTGATTTCCGTACCCAGCACATAGCTGGTCATCATCTTAGTGAGGCTTGCAGGAGCTAAACGCTCATCGGCATTGTGCTGCACTAGGGTGCGGCCGGTTAGATGGTCGACGAGCACGTATCCTTTGGCGTTAACCTTTGGTGGATCAGGCGTCACAACCGGCGCAGCAAAAGAGATACACGACGTTGCCAGAGCAACCAAACCTGCGGTAAGAGAACGTATTGTTGTGTGCTGAAGCATAATTCGTTTTAGGAGTTGTATGGGTTAAGACTTGTGAGTGTGGCGCTAGCATAACACGCTTGCCGCCCGATGCTCACCGTTTCATTGATAGACCTTAAAGGCGGAAGAAAATTCACCTTTTTTTAATATTTCCAGCAATTTGTTTGCAGATTGCTCGTCAGCAAAAGGTCCAAGCTGGATTTTGTGTAATTTTTGTTCAGAGACTGTTCTTCCTTGAGCATCAAATAACGATGCGAGTTGCTGAATCAGATGGTCTGCTCTGGCTTTATCTTGGGTGGCAGCAACTTGGACAAACCACGCGCGATCACTGGCTGGCGCCACGGTTGATTGGGAACTAGCAGCAACCTTAAGCGGCAGTTTAGGACCCTCAGCCTGCTGCTGTTGCACCAACGCCATAATAGGGTCGGGTTGCTGCCATGGCGGCGTGACGGTTATGGCTTCAATTTTCACCGCCGCCGTGCCGGTTTTTAGCATACCTAGTTTATGAGCTGCGGCGTAGGACAAGTCAATGATTCGGCCACGATGAAACGGGCCGCGATCATTGACTCGAACTACGACCTGCTGACCTGTGTCGAGCCGAGTCACTTTCACAAATGAGGGCAAGGGCAAATGTTTATGGGCTGCCGACATGGCATACATGTTGTAAATTTCGCCATTACTGGTTTTGTGGCCATGGAATTTATTGCCATACCAACTAGCATTGCCTGTTTCGCTGAATCCATCTGCTGAATTCATGACCTTATAGTGCTTGCCGCGAACCGTGTAGTGACGGTTGCCGCCGCGGGATTTGGCCTCGTATTTAGGAATAGCATCTGGAACTTTCGATACGTCAATCGGATCGGCTGGCGCTGAATCTTCACTTTGATGATATCGCTCGGCCTGATAGCGATCTGATTTGCTCATGCCAGAACTGGCGCAGCCCGACAGCAGCGCCACCAAAGTCAAAACCCCGGTTAGTTTGGCTTGATCGATCATGTTTGTTAGCTGGCTGACTGTTGTTCTCGCCAAGCCGCTTCAATTTGCTGACTCAAACGGTAAACCGCCATGGCATAGAGCCGGCTATGGTTGTATCGGGTGATAACATAAAAGTTGTTACAACCTAAGTAGTGATGGGTCAACTGTTCACTTTCAGCCAATGGAAATACCATGACTTTGTCATCATCTGCGAGCTGTTGGCTGGTCTCAATGCCTGCATTTTTTGCGTCAGCCCACACATGTTTAATCTTGGTATTGGTCTGAACTAACGACTCCGCTGCGGGCGGCAATGTCACTTGCTCAACCATACAGGTACCCGGAGTCCAGCCGTGTTCAGCAAAATAATTGGCGACGCTACCAATGGCATCTTGCGGAGAATTCAACAAGTCACGCTGGCCATCGCCATTAAAGTCGACGGCGTAGGCGCGGTAACTTGAACTAATAAACTGTGGAAAACCCATCGCTCCGGCGTAGGAGCCATTGATGGCCGTCGGATCCCAACCTTGCTCATGGCTCAGGGCAAGAAAATGGCCTAGCTCTGAGCGAAAGAACTTCGCTCGTTTCGGGTAATGAAAGCCAAGGGTGTAGAGCGAATCAAGCACCCCTTTGTCACCTTTGAAGCGACCAAAATAGGTTTCAACACCAATGATAGCGACGATGAATTGCGCTGGCACGCCATATGTTTGCTCGGCGCGAGCGAGGGTATCTTGATGGCTTTGCCAGAACTCGACTGCTTGCTCGACCCGCTCAGGCTTGAGGAATATGGTTTGATATTGATACCAAGGCTTGGCCTCCCAAGGGGTGGTGATGCGCTCGATAATATCTTGCTTAAAGGCCGCATGTTGAACTTGCGCGGCGACCCAACTTGGGTCGAGGTTATAACTGGATGAAACCTCATCAATAAAGGTTTGATCAATGGTATTGGTTGCTGACACTGCGGGTGTGGCGGATAGCGCGGCAACTGTCAGTGTTGCTGACATGCCGATGGCCTGCGCACATTGACGCAAACGGCCGAGGAAAAAATTCATATAATCATCCGTCGGTGGGTATGAATGCCCATTAAGATGCCAAAGCCTGCCAACAATGTCACCATCGATGTGCCTCCATAACTGACCAATGGCAGCGGCACCCCAACTACCGGCAGGATGCCCGACACCATGCCGATGTTGACAAAGACATAGACGAAGAAGGTCAAAGTAATGCTGCCTGCGAGCAGACTGCCAAAGGTTGTCTGGGCATTAGCAGCGATGTACAAGCCGCGAAACACGATCAGTAAGTAAAGCAAAAGCAGCAACAATACGCCGGTTAGGCCAAACTCTTCGCTAAATACAGCAAAAATAAAGTCGGTATGCCGCTCAGGTAGGAATTCCAATTGCGATTGGGTGCCCTGCAACCAGCCTTTGCCGCTGATTCCGCCTGAGCCGATAGCGATGGTCGATTGAATAATGTGGTAACCAGAGCCGAGCGGATCGCGCTCAGGGTCAAATAACGTTAATACCCGTTGGCGCTGATAGTCGCGCATTAGATAAAACCACAGCACTGGGATGAAGCCGGCAACGGCAACTGCACCAGCAGCGATGAGCTTCCAGCTAACGCCTGCGAGAAATATTACGAACACCCCAGAAGCAGCAATCAATAGTGAGGTTCCCAGATCGGGCTGACGGGCAATAAGCAGGGTAGGAATTAGGATCAAGACAAAGGCAATGATGACTTTACCAAAACGCGCGGGCAACGCATCGCTGGCGAGGAAGTGGGCGGCCGCGATGGGAACAATCAGCTTCATGATCTCAGAGGGCTGAAAGCGCATAAAACCCAGGTCAATCCAGCGTTGAGCGCCTTTGCCGACCACTCCGACAACGAGGACTGCGACCAGCATCAATGTGCCGATGACGTATATTGGATACGCCCAACGGCGGTAGTTTTCAGGGTTGATTTGAGCCAGAGCGAGCATCACAAACACTGCCACACTGAGGCGGATGATCTGACGGGTGCCCAAGTCCATACTTTGACCGCCAGCGCTGTATATCACCATCAAGCCTACTGCCATCAATACCAATAGCAGCATCAACAAGTAAGCATCAATATGCAGCTTAAACCACACGCTTGGCTTGCGCATTTGCGCTTCGAGCCGCTCAACTGAGCCAAAAATCATGGCGTAGGGATCCCGATTGGCAGAGTGGATTCAAAACCAGTGGTTTCAACATAATGATCGATCACCGCTCTGGCAATAGGTGCAGCGTTTGATGAGCCGCCGCCTTGGTTTTCAATGGCCACGGCAACGACTATTTGCGGGTCATTGATTGGTGCAAAGGCGACGAACATTGCGTTGTCGTGTTTGCGTTTGTTGAGTTTTTCGGCGTCGTATTCTTCATCTTGCTTGAGACTGAATACTTGGGCGGTGCCAGATTTGCCAGCAGACACGTAACTGGTATCGGCAAACGCTTTGCGCGCGGTGCCTTTTTCGGAGTGGTTGACTCGGCGCATGCCCTCGATGGCTTCATCCCAATAAGTGTCTTTTTTCAGTACCACCGGGGGACGTTGATCAGGTGGCATTTGAATGCTGCCTGAGTCCGTCTGAATCGATTGCACCATCCTCGGGGTATAGTTTTTGCCGTGCCGCGCCATAATACCGATGGCGTGAGCCAGTTGCAGTGGCGTTGCGGTCCAATAGCCCTGACCAATGCCGATATTGACGGTATCGCCGAGATACCAAGGCTGGCCGTGGCGCGCTCGCTTCCAGGAGCGAGAAGGTTGCACCGCCGCACTCTCTTCGCGAATATCAATCCCTGTGTATTCACCAAAACCGAATTGACTGGCGAATTCATCAATCTTATCGATACCCAACTTGGTTGCCGCATCGAAGAAGTATATGTTGCACGATTGCTCAATGGCCGAATACAAATCGACCCAGCCGTGGCCCCACTTCTTCCAATCGCGATACTTACGTTTAACGCCCTCGATACGGAACCAACCCGGATCCCAAATTCGGGTTTCGGGGGTGACAATACCTTCATTTAGCGCCAGTAGTGCCAAGATAGGCTTCACCGTCGATGCGGGTGGATACTGGCCCTGCGTTGTCCGGTTGATCAGGGGCCGATCTTCGGAGTTGAGTAACGACCGATAGGCTTTGCCGCTAATGCCTTGAACGAAGGGGTTGGGGTCATAACTGGGGGCCGAAACCAACGCCAGTACGCTGCCGTCGCGCGGGTCGAGTGCCACCACAGCACCGCGCATACCGGTCAACAATTCCTGTGCTTTGAGTTGCAGCTGAATATCTAAACTAAGGCGCAAATCGCTGCCCGGTACGGGCGGCTCAAAAGCAACGGTACGAGTAATACGGCCACGGTTATTGACCTCGACTTCTTGATAGCCAACAGTGCCATGCAATACATCTTCGTAATAGCGCTCAAGGCCTTGTTTGCCGATGTCACGGGTGGCCTTGTAGTTGGCTAGCTTACCGGCTTTGTCGAGATTTTCGACGTCACGCTTATTGATCTTGGCGACATAGCCGACAGCATGAGTGAGGGCGTCGCCGAATGGATAATGGCGTTTCAGTCGGGCTTCGACATAGATGCCAGGATATTGATGCTGACTGACGCTGATCAACGCCACTTCTTGCTCAGTCAGATTTTCTTTCAGAGGGAGCTTTTTGAAGCGCCGAGTGACTCGTGATTGGTCGAGAAATTTCTGCTGCTGCTCTTCTGGAATGGCCAGCATTTGCGACAAACTGGCAACCGTCGCAGGCAAATCATCGACCTCTTCGGGTACTAATTCTAATGAGTAGACCGGCCGATTATCGGCCAACAAAATGCCGTTGCGGTCGTAGATTAAGCCGCGGTTCGGAGCGACTGGTAAGACTCGAATGCGGTTATCGTTTGAGCGGGTGTTAAAGTCTTCGTGGCGGGTAACTTGGAGTTTGTAGAGGTTCGATACCAGAAGCGCCAGCATGACAAACACGATCAACAAAGCGACCACAGCACGGCGATAAAAAAGTGCTGCTTCGGCTTGTCTATCACGAATGGTAATGCGTTGACGCGCTGCCATCGAGCTACCCGCTACTCCCTGTGATACGGATGGTTATTTAACAGACTCCAAGCCCGATAAAGGCTTTCGGCTATGATCACTCGCACCATTGGGTGAGGCAGTGTCAGTGCTGACAACGACCAACGTTGATCTGCTGCGGCAATGCAATCAGGAGCTAGCCCTTCGGGGCCTCCGACCAACAAACTGACGTTGCGTCCGTCCATTTGCCAGTTGGCTAATTGTTTTGATAGTTGCGGCGTGTCCCAAGGTTTACCGGTGACTTCTAAAGTCACAATGCGATTGCCTTTGCCTACGGCACTGAGCATACGTTCGCCTTCTTGCGCCAGAATACGCGGAATATCAGCGTTTTTTCCACGTTTGCCAGCAGCGACCTCGACCAGCTCAAAGGCGCAGTCGCGAGGAAAGCGACCCTGATAGTCGTTAAATGCGGTGGTGACCCAGGCGGGCATACGTTGACCCACCGCGATTAACTGTAAGCGCACGGCTTAACCCCAGAGTTTTTCCAGTTGATAGAACTCGCGCGCATTTTCTTGCATGACGTGTAGGATCACGTCACCGAGATCAACCAAGACCCACTCGCCTTCATCTTGCCCTTCCAAGCCTAGCGCAGGTAAACCTGCATGTTTGGCTTCCGTTGCCACGTGTTCTGCGATGGACTGGACATGACGCTTAGAGTTTCCTGAGCAAATAATCAGGGTATCTGTAATGGTGCTGCGCTCCGCTACATCCAAGGTCATGATGTCCCGACCTTTCATGTCGTCAATTTTGTCAACGATGAAATCAATCAGCTCTTTACCGTGCAACTTGTTCTCCTGCTCTCGGATAGGTTCAAAATACAACCGGGTAAGGTTATCAAATTTAGCTGGCTTGCGTCAGCGCTATTGCTGATAAAGTTGATGGTCGGCGACATATTGCGCAACCGTTGGCGGCAATAGTTGGCTCGCGCAAGCGCCGTGAAGCAATTGCTGGCGGATTTCAGTCGATGAGATTGGCCACAATGGATTGTCTAAGCAAACAATGTGGCCTGCGATTGGTAAGTTAGACAACTCGCTGATACTCAGACCAAACTGTTGCCAAAGCAGTGCTTCCGGGCCCTGTTCGGGGATTTGATCGCCGGGGCGTTGGCAAACCACTAGATGGCAATAGTTCAGCAAATCCTGCCATTGATACCAGCTACTGAGTTTGACGAAGGAGTCCATGCCCATGGTAAAGAATAAGCGGTCCTCTGGATGCTGCTGGCGCAATTGGCGCAAGGTATCAACAGAATAAGATGGTTGTTGTCGACCCAATTCGATGGCGTTAACTTCAAGTCTTGGCTGGTCATTGACTGCCGCTTCGGTCATCGCCAAACGGTGTTTGGCGGTCACCAGAGGTTGCTCTTTGTGCGGTGGTAAATGGTTGGGCAAAAGCTGCATGACATCGAGCTGCAGTTGCTGGCGCACAAAGTTAGCCAGTTGCAGATGACCATTATGAATTGGGTTAAATGTGCCGCCTAGTAAGCCGATGCGTTTAGTCATGGGGTTGTTTCGCTCTGACTCGCTAAACTTGTTCTGCGGCTAGCAACCAGTCAGCAGAAGCATTGGTATTCATCAGTAACTGACAGCATTGACTGATTAACGGCCAACTGGCTTGGGGATCGGCTTCGGCCCCTTTGACGTTGCGTTCTAATTTTGCCACCACCAGTAGTGCCTGCTGTAGTTGCTCGGCTGATAGTTGGTTGAGGGCTTGTTTCAGCACTGGCTGGCGCGATGGCCAGATGCGAAACTGCTTGAATAGCTGTGCTTGATTCGACGGGTGCTGCTTGAGTTGCAGCAGCTGACTGATTTCTCTGCTCAGCGCCCAACAAACCACCACGGGTTCCGCGCCCTCATCACGGAGTTGACTGAGCATGTGACTGAGCGCTTGCTGATTGCCAGCAAGCAAGGTGTCGGTCAGTTGAAAGACATCGAATCTCGATTGATCGATTAATGACTGATGCAATTGTTGGACTGATATCGGTTGGTTGGGATAAAGCAGAGCTAACTTTTCCAACTCCTGGCTCAGCGCCATTAAATTGCCTTCATGATGATCTTGCAGGTACTGCAATGCATCGAGCGGTAATTGGACGCCGTGTGTGCGGGCTCGTTGCTGTAGCCAGCGAGTCAAGCGGTCGCCGCTTGGTACATTGATAGCCACGGTTACTGCCAACTTACCCAAGGCTTTAAACCATTTGGCGTTTTGCTGTGCCTTTTCCAACTTAGTACCGTGGCAAATCAGCAATAAATCTGGGCTTGGTTGCTCGGCGTAGTGCTCGAAAATTTGCCCCGCATCTTTGCCTATCTTGCCATTGCCAACATCCACCACGATAATTCGCCGACTGGCAAACAAACTCATACCTTGCAGTGCTTCGGCCAATTGCATAGCGTCATCTGTGGTGTCGAGATAGAGTCGTTCGGTCTCGTCAAAGCCCTGTGCTTTGCCAGCATCAACGATGGCACTGACTGACTCAAAGCGTTGCAGTGGTTCGTCGCCAAATACTAGATAAGCGGGTTGAACAGATTGCTGCAATGCCTGTGGCAGTTGGTTGGGATAAAGTCTGGCAGTGGCCATGGCTGGTGCTCAATAATGCCTGAGTGGTCTACAGCGATGACAGCTGAGCAAGCAGTTGAAACGAGATCTGCTCTCGCATTTCTTGCAGTAAGATTTCTCGCTCGCGGCGCTTAGCTAACGCTTGGCGAGGGTCATCGAGGTAATCGCGCTGCACTTGAAGGTCTAACTTCTTGGGCTTTTGGCCCGGTTGTATGACGTTAACATTGAGCCGATAGACCAAGCGGTATTCCGCTACCTGACCATCAGGGTAAACCGATAGATTAGTGCGCTCTAATCGGTCTTTGCCGAGAATCACTCGAGGTGCTTCGTCCGTTGCAACATCCAGCAATACGATGCCGCTGTCTTTAAAGCGTTTGCTCACCTCGCGGGAAATCGCCGCGTATGGGTCTTGTACCTGCAAATGCAATTGTTGGAATTGGTCGGGAAGGGTGTAGCTACCACGAAGCTGGAAACCGCAAGCACTCAACAAGGTGCATAGCACGAGAGGGAAAAGCCAGCGTTTTAACATTTATTGCTCCTGCAAATGCGGTCGCTACCAGTGTAATTGAAGCCGGCGGACAGCGCTATGACTGACCGCCGAATGCGTTAGTTTGCAACGATATTCAGAAGTTTACCCGGTACGTAAATTATTTTACGAACGGTTTTGCCTTCGGTGAACTTGCTCACATTGGCATCATTCAAACCAGCTTCTTCAACGACTTCTTTACTGGCATCGGCTGCAACGGTAATTTTGCCACGCACTTTGCCGTTCACTTGAACAACGATTAGCTTTTCGTCTTCTACCATGACGCTATCATCAGCTTGTGGCCAAGGGGCATCCTCGGCATTGCTGTTGCCAAGCGCGCGCCACAGTTCATCACAGACGTGAGGTGCAATTGGGTTGAGCATCAATACAATGGCTTCGGCCGCTTCGGCGAGAACGGCTTTGTCTTGGTCGCTTTCTGCCGATGCTTTGGTCAGGGTGTTCATCAATTCCATTACCGCGGCAATGGCGGTGTTGAAGGTTTGACGACGGCCTAAATCATCAGACACTTTGGCGATGGTTTTGTGAACGGCACGACGTAAGTCTTTTTGGGCTTTGTTCAAGCTGGCCGCATCTAAAGCTGGTACCGACTCGAAAGCGGCTACGTCTTGGACGAACTTCCAAACACGCTTAACAAAACGGTGTGAACCTTCAACGCCAGACTCTTGCCATTCCAGTGTTGCTTCTGGCGGTGCGGCAAACATCATGAACAAGCGCACGGTATCGGCACCGTACTTTTCAACCATGAGTTGTGGGTCGATGCCGTTATTTTTCGACTTCGACATCTTGCTCATACCGGCATAGTTCAATTCGGTGCCATCGGTGCTGGTGGCCTTGGTGATACGGCCTTTGTCATCTTTTTCCAGCTCGACGTCCGTTGGTGATACCCACACTTGACCACCTTTCTCGTCGGTGTGGTAAAACGCATCTGCCAACACCATGCCTTGGCATAATAGCTTTTTGAATGGCTCGTCAGACTGAACTAGACCTGTGTCACGCAATAACTTATGGAAGAAACGTGAGTACAACAGGTGCATCACCGCGTGCTCGATACCACCGACATATTGATCCACTGGCAACCAATAGTTAGCAGCGTCTGAATCCAACATGCCTTCATCAAAGTTTGAACAGCAATAACGGGCGTAGTACCAGCTTGATTCCATGAAGGTATCGAAGGTGTCCGTCTCGCGGGTCATAGGCTGACCATTGACTTCAACTTTGGCCCATTCGGGATCGGCTTTAATTGGGCTGGTGACGCCATCCATAACGACGTCTTCTGGCAGAATCACCGGTAATTGGTCTTCTGGTGCCGGTACCGTGTTGCCGTCGGCATCGGTCAACATTGGGATTGGTGTACCCCAATAACGCTGGCGGCTAACGCCCCAATCGCGGAGACGATAGTTAACCTTGCGCTCGCCTTTGTTGTCGGCTTCCAGTTTACTGGCAATGGCATCAAAAGCTGCCTGGAATTCCAAACCGTCAAATTCGCCAGAGTTAAACAAAACACCTTTGTCGGTGTATGCCGCTTCGGAAATATCAACTTCGCCATCGGCTGGTTTAATCACCGCCTCAATCGGTAAACCATAGGCTTGAGCAAACTCGTAGTCACGTTGGTCATGACCTGGCACTGACATTACTGCACCGGTGCCGTAATCCATCAGCACGAAGTTAGCGACCCAGATTGGTACTTGCTTGCCGGTCAGCGGGTGAACCGCAAACAGGCCAGTGGCAATACCTTTTTTCTCCATGGTTGCCATGTCGGCTTCGGCGACCTTGTTGTTTTTGCATTCGTCAACAAAGGCGGCTAGCTCGGCATTGCCTTCAGCGGCTTTGGCTGCCAATGGGTGACCCGCTGCGATCGCCACGTAAGTGACACCCATAACGGTGTCGGGGCGAGTGGTATAAATGTGTAGAGGCTCATCTTGGCCAGCGACATCAAAGGCCATTTCAATGCCTTCAGAACGACCAATCCAGTTACGCTGCATGGTTTTAACCGTGTCTGGCCAACCTTCTAACTGGTCGATGTCGTTCAACAGCTCTTCGGCGTAATCGGTGATCTTGATGAACCACTGGGGAATTTCTTTCTGCTCGACTAGAGCGCCTGAGCGCCAACCGCGGCCGTCCACTACTTGCTCGTTGGCCAGTACGGTTTGGTCCACTGGATCCCAGTTCACCGTGGCCATCTTCTTGTATACCAAGCCTTTGTCATAAAGCTTGGTGAAGAACCATTGCTCCCAGCGATAGTACTCTGGCGTACAAGTCGCCAGCTCGCGATCCCAATCGTAGCCAAAACCCAGCATTTTCAGCTGGTTCTTCATGTACTCAATATTTTCATAAGTCCAAGGCGCTGGCGCTGTTTTGTTTTTGATTGCGGCGTTTTCCGCAGGGAGGCCAAAGGCATCCCAACCAATTGGTTGCAATACGTTTTTGCCTTGCATTCGTTGGAAGCGAGCAATCACATCACCAAGCGTGTAATTCCGAACGTGACCCATGTGCAAGCGGCCGCTAGGGTATGGGAACATCGACAGGCAGTAGTATTTTTCTTTGTCGTTGTCTTCTTGAACAGAGAAGGTTTTTGCTTGCTGCCAAGCAGACTGAACTTGCGATTCAATCTCGCGGTGGTTGTATGGCACGTCCATTGATGGTTCCGTTAATTACACTGTGAGCGCCGAGCCGAAATGTCTGGTGCAACCAGAGTCCGACTGACTTTGAAAATTTAAGGCCGCATAGGATACCGCATCCGTGATCCAGCCAACAAGACTAAACCGCCGGTTTATCTAAACTGATTGTATGGAATGCCGAAGTTCGACGTCGATCCAAAGGTGGACACCATGAGTAATGAAAACAACAAAGACTATGAAACGCTCATCGATAAAGTGTTGGAGCGACTAAAACACGAGCAACACTTAACCGCTGATGCCCTAGATCATTGGCTCGAGCGTGCTGCTGAGTATGTCGGGGCGGCAAGCGATTTAACCAAGGATGAGCTGACCTTGATGCGCGATTATCTGAAGCGTGACTTTCAGGCTTTTGCCGATTCGATGGATCCGGACTCTAAGACCCATCCACCATCCGTTTGGCTAACAGGGATCAGTCAAGGTATTTGGCATAACCTAATGGAAATTACCGATAAAACCCAATGTGAGTGGCGTGAATTGTCGGATGATTTGAAGCATGACGGGGTGTATCGCCGAGGGGAGTATGTTGGTTTTGGCGTACTCCGTTGTTGCAACTGTGATCATGTCTTAGAAGTTTATCACCCGACCCAATTGAGTAGCTGCGCCAATTGCGGCCACGATGAATTTGCCAGAGAGCCGTTTGAGCCTTGATTAATGGTTAAGCACTGCAGTTTCCGAAGAGCGGACCAAATGTTTCATCAACAAGCTTCTGCTGCAGGACGCAGCAGTAGAGCCATCAGGGAAGATTTTACGGCATCTTGTTGAGGGAACCTTTGGTTCGGTCTTTTCCTCATACAAGCTTTCTTGAAGTAGTTGTTGTTCGGTGCTTACCAAGAATGCCTTCGGAGCATCACGGAGGCAGGCAACAACACGAACCGGTGACGCTCAAGTCCATCCATGGAACGCTCTGCACCCGGCATCCATGCCGGCTGAAGCACCTCTCGCGTTGCTTCCTACCTCCTTGGGAACCTCTGGTTGGCTGCTATCTGCTTAGGTGGAGATTTCGGGTCAAAAGGGAAATCGCTGGAGCTTCTGAAGAGCGGACCAAGTGTTTCATCAACAAGCTTCTGCTGCAGGACGCAGCAGTAGAGCCATCAGGGAAGATTTTACGGCGTCTTGTTGAGGGAATCTTTGGTTCGGTCTTTCCTCGCATCAGCTTTGGGCTCTGGCAAATCGCAGCCTGCCGATGGAACTTGCAGGGAAGTGATTACTTGTACCGCCAGCGGCGCCAAGCCGCAATCAGAATAATCAAACCTGACAGCGCCAAAACTGGCCCGTGACCGGTGCGGGCGAACAGCGTTTGGCCGCGATATTGGGCTACTTCGGCAGTTAACACAGCTTCGGTGAACTGCGGCGCCTTGGCCATAATCGAACCATCGGCATCGATCACTGCGGTCACGCCATTATTGGTGGCGCGCAGTACCGGGCGAGCGAGCTCTTTGGCGCGCATTTGAGCGATTTGCAAATGCTGGTGTGGGCCAATAGAGTCGCCAAACCACGCATCATTACTCACAGTTAGAATAAAATCGGTATCTTGTTGAATGTTCTGGCGAACCTGCTCTGCAAACAGGATTTCGTAGCAAATCGCCGAGGCCAGCTTCCAGCCATTGGCTTCCAAATTGTGCTGTACGTAACCGCCCCGACTAAACGAACTCATGGGTAAATTAAACAGTGGCGCTAATGGTCTAAGAATATCGCCAAACGGCACGAATTCGCCGATTGGTAACAGGTGGTGTTTGCTGTACCGGTTGTTGTGACCGTAGATATAACTGCTTTTATCAAGCTCCGGCGCTCGGCGCCCCAACACAATCAAGTTGTTGAAGAACACTTGGCTGTAGGGTTGATAATCGATGATACCGGTGATTAGAGCACTACCTTTCCAGGCCAATGTTGCATCGATGTTTTGTAAGTAGCTTTGGGCTTGGATTTCGATCGCTGGAATTGCTGCTTCAGGCCAAATTAACAAGTCATGGTCGTAGTATGGCCGGCTCATGTCCTGATATTTGCTCATGGTTGGCCATTGTTGGTCTGGCTCCCACTTTAGGCTTTGCTTAATATTACCCTGCACCAAAGCGACTTGAGCTGACTTGTCGGTCGGTTGGGTAATCTCTTGCTGGTTGAGCCAATAGGTTGTAGCAGCAATGACAGCAAAAGCAGGTACCAGCCAGTACAAATTTTGCTTGTTAGTCAGGTAACTCACCATTACCGCCAAGCAAGCGACTAACCAGCCAATGCCCATGACCCCGATAAACGGAGCCCAGGCGAACAGCCAACTACTGGTCTGACTGTAGCCTAACGCCAACCAAGGAAAGCCCGTAAGTAGTTCGCCGCGAAGCACTTCACCGAGTAGCCACAATGACGGGAATAATAATAAATTAAATGCTGGCGGAACTGTGTCTCGCAGACGGTACCAAAGCCAACCTGAAAAAGCGGGGAACAATGCCAGATAGCCACACAGCAAACACATCAACAGTAGTGACACTGCGAGTGGTAGGCCGCCAAATGAATCAATAGAAACGTGAACCCAACTGATACCAACGGTAAATTGACCAAAACCAAAGGCAAACCCAATTGCAGCGGACTGGCGCCATGACGCAGCCATTTTCAATAGATTGAATAGCCCGGCCATTGCCAAAATGGCAACGATGGCCTGCTCAAATGGCGCGTAGGCCAATGGATACGTGGTACCAAATAGGAACGCCGCCAGCATCAGTAGCCAACGGCGGTAGTTAGTTGCAGTTGCTTTGTTCATTGGTTAGTGGCAAACATCAATGTTATGGCGCTTCGGGGCAGGCTATTCAGCAACAGTCTCTTCGGCCTGTTGTTTGAGCACCTTAACCTGCAATTGTGACACCCTGCGTTTGTCGGTCGCCATCACTTTAAATTGGAAACCACTCAACTTAATTGATTCGCCTCGTTCTGGCATATGACCAAATGCGTGGACCACCATGCCACCGACCGTATCAAACTCTTCGTCGCTAAAATCAGTGTCAAAATAATGA
This sequence comes from Neiella marina, assembly GCF_002165625.1. GTDB lineage: Bacteria > Pseudomonadota > Gammaproteobacteria > Enterobacterales > Neiellaceae > Neiella > Neiella marina. Next base: position 101,532 of record NZ_NGNS01000009.1, read on the forward strand.
TTAAACTGATCGATAGCGGTTAGTGCTTGAACCGAATAGAGGCGTTTGCTGACCTGACGAATTGGGTCGCCATCACTTTCGACATCATCAGTTTCGTCTTCAATCTCACCGACGATGACTTCCAAAATGTCTTCAATAGTGACCAGACCTGATACCCCGCCGTACTCGTCGATGACGATGGCCATGTGATAGCGATTGGCGCGGAATTCTCTGAGCATGACGTCTACTCGTTTGCTCTCAGGTACCACAACCGCTGGTCGTAGGACGTCTTCGAGGCTAAACGGGTTATCATTGCGGCCAAAGGCATACGGCAGTAGATCCTTCGCCAATAGCATGCCTTCGATATGGTCTTTGTCTTCTGAGATCACCGGGAAGCGAGAGTGAGCTGAATCCAGCACTGTCGGCATGAACTCATCAACGGTTTGAGTGAGCTCAACGGTGACCATTTGCGAACGCGGGATCATGATGTCCCGAACTCTCAGATCATCAACTTCCAACACGCCCTCAATCATTTGAGCAATGTCGGTATCAAATAGACCGTTGGATTGGGCGTCTTTGATAATTTCGATAAGTTCTTGCTGATTTTTCGGCTCTGCATGGAATAATTGGCCCAGTTTTTCTAGCCAGCCTTTCGGCGCAGAGCCGCTGCTAGAGTGGGGGTTATCGTCGCTCATGATGTCCTGTTTCGTTGTACTATCAACGTTCGATGTAAGGATCTGGAATTGCAAGCTGCGCTAAAATCTCGCGCTCTTTTTGCTCCATTACCTCAGCCTCATCATCTTGTATATGATCATAGCCGAGTAAATGCAAGAGGCCATGGATGACCATGTGGGCCCAATGATGTTCTAGTGGCTTTTGCTGCTGTTGTGCCTCAATCGCGACAACTTCGGCGCAAATCACTAAATCACCGAGCAATGGCAAGACAATTCCTGGCGGTGCTTCAAACGGAAACGACAGCACATTGGTTGGTTTTTCTTTGCCGCGATAAGTGCTATTGAGTTCCTGACTTTCGTCGCTATCAACCACACGAATCGTGATTTCCTGCAGAGCAGCAGGCGCATGTGGTTGCACCGCAACGAATGCAGTATCAAGCCATGTTTCAAACATGGCTTCGCTAGGAATAGCAGAGCACTCTGTTGCTCGCTGTAAATCAAGCTCAATGGCCATTAAGCATTTGAATCCGTGGTTTTGGCAGCGGCTGCTTTTTCAGCATCGGCTGCACGTTTAGCCTCAGCCTTAATTTTAGCCTGCTTTTGGTCGTGGGCATCGTATGCCTGGACAATTCGCTGAACTACCGGGTGACGGACGACGTCTTCAGCCATAAACATATTGAAGCTAATACCATCCACTCCTTCGAGAACTTCAATGGCATGGCGCAAGCCAGATTTCTGGTTTTTCGGTAAGTCGATTTGGGTGATGTCACCGGTGATCACCGCTCTGGAATTAAAGCCAATTCGAGTCAAGAACATCTTCATTTGCTCGACTGTGGTGTTCTGACTTTCGTCAAGAATGATAAAGGCGTCATTCAGAGTACGGCCGCGCATGTAGGCCAATGGTGCGACTTCAATGACATTGCGTTCGATCAATCGCTCAACCTTCTCAAAGCCCATCATTTCAAATAGCGCATCGTAGAGCGGACGCAGATAAGGGTCGACCTTTTGACTCAAGTCGCCGGGCAAAAAGCCGAGCTTTTCGCCTGCTTCCACGGCTGGGCGAGTGAGCAGGATGCGACGGATTTCTTGCCGCTCCAACGCATCGACAGCCGCCGCTACCGCCAGATAGGTCTTGCCGGTGCCTGCTGGACCAATGCCATAGGCAATATCGTGGCTCAAAATGTTCGCTACATACTGAGCTTGATTTGGGCCACGAGGGCGGATCACGCCACGCTTGGTTTTGATGAAGGTTTCTTTGCCTTGCCACGCGTGCTCGGCGGCTTTGTCGCGCTGTTGCTCCAGCGCATTGCTCTCTTGTATTTCAAGATGAACTTGCTCAGGCTCGATATCGCTGTAGATGCCTTTTACCGGCGCCGTTTCTAAGTAAAGACGACGCAATACGTCAGCAGCGGCTTGGGCCGGAATGTCAGAGCCGATGGCTTTGAAGTTGTTGCCATTGTAGGCAATCTCAACGCCGAGGCGACGCTCGATTTGTTTGATGTTGTCATCAAACGGGCCACAGAGGGCAGAAAGCCGGCGACTTTCGGCCGGCTCGAGGGAAAACTCAACAGTAGTTAGTGTTTGGCTCAATGTGTTTTGCCTTGTCTCTCTTAGAGTTATGTCAATCGTAATTAGGCGTTCGGGTCGAACATCACGGCGCCATTGCTTTCTTCAGCAACCTGACGACGGGCCAGAATTTCTGCCGGAGCCGTTTCGACCCGTAAGCCCATCTCGTCTTCTGAGCGAATAAATTCGCCACGCAGTGAGTTGGGGAACACATCAACAATCTTGACGTCAGCAAATTTGCCGATTAAGCGATGGTCGCCTTCAAAATTCACCACCCGGTTGTTCTCGGTACGGCCGCGAAGCTCCATTGGATTTTTCTTCGAAGGTCCCTCAACCAAAATGCGCTGCTCGGTACCGTGCATGTCGCGAGCAATTTTCTGTGCCTGTTGGTTGATGCGTGCTTGCAAGATGTGCAAACGCTGTTTCTTTTCTTCTTCGGTGACATCATCTGGCAGATCCGCCGCCGGAGTGCCCGGACGGGCGCTGTAAATGAAACTAAAGCTAATGTCGTAATCCACCGCTTTAATCAGATTCATGGTGGCTTCAAAGTCTTCCGCTGTTTCACCTGGGTAGCCAACAATGAAGTCACTGCTCATGCAGATGTTCGGCCGAATTTTCTTCAATCGACGAATCTTGGATTTGTACTCAATGGCGGTGTGGCCGCGCTTCATCAGGTTCAGAATCCGGTCAGAGCCTGATTGAACTGGCAAGTGCAGGTGATCGACCAACTCAGGCACATCGGCATACGCTTCAATGATGTCATCAGTGAATTCAACTGGATGAGAAGTGGTGTAACGAATGCGATCAATGCCATCGATGCTGGCGACTAAGCGCAGCAACTCTGAGAAATGACAGATCTCGCCATCATGAGTTGCGCCACGATAGGCGTTCACGTTTTGACCGAGTAGGTTCACTTCACGAACACCTTGGTCGGCTAACTGAGCGATTTCATACAGCACGTCATCAAGTGGCCGACTGACTTCTTCCCCGCGGGTATATGGCACCACGCAGAAGGTACAGTACTTAGAACAGCCTTCCATGATCGATACGAATGCAGTCGGTCCTTCAGCGCGAGGTTCTGGCAAACGGTCGAATTTCTCGATTTCAGGGAACGAGACATCGACCACTGGCTCACCGGCTTGCGCTGCGGCGATCATTTCCGGTAAACGGTGCAAGGTTTGCGGGCCGAAAATGACGTCAATAATTGGCGCGCGTTGGCGTAAATCAGCCCCTTCTTGCGAGGCAACACAGCCACCCACGCCAATGACTAAGTCAGGGTTACTTGCTTTTAACTCTTTCCAGCGGCCCAGTTGGTGAAACACTTTTTCCTGCGCTTTTTCACGGATCGAGCAGGTGTTAAGCAGCAACACATCGGCTTCTTCCGGCTCTTCAGTGTATTCATAACCGGAATTTGAATTGAGGAGATCGGCCATTTTTGATGAATCGTACTCGTTCATCTGGCAACCCCAAGTTTTGATATGAAGTTTTTTGCTCATTCGTGTTTTGGCCTTTAATACCGCTGGCTGAAAAATAAGGAGGCGTATTTTAGCGCCTGTTTTGGCTGCTGACCATAGTTGTGGTGAATGATTTTTATACAGTCAGCATCAGGGCCAAGCTTCTGTGCGTTTGCGGCAGGTGATTCAGTCGCTAAATCAGGACATAATGTCATGCCCAAGCGCGACAGCTACTGCTTTCAGATTACCCATCTTGCGCAGTGAGAGAAGGACAACGATGAACGCCAGCAAACAAACCCCAACAAGCCCAAAGTCTACTTCGGCCTCCCTAGATGTACTCATCGTTGGTGGCGGTATGGTTGGTTGCGCTGCGGCCTTGTTGCTCGCCGAGCAGGGCAAACGAGTGATGGTGCTGGAGCGATTTGAGCCAAAATCGATTGATGCCGCTTCGCCAATGGGGCTGCGAGTGTCTGCGCTAAACCTCGCCAGCGAGCAGTTACTTGCTGAAGTCGGCTGCTGGTCTGATATTGCTGCGGTTCGGGTTTGCCCCTATCGTCGTTTGGCTGTTTGGGAAGATCAATTGGAGCCGGTGGAGTTCCGAGCCAGCGATATTGAACAGTCCCATTTGGGGCATATTGTAGAAAATGAGTTGGTGCAGATGCTCTTGTGGCAACGATGCCAGCAGCACCCGTTGGTCGATTGCCGATTAATTCAAGCTGTTGAATCGCTGTCGCAGAGTGATGAATGGGCAACGTTAACGGTTGATGGACAGTTGTATCAGGCGCAACTCATTCTCGCCTGCGATGGTGGCTTGTCGCGTGTCCGTCAACTGGCCGGTATTGGCGTCGAAGGCTGGCAGTATCAGCAGCACGCGCTGGTGGTCGGTATTGATACTCAAACTGAGTCGCAAGATATTACTTGGCAACAGATGTCGGCTACGGGGCCCAAGGCCTTTTTGCCGCTGGCACAAGGCAAAGGCTCACTGGTGTGGTATCACCAGGCCGACAAAGTCGCTCGATTAAAGCAGTTACCAACGGCTCAGCTCAAGAGTGAGCTGTTGCAAGCATTTCCTGCTGTGCTGGGCGATTTTACCATTGAGCAGGTGGCTTCCTTCCCGCTGACTCGTCAGCATGCGCAGACATATTCCAAGGGCAGAGTGGTGCTGGTTGGTGATTCTGCTCATTTGATTAACCCACTGGCAGGACAGGGAGTTAACCTCGGCTTTAGAGATGTCAGAGCGTTAGCTGCAGTGATGGCTGACAACCAAGACTGGGCAAGTTCCGAAACACTGAAGCGCTATCAACAGCAGCGCAAGCGCGACAACCTCACCATGATGTCGGCGATGGACGCCATTTATGCGACTTTTAGCAATGATTTGCCGCCACTTAAACTCGCCCGTCAATTAGGACTTAGCTTGGTCAACAAGTTGCCAATCGCTAAGCGACTGGCAACTGAATACGCCTGTGGCTTGAAATAAGTTGTTAGGCGTTGGCGAGTCGATCTTCAATCACTTCGTTAGTTTTAAAGCTGTAACGCATATTGGGGTAGACGCATATGTCGGTCACGTCTTTCGGTACACCGGCCGGTATCGCGCGACAGTTGGTAGAAATTCGATATTTGCCGATCACAGGCTCGACTCGGTGCCAAGCATGACCATGCAACAGTACTAGGGTGCCCTTACGAGGTTTAATCACCACTTGGTCTTCATAGAAGGTGTCGTTTTCTTCGCTCGCTGGCAGTACACCTGCTTTATGACTTTTTGGCACTACCAAGGTGTAGCCACCGATGTCTTCAGTGACATCCATGGTGTAACTCAAACGGTTGATGTTAAACAGCTTGGGATCTTCCGGCGGGCAGTCTTGATGCCATGATTGACCTTTGGTACCGCTCTTGGAGAACATCACCATGCTATACAGCGCTTCCCAGCCTTCACCCAGAATTGCTTTGGTTAAGCCAACTAAGTGCTCATGGTTATCAAAGTAATCAAACTCTTTGACTCCTTCCCATTGCGGAAACCAAGGGATCACCTCGGTTTTTGCTTTCTCTAGAAATTCTTCGTTGTGAAAAAACTCAGGGGATTCGCCAAAGTAGTCGAGGATCTGCTGATTAAATTGATCCATGATTTCATCTTCAAAGAAATTTTCGAAGATCAAATACCCTTGTTCCCAGAATTGCTTGGCTAACTGTTCGTAGTTCATAGATTCGCTCCCACCACTTCGCTTTTTTTATTGAGTATCGTTTAGACGATGTTTTATTGGTTTCAGGCTAACCGGAGCGGCGATAAAGGTGGATTTCGTATTTTCAGATTCGAATTACTATTTTTGCCGGAACTGGATTCGGAGTGGTAGGCAACAACAAAAAAAGCCCACTCAAATGAGTGGGCTTTCTGAATAATGGCTGGGGTACCTGGATTTGAACCAGGGAATGGCGGCATCAAAAGCCGCTGCCTTACCGCTTGGCGATACCCCAACAAAACTGGGTCATTAAAAAAGCCTGCACAAGCAAGCTTTTTACGGCAACAACGCTAAGTGGCTAGCTTGTTACCAGAATCAAGATTGTTGCTAAACGCAATCATCTCAACTCAAGAATAATGGCTGGGGTACCTGGATTTGAACCAGGGAATGGCGGCATCAAAAGCCGCTGCCTTACCGCTTGGCGATACCCCAACAAAATGGTGCGGAAGGAGAGACTTGAACTCTCACACCTTGCGGCGCCAGAACCTAAATCTGGTGCGTCTACCAATTCCGCCACTTCCGCACATAAGAAGACATGGTGGCTATGGCGGGACTTGAACCTGCGACCCCAGCATTATGAGTGCTGTGCTCTAACCAGCTGAGCTACATAGCCATCTTCTTTTTACCTTCGGCTTGGGTGTTACCCTTGCCGTTGGTGGCGCGTATTATGCGAATCGAAGGGGGTGTCGTCAAGCCCCTTTTTTAGCAATTTTTTCGCTTGCTCATGATTTGAACTATTTTCGTCGAAACTGGTGTTATTTTCGGCAAAAAAGCGAATTGCATGAGTGATTATCAGGCTTGCATGTGGGCGAACAGGTCGAGACCATGACTATTTTGTGGTTTTTTGCGTCGCAAGCACATCCATTTGATTGGGGTGGCCGCGGCGGGGAAGTTTTAAGATAGCAGTACGATCAATTTTGCCTTGGTGCTCTAACTGCCTCAGTTGGCTTGTAATCAGCGGCACTAATTGATGATGTTTTTTATGTAAGTAATGATAAAACATCAGATCGCGATCCAGCGATCTTAAAATCTTCAGTTTGTTGCCCTCGTTTTCACTGATGAGCTGCATCGCCTCACTTTCAGTTAAAAAGATGGCATCGACGCGGTCTTTGAGTAGCATATCGATTAACACATCATTCTGAGTGACCCGAACAACATTCAATTGGTATTTATCCGCCATGTTTTCATGGTCGACGAATCCTAAGGTAATGCCGAGTCGATAGTCCCGCATTTGCTCAAATGATTGCGCTTTGACGCGTTGATTCGCCACCATTACCGATTTCAATTGACACAGTGGTACAGGGATTTGCATTAAGTTTGGATATTGAATGTCGGTGCCGGCAACCCGCAGCATTTCACCATCAGCCAAACCAGCATTGGCGATCGTGAGTGAACGTTTACTAGGTAACACCAAGTACTCAACGGCAATGTCCAATTGTTCATATGCTTTGGCGAGAGCCCGTTGCGCGCAAATGAAGTTTTCCCCCAAGCTGTTTCGGGTGATGGTGATGGTGGTATTGTCCGCGAGTGCTGAGTACGGCAGCGTAGTTATTGCAACTAACAAGGTTGCAATGGCTGATTTGATAAGTCGTGTGATACTCGGCATATGGATATACTCCTCTTTCTCGCGGCCTTGGTCTGCGCAATTCATTGCTATCCCACTGCGGCCTGAGCATTGCGATTGGCACTCTATCGCCTAGCTGCTCGTTCGATATCCATTCATGCAACGGCAAATTCGTTGGGTTTAACGTCCACTGTTTCACAGTAGTCACAAATCTTACATCAAACATAGTATGTTTAACATCATCATAACTATAACTGTGATGCAAGTTGGTCTCTAAAGTGCAGCGGCTACTGCCGGTGACGCTCGTGAGTAGGTGGATCTAATCGGAAAACTCGAGAGGGGGTATGACGGTTGGATATCGAAGTGTTCTGTAGCAGGGGCTGCCGGATAGCTAAGCAGATCTGATTAAAAATGGCTCTGAAGCAGATAAGGTCGCTGGTCGTATCGGTTTTGATATTGAGTATGTCAGGGGCCGGCAAAAACAATAAGTTAGTTGCTGAGTAGATTAAAAAGGTTGCCAGTTGGCAACCTTTTTATTGCGGCACTTTGGCGCCAGTGCGGCATTAAATTGCACCATGGGTTTCCTTTTTCGCACTGGTGGCATTGGCTATCATCTCTGCGAGAGGAATGAACGGGAATGATGGTTCATAGCACTTGAGCTCATCATAGGCGGTCGCAACCTTGTCTGCGGCAGACAGTCCTTTAAAGTCGCTTTTCTCCAATCGCAACTCTTCGGTCAGTTGTGCCCACACCATAGCTTCCCATGGCAGCAGGTAACCGCTGACACCAGCGATATCAACTTTTGCTTCGGTATGAGCATTGGGAGCTAGCAAGAATATAGAAGCATCTGGCGCAAGATCAGTTGCATAGCGTTCGATGAAAAGCTGAATGTCAGCAACTGCATCGAGACCTCCCACTACCATTTGCAACTTGTCGTTGTTGGCCAGTAGTACAACATCGCGTACCAAAGACGTGGGAGGTTTGCGACGGCCAGATGTGTCGGCTACTTCGCCTTCAACTAATACCAGCTCACCACGGTATGCTTGTACGCCATCACTGGTCATGGCCTTGAAGTTGGTATTGAAAAGCACACCTTGTTGTTCATATTGATCTAACAGCATGTTCAGCTCCGGATAATCGTTTCATGTTTGGGTGTCATCTAGCGATCCAGAGTGCAAAATCTGCTCCGTTTAGGATGTGATAATAAATATATAAATAACAATTGGTTAGGATGATTAGATAATTAAGTGTATTGTTACAAGCATCACAGGGTGTCGCATTTAGCACCAAAAGCGAGGACCACGACGGCTGTATTGTTTAAATGTTTGATTTGCCTCCTACCTAGTTTTGCTGCATCTTGTTAGTGTCATTGTTCAAGCAATAAGCCTCCTAGTTGCGGGCTGTTTTAGGAAGGGACGCAATGAAGACTGTAACCGTTTTGTACTACACCAACTCAGATCTGAGATTATCTGATTCGATACTTGAGCTGGATGTGAGAACAAATGGTCGGGTAGTGATCCCGGCAGATTTCAAGCAAGGAAAACAGATCATTGCTGTACTTGAAGGTGAGTGTAAACTGCTCAATCGTTTAGGTGAGCGGATTGTGCCTCAAGATGCAGAGGAAACAGCGAGCGAAGGAAGTCAGCTTTACTGGGATTAGTACCGAGCTAAATGTGACAAAAAAGGCTGCCGTAGGGCAGCCTTTTTGTTAAACAACTGATAGCTCAGCCGTTAGACGTTGAAGCGGAAGTGAATCACGTCACCATCTTTAACGATGTATTCTTTACCTTCAAGACGCCACTTACCAGCATCTTTGGCACCACTTTCACCGTTGTTGTCAATGTAGTCATCAAAGCCAACGACTTCGGCGCGAATGAAGCCTTTTTCAAAATCGGTGTGAATCTTACCGGCAGCTTGTGGCGCAGTCGCGCCCACAGGTACCGTCCATGCACGTACTTCTTTAACACCCGCAGTAAAGTAAGTGTGTAGATGAAGCAATTCATAGCCGCCGCGAATCACGCGGTTCAGACCTGGCTCTTCTAAGCCCATATCGGCCATGAATTCTTCCAGTTCTTCATCTTCTAGTTCGGCCAGCTCAGATTCGATTTCAGCACAAACCGGCACAACCACGGCATTCTCTTTCTCGGCAATCTCACGGACCACATCCAAGTACGGGTTGTTTTCAAAGCCATCATCATTGACGTTGGCGATATACATGGTCGGCTTGATGGTGAGGAAGTTAAGGTAGTTGATGGCAGCCTTTTCTTCTTTGGTCAGCTCCAAGGTACGAATCATGTCGCCTTCTTCGAGCACCGCTTGAATACGCTCGAGAATTGGCAGTTCGAACTTGGCATCCTTATCGCCGCCTTTGGCTTTTTTCAGATTGCGCTGAATAGCACGTTCGCAGGCTTCTAAGTCAGATAACGCCAGCTCAGTGTTGATCACTTCAATATCTGAGGCCGGATCAACCTTGCCATCAACGTGAACGATGTTTTCATTTTCAAAGCAACGAACAACGTGGCCAATGGCATCCGTCTCGCGGATATTACCAAGGAATTTGTTACCCAAGCCTTCACCGGTAGATGCGCCTTTTACCAAACCGGCAATATCGACGAACTCCATGGTCGTTGGCAGAATTTTTTGCGGGTTGACGATATCCGCCAATTGCTGCAAGCGTGGATCGGGAACCGGAACCACGCCCGTGTTTGGCTCAATGGTACAAAACGGGAAGTTAGCTGCTTCGATGCCAGCTTTAGTCAAGGCGTTGAACAGGGTTGATTTACCAACGTTTGGCAAACCGACGATGCCACATTTAAATCCCATAACAGGTTCCTCAGATATTGATTGCCAACGTGCTAGTTGAGCTGGCCAGAAATCTTGTGGTTATGCTTTAAAGCTATGAAGGCGGTTCATGGCCTTGGCCAAACCGTCTTTGCCGATAATATCGAAGCAGCGGGCAGCTTCGTCAATGGCGGCATCAATTGCTTGTTGCTCTGCTTGCGGTGCTTTACCTAAGACATAACCGCTCACGCGATTTTTGTCGCCAGGATGGTCAATGCCAATTCGCAAGCGAAGGAAATTCTTGTTGTTGCCCATTTTACTGATGATGTCACGCAGACCGTTATGACCACCGTGCCCGCCGCCACGTTTGAACTTAGCCACGCCCGGCGGCATGTCGAGTTCGTCGTGTGCCACTAAGATTTCTTCTGCTTCGATTTGGTAGAAGCGGGCAAGAGCGGCAACAGCCTGACCACTGCGATTCATGAAAGTGGTTGGTACCAGTAAGCGAAAGTCGGTGCCGTTTTGCTGGATGCGAGCGGTATAGCCATGAAACTTGGCTTCGGGTTTGAGCGTGACGTGGTGGATGCGGGCAAGCTCCTCCACAAACCAAACACCCGCGTTATGGCGGGTGTTGGTATATTCGGGGCCTGGATTTCCCAGGCCCACGACGAGTTTGATTGGATGGTCCATATCAGGGGACTATCAATCTTACTCAGCGTCGCCTTCAGCGGCTTCGCCTTCTGCTTCTTCAGCAGCGCCACCTTTGGCAGCAGAGATGCTAACAACAGCCAAGTCGTGAGACTCACCTTTTGCTAGTTCTACAGACTCAACGCCTTCTGGCAGCTTGATTTCTGACAAGTGAATTGTTTGACCAATTTCAACGTCAGCCAAGTCAACTTCGATGAACTCAGGTAGGTTAGCTGGCAAGCAAGAGATAGCAATCTCGTTCGCCAAGTGGTTTACAATACCGCCGTTCTTAACTGCAGCAGCCGTTTCTTCGTTCAAGAAGTGAACTGGAACAGTAGTAACCAAAGCGTGAGTAGCGTCAACGCGCAAGAAGTCCAAGTGAGTAACTTTTGGCTTGAACGGGTGACGTTGCATATCTTTAACGATTGCTTGTACCGCAGTACCGTCGATGTTCAAGTTGATTACAGAGCTGTAGAAAGACTCAGCTTCTTGAGCTTTCAATACTTTGCTGTGTTCCAGAGTCAAAGCTGTAGGCTCTTGCTCGGCACCGTAAAGGATCGCAGGAACTTTGTCGGCGTGACGTAGGCGGCGGCTCGCACCTTTCCCCAGGTCAGTACGGACTACTGCATCCAGAGTAATTTGATCAGACATTTGTCGTCTCCAATAGAGTTAAAGATGTTGGTTTTTGCGACCAAAACCAACGTTAATAAAACACCCTGATGTCAGGGGCGCGGTATTCTATCCCGCAGACGGTAGCGCTGCAAGCTGTTTGTTAGGGGATAAATTGCCAGCTAACTGGTGGCAACCGCTGTGGCAATAAAAAAGCGAGCTAACAAGCTCGCTTTTTTATGGTTGCGCAATTGGCAACTGCCACTTTGAACGGATGTTTTCTTAACGCAACGATCTTTACCGGTACTATTTTTACCGGAACATTGCCGAAATCGATTCTTCGTTGCTAACCCGGCGAATGGCTTCTGCCAACAAACCAGACATGGTCAGCTGACTAACTACTGGTAGGGCGGCCATTTCTGGATGGAGTGGAATGGTATCAGTGATTACCACTTCATCCAGCACTGAGTTCTTAATATTCTCAATGGCATTGCCAGAGAAAACAGGGTGAGTGGCGTAAGCAAATACTCGCTTCGCGCCTTGCTCTTTCAGGGCTTTTGCCGCTTGGCATAGAGTACCGCCAGTATCGATCATGTCATCGACCAAAATACAGTCACGGTCTTTAACATCACCGATGATGTTCATCACCTGAGAGATGTTGGCGCGAGGACGGCGCTTATCGATAATGGCCAGATCGCAATCGTTCATCATCTTGGCTACAGCGCGAGCACGCACTACACCACCAATGTCTGGTGACACAATCACTGGATCATTGAAGTCTTTTGACAACATGTCTTCGAGCAGGATTGGTGAGCCGAAACAGTTGTCCACCGGCACATCAAAGAAGCCCTGGATTTGCTCAGCATGCAAATCAACAGTCAATACGCGGTCAACGCCAACGCTTGATAAGAAGTCAGCCACCACTTTAGCGGTAATTGGTACCCGAGCAGAACGTACACGACGGTCCTGACGAGAATAGCCAAAGTAAGGAATCACTGCGGTGATACGGCCCGCTGAGGCGCGACGCATTGCATCAACCATCACAATCAATTCCATTAGGTTGTCGTTGGTTGGTGCACAAGTACTTTGGATGATAAAGACATCCAAACCACGCACATTTTCTTTAATTTCAACGGCAATTTCGCCATCGCTAAAACGGCCTACTGATGCTTGGCCAAGGCGGACGTACAAACGGTCTGCAATTTTTTGAGCGAGTTCTGGCGTTGCGTTGCCAGCGAAGAGCTTCATATCGGGCACGGTGTTAACCTCGTCGGGGTCGTGGCTGCCTGTGTATTGATGATGGCTGGGGTACCTGGATTTGAACCAGGGAATGGCGGCATCAAAAGCCGCTGCCTTACCGCTTGGCGATACCCCAATCGTTATTGTTGCTGCTGCAATGCCGTGTGCAAAGGCGAAGTGTTACAGCCTTTGGCGACAAATCCTGTCATTGGCTCCGGTAAGTCTAGCAGCGCCTGATGAGCTTGCTGTTGGGTTTGAAATGGAGCAAACACACAACTGCCTGTACCCGTCAGTTTGGACGGCGCGTATTCTAGCAACCAGCGCAAGGCTTTTTCAACTTGCGGATAGGTTTTAGCCACTAATTGTTGACAATCGTTACCGAGTTCATTTGGCTTGATGTCAGTGCTTACTAACTTGGCAGTTGAACGGGGTAAGTCGGGGTGATTGAATATGGTGCCAGTGTTAACGTGAACACTTGGATAAACGATTAAATACCAAGGTTGTTCTGGATCAACGTCGGTAAACTTTTCGCCCACCCCTTCGGCAAATGTGGCTTTGCCGTGAACAAATACGGGGACGTCGGCGCCGAGTTGCAGTCCCAATTGAGCGAGCTCTTCGAGTGGCAACTTGGTGTTCCAAATGTAATTACAGGCTAACAGCACCGTTGCGGCATTTGAGCTGCCGCCGCCAATACCGCCGCCCATCGGTAATATCTTATCGATGCTGATCTGTATGCCTTGCTGACAGCCGGTATGTTGCTGCAGCAGACGAGCAGCTCGGACAATCAGGTTGTCATCATGAGCAACGCCGTCGAACTCGGTGATCAATATAACCTCGCCGTCGTCGCGTGGCTCAAAGGTCATGGTGTCGCCGTAGTCTACAAACTGAAATACGGTTTGCAGCTCGTGGTAACCGTTTGGCAATCGACCATTAATGTGAAGAAACAGATTGAGCTTTGCCGGTGACGGCAGTGTTAATGGAAATTTCATTGTGATTGCCAACGGCTAATAGCTAACTTAAGTGTCAGATTTGGGTGCTTAAGGGTGATTTGAGATGGCAAAGCCGGTTGTTCATCAGTCGCCGGATAGTAGCCATTGTATTCAACACGCCACATGCCCCAGCTTGGTAAATACTGAGAAAAGCCAAGTAAATAGCCATTACTATCGAGTGACACATCATTGATGGTTTTCAGATCAGCATAGCCTGTCAGCCAACGGTTCATGGCATCAAAGGGGGCTCGATAACCACTGAGTTGGGCAATCAAATCTGCTAGTGATTGGCCCTGATAGTGCTCGCCGTCGACTGTCATGCTGGCACCATCTACATTTTGACTGGCTTCCAGTAAGGTGACGCCTAGGGTGTTGGTCAGCAATATGTGGGTTTCGGCTGCTGAATGCCGCCAGTTGACGCGGCTACTTTGGCGCTGCTCTGGGCTGATAAAGGCTAATTTACCGCTTGCTCGCCAGTTGTCGAATTGACCCAACTGTTCGCTGTGAGCCTCATAGGCTTGCAGCAGTTCTGGTGTTAAATCAGCATGTTGAGAGTCTGGCGGTAAGGTGGCACAGCCACTAAGCCAAATCACAAGTAGTAAGCCAATCCAGTTTTTCACTGCCAAACGTCCTGTTGCTCCAATCTAGGAGCGTCAGTATATCAGCGAGTGGTTTGAATGTTCAGTTGTGTTTCGCAAGTCGATTTGGCTGAGGCGGCTGCTTTGTTGCATGACAAACTCTGCGCCCCCTCAGAGCAGGTTATCGATTGCTGACGAAGACCTTCCGCAGCAGGGATGCTGCGGTAGAGGCTATAGGGACATATTTACGCCGTGTCTGAGTTAGGAATCGATAACTTGCTCTTTAGCACCAAAGTCTGAGCATTGAATCGGCTGCCAGCAATACCTTTCGGTGACGCTCAAGTCCATCCATGGATCGCTCTACACCCGGCATCCATGCCGGCTGAAGCACCTCAATGCATTGCTAGCAGCCGCTTTCGGATTCAGCTGCGAAGCTCACGCGGATCTGTTGATTCGGCAGTGAGGCCATAGGCACGTATTCACGCCGTGTCTGAGTTAGGAGTCGATAACTTGCTCTTTAGCACTAATGTCTGAGCAGCGGACCGGCTGCCAGCAATACCTTTCGGTGACGCTCAAGTCCATCCTTGGATCGCTCTACACCCGGCATCCATGCCGGCTGAAGCACCTCAATGCATTGCTAGCAGCCGCTTTCGGATTCAGCAGCGCACGGGCGGTTTGGGAGTAGCTTGGGAGTTGGATAGTCGAGCTTCTGCCGCAAGGAGGCGGCAGTAGAGCCTACATGGAAGTATTCACGGCGTCTCGACTAGGCAATTCGCAAGCTGCGAAGCTCACTCTGAGCTGGCTAATCGGCAATGAGGGCGATAGCAAATCTCCCCCCATGCTGACGCTCAAGCACATCCTTGTGTCGCTCTACATGCGGCATCCATGCCGCCTGAAGCAGCAAGTTGCGAGTTTTACTATCGCCCAAGAGGCTCCGGTGCGCTGCCGGCAGCCGCCTTTGGCGGACACCGACTCAAATTGTTCGTGCTATTATTTACCATCATTTTCCAGCAGCACCTAGCCCCCACATTTGGCAGTAACTGGAGCTATCAACATGATCAAAGCCGTCGTTTCCGATTTAGATGGAACCTTACTCAATGCCGACCATACCGTTGGTGAGTACACCCAACGAGTGCTGAAAGAACTCACTCAGCAAGGTATGAAGTTGATTCTGGCATCGGGTCGGCCTTGGGCTGATGTTGAAGTGATCCGGCAAAAACTCGCGATGGAGATTTTTTTGATTACCTGCAATGGGGCTCGTGTTCATGATCGCCAAGGTCACTGCATTTATCGTCATGATATCCCTGAGAACTTAGTCACCGAGTTGTTGGTATTTGGGTCGCCTGCGGGAGCCAAAATCAATGTCTATCAAGATGATTTATGGTGGGTTGCTGAGGAGAATCCGTCACTTCTAAAGTTTCATGCTGACTCTGGCTTTAGCTATAAAGTAACGCCCCATGAGCAATTACCCACTGAGCATATCGCTAAGGTGTTTTGGATCGGCGACAACGAAGCTCTTAAGGTGTTGGAACAACAATTAAACGATCACTTTGGTGACTCCTTGAGCATTGCCTTCTCGTTGCCCATTTGTCTTGAGGTGATGGCTGGCGGGGTGTCCAAAGCGCAAGCACTTGATGTCGTGCTGCAAGCAAAAGGATTAGCATTTGACCAAGTGATTGGGTTCGGCGATGGCCTTAACGACCGGCTCATGTTGTCGGCGGTGGGGCAAGCGGCAATCATGGCCAACGGTGCCGACGAGTTGAAACGAGCACTGCCTGATTTGCCGGTGATTGGCTCAAACACTGAAGAGGCCGTCGCCAAGTATCTTGATCAACTATTTTTGCAGTCATAATGCGGTGAGCCCCAGGGTCCAACATATGCCTTTTTTGCCGCCATGCTGCAACGCAATGAGTTTTAACTGTCGGTGACGTTTTAACAGGCTGCGATTTGGCGTAGAATAGCCAGCCAAAATATAATTAATTACGTGGCTGGAACAGCGCTAACCGCTGATTCCAAGCTTCAGCCAGCTGGATAAGACCGCTCAGTTATTCGAAGACGATGGCGTTAATCGCATTAGGAATTAACCACCAGACCGCGCCGGTGGCACTGCGTGAACGGGTTGCATTTGACCCCGAGACCTTGCCGCAAGCACTGCAACAACTGCACAATCGTGAAGGGTGCAGGGGCGCGGTGATCCTGTCGACTTGCAACCGTACTGAAGTTTATGTTCAGGATGAAGCGGAGCCTCAAGCGTTGCTGCAATGGCTGGCTGACTTCCATCAAGTCGCGCTCAACGACCTAACTGAGCATACCTACCAGCTCAATCAACTCGAAACTATTGCCCATCTGATGCGAGTGTCTAGTGGTCTTGACTCCTTGATATTGGGTGAACCGCAGATCCTTGGACAAGTAAAACAAGCTTATGCTCAGGCCAAAGCTGTTGGTACATTGAGCTACCGTTTGGAGCGCTTGTTTGACCGCGCTTTCTCGGTCGCCAAGCAAGTACGTACTCACACTGACATCGGTGCCAGTGCCGTATCAGTGGCATATGCGGCTGTAAATTTAGCCAAACACATTTTCGGTGAACTCGGTAAAGCCAAAGTCTTACTGGTTGGAGCCGGTGAAACCATTGAGCTGGTCGCCAAGCATATGCGTGACCAAGGCGTTGAAGCCCCTGTGGTGGCGAACCGAACGCTCAATCGCGCTGAACTGCTGGCCAATGAATTTGGTGGCCGCCCGATTACCTTGCATCAATTGGGTGATGCTCTAGGCCACGCTGATATCGTCATTTGTTCAACTGCCAGCCCAATGCCGATTGTTGGCGCTGGTGCTGTTAGTCGAGCATTGAAAGCACGCCGTCACCGGCCAATGTTGTTAGTGGATTTGGCCGTGCCACGCGATGTCGAGCCGGAAGTCGGTGATTTACGTGACGCTTACTTGTATACCGTTGATGATCTGCAAAACATCATCGCCGACAACATGAGCTCGCGCGAGAAAGCCGCGCAACAAGCCGAAGGCATGATTGCTGAGCATGCTGAATTGTTTAGCCAATGGCTGCAATCTCAACAGTCCGTGTCAGCGATTAAACAGTATCGCCAGCAAGGTGCTGAAGTGCGTGATGAGTTGGTCGAGAAGGCTTTGCAGTCTTTGGACAACGGCTTGCCAGCAGAGCAAGTGGTTCGCGAACTAGCCTATAAGCTGACCAATACACTGTTACACCCGACCACGAAAGCGTTGCAACAAGCTGGTTCTGAGCAGCAGTCGCAACGCCTCTCGAATTTAGCCGACAGCCTCGGCCTTGCCCTTAAAAACGACGAGCGTTAGCGCGCTCGCAGACACATATTTGGATCTATGAAACCGTCGATTATTGCCAAACTTGAAAGTTTGATTGAACGCTATGAAGAGCTGCAGGCGCTGCTCGGTGATGCTGAAACCATTGCCGATCAAGAAAAATTTCGCGCTTTGTCAAAAGAATACTCGCAGCTTGAGAGTGTGGTGAGCTGCTACCAGTCATTGCAGCAGGCGCAAGAAGATCTGGCGTCAGCAAAGGAAATGCTGGCTGAAGATGATGAAGATATGCGGGAAATGGCAGCAGAGGAAATTGCTGAAGCCAATGAACGCATTGAAACCTTGGATCGTGAATTAGAGATCTTACTACTGCCAAAAGATCCCAACGACGATAACAACTGCTACGTTGAGATCCGTGCCGGTGCCGGCGGCGATGAAGCCGCGATTTTTGCCGGTAATCTATTCCGCATGTACAGTCGCTACGCCGAAACTCGTGGCTGGAAAGTTTCAGTAGTGAACGCCAACGAGAGCGAACAGGGCGGTTTCAAAGAAGTGATTGCTTACGTCGTTGGTGACGGTGCTTACGGCGTCATGAAGTTTGAGTCCGGTGGTCATCGGGTGCAACGGGTTCCTGAAACAGAAAGCCAAGGCCGCATTCACACCTCAGCCTGTACTGTGGTGGTGATGCCGGAAGTACCTGAAGCCGAAGCGATTGAAATAAACCCAGCCGATCTTAAGGTTGATACCTTCCGCGCCTCAGGTGCTGGTGGTCAGCACGTTAACAAAACCGATTCAGCCATTCGGATCACTCACTTGCCTACGGGTACCGTGGTGGAATGTCAGGATGAGCGTTCGCAGCATAAGAACCGTGCCAAAGCGATGGCGGTGTTGAGTGCCCGCTTGCAGGCCGCTGAAGATGAAAAACGTCGTTCAGAAGAAACTAGCATGCGCCGTTCACTAGTGGCATCGGGCGACCGCTCCGAGCGAATCCGCACCTATAACTATCCGCAAGGACGAGTGAGCGAGCATCGTATTAACCTGACTTTGTACCGTTTGGATGAGATCATCAATGGTGATTTGGATGCGGTACTAACTCCGTTGATGCAAGAGCATCAGGCTGACTTGTTGGCGGCATTGGCTGAGGGTAGCGCCTAATCATGCGCATCGATGAGGCGCAGCGTTGGGCAACTGAGCAGTTACATCAGCAAGAAGGCGCGACCGATGCGGTGGCGCTGCTCACTCATGTATTGCAAAAGCCCCGCAGTTTTCTCTACACCTGGCCAGAACAAATTCTATCTGCCGAGCAGGAAGTTAAATTCCGCCAGTTGGTGACTCAGCGCCGCGATGGCCTGCCAGTTGCTCATTTGACCGGTGAAAAAGAGTTTTGGTCATTACCGCTGCAAGTGAACTCAAGTACCTTAATTCCCCGGCCCGATACCGAGTGTTTGGTGGAATGGGCACTAGAGTTGCAATTGCCTGAACCTCGATTGCATGCCAGCCAACCGCTACCTCAACATCGCGTGTTGGATCTTGGTACGGGAACCGGCGCTATTGCATTGGCGTTAGCAAACGAACAGCCAGAGTGGTTGTTATTGGCCGTCGATCAACAGGCGCAGGCGGTTGCGCTGGCCAGAGCCAATGCCAGAAGTTTAGAACTGGCCAACGTCTCTGTGTTGCAGAGTGATTGGTTTAGCGCAGTGCCTGATGACTTTGGTTTTGATCTCATTGTCAGCAATCCACCCTATATAGCAGAAGATGACGAGCACCTATCCCAAGGGGATGTTCGTTTCGAACCGAATTCGGCGCTTACCTCTGGCATTGATGGACTCGACGATATTCGGCTAATCATTGACCAAGCCCCACAATATCTGAATGATGGTGGCTGGCTGTTGCTCGAACATGGTTACGATCAGGCTCAAGCCGTATGCGATTTGCTGAGTCAACGCGGCTTTTCATTGGTGAGCTGGCGCAGTGATTTGGCTGGCCAGCCGAGAGTTAGTGGCGGCCAGTGGCTTGAACAATCGCAACCAATAACGATAGAAACCATTGCATCAAACAAGGAAGCATAATCATGTATACCGGAATAAAACACCTGCACGTTTTGCTGGCCGTTCTCTCTGTGGTTTTCCTCATCACCCGTGCTATTTGGTTGCTCCGTGGCAGTGACCTACTGCAACGTAAGTGGGTCAAGATCGTTCCCCATGTCATTGATACGTTACTGCTGATTGCTGCCATCACCATGGTGAGTATGGTGCCTTGGCTGGGACAACCTTGGCTATGGGAAAAGCTGGTGATGGTGGTGTTGTACATTGGCTTTGGTTTCTACATCTTCAAATTTGCTCAATCGGCGGCGACTCGAGTTGCCGGTTTAGTTGGCGCAGTCGGCTGTATTGCGCTTATCGCTCACCTGGCACTGAGTAAAGTGCCGTTTGTTCTTAGTTAAACCTTAGGAGTTGTTAATGTCGCACGATATGCACCAAGCATTAATCACTAACGATGCCGTAGTGCTTGGGCTACTTGCCATTATTCTGGGGGCAATTTTTGTAACCCACGCCAGTCCACACCCGTTCTGGCGTAAGTTCTATACCGTTATTCCTGCGGTATTGCTGTGCTACTTCTTGCCATCTTTGCTGAATACCTTTGGGATTGTCGATGGTCATGGTTCGAGCATGTATCACGTCTCAACCCGCTATCTATTGCCAGCTTGCTTAGTGTTGTTGACCATTAGCATTGATCTGAAGGCAATCATCGCCCTGGGGCCAAAAGCTTTGATCATGTTTCTCACCGGTACCTTTGGTATTGTCATTGGTGGCCCAATTGCCATCTTGTTGATGTCAATGGTCTATCCTGACGCTGTCGGTGGCGCC
This sequence comes from Neiella marina, assembly GCF_002165625.1. Taxonomy (GTDB): domain Bacteria; phylum Pseudomonadota; class Gammaproteobacteria; order Enterobacterales; family Neiellaceae; genus Neiella; species Neiella marina. The sequence continues at coordinate 122,041 of NZ_NGNS01000009.1, forward strand.
GGCCCAGATGCCGTTTGGCGCGGCATGACCACTGTTGCTGGTAGTTGGATTGGTGGTGGTGCCAACCAAGCGGCGATGAAAGAAGTGTACGAAGTTGGCGATAAGATCTTTTCATCCATGGTCACGGTTGATGTCATTGTCGCCAACATCTGGATGGCTTGTTTGCTGATGATGGCGGGCCGAGCGAAAGAAATTGATGCCAAAGTGGGAGCAGACAGCTCTGCGATTGAAGATCTGAAAAATAAGGTTGAAGCCTACCACGCTGAGCATGCTCGCATTCCAAGCGGCACCGATTTGATGAAGATCGTCGCTTGGGGCTTTGGTATCACCGGCTTAGCACACTTTGGTGCCGACTTCCTCGGTCCTTGGTTCGCCGAAAACTATCCCGCACTGAAGCCTTACAGCGTCCATAGCAAGTTCTTCTGGCTGGTGGTGATCGCCACCACTGTGGGCTTGTCGCTATCGTTTACCCGTGTCCGTCATATCGAAGCGGCCGGTGCGTCGAAAGTCGCATCAGTGATGATTTACATTCTGGTGGCGTCTATTGGTTTGCACATGGACATTACAGCCATTGCTGAGTCGCCACAGTACTTTGTGGTGGGCATGATTTGGATGAGCATTCATGCCAGCTTGATGTTGATTGTCGCTCGGGTCATCAAAGCGCCACTATTCTTTATGGCAGTGGGCAGTCAGGCCAACGTCGGCGGTGCTGCATCAGCCCCGGTGGTCGCTTCAGCATTCCATCCGTCGCTGGCCCCAGTTGGGGTATTGCTGGCCGTATTAGGCTACGCGCTCGGCACTTATGCCGCTTGGCTCTGTGGTCAATTAATGCAAATCGTGGCGCCTTAATTGCGGCGTCACGAACAATAAAAATTAGGACAACACCATGCAACATAAAACCGTAAAGGTTCAATCTATTGAAGTTGCCAACGACAAACCTTTTGTTCTGTTTGGCGGCATGAATGTATTAGAGTCTCGCGATTTAGCGATGGCGATGGCGGAGCAGTACGTTAAGGTCACTGAAAAGCTTGGCGTTCCGTTGGTCTTCAAAGCTTCGTTTGATAAAGCAAATCGCTCTTCGGTGTTCTCGTACCGCGGTCCAGGGTTGGAAGAAGGCATGAAGATCTTTCAAGAGATCAAACAAACCTTCAATGTGCCTGTGATTACTGATGTCCATGAACCTGAGCAAGCGGCGCCAGTGGCAGAAGTGGTTGATGTGATTCAGCTACCAGCATTCTTGGCTCGTCAAACCGACTTGGTTGAAGCGATGGCGAAGACCGGTGCGGTGATCAACATTAAGAAGCCACAATTTTTAAGCCCAGGGCAGATGAAAAACATTGCCGATAAGTTCAGAGAATGTGGTAACGAGAACCTTATTTTGTGTGAGCGTGGCACTAACTTCGGCTACGACAATCTAGTGGTGGATATGCTCGGCTTTAGCCAAATGTTCAATGCCACAGATGGCTTGCCAGTGATCTTTGATGTCACTCACTCGCTGCAGTGTCGCGATCCGCTGGGCGCCGCTTCTGGTGGTCGTCGTTCACAAGTGACTGAATTGGCTCGCGCCGGTATGGCGGTTGGTCTAGCAGGCCTCTTCTTGGAATCTCACCCAGATCCGGATAATGCAAAATGTGATGGCCCATCGGCATTGCCATTGAGCAAACTGGAGCCGTTCTTGGCACAAATGAAAGCCGTTGATGAAGTGGTCAAAGGCTTTGCCGCGTTGGATACGCAGAATCCTTAACAACTGGCTTTTACTCTGGAGCGAGCGTCGCAGCTTGCGATTGTCTATTCGAGACGCCGTAAATACTTCCATGTAGGCTCTACTGCCGCTTCCCTGCGGCAGAAGCTCGACTATCCAACTCCCAAGCTACTCCCAAACCGATTGTGCGCTGACCGAAACCGTCGAACTCCGAAGCGGCTAGCCACTTACTTCGAATTGTTCAATGCCCGGGAGCAAGCTTCGGAGCGTGATATTGAGGCTCGCTCGAACATTGGAAAAAGGTTATTCTCGAACATCATTTGGTCAGGGATTGAACCGCGAGCGTGTCGTCAATGAAAAGCATACTGCGCAAATTACTTGTAATAGGAATAACCGGTGTGGTTTTGACCGGCGTGTTTGTTTTTGCATTGCTCAGTAGCGAACCGGTTGTTGCACCCACTAAGTCACTGTCTCCCCGTGATGTTCAAGCTGCCAAAAACAAAGTCAAAGCCATTCGCCAGCAGCTGATTGCTCGACGCAGTCAGGTGGAGCTTAAGCTCAGCCAACAAGATATTGACGCCATCATGGCGGTGGCTAGTTACTCCATTCCCAACATGCAATTTGCTGGTTCTGTAACCCCATATGGTATGGCTGTGGCGGGCTCTGCTAGTGTTCCGATTGCTGGCTCAAGATACCTCAATGTGTCCTGCATGTTGCTGCCCGACTTTGATGCCAGCGGCTTACAAGACTGTCGTATCGGTAGTATTCCGCTTCCTTCTGGTCTGATCCAAGCGGTAGCGGTGACAGGCTTTGGTTGGGTATTTGGTGATGATGCCAAGCGCACGTTAGATCAACTTATTTCCGGGGCGCAATTTCAGAACGGTCAACTGGCTCTAGTAGCTGACAAACCGGTTGATTTTCGTGAACAAATCAAAGGGGGCATTCAGGGGCTTGCGAATACTGCCAAGTCAATTCATCGTCAGGATGAAATCGATATTGCCACCATTGATGTTTATTTGACCACGCTACGGACTATGGATAACTCGCCCGAATCGTTGGCTCCATATGTTGTTGAAGTGATGCGCACCGCCATGGCTCGGACATCGGCAGGGGCGGACCCGGCGACAGAAAACACCGCTGCGCTCTGGGCGTTAGCGATCAAGTTTGGCACCTATCGCTTTGCGTCGTTGGCCGGCTATGAGGGCAAACCCAAGGTTGGTAAGCGCAGGGCGGCATCATTGCAAGGTCGCAAAGACTTAGCGTTGCACTTTTTGTATTCCGCCATCCTTGAACAATTGGGCCGAGCACAACTGGCCTTCAGTATTGGTGAGATTAAAGAATTACTTGATGCCAACCAAGGTGGCTCGGGTTACAGCTTTGCTGACCTTGCAGCGGATAAGGCTGGGTTGAAGTTTTCCGAGTGGATTGGCGATGATGATCATGCCAAAGCGGCGCAGGATCTACTCGCTTTCGAAGGCAGCGAGAAAGCCTTTTTCCCGCTCGTGCACGACTTACCTGAAGGTTTGCGAGAACAAGAGTTTAAGCGCATTTTTGGTAGTGTCGGCTCCGATAAATATCGTGCTTTGGCCAGCAAGATCGACCAACGTATCGAGCAATTGCCGTTGTACTCTGGCAATGATAGCGCGGTGCGCTCGCGGTCATATCAGACGCCGATTGATGCCATCGATAATGGTCAGTGGTTTGTCGTAGATACTCACATCCACACCAAATTCTCTGATGGCTCCCATACCGTCGCCGAGGTTGCCGATAAAGCAGCGTCATTTGGGTGTGATGCCATTGCCATTGCCGATCATGGCGATCGCAATTTGAAGAAGGTTGCCAGCAAGTCCTATGTCGATGCGATTCGTAATGCCGACTATGCCCATCCCAATATGTCTATTTTGACTGGCCTCGAATGGAATATTGCGCCGTTTATGGGGCGCGAGCATGCCACCGTGCTGTTTCCTCAGTCGGATGATCTATTAGGGCAAATTTCGACCTTTAGAAACCGCTACGACAGCTATAAAAAGCGCTCAGAGGACATGCTGTCCGCTGAGCCAGGGTTGAAGTATCTGGCCGATATCAATGTTTACGGCACCCAGCCTGTGGTGTTTTACAATCATCCGAGCCGCAAATCATTCTACTTGAGCGAAGTGGGTCATGACATGGCAACTTGGATGGCCGCCAGCGATCTGGTTGTTGGGATGTCAGGAGCACCGGGACATCAGAAGAAAAAAGGCAAAAACAATGGCTCCTACTCAATGCAACATAGAACTGTAGGCGGTTGGGATCCCGCAGTGGCGAAAGTTGGCGGCCAATGGGATCAATTACTACAGCGCGGTTTGAACGTTTGGGGAGCAAGAGCGAATTCAGACTTTCACAATACTCAAATGGATTATTGGCCATGTCAGTTCTCAACCACTCATGTCTATGCCCGCAGTAACCGCCACAATGACGTCATCCAAGCATTGCATGCCGGTCAGTTTTGGGGCCAGCACGGTCGCTTTGTTGAAGCCCTCGATTTTTCGGTGACCACCTCCAATGGTCAATCTATCGTGATGGGAGACGTTGGCAGTCATGCTCGAGGCGAGGAAGTGTCGGTAAACATCGCTATTCAATTGGCGCAACAAGACTGGCAGGGGCTGCAAGCCTCACTATCCAAGTTGGAATTAATTGCGGTGATGTCCAACTCGGTGAAAGCCTATCCGCTGCCGTCGCAGGCAACACCTTCAGGGCGAGTGGAGCTACGCCATCAATTGCCAATATACGCCGACTCAACCGTGGTCAGGCTGCGCGGGGTAAGCAAACAAGCTGGGCGGCGAGATTATTGGTTCTACTCCAATCCTATTCGTATTCAAAGCCGAGGCTAGTGACCGAACATGACGCTGTTGAAAGCAATTATCTTATTTACTGTCGCCTTGCTGGTCGCTTGTACTCCCGAGCCAAAGCTTGCAAACAAGCAAACTCAAGTCAAACAACCGATGCTTCAGACCACGCTACAAAAGCGCTCCGCTGAAAAAACGTTGGGTACGGTCTTTCGCCCTGCGTCGATGAATAGTGTGCCGATGGTTGAGGAAATTGACTTTTCCCAACTTGGCTTGAATCAAGAGATGGATGCTGTGTGGGGCGCAACGGGCCGTGATGACAAAGGGGCAATCTACTTCGGTGTTTCTAGCCATGGAGGCAGGCAAGGGACGTCAGAGTTGCTTCGGTATAACCCTTACAGCGGCCAATTCAATTCCCTGGGTGATACCGTGAGCCAATTGGTCAAGCAAGGCTTAGCACCTGACAACGTCCAGCAAAACAAGTTGCACAGCAAAATTATTGCCGCTGATGATGGCTACCTCTACTTCTCAAGCTTTGATGAGGGCGGTGAGTCGCAAAGCGAACTGACCTTACCCACTTGGGGCGGTCATTTGTGGCGTACTCGGCCTGGTTCTGATAGTTGGCAACACTTGCTGGCAACGCCACACGCTCTGGTTGCGCTGCAAGTTCGAGGTCGCTTTGTTTACGCTTTAGGTTATTGGGGCCATGTTATCTATCAGTATGATTTGCTGAGCGGTGCATCTCGCTCGGTCAGCTTGGACTCCGCCACTGCACATGTATCACGTAACTTTTTAGTCGATTCGGCAGCAAATATTTTCGTACCAAAAATATCGACGACCGAAGACGGCCTCAGCTATGCCTCTTTGGAACAATATGATCTGCGACTCAATTGGGTTGCCAGCTTCTCTATGCCGAATTACTTCCGCAAACAATGGCACAAGCACCATGGCATCACTGGCTATGCTGAGTTACCCAACGGCGATGTTTATTTTGTCAGCCACGAGGGCCGTCTATATCACATAGACGCTGACGGTGTCGGCTTGAGCAAGGTATCGGAGCTTGGCTTGATGCATCCGCAGGGCAAAGCAACTATTGAAAGCCTATTTAGCCTTGATGGCCAACGCTACCTCGGTGCTGTGGCCCGCAGTCAGCGCGCGAACACGGCACAATGGTTGACCTACGATCTAGAGAGCAATTCAACGTCAGTGCAACCTTTGCCATCGATTCCGGCTAATCGTCTGATATATGGTTCGGTGACGCGTGATGATGAAGGTGCGATGTATCTCGTTGGCAGTCACTGGCAAGGGCGTTATGGCAAGCCCGTGGGATGGAAAATCAAACTTTGATGGTTGTTATTTTGTAATTCTTGGGTTCAGTTTCGACAAGCTTTTGCTCTATAATCTCACCCATTAGAAAATGTTATCAGTGAGGTTTGTTGTGTCTCGTCGTTTACCTCCATTAAATGCGCTCAAAGCATTTGAAGCCGCCGCCCGCCATATGAGCTTTACTCGTGCTGCTGAAGAGTTGTTTGTGACTCAAGCGGCGGTAAGCCATCAAATCAAAGGGCTTGAAGAGTTTCTGGGGCTTAAGCTGTTTCGCCGAAAGAACCGTTCGCTGCTGCTCACTGAACAGGGCCAAAGCTACTTTCAAGATATCAAGGAAGTGTTTACCCAACTGACTGAAGCTACTGAACGGGTGCTGGCCAGCACTGCCAAAGGAGCGCTAACGATTAGTTTGCCGCCAAGCTTTGCAATTCAGTGGTTGGTGCCAAGGCTGAATGAATTTCATATGTTGCACCCAGACATCGACGTTCGCATCAAGGCGGTTGACCGTGACGAAGGGTCGTTGTCTGAAGATGTTGATATTGCTGTGTACTTTGGCCGCGGTCGCTGGACTGGCGTTGTCGCCGATAAACTCCATGCCGAGTTACTGGTGACCGTATGCTCTCCTCAGCTGTTTGATCAGGGCATTCCACTTGAAACACCGCAAGATTTGAAGCGCCACGTGTTGCTCCATGATATTGACCGCAAAGACTGGAAAGCTTGGTTGAAGATGATGAATATCGAGGGCGTGAACGTCAATCATGGGCCGATCTTTAGCCATACCGCAATGGTATTGCAGGCCGCGGTTCACTCCCAGGGCGTTGCGTTGGTCAATAGTGTGCTCGCCCAGCCAGAACTTCTCAGTGGTCGTTTGGTTTGTCCGTTTTCCGAAGCGCTTACCAGTCAAGATTCCTATTATTTGGTGTGCGAACCGTCGCAAGCCGATTTGGGTAAGATCAAAGCGTTCCGTGATTGGATGCTCGAACGGGTGCGCAAAGAGCAAGAATCGATTAAACGCATGACCGGAGCAAACCCCGTTGAAAGCTAAGCCAGTCGCTCGAGTATTGCTGGCTCACGGCGCCGGGGCTGGCAGCGATTCCGAGTTTATGCAAGAGCTTGCGGGACAGCTGAGCGCTCAACATATCGAGCCGGTATTGTTTGATTTTCCTTACATGCTCAAAGCCAAAGAACTGAATAGAAAAAGGCCGCCAGACCGTTTGCCTGTCTTGTTGCAAGCAATGACCGAGCAAGTTGAATCCTTGCCAGCAGATTTGCCATTGTTTTTGGCCGGTAAGTCGATGGGCGGCCGAGTGGCAACCATGTTGCTTGAAACGCTAGCGCTGCCCGGTATTGCATATGGCTATCCGTTTCATCCGATTGGCAAACCCGAGCGGCTGCGAGTGGAACATTTACAACAGTTGAAGCAACCACTTCTGATTGTGCAGGGCGAGCGCGATACCTTTGGCAATCAACGCGAAGTGGCAGAATATCCGCTATCATCTGCAGTCCAGTTAGCCTGGTTGGCCGATGGCGATCATAGCTTTAAGCCCCGCAAGGCGAGTGGTTTTAGTCAACGGCAGCACATCGAGCGAGCAGCAGCGCTGTCAGCCCAATTTATTGAGGACCACTTATGCACAAGGTAGTGGCCTCCGCTGGTATTGTGATTTGCCTGCTTGCCGTTGCCATGGGGGCCTACGTAAGCCATGGCGCAGCCGTATCAGCAGCGCAGCAGCAGAGTCTGGAAGTGGCAGTGCGCTATCAGATGTGGCATGGCTTAGCGCTAATCCTGATCTCCCTAATGCCACTGACTCAACGCTGGGCTGGCAATATAGCAATTAGCTTGGTGATTGCTATCAGTCTCTTTAGTGGCAGTATTTATGGCCTAATCTTGGCCGAGTGGAACGCGATTTGGTGGATGACTCCACTGGGTGGCAGTCTATTGATTCTAACCTGGGCAGCTGTGTTGATTGGCTGCTGGAAGGGGCAACGCACATGAAACAGATTATGTTGTACTGCCGCGCTGGTTTTGAAAGTGAAACTGGAGCGGAATTCGCTGCGCTGGCCGAAAAGTATGAAAATTGGGGCTACGTTCGAGCCAATAAAGATACTGGCTTTGCGATTTATGAAACCTATCAGCAAGAAGATGCTGAAGCGTTGGCACAGGTGCCAATTCGGAGTCTTATCTTCGCCCGGCAATTGGTTTACGGCGATACCATCAATTTTGATCCTGAAGACCGAGTTGGACCGATTTTAGCGCAAGTCGCTGAACTTGGACCGTTTAGCGAACTGCGGATGGAAACGCCTGATACCAACGAGGGTAAGTCGCTCAACCGGCTGGCCAAGAAGTTATCATTGCCGCTAACCAAGGGCTTACAGAAGCAAGGAAAGCTCAATAAAGATAAGTCCTTGGCTGTATTGCACGTGTGTTTACTTGCTGGCACTCAAGCCTTTGTCGGTATTAGTGAACCTGGCCGCCATAGCCCTCATGTTAATGGCATCATGCGCCTTCGGGTGCCATCTGCGGCACCAAGCCGCTCAACATTAAAGCTTGATGAGGCGTTGCTGTCTTTCTTCTCTGAGGGAGAGTTGGCGGCTCGAATGACATCGGGCATGAAAGCTGTCGATTTGGGAGCTTGTCCGGGTGGTTGGACCTATCAATTGGTTCGTCGTGGCTTGTTTGTGTCAGCGGTGGACAATGGCCCTATGGCAGAGAGCTTGATGGAAACGGGGCAGGTTAAACATTTTCGTGAAGATGGTTTTGGCTTCGACCCGAAACGTAAGCCTATCTCGTGGATCAACCGTCAATTCGGCAATGGCAAGCGGATTAAATGGCCGGAAAACGCGCCATCGGAATGGATGGTGTGCGACATGGCCGATAAACCGCGTCGAGTCGCCCATATGGTGATTGACTGGTTTGCTCAAGGCAATACGCGCAATGCCATTGTTAACCTTAAGTTGCCCATGAAGGCGCGTTGGGAAGAAGTGCAAACTTGTATGAATATCCTCCGTGATGAATTACAAGATGGCATGGTGATCAAGGCCAAGCACCTGTATCACGACCGTGAGGAAATCACCGTCTTTGTCGGCTATCCAAAACTTAATTAGGCAAAGATATCGAAGCTGGCTGCGGCCAGCTTTTTCGTCTTTATGGCTAGCCCTGGGGCAGAGGACATATTACCGAGCCGCAAGCCAATACCGCCTCACGCGCTTCATTGAATTTTTTATTACTGATGTCTAATCGGGTCATCAGCGCCGTTCGCTCATTCCAATCACTGTCTTTGCCCAACAGCTGAATCATCATGTGACTTGCTAAGATAAGCAGGTAGTAAGGATGACGCGCCTTCATTGGTACTTCTTCTGGTAGGTATTCACCAGCAAACACTTCTAATGCTTGCAGCAAGCTCAATGGAATTTTCCACTGCCTTGCTGCTTCAACGCCTTTAGCCGCTAGCTCGTCATGCGGTGTCGCTGACAAAGTTTCAAATACGCTAAACAACTCCACTTCGAGCTGGTGGCGATCTTTGAGCTGAATACGGTTGTTGAGTTCGGTATCGGAAAACCAGCCGACCATGGCAAATGTCGCTAGTGTTCGCGCTTGCTCTGGCATCATGAAATAGCTTTGGGTGGCAATTTGGGCCGCACACTCGGCAAACAAATCGGTGTACTGATACGCCCAGTGATCGAGCGGAAAACGACGCTGCCGGCATTGGCTTAACAGATCGCTGCGTAGCAACATAGGACCGAGGCGATCTAAACCAATCATCATGATGGCATGCTTGATCGCTTTGGTTGGCTTCGCGTTATCGATTTCCCGATTGGCCATTTTAAACAGGACTTCAGACAGCACCGGCTCTGAGGCAATGTATTCCGACACTTTGGTAATGTTGGGGTTTTCCTGATTCAATAGCTGACTCAGTTTCACCTTTAGTTCACTGGGCTGTAATGTTGGCTCGGCCCATGGCTTGCTCAAGCTGTTACTCATTTGGCGATGGCCTTCGAGCCAAAGCGCCATCAAATCCATCTTGTCGACTTTCAGCATGGGGTAAACGCGAGCAACGTCTTGCTCCATGAGCTTGATGACTTCTATGCCTTTCTGACCTTGACGAGCGTAGTGCTTGACTGCCCATAGGTAGTTGCTGACAGGTTGACGCACCACTAAGGCGATACCGCCGCGTTTCAAACCGAGTTGTGCAGCAACCGGAACCGGCTGAAACAGCTCTGTTAGCGCCGTCAGGTGACAACGGTGATAATGATGACGACGCCAGTATAAACGCGCGATTACTTGCTCTGGGTGTAAGCCTTGGCGCTTGGCTGTTGGCATTAACAGTTCAAGGGCATCAGAGACTAAGGTTAGTAACGGTGAGGTTGGCAATAGGTTGTTGCCACTGACGCGGCTTGGAAAACCTAAGCCATTGGGGCGTTCATGATGCTGAAGCACATGACTCAACCACATGCCGTCGGTAACCCCAGCTTTGCGAAGCATCGAAAAGCTGAGGGCCGGATGTTTGCGCCAGCGGGATTTCAAATCAGCGCTAAAGCTGCCGCCTTTGACCCGAGTTTGCAGCACATCGACGACTGACAAGTCCATTGTCACCGCGGCACTCACCACGCGCCGCCAAATGGACTCTTGAAAACCGAGTTTTAGGCCCAGCAAGGCTGTTAAGGCACCTGCTTTGACTATCCATTGCGCAGCTGGCTGGTATTGATTGCTATATATCGCCAGCATTGACATGGTCAGGGGACGATCAGATGCAGCTAACGCACAAAGCTTCGCCGACAAGCGCTTGGCGGTTGCGGGCAAGTCAGCTTTTTCCGGCATGTTCACCGCGATCAATAGCTCCTGCGCCATTTGGTGAAGATCGGAAATCTGTTTGCCAACATCTGCCATGCAAAGGTCCTTTATCGTGTTGCTACCATGGAATTGGGGCGCCATCATAATTAATGAAATGGCCGCTGTCATCGCTGGATAACTGGTCAATGACATTTTTCATGCCTGCAACGGATTGCTGCGCAGAAATAAGAGCGTTTGGACCGCCCATATCGGTCTTTACCCAGCCAGGATGTAACAGCGCAATGGTGATGTCTTGTTCGCTCCAGTCGACAGCTAATGACTTCACTGCGGCATTGAGTGCAGCCTTGGCACTGCGATACATATAACTGCCGCCCGATTGATTGTCAGCAATACTACCCATTTTGCTACTGACGAAAGCGATTTTGCTACCTTGCTTGAGTAGCGGGCTGAGATTACGTGTCAGTAACACTGGCGCAACGGTGTCAATGTGTAATACATGCAGCCACTCTTCAGCATCAATGGTTTCGAGGCTGGCGCCTTTGGTGCCGTAAATACCGGCATTATTGATGACAACATCAAGCGTTTCGCCCTTGAGCAGATCGATGATCGCAGCCGCTTGTTGTTGTGACGCGATGTCTAATTGCATCACAGTCAATTGAGGGTTATCTGCTGCTAAGGCGTTCAGCTCTGAAGCTTGCTGTGGCGTCCGGCAGCAAGCAAAGACGCGTGCTCCGCTGGCAAGGTACTGTTGGCAGAATTCCAACCCGATGCCACGATTGGCACCGGTGATTAATACATTTTGGCTCATTTGGGATACCGTAGGTCAGACATTTTAAAGCCTAGCTCTCGCTCGGTATTTAATGTCATTAATTGTTGAAATATAGCGACTAATTCTTGTTCTTGCTGCCAACTTTGCTGTTTTGCTGGCGGTAATGTCGAAACGTCGTATTTTTGTTCTATGAAGCGCTTGGCGGTGGTGGGGCCAAAACCAGAAATGCCTGGGATATCGCTACTCGATTCGCCGGTTAGCGCTTTGAACTGCGGCCATTGTTGTAGCGCAATGGCAAACTTGTGTTGATAGTGTTCGATACTAAGTGGTTGCCGAGCAAAACAGTCATATTGCTCAATCGACTGGTTTAACAGCTGGCAAAAGCCTTGATCGGTCGAAACAATGACGACCTTGACGCCATGCCCAGACGCTTTGACTGCAAGTGTGGCAATGACGTCATCGGCTTCATCATGTGTCGGCAACACACTATCAACACCTTGTTGCCACCAGTGCTGCTGAATCAAGTCCAAACCATCGGCCAATTCTATGGGTAAAGGCTTGCGGCTTGCTTTGTAAGCAGGCCATAGCTGGTGGCGCCAACCTGGTTGATCACCATCAAATACTGCGACACTATGAGTTGCCTGATGGCGCTCCAAGCACTGCGACATTTTTTGCCAAGATTGTTGCTGTAAACGCTCAATACTGTCTTGAGTATGCTCTATCGCCGCGTAAATTCGACGCAGCAAATTCATCGCATCGAAGATGACTAGAGTTGGCGTCATGCTATGTCTGCACCGTGTAACATGGGTGATACTCTGAACCCGGCAATTTCATTCGGCCCTGAGCGATAAATGCTTTCAGCAACTTGTCCAGGCGGGTCATTAATTCCTTCTCGCCATGAAGGACAAACGGTCCGTTGCGTTCGATGGCTTTGATTCCCGCTTCTTTGACGTTTCCGGCAACAATACCAGAGAAGGCTTTGCGAAGCGCTGATGCTAGTGCAGCAGATGACTGATTGTGATGCAAATTCAGTTCTGCCATGCAGTCGTGGCTGGGCTCAAATGGCAACTGGAATTCTGGTTCAATGTGAAGCGACCAATTGAAGTGATAGGCATCACCAAGTGCTTTTCGATGTTGCCGGACATCCTGAGTTTTGTCGCTAATGTAGCGCGCGACTGCTACTGGATCATCAATGATAATTTCGTAACGGCTTCGTGCTTCTTCGCCAAGGGTATCGGCAACAAACTGATCGATCTGATTGAAATATTCGGCGCTGCTTTGCGGGCCGGTGAGTACCACAGGCAATGGCTCTTCGGCATTTTTTGGGTGAAGCAATATACCCAGCAAATACAGTAACTCTTCTGCTGTGCCAACGCCCCCGGGAAAGATGATCACGCCATGTCCTAAGCGGACAAAGGCTTCCAGACGTTTTTCAATGTCCGGCATGATAACCAGTTCGTTGACAATTGGGTTAGGTGGCTCGGCGGCAATAATACTTGGCTCTGTAAGCCCCAAGTATCGGCAGTGGCGTTGACGCTGTTGAGCATGGCCAATGGCGGCGCCTTTCATTGGTCCCTCCATCGCACCGGGGCCACAGCCGGTAACAATATTTAGCTCTCGCAACCCTAATTGATAACCAACCGAACGAGTGTAAAGAAACTCCTTCTCACCAATCGAATGGCCGCCCCAGCAAACAATCATATTCGGGTCGGCTTGCGAGTGGATGGCACGAGCATTGCGGAGGATATCGAACACCACGTGAGTGACGTGGGTCGAACTTGTCAGGTTAATCAGACGATTATTGTGGTACTGGTTTTCAACGTAGAGAATGTCGCGCAACACAGAGAATAGATGTTCTTGTATACCGCGAATCAGTGCGCCATCAACAAAAGCTTCTGCTGGCGGGTTGAGGAGTTCGAGTTTAATGCCTCGTTCTCGGCGCAGAACGTTGATGTCAAAGCTTTTGTGACTGTCGAGGATCTCGCGGCTATTGTCGGTCTGGGCGCCGACATTCAATACTGCTAAACAGCAATTGCGAAACAACCGGTACAGCTCAGAAGTCGATGTTTGTTTGAGTCGATCAACTTCCAATTGGGAAAGCAGATCCATTGATCCAACGGGATTAATTTGAGTGATCATATGACGAACCTCCAGCCTGCGAACTGCCCAAAGCAGGGCAGTCGCTCAGATTTATAATTGTTAGGCCGTGACGATTTGATTGCGGCCGTTATTTTTGGCTTGGTATAACGCGTTGTCAGCGCGATCAAAAAGCGCAATGCGCGATTCTTTGGGGTCAGCCTGAGCGACACCAATAGACATGGTAACGTTGAGTTTCTGGCCTTTGTAGATGAATGGAATTGATGCAATTTTCTTGCATAGCTTATCCAGCATTGGTGTTGACGATGCAATGGTTTGTTGGGGCAGTAGCAGAACAAATTCCTCGCCGCCATAGCGAGCAACAAAGTCGGAGGACCGAAGCCATTGTTTTAGCAGTTTACCCACTGCGCCAAGGGTTTTATCGCCGGCGATATGACCGTGATTGTCATTAATCGCTTTAAAATGGTCGAGGTCCATCACCGCTAGGGTTAGCGGCAACTGATAACGTTGAGCGCGTTCAAACTCGATCTCAAAACGCTCATCAAACGCGGCACGATTCTTCAATCCGGTTAGGGTGTCGACATAGAGCTTGTGACGTTGTTCTTCTAACCTTGTTTGGTAATTCTTTGACTCACTCTCCAGCTCGGTTAAGCGCTTGCTCATTTGCTGTAAGCTATCTTGCAACTGTAACTCAAGGTCGGCGTTGCTTGAGCGCTTGGCCAGTAAGTCGTTAATGGACTCCAAACGGCTAGCAATTTGAACTTTCAGCGGTTCTAAGCGATCGCTTACTTCGACGTCTTGTGACAATGCAGATAACTGCTGGCGGATTTGCTTTTCAGTCTCCAATTGCACCTGATTGAGCTGCGCCGAGGTACTTACTGACTGTTCCAAAGCTTGGTTGATACGATCGAGACTGGCATTCAAGCGACTTAAGAATTGTTCGGAACCGGTCCGCTCTACTTTCACCGCGTTAATGATCACCTTCATGGAGTCAACGCAAATGGTGACCAGCTCTTCTGGTTTTGAAGCTTGAGCGAGGGCACTGCGTTGGTCTTTTATCGCTTGTGCGGCTTTGGGTTCAAAGTCGAATTCCGACAACACATTGAGTAGTGCATTGCTCAGCGTATGAACGCTTTTTGGCAAGGTTTGCGGTTCAATACCTTTTTGCTGATGGAGGTTTGCTAATGTCTGGCTGTAGAGCTCAGAGAGCGTGCTTAAATGTGGCAGAAGGTGAGTTAGCTTGGTTTCTGGTAACTGCGACTGCTCAATCACCGAGCGCAATTGACGACGAGTCTCTGGCTCCAAACCTCGGGCACGCTGCAGCGTTGAGCAAGATTCGAAGAAGCTCTGTTTGGCTACCGCTAGATCCGCATCAATGCGGGCAGAGGCTTGTTGCAGCAGGTTTTCAACCTGATCGGTCAATGGCCGAATGTTTTCTAAGTCAGCATTTTCCTTGAGTGATGTCCGCAAGGTTGCGAGTTTATTGTCGAGTTCCGTTTGCTGGCCTTTGCACGCATGCGACATGCGCTCGACTAAGCGGCCCAGAGTTTCCCTATCACTGAGAAATTTCGACTCTAAGTCTCGATATGCTTTGTTAATGTCCTTCAATCCGTTAACTCCTGCGAGGGGGGACTATTACCCTACTAGCGAGTGGCCCTATTAATTCTAGAAGTCAGACTCTTGCCCATACAAGCAAACTTTCTGTTTTTTCGAAGCTTACTCGGGTCGCTGCACAAAATTTTGATTTTCTGACGTAAAAGGCCAATTAATGTCATTTTTATCGACATTTGATACCACCCGAATGAAGCCTTTACGAATACCGAGTAGGGTATTATCGCGTGGTCGATTATGGAATAGGCTAACGGGCGCTGTTTCTAATGCTTCTAACCCTACCCAAACGTCTGCGTCCTCGCGTTGGGTAATTTCCATTGCGGCATTTAATGCCAATAACAACATCTCACTGGCGGCTCCTGCGTTAACCGCCTTACTGTTTTTTTGGGTAAACGGGTAATGCATCAGAGCCACGCTGAGCGGTTTTCGTTTGGTCATCCCCGGCGGCGCAAAACCATGCAGCGTATCGATGATCCGCTGGGCGGTTGCCTCAATTGAGGAACTCGGCAAGATCACGGCGATGACGTCATCTCTGGGTTGGAACAAAGTTAAATCGGCAAAGCGGCTGCGAAGAAACTGGCCATATTTCATTTCGATCTTGCGACCACTTTCAAAACCATGGCGTTGATGCAAATGAGTTAAGAACGGCACGTGAATGAGGGTCAATAGTTTGCCAGCTGGGCGTTGTCCAGTTGCACCAGCGGCATACCAGTTCTCTTGTTGGCGCTGCAGCTTTAAGGTTTCTTTGACCAAATTTGGCACTAGCATCCGACCATTGCCCAAACCTGTATATTGAGTGTGTGAGGCGTCGTACGACAAATCTTTGATGTGGTGCTGCTGGGTTCGGAGCTTGCGCCATTGGCCTAAAATGGAACCAATCGCCAGCACCGCAATGACGAACAAGCCACTGGCGTAGTTAAGGTAGCGTTCGGCTAAGATGGCTTTATTTTCAGCACTATTTTTGTAGTCATCGAGCTGTTTTTGCAACAACTGAATTTGGTGGCTGCTCTGAACCTGATTGACGCGGATATGAATAGACGAATTGACGTGATCTTCTAGATACTCAAGCTCTTGTTGCATGAGTTTGCTGGCTTGCTCGAACTGGTCTTGTTGCAACAGCAATTTAATCATTATCTTACGGATCTCAATATCCATGTCGCTATTGATGGCAACTTGCTGTTTGGTTTGTTCAAGCAGTGATAATGCTTTGCTGATATGCCCTTCAGCTTCTAGCAATTCGGCGTCCAGCAGGGTCAATTGCAGAAGACTTTCGTTATCGTGAATTTGTCGAAATAGTCGTTGGGCATCTTGAAAATAGTGCCGAGCTTTTTCTAACTCGCCAAACTGCCGATATACATCGGCAATGGATTGACTGACGTCAGCGACGCCTTTGGCGTTATTCAGCTGTTTGTAAAGCGCCAGCGAATTGAGGTAAATAGCCATTGCTTGGTTCAACTGCTCGGCTTGGTGGTGGAGGTTGGCAAGTTGATTGAGCGTTTTGGCCAACATCAACTCTTCTCCCAATTGTTGATATTGCTCGGCCGCTTGTTGCAGATGATTAATGGCTTCTTTTTGTCGTCCTTGCTGTTGGTAAACCAAACCTATGTTGACATAGGCTTTGGTTGTTTGACGTAAGTTCTGTTGTTGTTCTGAGTAATTAAGCGCTTGATAGAAGGCTTCGATCGCTAGATCGAGTTGCTGTAGCTTAAGTTGGCTTTCACCCAATAAAAACATCGCATGAGTTGTTAACCAGGGTTGCTCTTGGGCCTCTGATAGCACCAAAGCCGTTTCGGCAGATTCGATGGCTTCTATGTTTTGATTGCGCTGAAGTTGGATTTGTCCTCGTAGTAGGTACAAATGAGCCAACAGAATGCTGTGAGTAGTTTCATCGGCAATGGCTTGTGAAGACAAGGTTTGCATCGCTTGGTTGAGTTGTCGCTCGCCATGCTGAATCAGCTGCCGGTGCTCGACCGAATCGCGCGCCAAGTGGTAGTAACCTTCGGCTTCAAGAAGAGGGTCTTTAATCATGATTGCCAAGTCGACAATTAACTGGGCATATTGATTGAAGGTGTGGCTACCGTTAGTGAACGGGGCGGTTCGCAAATAAATGGCAGTCGCTTGGGCGACTTGCAGGCGCTCTTTGGCACTGAGGTCAATCAAAGACTGAGGATCGAAAGAGGGTAGTTTGGTGTCGACAAAACTCTTACTGCGATCCATGAAGGATTGTTCGGACTGATGCCATTGCTGCTGGTACAATGCCGCCCACTGAGGCGCATCTGTGGCCGAAAATGCCGGCTTAACAAGCAGCAAAACAACCCAAAGCATCCTTGCGAATTTGGTCATGGCTCTCACGTTTTGATGACAAATTATCTGCGTTTAGTGTAACCAACTAACGCTAACAGAAACAGGTTTCAAGCTAGTATGTTGAACAAAATCATAGCATTTCTCACATTCACGGTGGCTTTTTATTGCTCCGCGGAAACGGTTGTCAGGTTAACCCCAGTTGCTGTCGAGCAGCATCAACTGCAAGTTGAAATTGAAATAAGCGACCTCAATCGCGAGACTTTGCAGTTTGCCATGCCGGTGTGGCGAACGGGTCGCTATGAGCAACTCGACTTCGCTAGTGCGATGACCAATCTCAACGTCGTTGATGGCAATGGCCAACCGCTGTCTGTTACGGCAATCAGCGATCACAAGTGGCGCGCTGAGTTGACATCCCCTAGCGCAGTGGTGATTCGTTACTTGTTGACGGCAGATGAGTTAGCAATGAGAACTCGTCATTTAGATGAATCACATTTGTTCCTTGATTTCGCCGCCGCAGTGGTGGCAGTTGAGGGCGCACAGGACAAACCCTACAGAGTAGAGCTAAATGTGCCAAAGCATTGGCAAATTCGCTCAGGATTAAAGCAGGGCGAGTCGGCAAATTCGCTAGTTGCTGATAATTATCAGCAGCTGATTGATTCTCCGGTTGAAGCCGGTGAGCACGAGTTTCGTTCATTCGAATTTCAAGGCGCTCAGTTTGAATTGGTGGTGTGGGGACATACCCCGGCTAACTTGGACAAGCTCAACGCTGACATCAAAAAGTTGGTGGTAGCATCTTACCAACTGTGGGGTAGTTTTCCGTTTTCCAAATATGTCTTTATGGTCCATGCAACGGACAACATTCGAGGCGGTACCGAACACCTAAACTCCACCATCATGCAATGGGATCGCTTTAAGTTTAATGATCCAGAAAATTACCTCGATTTTATGGGGCTGGTGGCTCATGAATTTGTTCACACTTGGAATGTCAAAGCTTATCGCCCTGCGGCATTTGTACCCTATGACCTCAACCATCGTCACCATTCAACCTTGCTATGGTTAGCCGAAGGATCAACCAGTTACCTACAAGAAAAGCTTTTGCTGACATCCGGTTTGATGAACGAAACCAAGTATTATCAACGACTAGCAAAGCGGTTGAGTCGACACCAAGCAACGCCCGGCGGCAGTCATCAATCGGTTGCTGATTCAAGCTGGTACAAGTGGCATCAACATGGTGGACAGCACGGTCACAACTTCGATGCCAACATCTATCAAGAAGGCTTTGCGGCGACTTTAGCGCTTGATTTTTGGTTGTTGCAGAATTCTGGTCATCAAGCTGGCGTTGCTGCACTGCATCGACTGCTCTACGAATTGTTCAGCTTGCCCAATGGCCTCACTGAGGGACAGGTTCAGCACGCCATGGCCGAATTGGTAGGCGAACAGGCCGATGTAGGGCAATGGTGGCAACAGCACATTGACTCACCATTGGCAGTCGATTGGATCGAACTATTGGCTCAGGCTGGGTTGGAAAACGAAGCGAAGAGTAAGCCAAATTATTGGCTCGGTGCTCGCCTCCAAGCAGCCCCTGAAGGCCTTAAAGTTGGCGCTGTATCAACACAAAGCCCGGCTTGGATGGCGGGGTTAAGCCAAGGCGATCGCATTATTGCGGTCGATGGTTTCGCTGTTCATTCTGGCAACTTCGAACGAATTCAACATAGTTGGGATGCCGGTCAAACATTGCAATTGCACCTGTTCCGGCAGGGAATTTTAACTAAGCGAGAGGTGACGCTGGCATCGCCGCAAGGTTTGATTAACAAGTTGAAAGTGGCGCCCAAAACCTCGCCAGAAGCCGAT
Source organism: Neiella marina (assembly GCF_002165625.1). Classification (GTDB taxonomy): domain Bacteria; phylum Pseudomonadota; class Gammaproteobacteria; order Enterobacterales; family Neiellaceae; genus Neiella; species Neiella marina. Next base: position 141,315 of record NZ_NGNS01000009.1, read on the forward strand.
GCTTTGCGTCAGGCATGGTTGGGTAATCGGTAGACTAAAATCAAGGCCGACACGACTAATCGTGGTGTCGGCGGAGCCAGCAACTTCGGCTAATGAAGTTATTGCCGTGCTAATCGGAATGGTGCCGGTTGTGGTTCAAAGTTCGAGCGAAATGGGTTAATGTCAAGTCCGCCTCGGCGAGTATATCGAGCCAGCACCGATAGTTGTTGAGGCTGACAGAAGGTCATGATGTCAGTGAATATTCGCTCCACGCACTGTTCATGGAATTCGTTATGAAGGCGAAACGAGATCAAGTAGCGAAGCAACGCCTCGTGATTGATTTGGGCGCCTTTGTAGTGAATTTGTACTGAACCCCAATCGGGTTGATTGGTGATCAAACAGTTGGATTTGAGTAAGTGACTGACCAGTGTTTCTTCCACTTCTGCGCCATCTGCAGCACCTTGCAATAGTTCATTGCTGAATTCAAAGTCATCAATCGCAATATCAAGCTCATCCAAGCAGTCGCCGTCAAGTTGTGCCAACGGCAGCAGGCTAAATTGATCAGGCAACAATAGTTGCACCGCAACCTCTTGTCCTGCGCATTGACTAAGATCCTGACGCATCAGCTGCTGAACCTGTTCAATGGAATCAAACCGGCTTTGATTAAAGCTGTTGAGATACAACTTGAACGATTTAGATTCGACCAGGTTAGGGCTAGTACAAGGCAGAGTAAATAGGCCAATGGCTACCACAGGTTTACCCCTGGCGTTGAGCCAGCTGATTTCATAGCCGGTCCAATCATCGACACCATGAAATGGCAGTGCCGCGGCAGAAAGTTTGATATCGTCTCGGTTCAACGAGCGGGGTACCGCTTGCAGTTGACTGGGATCGTATTGCTGGGGGTAGTTTGTTTGTTGGCCGAGTCCTAAACCCTTCAGTTCAGGGGCATCATGGTAGTGCTTGCTCATGGGATGACACGAAATTACTGATAAAAATGACGGTCTTTATTGTATATCAATCGACGGATGAAAAACTGAAATGAATGACCCAAAAGCCATCGCTTGCGCTTTAGAACAGCTGATTGAGCGCTTTCAAGCTGATTATTTAGCTCAAATCGGAGAGCATCACTGTGTCGAGGTTGATGATGATTGGCCCTCGGCTTGTGTTCCGGCAGATGCAAAAGATGGCGAGCTAAGCAGTTGGAAAGTATGTTTACGCGATGATGTTGACCAGTTTGCCGAGCTTGAACAAGCAATGTCGGTGGACTTGCATCCGAGCGGTAAAGCATACTGGAATGCACTTTATGCTGCTGGTATCACGATTGAATCTGAGGTTGGCCCTGTCGAGTTGTTGATGCCGTGGAATCAGCAAGACTACGTCCGTTTCTTGCAAAATTTAACTGGCCACTTATTGACCCAAAAGCGCTTTAAGCTTGAGCCCAGTGTGTTTATTGGGGTAGCCCTGAATTCTGAACTAGTGATATCCGTTGCCGATGATGGCTCGGTTGTCGCAGAGTTACCAGGTCGGCCGCCAAGTCATACATTGGCCCCGACATTGGTTGAGTTTTTGCAATCAGCCAAGCCACTGATTCAGTGACGGCTAACCCCCTCTGAGCTCACTAATTTGCTGCTGCAATGAGATCACTTGCTGCTGTAGCTGGCGAACTGCTTGAGTTAGCTGCTCGTTTGTCATGGGCTCGACTTGCGGCGACTCAGAGGCCTGTTCCACCACTTTGCGCGCCGAATCGGCGCCACTATCGCTTTGTTGCGCGGCTTTCACTGCTGGCATCAAAATGGCGAGTGGCACAGGCTGCGACAAGTGGCGCTTCACTCTGGCGACGGTTGGTTGCTGATGTTGCGCGCGAATATGGGCAACGGCTTGATCGACGATAGCTTGGTAATCTGGCATGACTCTAATGAAGTTAGCGAAATAGCGCCAGTGTACAAAGTCATCAAGACAAAGCCCAGTGTTGAACTCATTGCTTGCTTTAACTTGGTCCTGGAGTGTTGAACAAAATGTGGTCAAGTGCGCAATTTTAAGTGTTGTCAAAGTGATCCTATTGGCTTTGCCGTTCAACCCTCGTAGGTTCGGAAAAAAGCCAGACATTATTAAGGGACATAATGACAACAACGACTTCACTGCGACTTCAGTACCTCGGTGCAGAGGACGCAGGCATCGCCGCTAGTTTACTGTTTCAGGCCTATCATGATGACGCCATGTTTCAAGGCATTTTTGACGTCGACAATGAAAACTACGAGCAGCGTTTACGGGCCTTGTTCCGCGAAGAGCTCGATGTATTCTGGCAGTATCAACTACCTGTTATTGGCGCCTTTGATAGCGATTTGTTGGTTGGCGTGGCTTGCTTGCAAACGCCAGAGTCACCGCTTGCCGGAGGCCGTTTCTGGAACTGGCGGATGAAAATGCTGCTATCTGCAGGCATCGTCAGCACCAGTAGGTTGCTTGAAAAAGAACAACGTATTTGCCAAGCCTTACCGTCTAATAACTGCTATCAGCTTAGCCTGCTAGCCACTGCGCCGAACTACCAAGGGCATGGGGTCGGCGATACGTTGTTGGCGGGCGTCGAAAGCTTACTTGACGAGCAGCGGGCTGCTGACGGTGTTGGTATCTTTGTGAGTCAGCCACGCTCAATCGATTGGCTTGAGCAACATCGCTACAAGCAAATTAAACAACTCGAATTTGCCAATATTTCAGGCACCTTGATGTTTTTGTATCGGCAACAGTGAATCAAGGGCTAACTACCATCATCAGCTAATCCCTGCTAAGTGTGTGCGAAATGTCGCACACACCTTGTAAGCTATTCTGCCTTTGGTGGCGTGGCAATATCGCTCCCGTAGCGACTCAACATAATGAAAATTAATAAAAAATTATGCTTGGGCAGCTTTGTTGCTCTGATTGTCTAATTTAACAAATTATTATCATCTATTGCTGATAAATGCTGATGGCGTAAATTAGATCCCGAGTTGGCGACAAGCACGGATGGTTGATCACAGGAGTGATAGCAGGAAGCTCGCCAAGCGAGCAGGATGCTCCATCAAGCTCGGAGAGTTTGACTACTCAGGCAGCAGGGATGTTGCTAGGACGGCGATCGGGATTGATCGGCAGGGGAATCAGGAACGTCAATTAAGGCGGCAGTATGGACACTGGCATGTTTAGGATGAATATGACGGGGGAGCGAGCTGGATGCTCATAAAAAGCCAGGGTTGCTTGCAACCCTGGCTTTTTGGTGTTTGACCCGGTCATTGTCGGTCAGATCTTGAAGCGCCCAACCAATTGGGATACTTCGTTGGTGTGGGAGCCAACTCGCTCATTGGCGCTGGTCACATCCAAGGTGATTTGATAAGTCTCTTCAGCAACTTGCTTGATTCGAACGCCATTTTCCGAAATTTGGTCTGCGGTGCTGCTTTGTTGCTCAGATGCGGCTGCAATTTGGGTATTCATGTCGGCAATCGACTTGACTGCGACACTTATCTGCTCCAACACATCTCCGGTTTGCGCCGCTAGTTCGACCACTTGCTGAGTACCATTCTGACTGGCTTTCATTGCTTCAACGGCCGCGGCACTCTCGCTTTGCAAGCGTTCAATGATGTCACGGATTGAACTGGTCGATTCTTGGGTGCGCTGCGCTAGAGTACGGACTTCGTCAGCAACCACGGCAAAGCCGCGACCTTGTTCACCAGCGCGGGCTGCCTCAATGGCTGCATTTAGAGCCAGCAAGTTGGTTTGTTCCGCAATACTGCTAATCACATCCATCACGGTACCAATTTCGTGGCTGCCGGTTTCAACCCGCTGAATGACTTGAGCAGACTTCTCGATATCGCTCACCAGATCCTCGATACTTTCTACCGTTTTGTTGACCACAGCGCGGCCATTATCGACGTCATTATCGGCTTTGTGAGTCGCAGAGGCTGCATCGCTGGCATTCCGGGCAACCTCTTGCACGGTTGCTGCCATTTCGGTCACCGCGGTCGCAATCTGATCATTTTCCGCTTGTTGGTTTGAAGTGGCGTCCTGAGCTTTAGTAATTTGCCGTGTTGCTTCGCCAAGTTCAGTATTGAGGCCTGACATGGCCCCCTTAATATGGCCAATAATGCCGGCCTGATTCTCGACAAAGGAGTTGAACGCCACACACAACTCGCCGATCTCGTCCTTTCCTTGAGCCCTAATACGCTGAGTAAGGTCTCCTTCACCTTCAGCAATGTCGCGGATTCGATCGCGCACTTCACGAATAGCATTGGTGGAGTAGATTGCTGTGACATAAGCAATCGAAAAGGCGATGACGATTCCAACGATAGCTACCAGCCAGATAGTCCAAGTGACGTTTTCTCGGACTGTTATCGCGTGCTCAATACTAACAGCGGCTTCCTGCTCGGTTAGTTCGGTTAATTTGTCAATCAAGTCTCGGGCGCGTTCGAACTGGGCGCTTGACTCTCCAACACTCAATGTTCTGGCGCGCTGTTGCGACTCTTTGGCAAGGCTTAATACCTGGTTGGATAGTGATTGCCAGCGATTCAGTTCGGTTTGAAAATCATCGTACATCCGAAGTTGGCCAGCGTCGCTAGCAAGAGATTTGGCTTTGCTTACTCGTTCCGCTGCTTGCTGGATGTTTTCTTGTTGTTGAGTCACCAGGTCAGCATAATCGGGATGAGATGAATCGATGGTGATCAGCGTGCGCTCGGCCAGTATCGATTGATATAAGTCGCGATCAGCTTGTAGTAAAAAGTTAACCCGAGGCAAAAAACTATCAGAGAAGGTTGATGTGTCGTTGCCAAGTTGCCGAGTGGCATTGAGCGCGACGACGATTAATACCACGATTGCTGTGCCGAATATGGCTGCAATTAACATTTGCTTGGCCATAAATCGTAAATTGTGAAGCCATCCCATAACTCAATCTTCCTCCAGTTGAGATGACTTTAACTGTAGCAACGGCTTGTTATATCTCCATCTAAAGTCTGAAGAAATTGATAAACTGAGGCCTAACTAGCGTTTCTAATTACGTTCAGCTCACTGGCGGCTTTACTTGTTGAAACAGCTGTCCAATTGCTTGACTCAATTGGACAGAGCGTTGCGGCCAGCGAAGCGCTTCAAGGGTCGCTTGACGGCATTGTGGAATGGCCGTGAGATCGGCGATGAGGGCGGCAAAGACCGCATCCCCTTGTGGACATTGAACCACGCTTTCAAGCAAGTTCACGACCCGCTCTGGGCTATTGAAATAGCGCCAATGACGAGCACAGACAGTGATCAATAGGTCAATCGATTGGCTTGTGTTGAGAACACCAGAGATGATTTCGCTTTGTGGTTGTTGTTGCGCTCCTGTCAGAGCTCGAAGCCAGAATGTATCTCGCTTCTCTACTGGCCAGCTCATCAGTTTAGTTTGAATGGGGGCAGGTAAGCGAATGTGTTCAAGGCATTGAGCCAGTGCACAAAATGCTGGCTCGGGCAGATATTCAAGCTGGCTAGCCATATGGTCAGCGCTGGCGCTGTCTAAACGCTCGGTCAAATCGGCGATGCCTTGGAATCCCAATGCTTGCCAGCCGTCGTCACTCGGATGATGGCAGAAATAGTCGTAGGCAGGTTCGTAATAAATCGACGCCGATTGATGGAGTTTGCTCCGAATACGGGCATTCAGTACTGCTAGCTTCTCTGTCGATGGCTTGAAAGCGTAGGGGTGATTGTTGAGTGATTCCGCATCGATATCGGCATTGGCGATATCTTCGCCCAGTGCTTGAATGACCATGCGCAAAAAATCATCGCGACCACTGAATATCAGTTTGCTCACTTCATCAACGGCAAATTTCAACAACCATAGATAGGGCGTTTGAGCTTGTTCAGGCTTAGAAAATACCACGGCGAAACAAGCGTGACCTTGAATTGGATAGGGGTAAGGGACCGCGCCCTGTTCAAACTCGACAAATTGCTGCTTGTCAATGCGCTGAACAGTTCGACCCATGTCGTAAACCGTGTAGTGACAACCGCCAAGGGTTAATACTTGATCGATAGTGCTCATGAACGTGACTGAATCCTGAAATAATCGGGCTGGGCATTGTAAGGGATGGTGCTTCGTTGGCAAAATCGAAAGTTCATCATTCTAATTCGGTGACATCAATATGCCTCGTAGTCAACAGATGGCGGAATTACTTCAGCAGCTCGAAACTGAACTGAAAAATCAGAATTTGTGGCAGACAGAGCAACCTAATGAACAAGCATTGGCGAGTACCCTGCCTTTTTGTGTTGATACCCTCAGCATGGCGCAATGGCTTCAATTTGTGTTCTTGCCAATCATGCAAGATCTGATCGAACAGCGCCGAGAGTTGCCAGAGGCGATTGCTATCAGCCCTATGGCTGAGGAAGTTTATCGCCATGAACTGACCCAGCGAGCTCCTCTCATCCAGATTCTCAGGACCATTGATGTTTGTTGAACGGCCCGAATTACCGATTCTATATCTCGACGATTACATTGTTGCAATTGATAAACCAAGCGGTCTGCTCGTTCATCGAACCGCTCTGGCTCGCGGCGAAGTATGGTTTGCTATGCAGCTGGTACGCGATCTTTTGGGTCGTCATGTGTTCCCAGTTCACCGGTTAGACCGGCCAACGTCAGGGGTGTTGCTGTTTGCGCTCAGTGCCGATGTAGCCCGTGTGATTGGTGAGCAGTTTCAGCTCCATCAAGTTGCCAAAAGCTACCTGGCACTGGCGAGGGGCTGGTTGCAGGGCCAAGGTTCGGTGGACTATCCACTGAAAGAGCAACTAGATAAAACCACGGACCGATTGGCGGACCAACAAAAACAAGCACAACAAGCGGTGAGTCACTACTGCGCTTTATCTCATTTGGAGTTGCCCTATGCTGCCGGGCGTTACAAATCAAGCCGATTGACTTGGTTGCGATTAACGCCTGAAACTGGACGCAAGCATCAGTTGCGACGTCATTTGGCTCATCTTAGACACCCAATAATTGGCGACACTACCCATGGTGACGGTCGCCAGAATCGGGCTTTTGCTGATTTCTCAAAGGTACAGCGGTTAATGCTGCATGCCGAGTCGCTGACCTTGAAACATCCGGTTTCTCAACAAATGCTCACAATTACCGCGCCATTGCCAACGGAGTGGCAATTGATGCAAGCCGATAACCATTGGCCAGGATGCAATCCGTTGATAAGCTCTGTGGCCTTTAGTTGAGGAGTAAAGTCTATGACCAAATTGGCGATCATCGTTGGCTCTGTATATGGTGGTGCAGCTGAGCTAGCAAACCATATTTGTGACTTGGCAAAAGGTAAATCAGTTGATGCCAATATATTTGAAGAAGCGACGTTGCAACAAGTGATCGATTTTTCGGCAGAACATTGGTTGGTGGTGACATCGACAACAGGGCAGGGAGACTTGCCACCGAGCATCGAAGGTTTTTACCAAGATTTGAACGATAAGTTTCCAATGCTGACTGATACCAAAACAGCGGTTCTGGCATTAGGAGATAGCAGCTATGGTGAAACATTCTGTGGTGCAGGTACCTTAATCTCAGACTTGTTAAACGAGCTCGGCAGCAAACAACTCATGCCAGTGCTCAATGTCGATGCCTGTGAGCACTTTGAAGCGATCAATGGCGCCGAAGAGTGGATTAACGATCTCCTCATCCAATTGTAGGTCAGCGCTGTTCATCTTTGTTGGGCCGAGTGAACGGATTGCTTTCATCGCTCGGTTTCCTGCCACATCTTTTGTTCCAATCTATCTCAGGTGACTGTGCTTGTTAATGGTGCGCTACAGAATAAGGTTGTGCACTGTTAGCTGGGTGTAAGGATTGTTATCTGCCTGTTGGTTAAATTTGGGTTAATTTGTTAACGGCAAAAGGCGCTGATATTTATTCGATTCTCGACGGAATTGTGGTGAATTAACAACTCGTTGGTGGCGATCCAAATTGGTGCAACTGTGAGACCGTTTTCTATTTGAAGTCCGCCACAACTTGCGTAACTGTGGTGTTATAAACTGATTTAAATGTGACTTTTGTCACAGATGATGGCGACGCTGCTCTCTACTATCAGCGCCGTTGGTTAGCACAGGCTAAGCTGAGCAACGACAAGACAACTTGCGCTCTAAACAGTTAGTTAGTTAGTTAGTGGTTTTGGTGGGCAAGAGGAATTAGTGAAATCGACGCGCAACTGTCATCTGATTGCAATCATGGACAGTTAAAAAGTGCAAAAGTTCACGGAAAAATGAAAAAAATTTCAAAGTTTGCTGACAGGTCAGCAAATTGAACTATCTTTCACTGGCGTAACAACTGTTACGTTTGGTTAAAGCGCAATTAACGGTGGCTCCGTAAATTGCAATAACGATAACAATGTGATTTAGCCCAACCGGGCGTTGAGCAGGAAATTCCCGCTCTTGTAATAGGTAATAACGAAGAGCTGCGGCTTTTCAAAAAATAACTGATAAGGGAAGTCATCATGACTAAAATCAAAGCACTTTCTGCAGCTGTTGCTGCGGTACTCATGTCTTCTAGCGCCTTGGCGGTTGAATTCCACGGTTACGCACGTGCCGGTATGTCTACTTCAGACGACGGTGGTGAGCAAACTTGTTACGGTGACGGTGGTACTGGTCACTTGGCCGGCCGTTTGGCGGATGAGTGTGACACTTACGTTGAAATGAGCTTCCAACAAGAGCTTTACAACCAAGGTGGCAAAAAGTTCCGTATCGAAGTAATGCCAGTATTCACTTCTGAAAACGACTTCCAAGGTAACTCTGCTCAGTGGAACAGCAGCCACTCTGACCCAGCGCACGATGATCGTGTTGAAGGTTGGCGCGGTGGTGACTGGTCTATGCGTCAAGCATACATTGCTGCTGAAGGCGTTGTTGGTTTCGCTCCAGAAGCAACTCTTTGGGCCGGTAAGCGTTTCTACCAGCGTAAAGATATCCACATCATGGATTGGTACTACCTGAACAACTCTGGCTACGGCGTTGGTTTGGAAAACATTTCTTTGGGCGCAGGTAAACTATCTGTTGCTTGGACCAACATGGACCAGCACGTAATGGATGGCGCTGACGACAAAGACAATGCTAACCGCTACATCAACATCGTTCAGAGCAACAAACTTGATGTTCGTTATGCCGGTATCCCTCTGTGGGAAGGTGCTTCTCTTGAGTTGGCTGCCATCTACGGCTGGGCTGACCTTACTGATTATCAAGATGATGCTGGCTACGATGATGAAGACGGTTACTTCTTGACCGCTGAAATCAGCCATGGCTTGATGGGCGGCTTCAACAAGATTGTTGTTCAGTACGGTAAAGATTCAATGGGTGATTCTGCGTGGGACAACCACGGTGGTGAATCTTCACTGTCTACTCCATGGTGGGGCGGTTCTAAAGAAACTTCTTACCGCATCATCGACTGGGGTGTGATCAACTTGAGCGAGAAAATCGAACTGGGTTACTCGTTCATGTACGCCAAGTCAGAGACCTTCGACAGCACTCAGCCAGAAGACGAACCAACTCGCGTGAGCGTTGTGTTCCGTCCAATGTACAAGTGGGATGACGTAATGAAGACCACTTTGGAAGTGGGCTACACGAAAGAAGACATCGTCTGGAGTGGTGAATCTGAAGACCTGTCTAAGATCGTTGTTGCTCAAGAATGGTCTGCTGGTCCTAGCTTCTGGTCTCGCCCAACTATCCGTCTGTACGCTGGTGCATACTTCGGTGACGTAGCTGAGAACCGTGATGACGACGGTAACCTGCGCATCGGTGCTCAAATGGAAGCTTGGTGGTAAGCCGCTTCTAAATACCGTTTAACGGTTTAAGCAAAACCCCCGTTAGCCTTGCTATTCGGGGGTTTTTTCTTTAGCTTTCATGAACAAATCGATGGCTCATTGGTCTAATGAGCACTTATATCTTCTTTGAGGGGAGTTGTGTGACACACAGTAAACGTTTTGTGTTAGCCCTAAGTTGTTTGGCTAGCAGCCTGATGTTAGGCACTTTTTCTGCACAAGCTTATGATGAGCCTTCAGCGAGCGGCTTGGTAACGTCTTTAAGCCAAGCGCAAAGTTGCTGCGCCAGTATTGCCGATTTACCTTTTCAACCGGTCGAATTAGACAGCATCACTGACGTCTTAATTGATCAAAATTCCCCTGCTTTTGAATTCCACACTGGCAAGAGTTATTTTGCTGCGTTTAAGCTGCCAGAAAATGTCCCGACGTTTTCAGTATTTATCCAAAGTCGCGCTAAAAATTCAGTGTTTTCTCCTTCGGTTTTGCTGCTTGATGCAAACCGAACTCCGGTCCGAGTCATTCCCGCGAGCGTTGCTCAGTACACGCCCGCCGAAATGCTAGATCCAGATTCATTGGATATGTCGTTCAACATTGAACGTTCTTACTTAGATAATCCAAAAACTGAGTATTACTTGGTGATCATGACGACACCAAGCGATATGGCTGGTCAAACTCAGCTGATTCATCCGGCCAAGACATTCGCCAAACGCAGTAATACGGTGCCGCCTGATATTGACGACCCGATTGCTCGTCATTCTCCAGGTGGATTGGTGAAGCTTGAGTTGCGCTCAGGTACCGTCGAATCGAATGCTGACTTCATGTCTCGAGTCAGTAGCAAGGTTAATTCATGGTTTGGTGTTGGTGAATCAGCGCCAGATTCTGGCGCTGCTGGACATCAAGTCAGTGCTGGTAACGCTGCTGCCGCTGCTTCTACTGGTGTACCTCCGCAGCCAATTGGTCAGGCCATCCCAGACCGTTCGCCAACGCCGGGTATGCAAAAGCAACAGATGGTCCGCCAAGTTCCGGTGAATATGTTGGCAGAGACAGAGGCTTTCTATAATCAACTGATTACTTCCAAGGTTGCAGAAGGCGATATCGATAGTGCCATGCGGCTCGTTGAAGAAGCTGAGCGTGCTGGCTCGAAAACTGCTCGTGATAGTTTCATTGAGGCAGTGAAAGGGCTCAAGTAACGGCCTCTGTTCTAATCGCTATCTGGGCCAAATCAGTTGGCCCAGATAGACAATATCTAGTTGGGCTGTGTTTGGTTTGTAACTTATGCCATACACCCAGACTGATTAATCCTTCATCAAGATCTATATTTGTGACATAGATCCAGATATACTCCGCGCCCCGGTCATCCACTCCGCGACTTAATGTGCAGCTTTTCTGGTGGCGACTAGGCTAACTGGATACAAGTCTTGCTGCGCAAGAACATTCCACCGATGTATTTTCTCTTTTAAGGCGCGTTAATGTCTGAACAACCCAATGCGAGTTTCGCCGATCTGGGCTTACCCGATCATCTTTTACAGGCCCTACAGGAAGTAGGTTATGAGACCCCTTCTCCAATTCAGGCGGAAACGATTCCCCATGTATTGAATGGCCATGATGTGTTAGGACAGGCCCAAACCGGTACCGGTAAAACTGCGGCGTTCGCATTGCCACTGGTTGCCAACATTGATGTTAGCGCCAGAACCCCGCAAGCACTGGTTTTAGCTCCCACCCGAGAGCTGGCAATTCAGGTCGCTGAGGCGTTCCAAAAGTATGCTGCTCACCGCAAAGGCTTCCATGTCCTGCCGATTTATGGTGGCCAAAACTACAGCAGTCAAATTCGTTCGCTTAAACGTGGCGTTCAAGTGGTTGTGGGTACTCCTGGGCGAGTGATGGATCATATGCGTCGCGGTACCCTTGATCTATCAGATCTGCAAACACTGGTGCTTGATGAAGCTGACGAGATGTTGCGAATGGGCTTCATTGATGATGTCGAGTGGATTTTGGAGCAACTGCCTGAACAACATCAAACGGCATTGTTTTCGGCAACCATGCCAAAAGAAATTAAGCGTATTGCGACCCGCTATCTTGATGCTCCGAAAGAAGTGACGATCAAGGTCAAGACTCAAACTGCATCGACTATTCGTCAGCGTGTTTGGATGGTCAGTGGTTTGCATAAACTCGATGCCCTGACACGTATTCTCGAGTCCGAGCCGTTTGATGGCATGATCATCTTCGTTCGTACCAAAAATTCCACCGAAGAACTGGCTGATAAGCTGCGTGCTCGCGGTTATGCTGCTTCGGCATTGAATGGCGATATGCCTCAACAAGCGCGAGTTCGTACCGTTGAAGGGTTAAAAAGTGGCGATATCGATATTTTGATCGCCACCGATGTTGCTGCTCGTGGTTTGGATGTTGAACGCATCAGCCATGTACTCAACTATGACATTCCATACGATACCGAGGCTTACGTCCACCGTATTGGTCGGACTGGGCGAGCAGGTCGCAGTGGCGAAGCAATTTTATTTGCCGCCCCTCGCGAGCGCCGAATGCTGAAATCGATCGAACGAGCGACTCGTCAGCAAATCGAACTGATGCAGTTACCTACTACTGATGCAGTCAACGATATTCGAGTACAACGGTTCAAAGATCGCATTACCGAGAGCTTGGGGATTGATGATGGCGAATTAGCTAAGTATCAGGAAATCATCGAGCAATACCAGAGCGAGCACAACGTACCAGCTTTGGAAGTTGCTGCAGCATTGGTGAAAATGGTTCAAGGCGACTCGCCGCTATTCCTCAAAGAGAAGCCACAGCGCGCCCCTCGCGAGCGTGATTTCGATAGTAGAGACAGAAAAGAAGGTCGTGGCGAGCGCCGTGAGCGCAAACCGCGACAGCGTCGTGAAGAAGTCGATATGGATACTTACCAAATATCCGTTGGCTATGAACATGGTGTGTCACCCAAGCACATTGTTGGTGCCATCGCGAATGAAGCAGGTATCGAGAGCCGCTACATCGGTGCCATTGAAATTGGTGATGAGCATTCTCATGTCGATCTGCCCAAAGGTATGCCTGATGATGTTTATGCCCACCTGAAGTCTGTAAAGATTTTGGGCAAGCCAATTCGACTGCAACTCGCTGATGGTGATGAGTTGACTAAATCCAAAGCAAAGCGTCGCTCGCGGCCGTCACAGGATGATTTTCGTCGAAAAGGTGGTGGTGACAAGCCACGTAAATTCGACAAGCGCAAGCCTCGATCAGCAAACAAGTAAATGCTAAGCCACCTGCAATCAGGTGGCTTTTTTTTGCCCTACCTTATGCTTGCCGAGCCGGCAATCAACCGACTAAGCGATTCCCTTGCTATCAGCTCTGCTGTAACCATCTGATCCCAATGAGGTCGATCATTTCTTTAATTGGTCAGGCCAATATGGATCGGCATTGTTTATCACTTAAATTAATAACTACCCCTTAATGCGCAGGAAATATGGCATTGGTTAAAGATGTTGATCACAGTATTGATGACAAATTTAACAAAATTGCTGACCAATTTGGTTAATCAAATTACAGTGTTTGTGTTGTTTATTGGTAATGCCAATATTGGTGTTATGTAAAGCTATTGGTTTGTATTGTTTTGCTGTTCGTTCTGCCAGGGTGGTTGAAGCTCAGCACTAAGCTTCCAAGGGATATTAAGAATGAAAAAGAAAATATTGCTCTCAGCAGTTGTTCTGGCTTTAACCGGCTGTAGCAATGATGACGGCTACGGCATCGGCAACTTCCGAGGCTCCGCTTCTTTGTCCGGTGATGCACGCGTTGGTGAAACTTTGTCAGTATCAATTACCGATAAGGATGGCGTGAAATCCGGCACCGACGTTTACACTTGGATGGCTGATGGTGCAACCATTGCTGGCGCTACCGCCAGTGCTTACGTGTTGACAGAAGCTGAGGCTGGCAAACAAATTCGTGTCACGGTTGCTTACTCTGATGAACGCAACAACAAAGAGGAGACACGCACCCAAACTTCAGAGCCGGTGATTGGTAATGAAGATGGTGTGCTGACGCTCACCGGTGTTGCTGAAACAGGCGCGACTTTGACCGCTACTCTTGCCGATGGCAATGGTATTGACCCAAGTGCCGTGGTTTACAGTTGGCTAGCCGACGGCGCAGTGATTGATGGTGCCACTGAATCTAGCTACGCCATCGCTGATACTGATGTTGGTAAAACAATTACCGCAAAAGCTGATTACACCGATCGCGATGGTTTTAGTGAGAGCGTCCTATCCGCGACCACTGACCCGGTTAAAGTGGCGAATACCCCAGGTATGGTGTCGATAGATAAGCAGGCTCCGATTGTTGATGATGTGCTGACCGCAACCGTTGCTGACGACAATGGCACCGAAGGCGTCGCAATTAGCTATCAGTGGTTAGCTGATGGAGTTGCTATCGATGGCGCGACATCACCAACCTTTAGCGTGACGTCGGCACAACTCGATAAAGCGCTCAGTGTTCAGGCGACTTATACCGACCAAGCCGAAAACGCCGAGGATATTGTGTCAGAGCAGACAGCACCAGTGGCTGCCGCTTTGATCAACGTGCCGGGCTCCGTTAGTTTGGATCAATTCACCAAGCTAGTGGTCGGCCAAACTGTGACAGCGATGGTCGATGATGATAACGGTGCAAGTGGCACGATTAATTATCAGTGGCAAGCCGATGGCGTTGACATTGCTGGTGCCAATTCAGCTGAATACGTGGTAGCTGCTACTGATGCTGGTAAAGTGCTGTCAGTGGTAGCCAATTACATTGATGATGCTGGCTTTGAAGAGACCGGCCATGGTGCTGAAGCTGAGGAAATTGCCTACAGCAAAATCGTCAACAATTTCGCCGAGTTGATGGCCGCATTTGATGGTGAAGTCGAAGGTGATGTCATCGGTATGGCGCCTGGCGATTACTCCAATGCAGGATTACTGACAGTTGATGTCAAAGATCTTCATTTGACTCGCACCGCTGATGCGATTGCTGCTTCTGGCACTGCAATTGAAACCGCGGCACTGAGTGGCGAAGTTTGTTTTGAAATTTTGGCAACAGCAGATGGCTCGTCAGCAGCTGACGGTGTTAAATTCGATCACCTTCACTTTGCCGACTTTAACTATGTCAAAGACACTTCATGTGACACTGACAGCTCCTCTGATGATTACTACATCAACAACAAGGCCGCTTACTTTAGTTTGACTAACACCTTGATGGAAAATGAAGCGAACACGTCTTCAAGCTCAACGTCGTGGGTTTATGTTGGTGGAAGCAAAGCGCATGTTGCTCGCAATACTTTCTCCGGCAAGGTTGATGGCAAGAAAGGTTCGTTTATTCGGGTATCAGCAAATGGCTTGGATGAAGAGAGCAATCTGCTGCCACCAGCGCAACACGTTGTTGAATACAACTTATTCCAGAATTTTGATGCTAGCGGTCAATCCAGCGGTTACGGTATGCAGTTAGGTGATACCACTGGCACTAACTCGGTCAACACCGCAGGTCATGTACTTCGTTATAACTTGTTCGATGGCATCTTGGCGAAAACTCGAGTTGTTAAAGTTCAAACTAGTGGTAGCTATGTCTATGGCAACACCTTTGCGAACACCTACGGTATGGTGTCGTTAGAAAACGGTCAGCAAAATACCGTTTACGCAAATGTCTTTATTGGCATGAACGGCAACAAATATGAATCTGGTGTTAATGCTGCGGCTTATGGCCACGTAGTAAGCAACAACTACTTTGCCGGCCAAGCCAGTGACTCTGATAGTGAGCGTGCATCTTTGGTGCTGACGTCTAATGAAAACAGTGACTCTGGCAACTCAACATTGGAAACCTCGGCAACCGAGTTCAGTCACAATACCATAGTCAACAGCATGGCTCCGTTCATGGTTGGCGCTAAAGGTTGTTCAGATACGCCTCTGACTTCTGCAGTTTCAATGGCCAATCTGCTGTTAAACGATTACGCACCAGCTGAAAACACCGAATTGACCGGTATTAACGGTGCAACCAAAGTTGATGATGGCTCGCTGGTTGATGACTGTGATAAGGCGACGGTGACCTTTGAGAACGACCATTACTACTCCGATGAAACTGTTGGTGGTAGTGCCGCTTCTAAGTCAGTGTCTGGTACCGGGGTGATCACCGCCGCAGCACCAGCAACAGCGCCTGTTATTGACGCTAATGGCTTTGTTCAAGGAGCTGGCGACGACGCAGGCATTGGCGCCGACACCAGCAAGCTCTATCGCATCAAAGCTTCGGACGTTGGCGTGGGTTCAACTTGGGAATCTGAAATAGACCACTCGGAGGTTTTCGGCCTCTAATCCGAGAAAACACTACAGTTCTAAAAAAGCCAGCGTTAAGCCTGTCTCTTATACACAAATCCCCGCTAAGCAATTGGCGGGGATTTTTTTGAACTTTTTCCGTTAACTTCGATCTGATCTCCACACTACTTTTTGGGGAGTATCA